>NZ_JAHCKK010000074.1 GCF_026125825.1 Hydrogenophaga sp. | reverse complement strand
TGACCGAGTGGCCGAAGGTGCTCCCCTGCTAAGGGAGTATGGGGTGTAGAGCCTCATCGAGGGTTCGAATCCCTCTCGCTCCGCCAGTATGGCCAGGCGCCCCAGACGCGGGCTTCTGAACATCAAGCCCCACCGCCCATGGCCGTGGGGCTTTTTCACGTCCCGCTGTGAGGGCCGTGACCGTTTTGATCGTCAAGGAGCCGCGATGAACGCTTCCCTCGCGCCCGCCCAGCAGATGCAGCTGGCGGTGCACTACCACTCGCAAGGCCTGCTGGACGCGGCGCGCTCGCTTTACGAGGGCGTGCTCAAGCAATTTCCGGCCGAGTTCGCGGTGCTGTATCACCTGGGCCTGCTGGAGTCCCAGGCTGGGCATCCTGAGCGCGCGGCGGGCTACTTCGGCCGTGCGGTGCAGTCCGCGCCTCAGAATGCCGACGCGCTGAACAACCTGGCGTTCACGCTGCAACAGCTGGGTCGGGACACCGAAGCGCTGGCAACTTATGAGCAGGCGCGGGCCTTGCTGCCCGAAGACGCCGACATCGCGATCAACCTCGGCCTGCTGCACAAGAAGCTGCAGCAGTTGCCCGAGGCCCTGGCCTGTTTCGAACGCGCCTTGCAGGCCCATCCTGCACACACCGCGCTGCTGTGCAACCAGGGCAACATGCTGCAGCGCCTCGGACGTCAGCCTGAGGCACTGGGCAGCTACGAAAAGGCATTGGAGGCCGAGCCCGACAATCCCGTGGTGCTGTGCAACCTCAGCAACGCGCTCAACGAACTCGCGCGGTACGACGAGGCCCTCTCGCGCGCCGAGCGCGCCACGCAGGCGCACCCCAAGCACGCCCAGGCCTGGGTGGAGCGCGGGAACGCACTCAGGCAGTTGGGCCGCATTCCCGAGGCCGTGGCCAGTTGCGAAAGGGCCATCGCGCTGGACCCGACGCTGGTCCAGGCGCACACCAACCTGGCGGCCATGGTGCTCAGCGACAGTGTGAACACCACCCAGGTCGTCGCCGCAGGACGCAAGAGCCTGGAGGTGTACCTGCACAGCGTGTACCGTGCGCCGACCTTGCGCCACGCGGGCCTGGCCCTCAGCGCCTTCCGGCTCAAGCACGACGTGCAGCAGGCGCAGTGGCTCCAGGCACACGGGCACGCAGTGCCCGGCCTGGCAGCGTTTCTCAAGACCGGCGGTGCGCTGCTGCAGCAGGCGAAAGATCTGCCGCCTGGCGGCACGCTGCGCGCCTCGGCCAAGGAGCTGTCGAGCCTGCAGGAGTTTCTGGCCACGCCCTGGATGCATGCCATGCCCGCCGTGCCTGCCGTGCTCAACCCTGACAACGACTGGCTCGCCCTGGAAGAGGCCTACCTGGCGGGCACCCCCGAAATCCTCACCATCGATCACTTCCTGTCCGAGCCGGCGCTCAAGGCCTTTCAAGATTTCGCTCATGCTTCGCGCGTGTGGCACGGCGAGTACGCCAACAGCTACCTGGGCGCCTTTGCCAACCGGGGCTTCAACAGCCCGCTGCATTTGCAGCTCGCGCGCGAACTCAAGCAGCGCATGCCGCGCGTGTTCAAGGATTACCTGCTGACCCAGCTCTGGGGCTTCAAGTACGAGCCTGCCGTGACGCGCGGGATCAACGTGCACGCCGACTTCGCCAAAGTCAACCTGAACTTCTGGATCGCTCCGAGCGAGCACAACCTCGACCCCGACAGCGGTGGGCTCAAGGTATACGACGTGCCGGCGCCAGCCGACTGGACCTTCGAGCAGTACAACGCCGACAGTGCCCGCATCTATGAATTCCTCGCGCAGCACAAGGCGGGTTGCGTGACGGTGCCGCACCGCTGCAACCGCGCGGTGCTGTTCAACTCGGCGCTGTTTCACGAGACCGACACCATCCGCTTCGTGGACCGCTACGAGGCCCGGCGCGTCAACATGACCTACCTGTTTGGCCAGCAGTTGCGATAGCAAGCAAGTCCTGATCGACAATCGGCGCATGACGTCCTCCGCCCATTCGCCTGCGGCCTTGAGCCGTGCGGCCTTCGCCACCCTGTTGCTCATCGCGTTCATGATGGGCGCGAACCATGTCGCTGCGCGCCTCGCTTTCGATCACGGCGTGAGCGTGGCCACGGCGGTGGCCTTTCGCAGCAGCGTGACGGCGCTGGTCGTCGCAGCCATCCTGCTGGTCTACCGGGTGCCCGTGCGTCTGCAGGCTCGGCACCGCAAGGCCTTGCCCGCCATCGGCCTGCTGGTGGGCGTGCAGAGTCTGTGCCTGTACGCCGCCGTGGCGCGATTGCCTGTGGCGCTGGCGCTGCTCGCCTTCAACACCTACCCTCTGTGGACGGCCTTGTGGGCGCGCCTGGTCTACCGCCAGCGGCCGCAGCCGCGGGTGCTCAAGGCCATGCCGGTGATGCTCATTGGCCTGGCGCTCGCGCTGGATGTCTTCGGCGCGGCCTCTGGCCTGGGCGCCTCGGGTCATTGGGCAAGGATCGGAGTCGGCGTGGCCTTTGCGCTTGCCGCGGCCGCCACCTTCGGCATGGCGCTGGTGTTGACGCAGCACGAAACGGGCGAGCTCGATGGCCGGCTGCGCACGGCGACCACCATGGCCATCGTGGCGGTCATGGCCATGATCGCGGCCAGCGCTCAGGGGGGACTGTCCCTGCCCACCGCGCCCACCGGCTGGTGGGGCCTGCTGGGCCTGACCTTCCTCTATGGCACCGCCTTCACCATCATGTTCACCGTGCTGCCCAAGCTTGGCGTGGTGGGCAATTCCGCCATCATGAACATCGAGCCCATTTTTGCGCTGGTGTTGGCCTGGGCAATTCTGGGGCAGTCCATCGCCGCCGTCCAGGTGGCCGGTGGCCTGGTTGTGGTCGCCACGGTGATGTGGCTGGGTTTGCGCAAGGCCTAGTCCGGGTCCCAGCCTCAATCTTCGTCGTCGAGCGAGGCGCTCCAGCGCTCGTTCCACTCCCCACGGGCAGGCGCACCGCGCAGATCCTCGATCTGGCGCCGATCGCGTTTGGTGGGGCGACCCATCGGCTGGCTGTGGGCGGGCTCGGGTGCCAGTCGCCGCTGCTCGGCGGCCTGGCTGCGCAGCAGGAGCGAGGCCGCCGTTTCTTCGTAGAGCAGGGCGGCAACCGGCGCGGGACCGCGCATGCCGCTCAATCCCCTGACGACCACGGTGCGCGTGTCCACGCCGATGCGCAGCTCCAGCACGTCGCCGGGCTTCACGTCGCGCGAAGGCTTGACCGGCAGGCCGTTGAGCCGGACGTGGCCTTTGTCGATGGCTTCGCTGCTCAGGCTTCGGGTCTTGTAGAAGCGCGCGGCCCAGAGCCATTTGTCCAGGCGGACCTTGCCGGAGGCGTTGTCTGTGTCAGGTTTCATGAATGGTCGGGCAATGTGACCAGGGGCAGGCGCACGATGGCGTCCAGCCCCATGACCTGGCCCAGGTGGGTGCGGTTGTTGAGTTCGATGCGGCCGTCCAGGGACAGCACGATCTCCCGGCAGATCGCCAGGCCCAGGCCAGAGCCCGACACGCCGGGGGCTTGCTGCTGATCCGTGACGAAGGGCTGGAACAGGCGCTCGCGCAGCGCGGGCGAGATGCCCGGGCCTTCGTCGCGCACGGTGAGTGTGGCGGACTGCGCGTCAACCGCCACGACCACCGACAGGTTGGCGCCCGTGGGCGTGTTCTTGATCGCGTTGTGCAGCAGGTTGCGGCTGAGTTCGCGCAAGGCCCATTCGTGGGCCTGCACCGGCGCGGCCTGGGTGTCGATCGAAAAGTCGATCGAGCGATCCGCGATCAACGCCGAGAGGTCGAGCGCCACCGCGCGCACCACCTGGGACCAGTCGATCACGGGCGGGCGACCGTCCTGGCGCAACTGCTCCACCTTCGCCAGCGCCAGCATCTGGTTGGCCAGTTCCGTGGCGCGATCGACTGTGTGGCCGATCTCCTCCAGAGCCTGCTGCGGCGGCACGTCGCCGCGACGCGCCGATTGCACCTGTGTTTTCAACACCGCCAGCGGGGTGCGCAACTGGTGCGAGGTGTCGCGCACGAAACGCTTCTGGTGTGCCAGCAGGTGAGAGAGCCGCTGCATGTGCTGGTTGGCCGCGTCCAGCAGCGGCAGCAGCTCGCGTGGCGCGCCTTCGGTGGGCAGCGGCGAGAGGTCGTTCTCACTGCGCAGGCCCAGCGCCTGGCTGAGCGCGCGCACCGGGCGCGTGGCGCGTTGCACCACGAAGACCACCACCAGCGCAATCACCACCACCAGCGCGGCCTGGCGCCACAGTGTGTCGATCAGGATCTGCCGCGCCAGCGTTTGGCGAAGCTCCAGCGTTTCAGCCACCTGAATGGTGGCCATGCCCTGCTCATACACGCCGGAGACCGGCTGCAACAGCACCGCCATGCGCACCGGCACGCCACGGTATTCGTCGTCGTAGAAGTTGACCAGGGCGGCGTAGAGGTTCTTCTGCGGGATGTCGCGGCGCCAGTCGGGCATGTCGCGAAAGCCGGAAACCATCTCGCCCTTGAGGCCGCTGACCCGGTAGAAGATGCGGCTGCGGTTGTCGGCCTCGAAGGCTTCGAGCGCCGAGTAGAGCAGGGTGGATTCCACCTGCACCTGGTCGCCTGCGCCGGTCACCCGCAGTTGTTCGCCGAGCGACTTCGCGGTGGCCAGCAGGGTGCGGTCGTAGGCGGTGTCGGCGGCGTCGAGCGCCTGCCGATACAGCACGACGGTGTTGATGATGACGAAGACGAACACCGGCAGCAGGATGCCCATGAGCAGCGTGCGGCGCAGCGACACCGCGCGCGGCCGTGGGGTCACCGGGGCGGGAGTCACGCCGTGGCCTTCAGCAGATAGCCCAGGCCGCGCAGCGTGACCAGTTGCGCGCCGGTGTGGGCGATCTTCTTGCGCAGGCGGTAGGCCACCACCTCGATGGCCTCCGGCTGCACCTGGCTCTCGCCCGGGAACACCAGCTCGAACAGGCGCTCCTTGGCGATGGCGTGGCCGGGCTTGCCCAGCAGGGCGTGCAACAGCGCCAGTTCGCGCGGGGCGAGTTCCATCGGCTGGCCTTCGAAGTAGACCGCGCCGCTGTCCTTCTCCACATGCATGCCGCACCACACCGGCGCTCGCGCGGCCTGATCGGCGTTGCCGGAGCGCCGCACCAGGGCCCGCACGCGTGCTTCGAGTTCGTCGAGGTCGAAGGGCTTGGGCATGTAGTCGTCCGCCCCGGTGTTCAGGCCGAGGATGCGGTCGCCCACCGTGCCGCGCGCGGTCAGCACAATCACCGGCGTGCTCAGGCCGGCGGCGCGCGCCTGGCTCAGCACTTCCAGCCCGTCCACCCCCGGCAGGCTCAGGTCAAGCAGCACCGCGTCGGGCAGGCTGGCCTGCCACAGCGCCAGGGCCCGGGCGCCGTCTTCACAACCCAGCACCTGAATGCCTCGCCGCTCGAAGCTGCGCCGCAGGGTGGTCTGCATCGTGGCGTTGTCTTCGATCAGGAGCAACTTCATGGCCTCCGATTATCGGCGTGGGGTGGGCATGCACCGGTCCGCGCCTGCGTCCTAGGGTTTCCCCCAATCAGAAGGACAGCGAACTGACAGCGTGCAGGCAGAAGATATGCACATCGGTCCAGCCATCCTCCAGGAGACAAGCCATGCGTCGCGACACCTTCCTCAAAACCCTTGCGGCCCTTGCCGCCGCCGGCGCGCTGCCCCAGGCGGCTTGGGCCAGTGCCAACATCAAGATGATGATCCCCGCCAACCCGGGCGGCGGCTGGGACGGAACCGGCCGCGCGCTGGGCGAAGCCATGCGCGATGCCGGTGTGGCCGCGTCGGTGACCTACGAGAACAAAGGCGGCGCGGCGGGAGCCATTGGCCTGGCCCAGTTCTACAACGCCAGCAAGGGCGATCCCAACGCGCTGATGGTGATGGGCGCCGTGATGCTCGGCGGCATCATCACCGGCAAGCCACCGGTGTCCATCACGCAGCTCACGCCCATCGCGCGCCTGAGCACCGAGTACAACGTGTTCGTGCTGCCAGCCAACTCGCCCTACAAGTCCATGAAGGACGTGGTCGAGCAGCTCAAGAAAGACCCGGGCAGCATCAAGTGGGGCGGCGGGTCGCGCGGCGCCACCGAGCACATCGCGGCGGCGCAGATCGCACAGCTGGTGGGCGTGCCCGCTTCCAAGATCAACTACGTGCCGTTCCGCGGCGGTGGCGAGGCCACGGCCGCCATCCTGGGGGGCAACGTCACCATCGGTGGCAGCGGCTACAGCGAATTCCAGCAGTACATCGAGAGCGGCAAGATGCGCGCCATCGCCATCACCTCGGCCCAGCGCGTCAAAGGCATCGACGTGCCCACGCTGAAAGAGCAGGGCATCGATGTGGAGATCGGCAACTGGCGCGGGGTTTACGGCGCGGCCGGCATCACCCAGGCCCAGCGCGATGCGCTCACCGCCATGGTCGTCAAGGCCACGCAGAGCAAGTCATGGGCGGCTGCCATCGAAAAGAACAACTGGACGCCCGCGCTGCTGACCGGCAAGGCCTTCGACGAGTTCGTCGACAAAGACTTCTCCTCGCTGCGCGCAACCATGGTGCGTGCCGGCATGGTCTGAGCCTGCCGCTGCGTGCGCTTCCTCGTGCACAGCGCCATGCCCTTCACCCTGGTCGGCTCGCGCACCAGGGTGATTCGTTTTGACAAGGACCCGTCATGAACCCCACTCCCCAGGCCGAGGCCGCGCCCGACCACCGCCCCGGCCAGTTGGCCATGGGCATCGGCGCGCTGGTCGTGGCCGCCGTGCTCGCCTATGGCGCGACCGCGATTCCCTCCGACGCCGGTTACGCCGGCGTCGGCCCCGACTTCCTGCCCTGGGTGGTGAGTGCTGCGCTGGCCATCTGTGGCGTGATGCTCATCTGGGAAGTGCGCACCGGCGGCTACCGGCACATGGAAGAACCGTCGGGCGCGCCGCGCGGTGACTGGCGGGCGCTGGCCTGGGTCTCGGCCGGCGTGCTGCTCAATGCGGCGCTCATCACCACCATCGGCTTCATCCTGAGCTGTGCGCTGTGCTTCGCCCTGGCCGTGCGCGGCCTGCGCGCCAGCGAGGGCAAGCCCATCGGCGATCTGCGCCAGAGCGTGAAGGATGCGGTCACCGGCATCGTCATCGCCGCGCCCGTGTACTGGCTGTTCACCAAGCTGCTGGCCGTGAACCTGCCCGGCCTCACCGCCAGCGGATGGATCTGAGCGCGAAGGCGGAACCGACATGATGGACACCCTCAACCAACTGCTCGCGGGCTTTGCCACCGCTGGCACCCCGATCAATCTGCTCTGGGCTTTCGCCGGCTGCGCCCTGGGCACCGCCATCGGCGTGCTGCCCGGTCTGGGCCCGGCCGTGACGGTCGCCATGCTGCTGCCCATCACCGGGCAGGTCGAGCCCACGGCCTCGATGATCTTCTTCGCCGGCATCTATTACGGTGCCATGTACGGCGGCTCCACCACCTCCATCCTGCTCAATACGCCGGGCGAGACCGGCACCATGGTCACCGCGCTGGAGGGCTTCAAGATGGCCAAGAGCGGGCGTGCGGGTGCCGCGCTGGCCACCGCGGCCATCGGCTCCTTCGTGGCCGGCACCATCGCCACCGTTCTGGTCACGCTGTTTGCACCCATGCTGGCCGAATTCGCCGTGAAGCTTGGCCCGCCCGAGTACTTCTGCCTGATGCTGCTGGCCTTCACCACCGTGAGCGCGGTGCTCGGCCAGAGCACCCTGCGCGGCCTCACCGCATTGTTCTTCGGCCTGGCGCTGGGCCTCATCGGCATCGACCAGATCACCGCCCAAGTGCGTTACACCGCGGGCATCCTGGAGTTCATGGACGGCATCGAGGTGGTGCTGGTGGCCGTGGGCCTGTTTGCCGTGGCCGAAGCGCTCTACAACGCGCTCTATGAGGGCGGCAGCGAGGCCAGCATGAACAAGATGAACAAGGCTCACATGACGCGCAGCGAATGGCGCCGTTCCTGGCCGGCCTGGTTGCGCGGCACCGCCATCGGTTTTCCCTTCGGGACCATCCCGGCCGGCGGCACCGAAATACCCACCTTCCTGAGCTACGCCACCGAGCGCAAGCTTGCTGCCCCCGAGCACAAGGCCGACTTCGGCACCGTGGGCGCCATCGAAGGTGTGGCGGGACCGGAGGCCGCCAACAACGCGGCTGTCACCGGCACCCTGGTGCCGCTGCTCACGCTGGGCATTCCCACCTCGGTGACGGCGGCCATCCTGCTCAGCGCCTTGCAGAACTACGGCATCAACGCCGGTCCACAGCTGTTCCAGACCTCGTCTGCGCTCGTCTGGGCGCTGATCGCATCGCTCTACATCGGCAACGTCATGTTGCTGGTGCTCAACCTCCCCATGGTCGGTCTGTGGGTCAAGCTGCTGAAGATTCCGCGCCCGCAGCTCTACGCGGGCATCCTGATCTTCGCCACCGTGGGTGTCTACGGCATGCGCCAGAGTGCCTTCGACCTCTTCCTCATGTACGGCCTGGGCTTGCTCGGTGTGGTGATGCGCCGCTACGACTTCCCCACCGCACCGGTGATCGTGGGCCTGATTCTCGGGCCCATGGCCGAAGCCCAGATGCGCAACGCCCTGTCCATCGGCGAAGGCAGCTTCATGGTCTTCCTGCAGCGCCCCATGTCGGCCACCTTGCTGGCCGTGGTGCTGGTGGTGCTGGTGTTGCCTCGCCTGCTGGCCCGGCTCAAAGGGCCAGCCGGGCGCTAGCCCGCGCCCCTGGCCTCCCCCTGGCTAGGGGAATCCCTCGCCCGGGCGCGCGGGATTGTCACCTGCGCGCAACGGCGCAGCCACCCCGCGTCCTGGTGCGGACGCCATCATGCCGGCCTCGCTTGGAACCAAGTGCGGATGGCTGGAATGAAGGGCTGCGTGATGCTCACGAAGCACGGCCGGCCTTGAGGTCAACGTCCTCCCGAATCGTCAAGCCTGTCAGTTTTGACAGGCGTTGGACGGCACTTTTGCCCGAGGCCAGCATGGCCGCCCATGAATGACGTGGGATGGCAGACCCGCCTTCGCCCGTTGACTCCAAGGCAACTTCGTGAGGTTCGGGTTTCCGCAATGAACACTTCCAGAACTGTTGAACAGGCGCATCAGGAACTGAAAAACGCCTGCCTCGCCTTCATTCGGGGGCGGCCGTGGGACTCCGTCACCTGCCACGCGGTCATCCTGAACAAGATGGCGCGGATCAGCATCTATCTGGTTCACCAGAACCAGATCGAGAGAAAACGGCTGGCGTGGACCGGCGCGTCCACGGCACCGGAAGATGCCGTGCTTTTCCTGCGCGACGATCTTCTGAACAGCACGGGCGAACGCATGTGGGGCCTGACCTTCACGCTCTACCCCGACGGCAATTTCAACATCGAGTTCGACTGCAAACAGCCCAAGGGCCACGAAGCCGCCTTGACCCAGGCAGACGCCTTGTCCGTCGAAGAGCGGCTGCCTCACGCCTGGGACAGGATGGCCGCGGCGCTGTCCTCGCACCAGTCTTTCGAGGAGCAATGGCTGGCCACCGCAATGGGCTGGCTGGAGAAGCAGACCGCCAAGCACCGCCAGCAGTGGGGCCTGGGCAGCGAGACCCAATGGCACCTCGACATGAACGAAGGCCGCGTGCGCTGGAGCTTCGCGGACGGCCGCGTGATGCAGGCGCCTGCGCAGGTGGTCGGCACCTACTGCCCGAAGGAGCGTCGCTTCACCTGGGGGTGGGAACACCCCTCGGTGCCAGAGGCGCTGCAAAGGGCCGCGCTCCAGGTGCGAGCCCTCGGCTTTGACCGGTGGGTCACGCGCGTGGTGGACTGCTCGCACGATGAAGCCTGGCAATTCGCGGCCATGGCCGCTCAGCACGACGGTGCGGCCGGGGCCTATCGGGGCGACAGCGAGGGCACCTGGATGTACCTGAGTTTCGATGAGCCCAGGGCCGTGACGGGGTGAGGGCCGCGCGGTCGGTGACCTCAGGCGGTCGCCACGCCTGCGAGCGCGGACCAGTCGCCCTCAAAAAGCATGCGCTCCAGCCAGCGGCCGGCCTGAGCCGTGTCGTGGCCTTGAGCGAGCAGAAAGACGGCGTCTCGATCCGGCTGAGAAACACCGAGTTGCTCCAGCAGGCCGTGCAGCCACGCCGCTTCACCCTGTTGAATGTGTTCAATCAGGCAATGGATGGCGTAGTAAGGGTTGTCTGCCGCCACATTCAGTTGGGCAGCCGTCCGGCCCTCTGAGCGGGCCGACCGGTCGAGGGCCTCGACGAACGCCGGGTCGCTGAAGTCGATGCGCTGGGCCATCTCTCGCCGGTTCGCCTCACGGGTCGAGAGGAACGAGCAGACACCGCGGTACACCCGGTAGCCGGCATAGGCCAGGCCGGTGGCGATGGCGACGAATGCCAGCGGGGGAAAGAGGAACGCCAGCGCGCTGAAAACCAGGGCCGCGATGCCGGTGATGGTTTCCACCCGTGCCCGGGTTCGCTTGTCGAGGGCTTGCTGCAGCGCGTGCTTGCGTTGGCGGCAAACGTGTTGGATCACATGGGTCTGCAGCGGTGTGGGATGGTCGGCAGGGGGGTGGCTTTCGACCTGGTGCAGGGCGCTTCGGGCCCGACGCACCATCGCACTCGCCGAGTGCCATTTGAAGATGCCTGCCAAGACCTGGAATGCCGACCCCAGGACACCCACGATGCTCGCGGCCAGGGAGATCCAGGCGCTGGCCTTGAAGGCCAGCTTGAGCACCGACAACAGGCGCGATGTCCAGGACACCGCGGTGTAGCGGATCACATCCACGATCTGCTCCGGCGCCTGCCGGATCGCCGTGTTCAGCTGGACCAGGGAGGAGCGCGCGCTCCAGGCCTCGCGAGCCGCGTCGCACAACGGGCGCGCCAGCGAAGGATTTGCCGCGCCATGCCGCCAGCGTCGGTGGGCCTCATCCAATGCAAGCTGGCCTTGTTGGAATGCGTCGTGAGTGGCGTGCCGGTTCGACAGCGCCCGGCAGGTGTTGGACAGGTGCTTGATCGCCGTGCCCGTTTCGATGGCCCCGCCCACTCCGTGGATCGCTTGAAAGGCGCCCAGAGCTTCCACCGGAAAATCGTCCCCGATCGGCGCGCTGTTTTCGTGCCCGGTTTGCTCCAGCGGTGTCCTGCCCAGACCCGAGGCTACGCCTTGCGGACCGCGGGTCAGGTAGGCGATGCCGCCCACCGCATCGAGCTGCGAATGCAGTCGGCGGGCAATACCCACACCCTCCTGGTGCCCGGGGTCCGCGCACGCCAGCGGGGTGTTCGTGAACGCCCCCACGCCTGCCCGCGCGGGGCTGCGCTCGCGTGGGTCGTTCATGGGCCCATTCGTCTGTTCGTGCAAGGCGGGTGGGAGAACCGGCAGGCCAAGGGCAGGGGAAAACAACATGGGCGTCATCGCGGCGTTGGAAGTCAGAACGCGGCGAATCGTAGTTCTAAGTTATTACTTTTCCGTGACAGAGCCTGCTTGAAGAAGGGCAGGGTTACCATGCCGCCATGACCCGGGACAACCGCCTGCCGCGCGACGCGCAAAGCATCCTCGAACTGGCCGCGAGGTCGATGTTCGATCTGTTTGCCAACGCCAGCGAAGGCATGATGCTGGTGGACCGGGACGCGCGCGTGGTCTGGATCAACGACCAATACCGCCGCTTCCTGCCCGCGCTGGGCTTCGAGCGCGAGGAAGACTTCGTCGGCCACCCGGTCTCGCGCGTGGTGCAGAACACGCAGATGCACCAGGTGCTGGCCACCGGCAAGCCCATCCTGATCGATCTGTTGACCAACCGCGCGGGCACCTTTGTCGTGAGCCGCATCCCGCTGCGCGACGACGCGGGCGAAGTGATCGGGGTGCTGGGCATCGTGTTGTTCGACCACCCCGAAACCACGCTGCAGCCCCTCATCAGCAAGTTCGCGCGCTTGGAGCAGGACCTGAGCGAGGCGCGGCGCGAGCTCGCGAGCCAGCGACGCAGCAAGTACACCTTCGCCAGCTTCGTGGGCAGCAGTGCCGCCGCGCTGGAGGTCAAGCGCCAGGCCCGGCGTGCCGCGCAATCGGCCAGCCCGGTGCTGCTGCTGGGGGAGACCGGCACGGGCAAGGAACTGCTTGCGCACGCCATCCACGCGGCCTCGCCGCGGGCAGGCCGCTCCTTCGTCAGCGTGAACATGGCGGCCGTGCCCGACACACTGCTGGAGGCCGAGTTCTTCGGGGTGGCGCCCGGTGCCTACACCGGCGCCGACAAAAAGGGGCGCGATGGCAAGTTCAAGCTGGCCGATGGCGGCACGCTGTTCCTCGATGAGCTGGGCGACATGCCGATGTCCGTGCAGGTCAAGCTGTTGCGCGCCTTGCAGGAAGGCGAGATCGAGCCGCTGGGCTCGAACAAGCTGGTGCGCTTCGACGTGCGCGTGGTCGCCGCCACCTCGCGCGACCTGCAGCAAATGGTGCGCGATGGCAGCTTCCGTGAAGATCTCTATTACCGCCTCAACGTGCTGCCCATCCGCGTGCCGCCGCTGCGCGAGCGTCAGGACGACATCGCACTGCTGATCGAGGCCCTGTGCGAAGACATCGCCGCACGCGGCGGCGGCGCGCAGCTGGAGCTGACCGCCGACGCTCAGGCCCTGCTGGCCGCGCAGCCCTGGCGCGGCAACATCCGCGAACTGCGCAACGTGCTGGAGCAACTCGCATTGCGCAGCGACTCGCACCACATCGCGGCCGCGCAGGTGGGCGCGGTGCTGCAGGAAGCCGGCCTGCCCGCGCTGGCACCGGCCGCCGTCTTGGGCAAGGCTGTGCCGCGCACGGCGCAAGAGGGCGGGCTGCGCCCTTTGCCCGAGCAGATCGCCGAGCTGGAGCAGCGCGCGATCGCGCAGGCGCTGGCCCGCACCGGCGGCAACCGCACCGCCGCCGCGAAGCTGCTCGGCATTTCACGCGCCAGCCTGTACGACCGCCTTGCCGCACAAGGCAATGCGTCTGAATTTCAGACGATTGCCTGAAATTCAGACGGCTTCGCGCTGTGTGACTGTCTGAAAGTTGGACAGTTGCCCTGCCGCATGGAAGAATATCCTTTGAAATCAAAGGCCTGCACGCCTGGCACGAAGTCTGCGATAAGGAACGCACGGCGCACCGCGCTGTGACGATCCTTCCAACCAGGAGACAAGACATGACACACACCACCCGCCGCCTGGCGGTCATCGCGCTCGCGTGCACCGCAGCGCTGGGCACCTCCCTCGCATCGGCCCAGGCCAACAAAGGCGAAATCCGCATCGCCCACATTCACAGCAAGACCGGCCCGCTGGAGGCCTATGCCAAGCAGACCCAGGCCGGCCTGATGATGGGCCTGAGCTACGCCACCGGTGGCACCATGATGGTTGGTGGCAAGAAGATCGTCGTGATCGAGAAGGACGACCAGGGCAAGCCCGACGTGGGCAAGAGCCTGCTGGCCGCCGCCTACGCCGACGACAAGGTCGACCTGGCCATTGGCCCGACCGCTTCGCCCGTGGCCCTGGCCATGCTGCCCGTGGCCGAGGAATACAAGAAGATCCTGCTGGTCGAGCCTGCCGTGGCCGACTCGATCACCGGCGACAAGTGGAACAAGTACATCTTCCGCACCGGCCGCAACAGCAGCCAGGACGCCGCCGCCAACGCCGTGGCGCTGGACCAGCCGGGCAACGTGATCGCCATGCTGGCCAACGACAACGCCTTCGGCCGCGATGGCGTGAAAGCCGCCAAGGACTTCACCAAGAAGGCCAAGATCGTCCATGAGGAATACCTCCCCGTGGGCACGACGGACTTCACCGCCGGCCTGCTGCGCATCGTCGACAAACTCAAGGACCAGCCGGGCACCAAGTACATCTCGGTGGGCTGGTCGGGCGCGCCCACACCCTTCGGCAAGATCGCCGAGATGGAGCTGGACAAGCGCTATGGCATCAAGCTCGCCACCGGTGGCAACATCCTGCCGGCCATGGTCGCCTACAAGCAGTTCCCAGGCATGGAGGGGGCGCTGTACTACTACTTCGGCATCCCCAAGAACCCGGTGAACGACGCCATGGTGGCCGAGCACTACAAGCAGTTCAAGTCGCCACCCGACTTCTTCACCGCCGGTGGCTTCTCGGCCGCCATGGCCGTGGTGACCGCGCTGAAGAAGACCAACGGCGACACCAAGACCGACACGCTCATCAAGACCATGGAAGGCATGAGCTTCGAGACGCCCAAGGGCACGATGACCTTCCGCAAGGAAGACCACCAGGCGATGCAGAGCATGTACCACTTCAAGATCAAGGCCGACCCGGCGTTTGCCTGGGGTGTGCCCGAGCTGGTGCGCGAGATCAAGCCTTCGGATCTCGACATCCCCATTCGGAACAAGCGCTGAGCGCTTGACCCCCTGCGCCGCTGACGCGGCTTCCCCCTGAAAGGGGGACAACACGTGCGGCCCGGCGAAGCCGGTTCCGCCGTGTTCCTGGATGTTCGCCGCACTTGCGGCTCACGGCATACCGCTGCCTTCTGCGGAGAGTCCTTCATGCTTGAAACCCAAGACCTCACGGTCCGCTTCGGCGGGCACGTGGCGGTGAATGCCGTCTCGTGCGCGTTCGCGCCCGGCACGCTCACCGCCATCGTCGGCCCCAACGGCGCGGGCAAGACCACCTACTTCAACCTCATCTCGGGCCAGATCAAGGCCAGCGCCGGACGCGTGCTGCTTGGCGGCAAGGACATCTCGGCGCTGGGTGCACCGGCGCGTGCGCAGGCCGGCCTGGGCCGTGCGTTCCAGCTCACCAACCTGTTCCCCAACCTCACGGTGCAGGAGAACGTTCGGCTGGCCGTGCAGGCGAGGGCGCGCGCGGGCCTGAACCTGTGGCGCATCTGGAGCGACCGGCGCGACCTGTTGCAGCGCGCCGACGAGGTGCTGGAGACCGTGGCGCTGGCCGACAAGCGCGACGCGCTTGCCTCCAGCCTGCCTCACGGCGACCAGCGCAAGCTGGAAGTCGGCATCCTCATGGCGCTGGAGCCTCAGGTCTTCATGTTCGATGAACCCACTGCCGGCATGAGCGTCGACGAGGTGCCCGTGATCCTGAACCTCATTCGCAAGCTCAAGGAAGACAAGAGCAAGACCATCCTTCTGGTCGAACACAAGATGGACGTGGTGCGCGAACTCTCGGACCGCATCATCGTGCTGCACAACGGCGAACTCGTGGCCGATGGCGAACCCGCCACCGTGATTGCCTCGCCCGTGGTGCAGCAGGCCTACCTCGGCATCAACCCGGAAGAAGAGGTGAACGCATGAGCGCAGACCTGTTGACGCTCAAGGGCGTGCATACCCACATCGGTGCGTACCACATCCTTCATGGTGTGGACCTCGCCGTGCCCGCCAACCAGCTCACCATGCTGCTGGGCCGCAACGGCGCGGGCAAGACCACCACGCTGCGAACCATCATGGGCCTGTGGCACGCCAGCCAGGGCACGGTGACGCTCGACGGCCAGGACATCACGCAACGCCCCACGCCCGACATCGCACGCAGCGGCGTGGCCTACGTGCCCGAAAGCATGGGCATCTTCGCGGACCTCTCGGTGCGCGAAAACATGCTGCTGGCCGCGCGCGGCGCGCGCAGTCTCGATGACATCGACACCCACCGCCTCGAATGGATCTTCGGCCTGTTCCCTGCCATGAAGAAATTCTGGCTGCACCCGGCCGGCAAGCTCAGTGGCGGGCAGAAGCAGATGCTCGCTGTCTCGCGCGCCATCGTCGAACCGCGCAAGCTGCTGCTGATCGACGAGCCCAGCAAGGGCCTGGCGCCCGCGATCATCCAGAACATGATCGCGGCCTTCCGCGAACTCAAGGCGGCCAAGACCACCATCCTCCTGGTCGAGCAGAACTTCAACTTCGCGCGCCAGCTCGGCGACAGCGTGGCCGTGATGGACGACGGCCGCGTCGTGCACAGCGGCCCCATGGCCGAACTCGCGGCCGATGAGTCGCTGCAATCCAAGCTGCTCGGCCTCTCCCTGGGAGCACATCAATGAAACTCAACGCTGACTTCGACTGGAAGCCGCTGGCCCTCGTGCCCGCGCTGGCGCTGCTGGCGCTGCCCGCGGTGGGCAGCCCGTCCACCTGGATCACGCTCACCGTGGCCGGCCTGGCCATGGGCATGATCGTCTTCATCATCGCCTCCGGCCTCACGCTGGTCTTCGGCCTCATGGACGTGCTCAACTTCGGCCACGGCGTGTTCATCGCGCTCGGTGCTTTCGTGGCCACCACCGTGCTCGCCAGCATGGGCAGCTACACCACGGCCGACAGCCTCTGGCTCAACCTCATGGCCCTGCTGCCCGCCATGCTGGTGGCGATGGCCGTGGCCGGTGCGTTGGGCTGGGTGTTCGAGCGGCTCATCATCCGCCCGGTGTACGGCATGCACCTCAAGCAGATCCTCATCACCATGGGCGGCATGATCATTGGCGAAGAGATGATCAAGGTCATCTGGGGCCCCGGCCAGATCGCGCTGCCGCTGCCCGAGAGCCTGCGAGGCTCCTTCATCCTGGGCGATGCCTCGGTGGAGAAGTACCGCCTGCTCGCCGTGCTCGTGGGCGCTGCCGTGTTCGCGGCCATGGTGTGGACGCTCAACCGCACCAAGGTGGGCCTGCTGGTGCGCGCGGGCGTGCAGGACCGCGAGATGGTCGAGTCCCTTGGCTACCGCATCCGGCAACTCTTCATCGGCGTGTTCGTGGTCGGCAGTGCGCTGGCCGGCCTGGGTGGCGTGATGTGGGGCCTGTACCAGCAGACCGTGCTGCCGCAGATGGGCGCGCAGGTCAACGTGCTGATCTTCATCGTCATCATCATCGGCGGCCTGGGCTCCACACTGGGCGCGCTCATCGGCGCGCTGCTGGTGGGCCTGATGGCCAACTACACCGGCTTCCTGGCGCCCAAGGTCGCGCTGTTCTCCAACATCGCGCTCATGGTCGCCATCCTGCTGTGGCGCCCGCAGGGCGTGTACCCGGTCACGAACCGATAAGAAGGAGCCGAACCATGTTGTCCCGTCTCCTCTCCAACGACCTCCCACGCAGCCGCTGGCTGGTCGCCTTGCTGATCGTGCTCTTCCTGGGCCTGGCCTTCGCGCCATTCCTGTTTCCGGGCGTGAAGGCGCTCAACGTGGCCGCGAAGGTGCTGATCTTCGTCGCGCTGGTGGCCAGCTTCGACCTGCTGCTGGGCTACACCGGCATCGTCAGCTTTGCGCACACCATGTTCTTCGGCATCGGCGCGTACGGCGTAGCCATCGCGCTCAACGCGGCCGAGACGCCTTCGTGGGGCGCCATCGCGGTGGGGGTGCTCGGCGCGCTGCTGGTTTCGCTGGTGCTCTCGCTGCTCATTGGCCTGTTCTCGCTGCGGGTGCGCGCGATCTTCTTCGCCATGATCACGCTTGCCGTGGCCTCGGCCTTTCTCACGCTGGCCTCGCAGCTCTCCGACTTCACCGGCGGTGAAGACGGCCTGACCTTTCGCGTGCCCGAGCTGCTCTCGCCCGGCTTCACGCTCACCGAAGAGCCGCTGCAGACGCCCCTGGGCGAGGTGGATCTGAATGGCCGGCTGATCACCTACTACCTGATCTTCCTGGCCGTCACCGCGATCTTCCTCACCATCCTGCGCATCGTGAACTCACCCTTTGGCCGCGTGCTGCAGGCCATTCGAGAGAACGACTTCCGCGCCGAGGCGCTGGGCTACCGCACCGTCGTCTACCGCACGCTGTCCAACGTGTTGTCGGCCTCGTTCGCCACGCTCGCGGGTTGCCTGCTCGCGCTTTGGTTGCGCTACAACGGCCCGGACACCTCGCTCTCGTTCGAGATCATGCTGGACATCCTGCTCATCGTCGTCATCGGCGGCATGGGCACACTCTACGGCGCGTTCATCGGCAGTGTGCTCTTCGTGGTGGCGCAAAGTTACCTGCAAGACCTGCTGCGTTTGGCCGGCAGCGCCACCGAAGGCATGCCGCTGTTGCCCGCGCTGCTCACACCCGACCGCTGGCTGCTCTGGCTGGGCGTGCTCTTCGTGTTGTCGGTGTATTACTTTCCCACCGGCATCGTGGGCAAGCTGCGCGAGCGCGCCTCGCTGGCGCGGCTGAAAGGCGGTCGGTCATGAACACCACCCCCGCCCTGACCCCCCGCTCGCGCTACCTCACCTGCGAGGGCCGCGAAATCCACTTCATGGACTGGGAACCCGAGGTGCCCACGGGGCAAATCGTCATTGCCTGGCACGGCCTGGCCCGCACCGGGCGCGACATGGACCCACTGGCCGCACACCTGTGCGCGCAGGGCGTGCGCGTGATCTGCCCCGACACCATCGGGCGCGGCCTCTCGGAATGGAGCCCGAACCCCGAAGCCGAGTACTGCCTGGACTTTTACTCGCGCATCGCCACCTCGCTGGTGGATCAGCTCGTCATCAAGCGCTTTCACTGGGTCGGCACATCCATGGGCGGTGCCATTGGCATGGTGTGCGCAGCCGGGCCATTGCACGGGCGCATCGAGCGGCTGGTGCTCAATGACATCGGTCCCAAGCTGGCCGACGCGGCGGTGCAGCGCATCCGAAGCTACGCCGGCAACCCGGCGGCCTTCCACACCGTGAGCGAGCTGGAGCAGTACTTCCGCACCGTGTACAAGCCGTATGGCTACCTGAGCGACGCGCAGTGGCGCCTGCTCACCGAAAGCTCGGCGCGGCGCTTGCCCGATGGCCGAGTGACGCCGCACTACGACCCGGCCATGGTGATGCAGTTCAGCCACCACCCAGCCGACTACGACCTGTGGCCCACTTACGACCGGATCGACGTGCCGGTGTTGTGCCTGCGCGGCGCGGACTCGGACCTGCTGCTGGCCGACACGGCCGAAGCCATGCGCGATCGCGGGCCGCGAGCGCTCGTGGTGACGATTGCCGGGTGTGGGCATGCGCCCGCGCTCAACGTGCCGGAGCAGTTCGAACTGGTGCAGCGGTTTCTGGCGGGACATTGAACCGCCGGCTAAGCCGCCATAGGGACTTTGGGCACCCCCACTGTGGCAGCCCGCATCCATTGCCCATGCGGTTCGCAGGTGGGTGGCGTGGGCAACCGTTGCAGGCGCCGACCTCCGCTACGATCGGGTCTTCTCGGTCATTTGGTGACGTTGGTGCTTCCATGAACCGTTCTGACTCCAACAGCTTGCCATGAGCGGGCTTCGCAAGGCAAAAGGTCGCATCCAGCGCGCGGTGCTCGGCACGCCGGGTCTGCGTGTGCTGGTGCTGGCGGTGCGCAATTACATCCTGCACCAGAGCGCCAACCAGGCCGGCAGCCTGGCGTTTTCGTCGGTGCTGGCCATGTTCCCGCTGTTGATCCTGTTGTCCGCTTCGGCGGGCTACCTGGGCAGTCCGGGGGATGCAGCGGCCCTGGTCAGCCGCGTGGTGGGTTACACGCCGCAGATGGTGCGCGATGCGATGCAGCCCGTCATCGAGCAGGTGCTGGCCCAGCGCAACCAGGCGCTCCTGGCCGTGGGCGTGCTGGTGACGTTGTGGACGGCTTCATCGGGCATGCAGGCGATCCGCTCCGCGCTGAACCGCGCCTATGGGATCGAGCGTGGCTTGCCGTTCTGGAAGGCGCGCATCAAGGTCACCCTCTTCACGGTGGTGGTGGGCTCGGGTGTGCTGCTGGCGTTCAGTTCGGTGGTCGTGATGCCGTATGTGTGGATGCTCCTGGCGGAAAACGTGGGCGTCGGGCAGGAATCCCTCTGGGCGCGCCACAGCGTGCGCTACGGCTCGGCGTTCCTGGTGCTCGCCATCTTGTATGCCCTGATGTACGGCTGGCTGCCGGACACCCGCCAACGGCTCTACACCGTGATCCCCGGCGCCCTGGTGGGCGCCGCCATGTGGGTCGGGGCGGCGGCGACCCTTTCGTACACCTTGCGCACAGCCGGCAAGCTGGCCTTGCTCTACGGCAGTTTCGCGGGCGTGGTGGCCACGTTGGTCTTCCTGTACATCAGCGCCACCACCTTGATCTTCGGTGCCGAGATCAACGGAGTGCTCCGAAACCGGCTGGAGCGGGGCGACGAACCCTCGCCCCCTTAACGGATGCGCCGGCCCAGCGGTGTGAAGCGCAACAGCTTGCTCAAACCGTCGCGGCCGCTCGCAGCCCGGCCCACCAGGGCGGTGGCCGCCAACATGCCGGCCGTTCGCACGACCACCGACGGGCTCCTGCGCGTCAGCGCCCAGGCCGCGATGCCCGCACCCAACACGAACCAGTGCTCGCCCGGGGCACTGGCGCGCGCATCGTCCTTTGCTTTGGCCCGCTCGACGAGCGAACCCTGAGTTCTGGTACGGGTGGCCACAAGGCATCTCCTTCAGTCATCGAGACTCCACCTTATCGCGGCGGCGAAGGAGGCGGTGTAGGACGACTTCGCGACCTCGCGCCTGCCGCGCCGTTTCAGAACCTGCGCGCTGCCCGCCGGAGCTTCTCCTTCGGGCGACCCTGGTCCAGCTCGTCGATCAGCTTGTCCAGCCAGCGGATGATGTCATCCGCTTCCTCTTTCGTCCGGCTGTGCGTGGGCCTGGTCTGGCCTGTTGAAAACCTCGTTCAGGCCTTTGCGCCCAGCGCCAAAGCCCGCTCGCGGGTGGCCTGCAGCTCCATCGGGTTGTCCGCGGCCTTCGTGGGCCAG
>NZ_JAHCKK010000073.1 GCF_026125825.1 Hydrogenophaga sp. | reverse complement strand
GATCCCGCCTATGTCGAGAAGGTGCTGCGCGACCTGTCGCTGTGGGACAAGAAAGACAACAAGATCATGACGCTGTCCGGCGGCATGAAGCGGCGCGTGCTGATCGCCAAGGCGCTGGCGCACGAGCCGCGCATCCTGTTCCTCGACGAGCCGACCGCCGGCGTCGACGTCGAGCTGCGCAAGGACATGTGGGCGATCGTGCGGACGCTGCGCGAGTCCGGCGTCACCATCATTCTCACCACGCATTACATCGAGGAAGCCGAGGAGATGGCCGACCGGATCGGCGTCATGTCCAAGGGCGAAATCATCCTGGTCGAGGACAAAGCCGAGCTGATGCGCAAGCTCGGCAAGAAGCAGCTGGTGCTCACGCTGCAGCATCCGCTGGAGCGTGTGCCCGAGGCGCTCGCGCGCTGGCCGCTGGAGCTCTCGGGCGCGGGCCAGACGCTGACCTACACCTTCGATACCCAGAAGGACGAGACCGGCATCGCCGAGCTGCTGCGCACGCTGCACGCGCAGGGGATCGACTTCAAGGACCTTCAATCCAGCGAAAGCTCGCTCGAGGACATCTTCGTGAGCCTTGTCCACAAGAAGCAGGAGGCCCGCGCATGACACTGAACATCCATGGCATCAAGGCCATCTACCGCTTCGAGATGGCGCGCACCTTCCGCACCATCACGCAAAGCATCCTCGCGCCGGTGCTCACCACCTCGCTCTACTTCATCGTGTTCGGCACCGCCATCGGCTCGCGCATGGGCAATATCGACGGTGTCACCTACGGCGCCTTCATCATTCCCGGCCTGGTCATGCTCTCGCTGCTGAGCGAGAGCATTTCCAACGCCTCGTTCGGCATCTACATGCCCAAGTGGTCGGGCACCATCTACGAGCTGCTGTCCGCGCCGGTGTCGTGGATCGAGGTGCTGCTGGGGTACGTGGGCGCGGCGGCCACCAAATCGGTCATGCTGGGCTTGCTGATCCTGCTCACGGCGCGCGTGTTCGTGCCGTACCACATCGCGCACCCGGTGTGGATGCTCGGCTTCCTGCTGCTGACGGCCGTCACCTTCAGCCTGTTCGGTTTCATCATCGGCCTGTGGGCCGACAACTTCCAGAAGCTGCAGGTGATCCCGCTGCTGGTGGTAACGCCCCTGACCTTCCTGGGTGGCGCGTTCTACTCCATCAGCATGCTCCCGCCGCTGTGGCAGACCGTCTCGCTGGTCAACCCGGTGGTCTACCTCATCAGCGGTTTCCGCTGGGCCTTCTATGGCGTGGCCGATGTGCACATCGCCGTGAGCACGGGCATGACGCTGGTGTTCATGGCGCTGTGCCTGGGCTTCATCTGGTGGGTGTTCCGCACCGGCTACAAGCTGCGCCGCTGAAGGGCGTGCGGCCCATGAAGCCTCACATCACGGTCATCACCCTCGGCGTGGACGACCTCGAGCGCGCGGTGGCTTTCTACCGCGACGGGATGGGCCTGGCCACCCAGGGGATCGTCGGCACCGAGTTCGAGCACGGCGCCGTGGCCTTCTTCAACCTGCAGCACGGCCTGAAGCTCGCGCTGTGGCCGCGCCGCAGCCTTGCCTCCGACACGGGCCTGCCACTGCTCTCGACCAGCGCGCAGGCCTCCAGTGCGCTGGAGCTCTCGCTGGGCCACAACGTGGACTCGCGCGCCGAAGTGGACGCCGTGATGCAGCAGGCCGCCGATGCTGGCGCGCGGATCGTCAAGCCCGCGCAAGAGACCTTCTATGGCGGCTACGCCGGCCACTTCCAGGACCCGGACGGACACCTGTGGGAAGTGGTGTTCAACCCGGGGCTGGACGCGCTGGGATGAGGCTGGCGCACGGACGGCAGCCGGTGCGCGATGCCGGTGGAAACGGGCCCCTGAGGCCCCTCATTTTTTCTGCCGCGACGCCTTGGGTTTGGCCGCCGGTTGCTTGAGCTGGGCGCTCGCCTGCTCCAGCCACAGCAGGGTGTCGGCGTGCGCCATGAAGCGGCGAAGGTAGTCTGGCGAGAGTTCGCGCATGAGGCCCAGCGTGCGCAGCACCAGCATGTGCGAGTTGAGCGGGCCGGCGTTCTCGGGGCCGCGCTGCACGGCCTGCACCACCTCATCTTCGGCGCACAGGCGCGACCAGGTTTCGCGAAACGCCTGCGCGCTGCGCAGCTCGGAGCGGCCGGCGGTGGTGCCCGCGGCCTGGGCGGCGGTGGCGATGTGCTGGTTGAGCCGGCCCAGCGGGGTGAGCGGCCTGGGTGGTGGCGCACGCGGGCGCCGGGGCGGTGTGGCGGGCACGGCCGTAGCCTGCGCATCGGGTTCAACGGTCGCCACCGCCGGCAGCTTCGCGCGCAGCACGCGTTGCACGGCTTCGGGCGCGGCCTGCAGGCGCCGCGTCAAGGCGGCCACGTAGTGGGCGTGCACGGCGTCGGCGTCGTCGCTCATTTCAGGGCTTGGGGGTGGGCGCCGGGGTGGTCTTGGGCACGGGCGCCATCTCCACGCGGCGGTTGAGCGCGCGGCCCTTCTCGCTGGTGTTGGGCGCCACGGGCTGCTCGGCGCCGAAGGCCGCGCTGAACACGCGCTGCGGCGGCATGCCTTCCTGGATCAGCGCGCGCGTGACCGTGAGCGCGCGCTGGGCCGAGAGTTCGAGGTTGTCGGCAAAGCGCTGGTTGGTGGCCTGCACCGGGCGGTCGTCGGTGAAGCCGCTGACCATCAGCATCTCGTCGCGCTCGCCGAGGTAGACCTGCAGCGGCGGCACCAGGCTGCGCAGGATCTGCCGGCCTTCGGGTCGCAGTTCGTCGGAGTTCAGCGCAAACAGCACGCTGCCGCTGATGCCGATGCGGCCGTTGTCCAGCGTCACGCGGCCGTTCTGCAGCGGAATGGCCAGGGCTTTCTCCAGGGCCATGCGGCGCTGTTCTTCCTGCTGGCGCTTCTGCACCTCGGCCTGCAGGCTGGCCACGAGGTCCATCTGCACCACGAGCACACCGACGAGGATGAGCACGAAGGCGCCCACCAGGCCCGACATGAGGTCGCCGAACACGGCCCACACCGGCGCGGTGTGCTCGGTGCCGTCCTCGTCCTCGATGTGGCGGTCGTCCAGCCCGATCATCACGAGGCCTTCTTCTCGCCCGGCTGCGGGCCACGCAGGCGGCGCAGGTCTTCGACGATGCCCTGCTGCGAGCTGATGCTCAGGTCGATCACTTCGCGCGCCTGCGCCACGTAGTAGGCGAGCTGCTCGTCGCTGCGCGCCATGGACTGCGTCACAGCGCTTTCGATGCGCTGCAGGTTCTCGATCAGCCGCTCATTGGTGGTGCTGAAGAGCTGCACGCCGTGGCCGAAGGCCTCGCCCAGGGCGGCGAGTTCGATCGCACTGCCGTTGACCTGCGCGGCCACCTCTTCGGCGCGCACGGCCTGCGCGCCCACCGTGTCGGCGAATTGCCGCCCCACTTGATCCAGCACCGCGCCGGCAGAGCTGACGAGCGATTCGACGGCGGCCCGCTGTTCGCCTGTGGCCTGTTGCACGGACTGGAGCAGCGCGTCGATGTTGTGCATGAGGGTGGCGCGCTCCTGCAGCGCGCTGTTGTCGCGCGCGGTGAGCTGGCTCATCTCCTCGCGCAGCCGGGCGATCACTTCGGCCGCGGCCTTGGGGGCCTCGGCCGCGGTGTCCAGCAGGCGCGCCATGGGGGCTTCCAGCGCGGTGCCCAGCGTGGCGAGGTGGCTGGCCACCTGGTCGTTGAGCGACGCCTGCAGCTGGCCCACGCGCTGCGCGCTGGCCTGGTCGCGCGCGGCTTCCTCGCGGCGCAGGTTGGCGAGCTCGTCGCGCCAGAGGGTCGCCGTCTGCTCCAGCGTCTGCGCCACGGCCTGTTGCTGGGCCAGGGTCTGCGCGCCCAGTTGCCGCCACTGATCCTGCAGCGTGGTCGCCATGGCCTGCAGGGCCTGTGTCCAGGCGGCATGTTGCTGCTGGTCGGCCGTGGTCTGCGCGGCGTGCGAGCGGCTCACGGTTTCCTGCACGTCGGTGATCAAGGCGGCGCAGCGCTGCTCGAAGCCGGTGGTGAAGGCTGTGAGGGCGCGGTCCAGGCCCTGCGCCTGCTGCTCGCTGGTGCGGGCGTGTTGCTGCAGCGCCTGGGTCCAACCCTCGGCCACGGTGCTGGCGGTGGCGCCAAAGCGCTCCGACACGCCGGCCATCTGCGCCTGCACCGCCGCGCTCACGCGCTCGTGCAGCTGCGCCGATTCCCGCGCGAGCGCGTTCATGGCGTTCTCCACCACCGGCTGCAGGCTTTCGCCGGCGGCGCGGGCGCTGGCGCTCAGGCTGTCTCTGAGCGACTGGCCGACCGACGCCGCCAAGCCTTGGTAGGCCTCGCCGGCCTCGCGGTGGAACTGCGCCTGGCGCGCCTGCAGTTGCTCGTCCATCTGCTGGCCGCGGCGCTCGATCTGCTCCATGAGCGCGATGGTGCCTCTGGCACTCTCCACCACCGGCTGCAGGCTCTCACCGGCCGCGCGGGCGCTGGCGCTCACGCTGTCCTTGAGCGACTGCTCGACGGATTTCGCCAGGCCCTGGTAGGCCTCGCTGGCGGCCTGATGGAACTGCGCCTGCCGGCTCAGCAGCTGCTCGTCGAGTTGCTGGCCGCGGCGTTCGATCTGCTCCATCAGCGCCTGCAGCTGGCTCGCCACCGCGGGCAGCACGCCGGCCTGCTGCTGCAGTGCGTCGAAGGTGGCCTGCCGCTGGTGCGCCAGGGAGAAGGGCCGGAACACGGTGGCGGTGTGGGCTTCGAGCTGACGCGCCACGTCGGCGCGCTCGCGCCGGGCGATGGCGGACATGAGGCCCAGCATGGCCGAGGTGGCCACGCCAACCACCGAGGTGCCGAAGGCCAGGCCCAGGCCCTTGATGGGCGCGGCCAGCGCCGTGCGGATGGCCTGCAGGTCGGCCGAGCCTTCGAGCGTGAAGACCACGCCTTTGAAGGTGACGACCATGCCCAGGAAGGTGCCGAGCATGCCCAGCATCACGAGCAGGCCGATCAGGTAAGGCGTGAGCGCCAGGCCGGGCAGCGCGCCCCGCTCGCCCTCGATGCGCTGGCGCACGGCGTTCTGCAGGCCGGGAGGCACGCGCACGAGCCAGTCGCCGAGGGTGGCCAGTGGCTGCGGCACCTGCGCGAGGGCTTGCGCAAGCGAGGCGGTGGTCTGCCGGTAGCGCCGGATTTCCTGCGCCCCCAGCAAGTAGACCGCGCCGATGACCGCGGTCATGGCCAGGGCGAAGAGGCTGGAGCCGACAAAACCCGCGCCCACCCAGGCGATGGCCAGCAGGCCCAGGACGAAGGCGGCGATGAAAATCAAACGGTTCAGGGAAGGGCTGTTCATGGATTCAATTCATGGCTTCGATCATGCCCACCACCGGCTGCAGCCTCAGGTCGAGCTCGGCCAGCAGGGCCTGCTGGAAGTCCTGCTCGAACAGGGGTGGCCATGTGTCGGGATGGGACTGGCGCAGTTGCTCGAACCGCGCCTTGAGCAACGCGGGCAGGCCGGCGAGCAGCCGCTGCTCGCGCCCGCCCAGCATCTGGTCGAGCGTGGCGTCCAGCGCCGCGAGTTGCGCCAGGCGGGGCGAGGTGGCGGCCAGGGTCTGGCGCAGGTGGCCTCGCAGCGCATCGACGCCCATCTCCATGCGGCGCTGCTGGTCAAGGCAGCGCTGGTGATGAGGGGCGAATTCGGCGTCGCTGGCATCCACCGGGGGTTGAGGGGGCGTGGCGATGGACTGGCTGAGCGTGGCGCGCAGGCGCTCCAGCTCGGCCCGCGCCTCCACCGCGCCGGTCTTGATGGCGGCGCGCCGGGCTGTCACCGAGGGCAGGGTCTGGTGCAGCGAATGCAGGGCGATGGCGTCGGCCACGTTCAACCATTCGCCCAGCCGCTCGGCCATGTCCTGGCGCGGCACGTCCGCCGACGCAGGCATCCAGCCGGCGAGCTGACGCACCAGGGCAGAACGGTTGAAATGGCTGCGCAAAAGACTTTCCTAGGGCGCCCTGGCGGGCGCGATCGACATCAAGCAGGTTGTGGGGCCCCCCGGCGGCGAAAGGCCGCCGGGCGGGACGCGCCGGTGTCACACCACCAGCACGGCCCGGAAGTCGTTCACGTTGGTGTGCGTGGGCCCGGTGATCACCAGGTCGCCGATCGGCTCGAAGAAGCCGTAGGCGTCGTTGCGGGCCAGGTGGTCGGTGAGCTTGAGGCCCTTCTCGCTGGCCCGGGCCAGGGTGTCGGGCGTCACCAGCGCACCCGCATTGTCCTCTACCCCGTCGATGCCGTCGGTATCGGCCGCCAGGGCCCAAACGCCGGCCTGCGCGCCCAGGGCCTGCGCCAGGCCCAGGCAGAACTCGCCGGCCCGCCCGCCCCGGCCCTTGGCCTGACCTGGGGCGCGGGGGCGCACCGTGACGGTGGTCTCGCCGCCGCTGAGGATGACACAGGGCTTCTGGAAACTGCTGCGGCCCAGCGCGGTGGAGCGGGCCATCGCGCCGTGCACCTTGCCGACCTCGCGCGACTCGCCTTCGATCTCGTCGCTGAGGATCACCACGTTCAGGCCCAGAGCCCGGGCCGCCTCGGCAGCGGCCTCCAGGCTCTGCTGCGGGGTGGCGATGAGTTCCACCACATGACCCTGCAGGCGCGCGTCACCGGGCTTGGGGGTTTCGAGTGCGCCGCTGTCCAGCTGCGCGCGCACCGCAGGCGGCACCTCGATGCCGTAGCGGCGCAGGATGTCCAGCGCCTCGGCGCACGTGGAGGCGTCGGCCACCGTGGGGCCGCTGGCGATGACGCTCACGTCGTCGCCGGGCACATCGCTGATGGTGAGCGTGACCACGCGCGCGGGCGCGCAGGCAGCCGCCAGGCGCCCGCCCTTGATGGCCGAGAGGTGCTTGCGCACCGTGTTCATCTCGCCAATGTGCGCGCCGCTTTCCAGCAGCTGGCGGTTGATGCGCTGCTTGTCCTCCAGCGTGAGTCCCTCGCAGGGCAGCGTGAGCAACGCCGAGCCGCCGCCGGAGATCAGGCACAGCACCAGATCGTCGGCCGTGAGGCCTGCGGCGAGCTTCAGGATGCGCTGCGCCGCGTCGAGCCCGGCGGCATCGGGCACAGGGTGCGAGGCTTCCACCACCTCGATGCGCTGCGGCAGGCCTTGCGGCCGGGGCGGCGTGTGGTGGTAGCGGGTGACGACCAGGCCCGAGAGCGGCGCATCGGCCGGCCACAGGGCTTCCACCGCCTGGGCCATCGCGCCGCCGGCCTTGCCCGCGCCCAGCACCAGGGTGCGGCCCTTGGGCGGCGGAGGCAGGCTCGCAGCCGTGTTGTGCAGGGGCAGCGCGCGCTGCACCGCCACGTCGTACAGGTGGCGCAGCAGGGCGCGGGGGTCGTTCAGGCTGGGGGTGGCGGTCGGCTGAGGCATGGGGCAGAAGTCTAGCGAGTCCCGGGCGCCAGAAGTTACAGACCGGTAACACCCCGGGCATCAACCCGGGGTGGCGGCGATTTCATGATTTGCCATCAGCTCCAGGCTGCGGCACAAGGCCGAGTGGTCCAGCCCGGCCATGCCGTGGGCCGCACAGCTCTGCATGAGTTGCGCCGCGCTCGCGGTGTGCGGCAGGCTCAGGCCGAGTTCCCTCGCGCCCTGCAGCGCCAGGTTCAGGTCCTTCTGGTGCAGCTCGATGCGAAAGCCCGGGTTGAAGGTGCGCTTGACCATGCGCTCGCCGTGCACTTCCAGGATGCGGCTGGCCGCGAAGCCGCCCATGAGCGCCTGGCGCACCTTGGCCGGGTCGGCACCGGCCTTGCTGGCGAACAGCAGGGCCTCGGCCACGGCCTCGATGTTGAGCGCGACGATGATCTGGTTGGCCACCTTGGTGGTCTGGCCGTCGCCGTTGCCGCCCACCAGGGTGATGTTCTTGCCCATGGCCGAGAACAGGGGCTGGGCGCGGTCGAACGCGGCCTGCGGGCCACCGACCATGATGGTCAGGCTCGCGGCCTTGGCGCCCACCTCGCCGCCACTGACCGGCGCGTCGAGGTAGTCACACCCCAGCGCGTTGATCTTTCCGGCGAATGCCTTGGTCGCCATGGGGCTGATGGAGCTCATGTCGATGACCAGCTTGCCGACCCGGCCGTCCGCGCCGGGCTCGCTGTCTTTCAGGCCCCTGGCCACGCCGTTCTCGCCGAACAGCACGTCCTCCACGTGCGGCGTGTCGGGCACCATGGTGATGACGATGTCGGCGCGCCGCGCCACCTCGGTGGCGTTGGTGCACACGGTGGCGCCGGCTTCGGCGAACACCGCCGGGATCTTGCCGCGGCTGGCAACGAACAGCGCGTGCCCGGCCTTGAGCAGGTTGAGCGCCATGGGCGCCCCCATGATGCCCAGGCCGATGAAGCCGACTTTGAGTCCGTCCCGGGTCATGCCGGCTCTCCTTGCAGTTCGAGCGTCTGGCCGTGCGCGGCCACCCAGGAGAGTCCTCGATCGGTGCCGCCGGGGCCCGGGTCGCGCGGCTTGTATTCGCAGCCGATCTGGCCGGTGTAGCCCAGGTCGTCGATGGCGTCGAACAAGTGGCGGTAGTTGATCTCGCCGGTGCCCGGCTCGTGACGCCCGGGTGTGTCAGCCAGCTGCATGTGGGCGATGCGCGGCAGCAGGTCCCTGATGGTGTGGGTCAGCTCGCCCTCCATGCGCTGCACGTGGTAGATGTCGTACTGCAGGAAGAGGTTGTCGGAGCCGACCTCGTCCATCAGGGCGATCGCCTGGCGCGGCCGGTTCACGAAGAAGCCGGGCATGTCGAAATGGTTGATGGGTTCGAGCAACAGGCGCACGCCTTGTTGCTTCGCGGCCTCGGCGGCAAAGCGCAGGTTGCTCACCAGCGTGGCCTGCACCTGGGCAGTGGCCGCGCCGCGGGGTGGAATACCGGCCATGCAGTGCAGGTTCGGTGCCCCCAGCGCGGTGGCGTACTGCAGGGCGCGAGCCACGTTGGCGCGGAACTCGTCTTCGTGGCCGGGCCAGCAGGCCTTGCCGCGTTCGCCGGCGGCCCAGTCGCCCGCGGGCATGTTGTGCAGCACCAGCTGCAGCTGGTGGTCGGTCAGGCGCTGCTTGATCTCGTCGGGCTCGAAGTCGTAGGGGAACAGGAACTCCACCGACTTGAAGCCCGCGCGCGCGGCAGCGGCGAAGCGGTCGAGGAAGGGCAGCTCGTTCCAGAGCATGGAGAGGTTGGCGGCAAAGGTCGGCATGTGAGGATGTCCTTGTCTCTGTTCTCGGGGTCAGTCCAGCAGTCCCACCGTCTCCAGGCCCTGCGGGGCGCGGCAGTCGATGGCCTCGAATTCGTTGATCTTGTCGATCTCGGTGCCCATGGCAATGTTGGTGACGCGTTCCAGTATGCATTCCACCACCACCGGCACGCGGTGCCGCGCGGCGAGCTGCTGGGCCTCGCGCAGGGCGCCCTGCAGCTTCTCGGGGTCGGTCACGCGCAGGGCCTTGCAGCCCAGCCCCTCGACCACGGCGACGTGGTCCACGCCGTAGCCGCGCAGCTCGCCCGCGCCCGCCTCCATGTTCTGGTTGTCGAAGGCCAGCTGCACGCAGTAGTCCATGTCGAAGCCGCGCTGGCTCTGGCGGATCAGGCCGAGGTAGGCGTTGTTCACCAGCACGTGCACGTAAGGCAGGTGGAACTGCGCACCCACCGCGAGTTCCTCGATCAGGAACTGGAAGTCGTAGTCGCCCGAGAGCGCGACGACGTTTTTCGTCGGGTCGGAGGCGACCACGCCCAGCGCGGCAGGCAAGGTCCAGCCCAGCGGGCCGGCCTGGCCGCAGTTGATCCACTGGCGCGGGCCGTAGACGTGCAGAAACTGCGCGCCCGCGATCTGCGACAGGCCGATGGTGCTCACGTACACCGTGTCGCGGCCGAACACCTGGTTCATCTCTTCATAGACGCGGTGCGGCTTCATCGGGATCTGCTCGAAGTGCGTCTGGCGCAGCATGAGGCGCTTGCGCTCGGCGCAGCGGCCGGCCCAGCTGGCGTAGCTCGGCCAGTGGCCGGCGGCCTTGCGCTCGCGCGCCACTTCCACGAACAGTTGCAGCGCGGCCCTGGCATCGGAGACGATGCCGTAGTCGGGATCGAACACGCGGCCGATCTGCGTGGGCTCGATGTCCACGTGCACGAACTTTCGCCCCTGGGTGTAGGTCTCGATGGAACCGGTGTGGCGGTTCGCCCAGCGGTTGCCGATGCCGAGCACGAAGTCGCTCGCAAGCATCGTGGCGTTGCCGTAGCGGTGGCTGGTCTGCAGGCCCACCATGCCCGCCATGAGCGGGTGGTCGTCGGGGATCGAGCCCCAACCCATGAGGGTCGGGATCACCGGCACGCCGGTGAGTTCGGCGAACTCCTGCAGGCGGGCGCAGGCATCGGCGTTGATCACGCCGCCACCGGAGACGATCAGCGGCTTGGTCGAGGCGGCCAGCATGTCCAGCGCCTTCTCGATCTGCTTGCGGTTCGCGGCGGGCTTGTAGACCGGCAGGGGCTCGTAGGTGTCGGGGTCGAACTCGATCTCGGCCATTTGCACGTCGAAGGGCAAGTCGATCAGCACCGGCCCCGGGCGGCCCGAGCGCATGAGGTGGAAGGCCTGCTGGAACACGCGCGGCACCAGCGCGGGCTCGCGCACCGTCACGGCCCACTTGGTGACCGGCTTGGCGATGCTCTCGATGTCCACCGCCTGGAAGTCTTCCTTGTACAGCCGCGCGCGTGGCGCCTGGCCGGTGACGCAGAGGATGGGGATGCTGTCGGCCTGCGCCGAGTACAGCCCGGTGATCATGTCGGTACCGGCCGGCCCGCTGGTGCCGATGCACAGGCCGATGTTGCCGGCGCGAGCCCGGGTGTAGCCCTCGGCCATGTGCGAGGCGGCCTCCACGTGCCGCGCCAGGATGTGGCTGATGTGGCCGCGCTGGCGCATGGCGGCGTAGAACGGGTTGATGGCGGCGCCGGGCACACCAAACGCTTGCGAGACGCCTTCCTTCTCCAGCACACAGATGGCGGCCTGCGCCGCGGTCATTCGGGCCATGATGCGATTCCTTACCTGGGTTGAGGGACTGGGTTCGATGCTAGGGAGAACCCTCCCTCTTGGGAATGCCAATGGCGGTACGCCGATTCGATACTCCAGGTATGCAATGGGCCGGACGCGGCGTTAACATGCCGCCATGGACCGCTTCAAGGAAATCGAGGCCTTCGTCATGGCGATGGAGCACGGCAGCCTGGCCGCCGCCGCGCTGCACGCGGGCATCACGCCGGTGATGATGGGCCGGCGCATCGACGCGCTGGAGCGCCGGCTGGGCACGCAGCTCATCCACCGTTCCACCCGGCGACTGGCGCTCACCGAGCAGGGCGCGGGTTTCCTGGACGAATGTCGCACGCTGCTGGCGCAGTGGTCGGCGGCCGAGGCCACGGTGTCGGCGCAGAAGCACCGCGCCAGCGGCCACCTGGTGGTGTCGGCCCCGGCGGCGTTCGGGCGCCTGCACGTGGCACCGCACGCCAGCGCCTTTCTCAAGGCCAACCCCGAGGTCAAGCTCTCGTTCAACCTCACCGACCGCGTGGTGGACCTGGTGCGCGAAGGCTACGACCTGGGCCTGCGCATCGGCGGCGCGATCGACCCCAACTTCGTCGCCGTGCGCCTGGCCACCAACCAGCGCGTGGTCTGCGGCACGCCGGCCTACTTTCGCAAGCACGGCAAACCGCGCACGCTGGACGATCTGAAGGCGCACAACTGCCTGGCCTTCAACCTTCAGGGCGGCCAGCAGCGCGGCTGGTACTTCCAGCAGGGCGATCGAACCGTGACCGTGCGGGTGGAAGGCAACCTGGACTGCAACGACGGCGAACTGTTGCACCGCTGGGTGAGCGAGGGCATGGGGCTGGGCTGGCGCTCCACCTGGGAGATCCAGGCGCAACTGCAGCGTGGCGAGCTGGTGACGGTGCTGGACGAATTCGCCCTGCCCGCCTACGACATCCTGGCCGTCTACCCACAGCAGCGGCACCTCCCGGCCAAGGTGCGCTTCTTCATCGACCACCTCAAGAAGGTCTATGCGCAGCCCGGCTACTGGCTGCGCGAGGGGCACTGAGTTCAGGCCTCGCGGTCGCCCGGCAACTGCAGGGGCCGGTCCTCGAACTCGGTGTTGAGCACCACGGTGCTGGTGGTGCGCGCCACGCCCGGAATGGCCTTGATCTTGTAGAGCACCTCTTCGAGGGCGCGCGCGTGGGTGGTGCGGATCTTGGCGAGGAAATCGTGCTCGCCAGCCACGCTGTGCAGCTCCAGCACCTCGGGCAGCTCGCGCAAACGGGGCGCCACATCGCGGCAGTGCGCGCCACCGTCGTTGCGGATCGCCACAAAGGCGGTGAAGCGCAGGCCCACGCGGTCCGGGTCCACGCGCAGCGCGAAGCGCTCGATCACGCCGCGCTCGGCCATCTTCTTAACGCGCTCATGCACGGCGGCTGTGGACAGGCCCACCTCGGACGCCACCTCGGCATAAGAACGCCGGCTGTCGGCGCTCAATACCGTAAGAATTCTGGCATCGGTGTCGTCGATATTGATATTTGCTTGCATACGGCCGATATTGTGATCAAAATACAGTCATCAAGCGATCTGCCGAATAATTTCCGCCAACCAACTCGCGATGCCTGCCATTTTCAACCTGAATCGCCCGGACCGCCAGACCTTGCGCCTGGGCGGGGCGCTGCTGATCGTCTACCTGGTCTGGGGCACGACCTATTTCGCGCTCAGCGTGGCGATGCAGTCCCTGCCGCCGGTGCTCATGAATGGCGCGCGGTTCGTGATGGCCGGGGTGCTCATGCTGGGCATCGCGCGCTGGCAAGGTCAGGCCTGGCCGACGGCGGCGCAGTGGCGCGCCAGCGCGCTCATCGGCGGCCTGATGGCCTTTGCGGCCATGGCGCTGGTGGTGCTGGCGCAGAAAGCCGGCATCGGCTCTGGCCTGATGGCCACCGTGGTGACCACCATGCCGATGTGGCTGGCGCTGTGGACGCGCTGGGGCGGCGAGCGTGTGCCGCTGACCAGCTGGATCGGCCTGGCGCTGGGCGCTGGTGGCGCGCTGCTGCTGGCATTGGAGGGCGACTTTTCGACCACGCTGCTGGGCTCGTTGTGCGCCTTCGGTGCACCCCTGGCCTGGAGCCTGGGCTCCTACGCCTCGCGCCGCATGGCCCTGCCCCCGCCGGCCATGGCCTCGGCCGCGCAGTGGCTGCTGGGTGGCCTGCTCGGGCTGGTGGTGGCCTGGCTCTGGGAGCCGGGCGCGCGCGCCGTGGACTGGCAGCAGGTGTCGCCGGCCTCGGTGCTGGCCTGGCTGTACCTGGTGGTCATGGGCACCATGGTCACGCTCAACGCCTACCTCTGGCTGCTGAAGAACACCTCGGCCGCGCTGGCGGGCAGCTACTCCTTCGTGAACCCGGTCGTGGCCCTGTGCGTGGGCGTGTGGCTGGGGGGCGAGCGACTCACCGGCTGGGTGTTTGTCGCCATGCCGGTGATCGGTCTGGCGCTGGCGCTCATCCTCTACGGGCGCGACATCGCGCGCCTGGCCGGCGCGCTCAGGGGGCGCTCAGCACCTTCAACAACCACGCATTGAGGTCGTCCACCTCCTGCGTGCTCACGGTGTGCTCCATCGGGTAGGTGTGCCATTCCACGTCATAGCCGAGGCGCTGCAGCTCGTCGCGTGAGGCAATGGCGCGGTCGATGGTGACCATGGGGTCGTCTTCGCCGTGCGCCAGGAAGATCGGCGTGGCCCGGTTGGCTTCGCCGCGTTCAGCGTCGGTGGTGCCGGCAATCGGCAGGTAGCCCGACAGCCCGACCAGACCGGCCAGCCGCTGCGGGGCGCGCAGGCCGGTCATGAGTGTCATGGCGCAGCCCTGCGAGAAGCCCATGAGCACGATGCGATGGGCCGGCACGCCACGCGTGACCTCGCGGTCGATCAGGCCCTGCACCAGCCCCTGCGCGGCGCGCAGGCCGGGCTCGTCCTCCAGGCGCGGCACGGCCGGGTTGGCGCTGGGAGGGTGGATGTCGTACCAGGCGCGCATGCGGTAACCGCCGTTGAGCGTGACCGGCTGCACAGGAGCGCTCGGGAACACGAATCGCACCGGGCCGACCGTGCTCAGGTCCAGCTCGCGCGCGATCGGCACGAAATCGTTGCCGTCGGCGCCCAGGCCGTGCAGCACGATGATGGACGCAACGGGTTGAGCGGCGGCGTCGCCGCCGCTCAACGCTTCGAGGGTTTCAAGGAATGGGGTGTTCATGAACGGCAGCATAGCGCCCCCCGGGGCGCCACGCCGCTACTCAATGAACCCGGGCAACCACAGCGAGAGGGCCGGGAACGCGCACAGGATCAGCAGGCGCACCACGTCGACCGCGATGAAGGGCATGGTGCCCTTGTAGATCGCACCCAGCGGCAAGTCGCGCGCGATGGAGTTGATCACGAACACGTTCATGCCCACGGGCGGGCAGATCATGCCGAAGGTCACCGCCATCACCACGATCACGCCGAACCACACCGGGTCGAAACCCAGCTGCATCATCGCGGGGAACACGATGGGCACGGTCAGCAGGATCATCGCGAGTTCGTCCATAACCGCACCGAGGATCAGGTAGCCCACCATGATGAGCGCCAGCACGCCATACGGCCCCACCGGCAGGTGCACCAGGAACTCCACCGCGTTCTGCGTGAACTGGGTGATGGTGAGGAAGTAGCCGAACAGGTAGGCGCCGACCACGATCATCATGATGGCCGAGGACACGCGCAGCGCGCCGATGAGCGCGGCCTTGATCTGCTTCCAGCCCAGGCGCCCGCGCAGCATGCCAATGACCAGCGTGCCGATCGCGCCCACCCCGGCGGCTTCCTGCACGGTGAAGAGGCCACCGTAGATGCCGCCCAGCACGAACACGAACAACACCACGACCGCCCAGAGTGGCCGCAGCGAGACAAAGCGCTCGCCCCATCCCATGCGCTCGCCGCTGGGCATGGTATCGGGCCGCAGGCGCGCCACGACGGCCACCACCACGCTGTAGAACCCGATCGCCATGAAGCCGGGGATGATGCCGGCGGCGAAGAGTTTGGTGATGTCGGTCTCGGTCATGATGCCGTAGAGCACCATGATCACCGAGGGCGGGATCATGATGCCCAGCGTGCCACCGGCCGCGATCAACCCGGCCGAGAAGCCGGGGTGGTAACCCGCCCGGCGCATCTCGGGCAGGGCCACCTGCGTCATGGTCGCGGCGGTGGCGACCGACGAACCATTGATGGCCGAGAAGCCGCCGCAGGCCGCGATGGACGCCAGCGCCAGGCCGCCGCGCCGGTGGCCCAGCCACGCCCGCCCCGCCTTGAACAGCTCGGTGCTCATGCCCGAATGCGAGGCGAAGGCGCCCATCAGGATGAACATCGGGATCACGATGAGGTTGTAGTCGGTGAGCACCGACAGCGGCACGTTGGCCAGCAGGTTCAGGGCGGGGGTGGTGCCCGAGAGCAGCGCGAAGCCCCCCACGCCGGCCACGCCCATGGCGATGCCGATGGGCACGCGCACGGCCATGAGGGCAAACATGCCCACGAAGCCCAGAAGGGCCACCAGATCACGATCCATGGGCCGCTCCTGGCACGTCGTCGTCCACCGGATCGGCGTTGGCCGCGCGGCCCTGCCACAGATGCATGAGACGCACCAAGGCCAGCACCGCCGCCACGCTGGCGCCCACGGCCGCCACGCTGTAGAACCACTGCAGCGGCAGCCGCAGGTCCATGGTGCCCTGGCTGCCGGTGCCGCCCACCTTGACCCAGACCATCCAGGCCAGGGGCACGAGGAAGGCGGCGGTCAGGGCGGTGGCCAGCAGGTCCATGCGGCGCTGGCCTTTGGGACTCAGGTGCTCCCACACGATGTCCACGCCGATGTGGGTGCCGTAGTAGGTGGCCAGGGCGATGCCCCAGAACATCGCGATGCCCTGCAGCATCTGCGTGCCGTCGAACCAGTCGGGGATCTGCATGCTGAACGCATAGCGCAGCAGCACGTTGCCGGCTGTGAGCAACGCGATCAGCAACAGAAACAGCGCGGCCACCGTCTCGATGGCCGAGAACAGGCGCTTCATCAATCAGTTACCGGCTTTGCGGTGGGCCAGTTCCTTGCGCAAGTCGTCCAGCGCGGCCTGGCCCTTGTTGCCCGATGCATCGGCGGCCTTCACCCATTGGGCGTACACCGGATCGACCGCCTTCTTCCACACATCGAGCTGCGCGGGCGAAATCGGGACGATGGTGTGGCCGGCCGTCTTCTCCAGCTTGGCCTGGCCCGAATCTTCCTCGTCGCCCCAGGCGCCGCCGACCTTGCCGGCCCATTCGTTGTTGCAGTGGTCGTCGATGACCTTCTTCTGGCCAGCCGCGAGCTTGTCGTACCACGGCTTGTTGAGCACCCAGACGAAGTCGGAGGCGTAGAAGCGCATGTCGCTGTGGAACTTGACGGCCTTGTCGATGCCGAAGGAAACGATGGAGTTCCAGGGGAAGGTGATGGCATCGGCCACGCCCTTGTCGAGTGCATCGCGCGCCTCGGGGGCCGAGACCTGCACGTTGGTCGCGCCCAGCAGCGTCATGGTCTGGGCCACGGTGCCGTTGGCCGAGCGGATCTTCATGCCCTTGAGCTGGCCGGGTTCGGTGATCGGCTTCTTGGCGTGGAAGGTGCCGATGTGCACGTGCGCAAAGCAGAACTTCACGTCCTTCATCTCGGTGGCGGCATAAGAGCGGTACCACTGGTCCAGCGCGGCCGAGCCAGGACCGGGCTTGGCGATCAGGAAAGGCAGTTCACCGGCGGCGATCATGGGGAAGCGGCCGGCCTGGTAACCGGGGTTGACCCAGGTCATCTCGGCGATGCCGTCGCGCGCCATGTCGTAGTGGTCGGCGGCCTTGCCGAGCTGCTGCGCCGGGAACAGGGCGACCTTGATCGAGCCCTTGGACGCCGCTTCCACCGACTTGGCCCACGGCTCGAAGCCGAGTTTGGCCAGCGGGTGCGAGGCCGGCAGCCAGTGCGCGAACTTCAGTTCGACCGCCTTGTCCTGCGCCTGCGCAATGGCTGCGCCGAGCAACAGGCTTGCAATGGCAACGCCGCGCAGGGAAGTCTTGATCGGGTTTTTCATCTTTGTCTCCTGGTTGTTGAGGTTTTCAAGAAAGGCGCATGTTGCAGGCATTCATGCGCGAGGGGTGAGCGTGGTTTCCCGGGGTGGCGCCTTCGCGGCCCAGAACACGGGTTGCGCCTTCGGCCCGGGCGCGGCGCGGTGCGCCTGGTTGAGCTTGCCTTCGGGATCGGCCAGCGTGGTGCGCAGCGCCTCGCGCAAACGCGGTGCGACCTGCTCCGCTTCGGCGGCCCCGCCCAAAACCGGCTCGACATGCGTGGCCCACAGCCGGGCGTAGTTCTCACGCCCGCGCGCCTGGGTGTCCCCATAACCCTTGAGCACCTGCGGCAGGCCAGCGAGCACCAGCGCCAGCGCTGGCGACTGCCGCAGCACCTGGCGCATGGCCGCCAGCCACACGCCCAGCGTGTCGTGCTCCTGGGCATAGCGCAGCGAACGCGGCCGCAGCGGGCGCAGCCAGGCCAAGCTGCGCAGCATGAGGTACCCCCAGAGGCTGGTGGAGCGGATGTGCAGGCTCACGTGGGCCTTGCCCATCCAGCCACGCCGGGTGGCCAGCGCCACGAGCCACTGGCCCAGGGCGCGCGGCAGCACCGCCGCCACTTCGTCCACGCCCGGCTTGAAGTGCTCGGTGACGCGCACGACGTCACCCGGCCTGGCCTGGGCTTCGCTGGCCACGCGCGCATAGCGGCTGCGCCGGGTCTTGAGGTCGGCCACGCGGATCACGTCCTCGAAACACATCCACAGCGCGAGGTGGCGAACAGCCTCCTCCAGCGCATCGCCTGCGGCCGGCACGGCCGCGTCCACCAGGCCCTGCACGTGGTCAAAGAAAACCTGGGCATAGCGGTCGTTCTGGTAGTCGCGGCAGCGCAGCGCGCCGTGCGCGGCGAGCAGCTGCACGGCGCTGGGCCATGCCTGCAATCGCAACATCCATTCACCCTGCCGGGTCGGTGGCAGCTGGGCTTCGGCCAGCACCTCAAGCGCGTCCTTCGACAACGCCGGGGCGGGGGTGGACGGTTGCGCGGCCTCGTCGAACGCGGCGGCGAAACCGGCCAGGCTGGCCTGCACGCCCTTGCCGGATTCGCGAATCACGTCTTCGCACACGCTGCGCGGCCAGGGCAGCACCCCCGCGCCAGCGAGCGCACCAAACATCACGGCGGAGACCACCGTGCCGGTCTTCACCGTCACGGCTTCCATGTCGAACAGCACAGCGTGGCGCGCGAGCGCGCGCGCCGCGTCCTCCAGCCGCTGCGGGTCCTGCCGCCCATCGGCCATGTGCATCTTCTCCACCGTGGTGTAGACGCGGTGTGTGGACGCGATCAGCGTCGTGCGGCCGGTGACGAAGCCGCGTTCGACCATGCGGGCGGCTTCGAGCAGCTCGCTGGCCACCAGCACGTCCACGCGGCCCGCCACGGGTGTCAGGCCGAAAACGGGGTTGGAGGCGCGGCCCGCAGGTTCGCGCAGCAGTTCAATGTAGTAGCTCGTCGCGCCGGTGCGCTGCGCCACGCCGGGCACCGAGGTGGCCTGCACCGGCAGGCCGTGGCGGCGCGCGCACTGCACCAGCCAGTCGGCCAGCACGCCGCCGCCTTCGCCGCCGAGCGCGGCGATCAGGATGCCGTAGGAGTTGTCTTGTGGGTTCATGGCTCAGGCCGGCTGCAGCAGGCCGATGAAGAAGCGGTTGAAGCGGTCGGTGAGGCGGTCCCACCAGCTCGGGTGCGTGACGATTTCGATCTTGTGGAAGGAAGGGCACAGCACGGCGGCATCGGCCACCTCGCCGCACAGGCCGCAGCCCACGCAGCCGTTGGTGACGTGCGCCACGGGCTCGCGCCGCAGGGGATCGTTCGTGGGCTTGACGGTGAGCGTGGGACAGCCCGAGAGGCGGATGCATGAGTGATCGCCGGTGCAGGTGTCCTCGTCCACGCCGTAGCGCGTGCGAACGCTGCGCAGGCCTTCCTTGAGGCGGCGCGCGCGGATGGGTTTGAGCCGCCGCTGGCGTTCGAGCTGGCACTCGCCCTCGGCGATCACCACCTTGAGGCCCTTGAACGGCGAATTCACCGCCTCCTTCAACACGTCGCGAACTTTGGAGACACGGTAGTTGTGGACCGTCTTGACCCACTTCACTCCCATGCCCTGCAGCGTGTTCTCGATCGTCATCTCGTCGGCCGTGGCGCTGGAGCCCTCGGCCACGCGCTTGGCCTCGGAGGCCGGCGTGGACATGGTCTCCTGCGTGCCGGTGGCCGAGGTGTAGCCATTCTTCATGATCACCAGCACACCGTCGCCCTGGTTGAGCAGGGTCGAGCTCACGCCGGAGAGCAGGCCGTTGTGCCAGAAGCCGCCGTCGCCCATGATGGCGATGGGCCGCTTGGCCGAGAAGTTCTTCACCGCCGCGCTGGACGCCATGCTCATGCCGTAGCCGAGGATGGAGTTGCCGAACGAGAACGGCTCGAAGGTGGCGAAGGAATGGCAACCGATGTCGGTCGAGATGTGCAGCTTGCCCACTTCGCGCTCGACCAGCTTGAGCGCGCTGAACACCGGCCGCTCGGGGCAGCCGGTGCAAAAGTTGGGCGGGCGCGCGGGCACCCCGCCACCGAGCTCGGCCAGCGCGCGCTCGCGCACCTCGGCCAGCTCGGCGCTGAAGGTGGTCGCAGCCGCCGTGTCCAGCGAGGGCAGGTGCTCTCGCACGAAATCCGTGATGCCCTTGACCAGGATCTCGGCGGTGTACTCGCCCCCCATGGGCAGCAGGTCCTTGCCGTGCAGGCGGGTCTGCAGATCGGCGCGGCGCAACTGTGTGGCGATGTCCTGCTCGATGAACTCGGGCTGGCCTTCCTCGATCACCAGCACCGCGCGCTTGTCGGCACAGAAGGCGGCGATCTGCTCGGGCACCAGCGGGTACACCACGTTAAGCACCAGCAGGGGGATGTCGCTCTCGCCCGAGCCATTGGCCAGGCCCGCCTGCTGCAGCGCCCGCATGGTGGTGTTGTAGAGGCCACCTTGCACGATCAGGCCCACCTCGGCGTGGCGCCCGCCAAAGTGTTCGTTCAGGCCGGCTTCCTCGATGAACTTTCGCGCCGCCGGCATGCGCACTTCGTACTTGTGCTTTTCATGGCGGAAGGTGGACGGCGGGTGCGAGAGCCGGCCATAGTCGAAAGAGGCCGCTTCCTGTTGCAGCAGGCGGCTGGAGATCGCCGGTGCGATGTTGTCGCTGGCCACAAAGCTGCCCTGCACATGGCAGGCGCGGATGCGCAACTCCATCATCACCGGTGTGTTGGACGCCTCGGAGAGCTCGAAGCCCTTCTCGACCATGCGCACGATGGTGGGAAGGTTGGGACGCGGGTCCATGAGCCAGAGCGCGGACTTCATCGCGAAGGCGTGCGTGCGCTCCTGGATCACGCTCGCTCCTTCGCCGTAGTCCTCGCCCACGACGATCAGCGCGCCGCCCATCACCCCCGGCGAGGCCAGGTTGGACAGCGCGTCGGAGGCGACGTTGGTGCCGACCACCGATTTCCAGGTGACCGCGCCGCGCACCGGGTACATGATGGACGCGGCCAGCATCGCGGCCGCCGAACTCTCGTTCGTGCAGGCCTCG
>NZ_JAHCKK010000072.1 GCF_026125825.1 Hydrogenophaga sp. | reverse complement strand
ACCGAGTGCGCTCAAGGGAATACCCTTGGCGGGCTCAGCGGCGGATGCGGCCGTCCTCGGTCAGCAGGGTCATCTCGACGAAGCGCGAGCCCGTGTGCTTGCCGGGTCCGAAGTCCACCGGAAAGCCGCCGAGGTCGAGGTTGCGCATGCCCTGGATGGCGTTGATGAAGCCCTCGCGCGTGAGAGGGCGCCCGGCGCGCTGCGCGGCTTCGCTGAACACCTTCGCCGCGACGTAGCCTTCCATGCTGGAGTGGTTGGCGACCAGGCCGGGCCGGGCCTTCAAGGCAGCCAGGTACTCGCTGGCAAGCGGCGTGACGGGTGTGTAGGGAAAGGGCATGACCTGGCTGACCAGCACGCCTTTGGCCAGGGCGCCGAGTTCATCGAGCAGCGCTTGCGTGCCGACCATGGAGACGTTGTAGAAGTTGCCGGTGTAGCCCCGCGCGCGCGCCAGGCGGATGAAGACGGCACAGGCCTTGTAGACGCCGATCTGCACGATGGCCTCGGGGCGCTGGGCCAGGATGTCGTCGACCGCTTTCCCCACCTCCACCGAACCGCGTTCGGCGGTGCCCAGCGCCACGGGCGCCAGGTTCTGCGCCTGGAGCGCTCGCGCCACGCCTTCCAGGCCGGCTTTGCCATAGGCATCGTTCTGGTGGAACACGGCGATCTTCCGGATGCCGGTCCCGGTGATCTGGCGCACGATGGCCGCGGTCTCGTCCTGGTACGAGGCGCGCACATGGATGGCATATCGGTTGAAGGGCACGCGCAAGGCCTCGGCCCCGCTGGCCGGGGCAAAGAACGGCAGCCGGGCCTCGGTGGCCAGGGGCAGCGCCGCCGCGCTGGTGAGGGTGCCGATGTACCCGAACAGCGCGAACACGCCTTCGCCCAGGAACTGCCGGGTGTTGGCCGCGCAGCGATCGGGTTCGTCTCCGTCGTCCAGGCGCCTGAGTTCGATTCGGCGGCCATGGACACCCCCCTTCTGGTTCAGCGCCTCGAAATACAGCTGCGCCCCCAGGTGGAACTGCAGGCCGAGCTGTTCGGACGCCCCGCTGAACGGGGCCGACTGCCCCAGCACGATGCGCGTGTCGCTGATGCCCACCGACTGCGCCCGGGCGGCGAGCGCCCCGCCGCCCAGGGCCGGCCAGAGGGCCAGGCGGCCCGCGCGTCCAAGCATGTCTCTGCGTCGCATGATCCATTCCCCCAACCGCGTGAATGCGTCCGCCAGCGTAGGCCAAATCCCGGTCGAAAGTAAAGCTTTCGACCTGCATTCCGTCGGCGACGAACGGGTGCCGCGTGAGCGAGTGCACGCAAGTGCGAGCGACAAGGTCATGGGGGCCCGAATATCATGAACGGCTCCCACACCATTGCCCCATGACGTCACCCACGACCACCCCGCAACCCCTTCAGGTGCGCGGCGCCTGCCCGCACGACTGCCCCGACACCTGTGCGCTGATCACCACGGTGGAGCACGGCGTGGCCCTGCGCGTGCAGGGCAACCCGGCGCACCGCCACACCGACGGCGCCCTGTGCACCAAGGTCTCGCGCTACGCCGAGCGCAGCTACCACCCCGAGCGCCTGCTCACCCCGCTCAAGCGCGTGGGCGCCAAGGGCAGCGGCCGCTTCGAGCCGGTGGGCTGGGATGAAGCGCTCGACGACATCGCGCAACGGCTCAAGGCCATCGCCGCGCGCGATCCGCAGGCCATCCTGCCCTACAGCTACGCCGGCACCATGGGCCTGGTGCAGGGCGAGGCGATGGCCGGGCGTTTCTTTCACCGCCTGGGCGCCTCATTGCTCGACCGCACGATCTGCGCTTCTGCTGGCGGGGAGGCGCTGGTGCAGACGCTGGGCGGCAAGGTCGGCATGAAGGTGGAGCATTTCGCGCGCTCGAAGCTCATCCTGATCTGGGGCAGCAATTCCATCGGCAGCAACCTGCACTTCTGGCGGCTGGCGCAACAGGCCAAGCGCGATGGAGCGCGCCTGGTCTGCATCGACCCGCGGCGCACGGAGACAGCCGACAAGTGCCACGAACACATCGCCCTGCGCCCGGGCACCGACGCCGCGCTGGCCCTGGCGTTGATGCACCAGCTGATCACCCACGGCTGGCTGGACCACGATTACATCGAACGCCACACCCTGGGCTGGGAGGGCTTGCGCGAGCGCGCCCTGCAGTGGCCGCCCGAGCGCGCGGCCGAGGTGTGCGGCGTGCCGGTGCAGCAGATCGTGGATCTGGCGCGCGCCTACGGCACCACCCAGCCGGCCGCGATCCGCCTCAACTACGGCATGCAGCGCGTGCGCGGCGGCGGCAACGCGGTGCGCGCCATCGCCTGCCTGCCCGCCCTGGTGGGGGCCTGGCGCGACCCGGCCGGCGGCCTGCTGCTCTCGGCCTCGGGCCACTTCCCCGTGCAGCGCGCGGCGCTGCAGCGGCCCGACCTGCTGGCCGGGCGCTCGGCGCGCACGATCAACATGAGCACGATCGGCGACGATCTGCTGCGCGAGACCTCGCCCGGCTTCGGCCCCCAGGTGGAAGCCGTGATCGTCTACAACAGCAACCCGGTGGCGGTGGCGCCGGAGTCCGGCAAGGTGGTGCAGGGCTTCGCGCGCGAAGACCTGTTCACCGTGGTGCTGGAGCACTTCCAGACCGACACCGCCGACCTCGCCGACTACATCCTGCCGGCCACCACGCAGCTGGAGCACTGGGACATCCACACCAGCTACGGCCACACCGACGTGCTGCTCAACCGCCCCGCCATCGCGCCGCTGGGCCAGGCCCGCACCAACACCGACATCTTTCGCGCACTGGCCGCGCGCCTGGGTTTCGACGAACCGTGTTTTGCCGACGACGACCTCACGCTGTGCCGCACCGCCTTCGGCGACGCGGTGGACTTTCAGCGGCTGCTGGACCAGGGCTTTGCCACCTTGAACGTCCCCGAGGCCCCGTTTGCCCAGGGCCGGTTCCCCACGCCTTCCGGCCGGTGCGAGTTCTTCAGCGCCCGCCTGGCGGCCCGGGGCGAAGACGGCCTGCCCGACCACCTGCCCAACTTCGAGGCCTTCGGCAGCTCGGCCCAGTTCCCGCTCGCCATGATCTCGCCACCGGCGCGCAACTTCCTCAACTCCAGCTTCGTCAACGTGACCAGCCTGCGCGACATCGAGGGTGAGCCCCTGCTGGAGATCCACGCCGACGACGCTGCCGCGCGAGGCATCTCCAGCGGCCAGATGGTGCGCGTGTTCAACCAGCGCGGCGAGTACCGCTGCAAGGCCAGCGTGTCCCGGCGCGCGCGGCCGGGCGTGGTCAACGGCCTGGGCATCTGGTGGCGCAAGCTCGGGCCCTTCGGCACCAACGTCAACGAGGTCACGAGCCAGCGACTCACCGACATGGGCGGCGGCCCGGTGTTCTACGACTGCCTGGTCGAAGTGGCGACCCTGCCCGAAGGCGCCTGATGCGGCGTGGCCTGGCGCTCATGGCCCTCGCCCTGCTGGGCGCGGGCTGCGCCAGCACCACCGGCGTGGGCTATTACTGGCAATCGGTCACCGGCCACCTGCGCCTGATGCAGGCCGCGCGCCCGGTGGACGACTGGCTGGCCGACGCCCAGGCGCCGCAGCGCCTGAAGGAACGGCTCACCCTGGCCCGGCGCATCCGCACCTTCGCCGTCACCGAACTCGCGCTGCCCGACAACGCCAGCTACCACCGCTACGCCGACCTGCAGCGCCGCGCCGCGGTCTACAACGTGGTCGCCGCGCCGGCGCTCTCGCTCACCCTGCAGACCTGGTGCTTCCCCGTCGCGGGCTGCGTGGGCTACCGGGGCTACTTCGACGAGGCCGACGCGCGCGCCTTCGCCCGCACCTTGCCCGCCGACCTGGAGGTCGTGGTGTACCCGGTGCCGGCCTACTCCACCCTGGGCTGGATGAACTGGGCTGGCGGCGACCCTTTGCTCAACACCTTCATCGGCTACCCGGAGGGTGAACTGGCCCGCATCGTCTTCCACGAACTGGCGCACCAGGTGGCCTACGCGCAGGGCGACACCGAGTTCAACGAGGCTTTTGCCACCAGCGTGGAACGCCTGGGCGGCGCGCGCTGGCTGGCGACCCAGGCCAGCGAGCAGGCGCGCACCGACTACGCCGTGTTCGACCAGCGCCGTCGCGCCTTTCGCTCGCTCACCTTCTCGGTGCGACAACAGCTGCAGGCCATCTACCTCGACCCCGCCCTGGACGACACCGAGAAGGCGCGGCGCAAGGCCAGCGCCATGGCGGAGTTCCACCGCAGCTACCAGGAACTCAAGCGCGGCTGGGGCGGTTTCGCCGGCTACGACCCCTTCGTGGCCCAGGCCAACAACGCGAGCTTCGCGGCCCAGGCGGCCTACGACGGCCTGGTGCCGGCGTTCGAGGCCCTGTTCGAGCGCGAAGGGCATGACTTCGCGCGGTTCTATGATGCGGTGCGCGCCCTGGCCGCGCTGCCCCGGCAGGAACGGCGGGCGCGGCTGCGCGGCCTGCAACCCCTGCTGGCCAGCCAGAGCGGCGCACCATCCTGACCAACCACCACACGAGACAAGCCATGGCAGACATCCACATCGAACGCGAACACGCCCTGGGCTTGCCCGCCGCGCGCAAGCTGGCCTGGCGCTGGGCCGAGCAGGCGGAGAACGAGTTCGACATGAGCTGCACCTACGAAGAAGGCGACGGCTGCGACGAGGTGCAATTCACGCGCTCGGGCGTCAGCGGCACGCTCAAGGTCTCGGGCGAGCGGTTCGAGCTTGATGCCCGCCTGGGCTTTCTGCTTGGCGCGTTCAAGGACCGCATCGAGAGCGAGATCGTGAAGAACCTCGACACCTTGCTGGCGGCCAAGAAGCCGCCCGCCAAGGCGGCGGCCAAAAAGAAGAAAGCCGGCTGAGCCGGCTTTCTTCTCTTCAAGAGCACCTGCGGAACCGGCTCTGCCGGGCCGCCAGGTGCACCCCCTGAAGGGGAATGACGCCGAAGGCGGCGCGGGCGGTCAGCTCAATTCATCGATCAGATCGACGTATTGCTGCATGGCGTCCTCGCTGGCCGTGCCCTTGAGGCCGTTCCACGCATCCCACTTGGCGCGGCCCACCATGTCGCCAAAACCGGGCTTCTTCTCGGCGTTGTCGCCGCTGGTGGCCTGCTTGTACAGCGCGTAGATCTTGAGCAGCGTGGCGTTGTCCGGGCGCTCGCTCAGGTTCTTGGAATTCGCCACCGCGGCGTCGAAACGGGACTTGAGATCGGCCATGAATGCTCCTGGTTTGAAATGAGGCGCCCGGCGCGGGTGGCCGGGCTTAGGGCTGTCCCGCTATCTTACGGTTTGGTCTGTCTGCACAATAGAGCCACAACCCCAAGACCCGCGGCACCGGCCCGTCAGCGGCCTGGTTCACGCACCCGAGGAGCATCCATGGTTCAACGCGTCGCCGCCCGGCCCGGCACATCCGCAGCGCGCCAGCGCGCCACCGCCAAGTCCCCGGCGGCCCTGGTGCGGGACGCAGGCGCCTCGGTCCAGCACGCGCTGGCCAGCACCCTGGGCATGGAAGGCGAGCGCATGAGCAAGGTGGACACCGCCTGGCTGCGCATGGACTCCCCCTCGAACCTGATGATGATCGTCGGCGTCTGGATCTTGCGGCCGGGCATCACGCCAGATGCCTTGAAGGAACGCGTGCGCGAACGCCTCCTGCCCTATCCGCGCTTCCTGCAGGTGGCGCGCGAGGACGCCTATGGCGCGCACTGGGCCAAGGACCCGGACTTCCGGATGGATCGGCACATCGTCACGCACCAGCTCAAGCGCCGGCGCGGCCAGACCGAGCAGGAAGCGCTGCAGGACCGCGTGGGCGACCTCGCCATGCAGCCGCTGGACCACGACCATCCGCTCTGGCGCTTCGAGCTGATCGAGCGCTACGACGGCGGCTCGGCGCTGATCGCGCGCATCCACCACTGCATCGCCGATGGCATCGCGCTCATCAGCGTGATGATGAGCCTGGTCGACGGGGGTGGCGCCCCACCCGAGCGAAAGCGCCGCAAGCCTGCGAAGATGGGCCTGGACGGGGCCGAGGACTGGCTGGCCGACACGCTGATCCGCCCCTTGGGCGACATCACGGCCAAGGCGCTGGAGGCGGCCGGTGGCGGCGCAGCCAAGTCCTTCTCGATGCTCGCCGCACCGCAGCAAAGCCTGAGCGACACACTGGGCCAGGCGGTGGACATCGCGCGCATGGGCGGGCAGCTCGCAAGCGACCTGGCCTCGCTGGCGCTCATGCCCGACGACTCGCCCACCCGGCTCAAGGGCCAGCCCGGCAACACCAAGCGCGTGGCGTGGTGCGAACCCCTCCCGCTCGACGAGGTCAAGGCCATCGGCAAGGCCATGAACTGCTCGGTCAACGATGTGCTGCTGGCCTGCGTGGCCGGCGCCATCGGGGCCTATCTGCGTGGTCTGGGCGACCAGACCGATGGCAAGGAAATCCGGGCCATGGTGCCGATCAACCTGCGTCCGATGGAGGACGCCTGGAAACTGGGCAACCGCTTCGGCCTGGTGCCGCTCGTGCTACCGATCGGGGTGGACAACCCGATCGAGCGCGTGTTTGCGGTGCGCGCGCGCATGAACAGCCTCAAGGGCAGCCTGCAGCCGCTGCTGACCTTCGGCTTGCTGTCGGTCGCGGGGCTGCTGATCAAGCCGGCGCAGGACGCCTTGCTCAGCCTGTTCGGCCGCAAGACCACCGCCGTGATGACCAACGTGCCCGGGCCGGCCACCAAGCTCAAGGTCTGCGGCTCCACGCTGGAGCAGACCATGTTCTGGGTGCCGCAGACCGGCACCGTGGGCCTGGGCGTGTCGATCCTGAGCTACGGTGGCGGCGTGCAGTTCGGCGTGATTGCCGACACCCGGCTGTGCCCGGACCCGCAGCAGATCATCGACCGCTTCGAGCCGGAGTTCGCCCGGCTGCTCACGCTGACACTGATGCTGCCCTGGGGCGAAGCGAAGGGCTAAAACCGCTTTTCCAGAGCACCCGGGGAACCGGCTTTGCCGGGCCTCAGGGTGGGGCCCCCTTAAGGGGGGACGCGCGAAGCGCGGCGGGGATCAGACCAATGCCAGGCGGCGATCGGCGATTTCCAGCAGGCCGTCGAAGATCAGGCTTTCGACCAGCTCCACCTCGGTGGACATGCTCGGCGCCATCTTCCAGCCCGCGCCCCCGGTCATGATGCAGACCGGCTGTTCACCGCAGTGGCGCCTCAGGTTCTCCACCATGCGCTGCACCGCGCCGGCGATGGCGAAGGTGCCGCCGCTGGTGAGCGCGTCGCTGGTGTTGGTGGGAAAGTCGCAGACCTCGCCGGTGGGCACGTGCAGGCCCGCCGTGCCCGACTCCAGTGCGCGCAGCATGATGCCGTGGCCCGGCAGGATGATCCCCCCCAGGAAGCGCCCTGCGGTGTCGATGGCCTCGACCGTGACGGCCGTGCCCACCATGACCACCACGCAGGGCTTCGCCGGGCCCCGGGCAAGCAGCCGCTGGCGCGCGCCGATCATGGCCACCCAGCGGTCCGACCCCAGCCGGGCCGGGTGGTCGTAGCCGTTGACCAACCCCGCTTCGGCGCTGCTGGACACGACCCAGTGCGGCGTCACGTCCCACAGCTCGAGCTGCTCGCCGACCCGCCGCTTGACCGCGTCGCCGGCGACCACGCAGCCCAACACCCATTGCGGCGCGGGAAGGTGGCGCCAGTCGCCCTCCTCCAGGGTCTCGATGTTTTCCAGAAACTGCGCACCGCTGGCCAACAGCGTGGCCCCCACGCGTGGCGCGTCGTAAAGGGCCCACTTGAGGCGGGTGTTCCCTACGTCCAGGGCCAGAAATGTCATGCGCGGATTATGACCAAGCCACCACGCCCGGATTGCCGCAGTGCAGCATGGGACGCGGCCGGCGGGTTCAGATCAGTCCGATCCAGCAGGCGCGCTGCACGGCGGCCAGCTTGTTGTCGGTCTGCAACTTGGACATCGCGTTGGCCAGGTGGTAGTTCACCGTGCGCTCGGAGCAATCCATGCGCAACGCGGTCTCGCGCGCGGTCAGTCCCTCAAAGGCCAGGTTGAGGCTTTCGAGCTCGCGCGGGCTCAGGCTCACCCGCTGCTCCGCGATGGTGCGTCGCAACATGGGCCAGACGTTGAACGCCGACCACGCCAGCACCGAGGCCTCGGTGCGATCGGCAAAGGCGCGCGGGCTGAACATGAAACATTCGAAGGCTCGCCCCGCCGGCAGGCTGAAGGCCACGCGCACCAAAGTCTGGTACCCATGCGCCAGCCAGAGGCGGCGCCAGCGGCTCGATTGCTCGAACGAGGATTTGGAAATGTCCTGCCAGGCCACGAGCGGCGCATCGCTGTCGCGCCACCCCGCCCCGAAGTCGCGGCTCTCGGCCAGCGCCTCGGCAGCGCCCACCAGACGGGGAGGATGCACCGCCAGCACCTCGCGCTGATCCCGGCCCCCGAGGGGGTTCGGACCCAGCACCAGCACGGCATCCACACCCTGATCCCGCAGGGCGCAGACCCAGTCGGCCAAAATGCCGTCCAGTCCGACACTGTCAAAGTTGACAGGCAGGGTCATGGTAGATAACACCCTGTTGCATACACAATGCCTGATGAATCAGGATGGGAGTCACGCGCCACAGGTGTTTGGCGATCGAAGGAGTGCATATTGTCTTTTGACCGGTTGTGGATGCTCAGCGCCAAAGCCCGCTTGTGGCGGTGGGTGCTGGACGAGGTTGTCCACGCGCCTGTGGAGCCTATTTTGCACCCATCGCGGTACCGGCTGCTGTGGATCGGCGCATTCACGTTCATTGGCCACCTGGTCATCTACGGCATCTGGGGCCATCTGGTGCCCCAGCCCTATGAAAACGTGTGGGCCCGCCTGGTGATGGCCTTCCTGGCCCTCATCTATGTGCTGCCCCGCATTTCGCGCGATCCGTCGGCCACGGAAAGTGGCCGCCTCTTCAGCCTGGCCACCTGGATCCAGCTGCCCTGGTTCTTCACCTGGATGTACTGGATGAACGGAGGCAACGCTGCCTGGCTGGGCAGCGTCGCGGCGATGATCCTCATTTATTACCACGCCACCGACTGGCGCCTGGCCACGCTCGGCCTGATCACGGGCGGCATCGCGGGCTGGGTCACGGCGGAGTTCTATGGCGGCAGCACCCGGCCGTTCGAGGAGCCCATGGCCAACCTGGTGGTGATCACCTTCGCCTGGCTGATGGGCCTGATGCTCGGTTTCTCCAGCGCCAACCTGCGCCGCGCCCGCCTGCTCAACACCTTGAGCACCATGGGCGTGATGGCGCACGAACTGCGCACGCCGCTGGCCACGGTCAACCTCATGGGCGACGTGCTGCGCAACCTGGTGCAGCACGACATCCCGGACCCCAAGCGCAAGAAACTCGAAGAACTGGCCACACGGCTGCAGAACCTGGTGCGCAGCATGAACCGCCAGATCGACACGCAGATTTCCAATGCGCAGCTGATGCGCCTGCCGCGCGAGCAGTCGCTCATCATGGCGGCAGAGTTGGTGCAGGAGGTGGTGAACCAGTACCCCTACCGCTCCTCAAGAGAACGCGACTGCGTTCAGGTGCACATCCAGAGCGACTTCTGCTTTTCGGCCTCCCGTCCGCTGTTTGCCCAGGTGCTCACCAACCTCATCAAGAATGCCTTGCACGCGCTGGCTGCGGCCAGCACGGCCCCCAGCCCGGGCGACCTTCGGGTGGACGTGGGCCTGCACCATGGCAAAGGCCGCATCGCCGTGTCGGACGACGGCATCGGCATCACCCACGAGCAGCAGCAGCGCATTTTTGAACCCTTCTTCTCCACCCAGAGCGGGGCCGGCAACGGGCTGGGCCTGACTTTCTGCAAGAACGTGGTCGAGGCCGCCCATGGCCGCCTCAGCGTGCACTCTCAACCGGGGCTGGGCGCGGTCTTCATGATCGACCTCCCCCTCAACACATCTGCGGCCCAGACCCTGGCCGTGTCAGGCTGACCACGATGGCATTGACAATCTCACTCTTTCACCGCCCTGGCGGCGTCCTCTTCCTGGACGACGACACCGACTACCTGGAAATGCTGGGGATGGTCATTCCCTCGCACTGGCAGGTGGAGCTCTATTCCCGTCCTTCAGGCTTCGCGGCCCGCATGCAGAACGAGCCCGCGCGCTGGGAGGCCGACGCCATGGCCCAGCTGCAGATGATCGAGCGTTGGCGCCAGGGCCAGCCGCTGCTGCCGCAAGTGCTGCGGTACTGGGCCGTGAGCACCGCGCGCTATGAACTCGCCCAGATCTGCGTGGTGGACTACGCCATGCCCGGCACCGACGGCCTGCGGGTGCTCAACACCCTGCTCGACTGGCCGGGCTCGCGCGTGCTGCTGACGGGCCAGGCGGACGAACAGATCGCCATTCAGGCCTTCAACAATGGCCTGATCGACCAGTTCGTGCCCAAGCAGACCACGGACATCACGCGCCACCTGCTGGGCGTGCTGCGCAAGCTGTCACAGACGCCGCACCCCCGGCTCAACACGCTGTGGCGAGCCGCCCTGCGCCCCGCGCAGCAGTCCATGCTGCAGATCCCGTCGGTGGCGCAGGCGCTGCGTGCCTACACCGAGCAGCACTGGGTGGAGTACGTGGTGCTGGGCGAGCCCTTCGGCCTGGTCGGTCTGGACTCCATGGGCAATTGCCACTGGCTGCAGCTCGAACCCACCGCCAGCCTGCCCGATCTGGCGGAACTCGCGGGCTCGGCCGGGCTGGGCTTCGATGCCGTGCGCGCCGTGCAGGCAGGGCAACGGCTGGCCGCCGTGGAGTTGCACCAGCAGATGGGCCTGCGGGGCCCCGTGCGGACCGCGCAGGCTTTCCCGGTGGGGGACGACGGCGTGCTCTCCGGCGCCCTGTTCAGCCTGGACCGCGCCGACCTGCCCCAGCCCATCTATGCCTACCGGCATTTTCTGGAAGCCCAGGGCGGGCGCGAGGTTCACGACACTTAGGGCCTGCCGGCCCTAAGCCGCCAGCGCCTCCTGCTCCTGCGCGCCGGCCTGCACTCGGGCGCGCCGCGCACAGGGCCAATCCCAGGGTTTGACGATCGGCGCGATCTCGCGCGCCACCGCCTCCAGGTGCTCCAGCTCGGCCTCCGTGAGGGCGGCGTTGAGCGTGAGGCGCACCAGGGCGCGCTTGCTGCTGGTGGCCGGGGCGCAGAAGATCGCGCCGAACACGCCGCGCTTCTCCAACTCGTCGCGCAGGCGCATGGTGTCCGGCTCGGTGCCGGCTTCGAGCGAGATGATCTGTTCGGTGCCCTGGTGGATCCAGTAGCCCAGGCCGCCCAGGGTGTCGCGCACGCGGCGGGTGATGGCCTTGAGGCGGGCCCGCTCGTCATCGGCCTTCTGCAGCACCTCCACCGTGGCCCGAAGCCCGGCGATCTCATGGGGCAGCAGGCAGGAGCTGAAGATGTTCGGGAAGCTCGAGCTCAGGATGTAGTAGCGCATGCTGGCCGGCGCCGTGAAGAACCCGGCGCGGCCCGCGACCGACTTGGCCAGGCTGGCGGAAATGAAGTGCACCCGGTCTGTCAGGCCGAGTTCGGCGCACAGGCCCGCGCCGCCCGGGCCGTGCGTGCCCAGGGAATGCGACTCGTCGACCAGGATCATGCTGCCGTGCTTCTCGACGACTTCGATCATGGCCTCCAGCGGGCACACCGAGCCGGTGGTGCTGTAGACCGAATCCACCACCACCACGCCCGGGCCGTTCTTGGCCATGATCTTGTCCAGGTGGGCCGCGTCGTTGTGGCGGAAAGCGAAGGCCGGTGCGCGCGCGGCGTGGGCGCCTTCCCACAGGGACGCATGGGCCTGGGTGTCCAGGTAAACCGGGGTCTTTGCGTCCGCGATGGACTGCAGCAGGCCGACATTGGCCGAGTAGCCGGACTGGCAGACAAAGGCGTCTTCCTTGCCAACCCAGCCCGCCAGGGCCATCTCCAGCGCGCGGGTGGGGTGCTGCTGCAGGAGGAACACACCCGACTGAACCACAAACTCGCTGGACTTGGTGATGGCCTCGACCTGGGCCGCCACAATGCTCGGGTGGCCCGTCACGCTGAGGTAGTCGTTGCCATCGAGGCGCACCGCGTTGGGGCCGGGCGACGAACCGTGCAGCACGAATTTGCCGCCCCAGTTGCCTTCCCATCGGGGTTTGAAGTCACGTTCCATGCGCTGGACCAGTGTGGCGGCCAGCGGTGGGTTTTTGAAGGCGGCCTCTTGAGCGCGTTCCAGCGTTTCCATGGGATTCCCCTTATCGGATAGAAAATCCCATTAAAAAAAGAAATCCGTGAAAAATCACACGACCCCTGTCAGGTTTGACAGGGGATATGAGGCTTTCTTCTCAAGTTTCGTGTCTCTATGCCGACAGGCGGCGACGCGCCACCGCCACACCCCGGGGACGGAACGGGCTCAGTTCTGGCGCCAGGGCAGTTGGCGCAAGCGCCATCCCCCTTTGCGCCCCCGGTGGGCGTCGGCATCGGGATCGCCCTCGAAGCCCTCGAGGATGTTGTAGGCCTCCAGGCCGAGTTCGGTGGCCCGCTTGGCCGCGGCGATGGAGCGCACGCCGCTGCGGCACAGCAGCACCAGCTTCTTGCCGCCGGCCGCCTCCCGCACCTGCTCGTCAAAGCCGGGGTTCAGCGCCATGCCGGGCCACTGCTTCCAGGCCACGGGCACCGCGCCCGGCACAAAACCCACCCATTCCCGCTCCGCGTCGGTCCGCACGTCCACCAGCACGGCCTCGCCGCTCTGGACCCAGCGCCAGGCCAGCTCGGGCGACACATCGCCGGCGTAGGTGCCCTGATGGGCGCCCGCGGCCGGCTGGGGCTGCATCTGCAGCGCGCCGTCGGCGTCGTGCCGCAGGCCGGAGCTCAGGTTGGCGGGAACGGCCTCATCGATGCGCCGGGGGCGCGGCAGGTTGAGCGAGTTCATCAGGTCCACGAACTCGGCCTCGGTCTTGCCCGCCACCCTCGCATTGCTGGTCTTCTCGCGCCCGATGGTGGAGCACGAGCGGCCCTGGTAGTCATGGCCGGGCCAGACGGTGGTGTCGTCTGGCAGGTTGAACAGCACCTGGGTCAGGCTGCGGTAGAGGTCCTCGGCGCTGCCCGACTGGAAATCGGTGCGGCCGCAGCCGTTGATGAGCAGCGTGTCGCCGGTGAAGACGTGGTCGCGCCACAGAAAGCTCATGCTGCCGGCCGTGTGGCCGGGCGTGTGCAAGGCCTTGAGCACCTCGCCACCGAATTTCAGGGTGTCGCCGTCCTGGAGCTGCACGCCCGCGGTGCCGATGCCGCATCCCAGGGGCGCGGCGGTCTTGGCGCCGGCCAGCTCGGCCAGGCGGCCGGCGCTGGTGATGTGGTCGGCATGGGCGTGGGTTTCCACCGTCCAGGCCAGCTTGAGGCCGTACTCCCGCAGCGTCGCGAGATCGCGCTCGATCTGCTCGTCCACCGGGTCGATGAGCAGCGCGTCGCGGCTGAGTTGGTCGAACAGCACATAGGTGTAGGTGCTGGAGGCGGGGTCGAACAGCTGGATCGGTTTCATGGGAAAACGCAAGTGGAATGGGGTGGATCGGCCATCATGCCCGAGGTCGGCCCTCATGGATTTTCAACAAGGCGTGAAGATATTTTCATGCCCATTTTTGGTGCCGGCGCAGCCAAAAACAAGGGTTTGCGGACCCGCGTGATTCACTGGTCGGTGAAAACCCTGCGCTTCCCGGAGGCACCTTGGGCGCATCATCAGCGGCTCATCAACCCGACTGGAGACAACAGATGACTGACAAGAAGACCGTCACTTCGCGCCGAGGCATGCTCAAGGGCGCTGCCGTTGCAGCCGGAGCCATGTCCGTGCCCATGATCGCCACGGCGCAGACCACCACGCTGCGCTTTCAGAGCACCTGGCCGGCCAAGGACATCTTCCACGAGTACGCGGGCGACTTCGCCAAGAAGGTCAACGACATGGCCGGCGGCCGTCTGAAGATCGAAGTGCTGCCAGCGGGTTCGGTGGTGCCGGCTTTCCAGTTGCTGGATGCGGTCGCCAAGGGCACGCTCGACGGCGGCCACGGTGTGGTGGCCTACTGGTATGGCAAGAACTCCGCCCTGGCCCTGTGGGGTTCGGGCCCGGGCTACGGCATGGACGCCAACATGGTGCTGGCCTGGCACAAGTACGGCGGCGGCAAGGCGCTGATGGAAGAAATCTACAAGAGCCTGAACCTGGACGTGGTGTCCTACCTGTACGGCCCCATGCCCTGCCAGCCGCTGGGCTGGTTCAAGAAGCCGGTGTCCAAGGTCGCCGACATGAAGGGCCTGAAGTTCCGCACCGTGGGCCTGGCGGTGGACGTGTTCACCGACATGGGCACCGCCGTCAACCCGCTGCCCGGTGGCGAGATCGTGCCGGCGCTGGACCGCGGCCTGATCGATGCGGCCGAGTTCAACAACGCGTCCAGCGACCGCGTGCTGGGCTTTCCCGACGTGGCCAAGAATTGCATGCTGCAGAGCTTCCACCAGTCGGGCGAGCAGTTCGAGATCCTGTTCAACAAGACCAAGCTCAATGCCCTGCCGGCCGAACTCCGCTCGATCATCGAGTACGCAGCGGAAGCTTCGAGCGCCGACATGAGCTGGAAGGCCATCGACCGCAACTCGCAGGACTACGAAGCCCTCAAGAAGAGCGGCGTGAAGTTCTACAAGACGCCTGACCCGATCCTGCGCGCCCAGCTGGCCTCCTGGGACAAGACCATCGCCAAGAAGGCGGCCGAGAACCCCTTGTTCAAGAAGGTCCTCGACTCGCAGAAGGCCTTCGCGCAGCGCGCGGGCCAATGGCAGAACGACTACACGGTCGACTTCAAGATGGCCTTCAACCACTACTTCGCCAAGAAGAGCTGAGGCCCGAAGGCCGGGACGAGGGGCATGGCGCCGGCGCGATGCCCCTCTTTTTTGCCCGCTTCACGGCGCCGGTTGAGGAATGACGATGCAATCCATCCTGTGGACCATTGATCGGCTGTCGACGCTGATCGGCAAGGTCTTTGCCTGGTGCGCCCTCCTGCTGACGCTGCTGATCAGCTGGGAGGTGTTTTCGCGCTACGTGCTCAACGAGCCCCATGCCTGGGTGCTGGACGCCCAGATCATGTTGTACGGCACCATGTTCATGACCGCGGGGGCGTACACGCTGTCCAAGAACGGGCACGTCCGTGGCGACGTGCTGTATGGCTTCTTCCAGCCCCGCACCCAGGCCACCGTGGACCTGGTGCTGTACATCGTGTTTTTCCTGCCCGGCATCGTTGCGCTGACCTGGGCGGGCTGGATCTACGCGGGTGAATCGCTCGCGATCCGGGAGCAGACCTTCTCGGCCGACCCGCTGCCGCTGTACCCCTTCAAGTACGTGATTCCGCTGGCGGGCGTCACGCTGCTGCTGCAGGGCCTGGTGGAGATCGTGCGCTGTGTCCAGTGCATCCAGACCGGCGCGTGGCCGGCGCGCGAGGACGACGTGCAGGAAGTCGACGTCGAAAAACTCAAGGAAATGGTCAACGTGAAAGACGCAGACATCGCCGCACTCGACGCCGTGGTCGTCGCCCAGGAGAAGAAGCCATGAAGCTGCGCAAGGAACTCTGGTTCGGCCTGAGCTTCATGGCCCTCATCGTGGTCCTGGCGGCCGTGGTGCTGCTGCGCGCCGAAACCATCACCCAGGGCCACCTGGGCCTGTTGATGCTCTCGCTGGTGGTGGTCGCGATCATGCTGGGCTTTCCCACCGCGTTCACGCTCATGGGGATGGGCATGCTGTTCACCTGGCTGGCCTACGACAGGGACGTCACGCACACGCTCGACCTGATGGTGCAGTCGGCCTACAAGACCATGTCCAACGACGTGCTCATCGCCATCCCGCTGTTCGTCTTCATGGGCTACCTGGTGGAGCGCGCCAACCTGATCGAGTCGCTCTTCAAGAGCATGCACCTGGCCATGGCCCGGTTGCCCGGCGCGCTGGCGGTGGCCACGCTGGTGACCTGCACCATCTTCGCCACGGCCACCGGCATCGTCGGCGCGGTCGTGACGCTGATGGGGCTGCTCGCCCTGCCGGCCATGCTGCGTGCAGGCTACAGCGTGCCCCTGGCGGCCGGCGCCATCACGGCCGGCGGCTGCCTGGGCATCCTGATCCCGCCTTCGGTGCTGCTGATCGTCTACGGCGCCACGGCGGGCGTGTCGGTGGTGCAGTTGTACGCGGGGGCCTTCTTCCCCGGGCTGATGCTGGCCTCCCTGTACATCTTGTACGTGATCGTCGTGGCCAAACTCAAGCCGCAATGGGCGCCACCGCTGAGCGCCGAAGAGCGCCGGGTCCACCTGCCCACGCTGACGCAGCGCCTGACGACCGACCCCACCGCCCACGCGGTGCTGGGCCTGCTCAAGGGCCGGCGCAATGCCGACGTGCCCCTGTCGCACCTGCTCAAGCAGATCGGCATGGCCGCGCTGCCCGCGCTGATCTTTGCGGCGGTGATGATTCCGAGCTACCAGGCGGTCACCACGGTGACGGCCGAGGCGGTGTACGAGATCGAGGAAATTGGCGCCAGCCGCTCCAGCGCGCCCGAGAGCGGCGGCCTGGCCGAACCGCCAGCCGAAGGCGGCCTGGCCGAGCCCCCCTCCGAATCGGGCGGACTGGCCGAACCCCCGGCGGACCCCGATGTGCCTGAGGCCGCCGGTGGCCTGCAGGCGCCCCCCGGGGCCGAAGCTGCCCGCGAGCCGGTGGCCAGCGAACCGGCCGCCGCCGCCGCAGGGGAAGCGGTCGCGGTGGAAGAAGCGGCCACGACGCAGCCCGCCCCCACCTGGTGGTGGGTGGTGTTCGCGGTGACCGGCGCGCTCGTCACTCTCTTCTACCTGTTCCTCAGCTTCGCCCGCCTTGAAATCTTCAAGATGCTGCTGGCTTCGTTCTTCCCGCTGGTGCTGCTGATCCTGAGCGTGCTGGGGTCGATCGTGCTGGGCCTGGCCACGCCCACCGAAGCCGCGGCCATGGGGGCCCTGGGCGGCATGCTGCTGGCGGCGGCCTACCGGCGGCTCAACATGGCGGTGCTCAAGGAATCGGTGTACCTCACGGCCAAGACCTCGGCCATGGTGTGCTGGCTGTTCGTGGGCTCGGCCATTTTCTCGGCCGCGTTTGCGCTGCTGGGCGGGCAGGCGCTGGTGGAGCAGTGGGTGCTCAGCATGGAACTCACCAAGATCGAGTTCCTGGTGATGACGCAGATCATCATCTTCCTGCTCGGCTGGCCGCTGGAATGGACCGAGATCATCGTGATCTTCATGCCCATCTTCATACCGCTGCTGGCCCACTTCGACGTGGACCCCCTGTTCTTCGGCCTGCTGGTGGCGCTGAACCTGCAGACCGCGTTCCTCAGCCCGCCAGTGGCCATGGCCGCCTTTTACCTGAAGGGGGTGAGCCCGCCCCACGTCACGCTCAACCAGATCTTCCTGGGCATGCTGCCCTTCATGGGCATCCAGATCCTGGCCATCGTGCTGCTGTACACCTTCCCAGGCATCGGCCTGTGGCTGCCTCAGCTGCTTTACAAGTGATCCGCAAGGCTGCGGTCTCACTCCCAAGGGGCGCTTCGGCGCCCCTTCTTTTTCCGGGGAAACGGGTTATATTACGTTTACGTAAACGTCAATTGACCGGATGCGCGAAGAATCGTGTCCGAGCCCCCCCCCGCTGGAGACCGCATGCCCCGCCTGAACGACGCCTCCCTGCCCTTTCCGCGCGCCGCCCTGCGCGCGGGCAAGAACGTCGTGTGGCGCGACTGGCAGATCGAACCCGTGGCCGAGGGTGCGCCCATCACCAAGGTGTCGCTCAAGAAGCTCAAGCCCGACGCCAAGCCCTTCTCCAGCGGCGACAAGGCGGCCGACCAGGCCAGCGTGCAGGCCATCGCCGAGGAGCTCGACGGGCTGCAGGACCTGTTCTATGCCGACCGCCGCTTCAAGCTGCTGGTGCTGCTGCAAGGCACCGACACCGCAGGCAAGGACGGCGCCGTGCGTGGTGTGTTTTCGCGCACCAGCCCGCTGGGCGTGCACACCGTGGGCTGGAAAGCACCCACCGAGGTCGAGCGCGACCACGACTACCTCTGGCGCATCCACCAGAAAATGCCGGGCGCCGGCGAGACCATGGTCTTCAACCGCAGCCACTACGAAGACGTGCTGGTGCCCGTGGTCAATGGCTGGATCACGCCCGCCCAGACCGCCCAGCGCTATGCGCACATCAACGACTTCGAGCGCCTGCTCGCCGAGACCGGCACCGTGATCCTGAAGTTCATGTTGCACATCGGCAGCGACGAGCAGCGCCAGCGCCTCCAGGAGCGCGTGGACGACCCGACCAAGCACTGGAAGTTCAGCGGGGGCGACCTCGACGTGCGCAAGCAATGGACCGACTACCAGCGCGCGTACGAAGCGTTGCTGGCCAGGACCAGCACCCCCTGGGCCCCCTGGAACGTGGTCCCGGCCAACTCCAAGACCCACCGCAATCTGATGATCGCGACCATCGTGCGCGACACCCTCAAGGCCCTTGACCTGCGTTACCCGCCGCCCCAACCCGCATTGGCCGGCCTGCGCATCGAGTGAGACTTTCCGCCATCCGCCCCCAGAGAGAGACACCATGAGCAACCTCGCCGCCGAGTACCAGGCACTGGCCAGCTACCGCCCCACGCACAAGGTGCGTTTCGTCACCGCCGCCAGCCTGTTCGACGGGCACGACGCGGCCATCAACATCATGCGGCGCATCCTGCAGGGCATGGGCGCCGAGGTGATCCACCTGGGCCACAACCGATCGGTGGACGAGGTGGTGACCGCCGCGCTGCAGGAAGACGCGCAAGGCATCGCCATCAGTTCCTACCAGGGCGGCCATGTGGAGTACTTCAAGTACATGGTGGACCTGCTCAAGAGCCGGGGCGGCGAACACATCCAGGTGTTTGGCGGCGGCGGCGGCGTGATCGTGCCAGCCGAGATCCGTGAACTGCAGGACTACGGCGTGACGCGCATCTACAGCCCCGAGGATGGCCAGAAGATGGGCCTGGCCGGCATGATCGGCGAGATGGTGATGCGCTGCGACCGCGACCTCAGCCCCTACGCGCCCCGGTCGCTGGCGGCCATCGAGGGCCAGGGCGAGATGAACTGGCGCGCGCTGGCCCAGCTCATCACCGTGCTGGAGAATGGCAGCGCCGACGCGGCCATCGTCTGCGCCCTGCGCGAGCAGGCCAGCACGAAGCAAGTGCCGGTGCTCGGCATCACCGGCACGGGCGGCGCGGGCAAGTCCTCGTTGACCGACGAACTCATCCGCCGCCTGCGGCTGGACCAGGACGACCGGCTGCGCGTGGCCGTGATCTCCATCGACCCCTCGCGCCGCAAGAGTGGCGGCGCGCTGCTGGGCGACCGCATCCGCATGAACGCCATCAACCCCTGGGGCCAGGGCCAGCGCGTGTACATGCGCAGTCTGGCCACGCGCGACTTCGGCAGCGAAATCAGCGCCGCCCTGCCCGACGTGATCGCGGCCTGCAAATGCGCCGGCTTCGATCTGATCGTGGTCGAGACCTCGGGCATCGGCCAGGGCGACGCGGCCATCGTGCCGCACGTGGATGTGCCCATGTATGTGATGACGCCGGAGTTCGGCGCGGCCAGCCAGCTCGAGAAGATCGACATGCTGGACTTCGCCGCCTTCGTGGCCATCAACAAGTTCGACCGCAAGGGCGCGCTCGATGCGCTGCGCGATGTGGCCAAGCAGGTGCAGCGCAACCAGGAAGCCTGGAGCACCCCGCCAGACCAGATGCCCGTGTTCGGCACCATGGCCGCGCGCTTCAACGACGACGGCGTGACCGCGCTCTACCAGGCCCTGAAGCTTCGCCTGGGCGAACTCGGCCTGCCGCTGCAGGAAGGGCGCCTGCCCGCCGTCCAGGTGCGCCACAGCACCAACCAGACGCCCATCGTGCCACCTGCGCGCACGCGCTACCTGGCCGAGATCAGCGACACGGTGCGCGGCTACAAGAGGAAGGCCATCGAGCAGTCGCGCCTGGCGCGCGAGATCCAGCAACTCAACGCCACGGCGGCCATGCTGCGCAAGGACAAGCCTGAACGCGCGCGCGCCGCCGAGGCGGTGATCGACCTGGCCCAGCTGCGCGAGCTCGACCAGGACCCCGCCGCGCGCAAGCTGCTCGCCCAGTGGCCCGACATGCAGAAGGCCTATGCGGGCGACGAGTACGTGGTGAAGATCCGCGACAAGGAGATCCGCACCGCGCTGACGACGAAGAGCCTCTCGGGCACCGTCATTCGCAAGGTCGCACTGCCCAAGTACGAAGACCACGGCGAGATCCTGAAATGGCTGATGCTGGACAACGTGCCGGGCAGCTTCCCGTACACCGCGGGCACCTTCGCCTTCAAGCGCGAGGGCGAAGACCCCACGCGCATGTTCGCGGGCGAGGGCGACGCTTTCCGCACCAACCGCCGCTTCAAGCTGCTCTCCGAAGGCATGGCCGCCAAACGCCTGTCCACCGCCTTCGACTCGGTCACGCTCTACGGCAACGACCCCGACCCGCGCCCCGACATCTACGGCAAGGTGGGCAACTCGGGCGTGAGCATCGCCACGCTGGACGACATGAAGGTGCTCTACAGCGGCTTTGACCTCTGCCACCCGGCCACCTCGGTCTCGATGACGATCAACGGCCCGGCGCCCAGCATCCTGGCGATGTTCATGAACACCGCGATCGACCAGAACCTGGAGAAGTTCGAAGCCGAGAACGGCCGCCAGCCCACCGCCACCGAATCCGCCAAGATCCGCGAATGGGTGCTGGCCAAT
>NZ_JAHCKK010000071.1 GCF_026125825.1 Hydrogenophaga sp. | reverse complement strand
GCGCGCTTTGCCGAAGGGCTTGACCATCCGCGTTCGATGCTCGTGCTGCCCAATGGCGATGTGCTGGTCGCGGAGTCGGCCGCGCCACCCCGACCGCCCGGCAGCGGCGGGGGTGTCAAGGCCTGGGTGACCGGGCTGTTCATGAAGCGCGCGGGCGCGGCCGTGCCCAGCGCGAACCGCATCACGCTGCTGCGCGATGCCGACGGCGACGGTGTGGCCGAGTTCCGCTCGGTGCTGCTCAGCGGCCTGCACTCGCCCTTTGGCATGGCGCTGGTGGGCGATCGTCTCTTCGTGGCCAACGCCGACGCGGTGCTCGGCTTCCCGTACCGAGAGGGCGACACCTCCATCGGCGCGCCCGGCACCCCGCTGGTGGCCCTGCCCGCGGGCATCAACCACCACTGGACCAAGGGGCTGATCGCCAGCCCGGATGGCCAGCGCCTCTATGTGAGCGTGGGCTCCAACAGCAACGTGGGCGAGCGCGGCATGGCGGCCGAAGAGGGCCGTGCGGCGATCTGGCAGGTGGACGTGGCCACGGGCGCGCACCGCCTCTTCGCCACCGGTCTGCGCAACCCGGTGGGCATGGCCTGGGACGCCTCGGGCCGCACCTTGTGGACGGTGGTGAACGAGCGCGATGAGCTTGGCAGCGACCTGGTGCCCGACTACCTCACCTCGGTGCGCGACGGCGGCTTCTACGGCTGGCCCTACAGCTATTTCGGCCAGCACGTGGACGCGCGCGTGAAGCCGCCACAGCCCGCGTTGGTGGCCAAGGCGATCGTGCCGGACTACGCCCTGGGCCCGCACACCGCGTCGCTGGGCCTGGCGTCGTCGAGTGGCAGCGCCCTGCCCGCGCCGTTCGCAGGCGAGGGCATGTTCATTGGCCAGCACGGCTCGTGGAACCGGGCGCCGCACAGCGGCTACAAGGTGATCTTCGTGCCTTTCCAGGCCGGTCGCCCGGCGGGCATGCCGATCGACGTGCTGACCGGTTTCCTCAAGGCCGATGGCAAGGCGCAGGGCCGGCCGGTGGGCGTGGCGATCGACCGGCGCGGAGGTCTGCTGGTGGCCGACGACGTCGGCAATGCGGTGTGGCGCGTGGGCAGCGCTCCGTGAGGGCTGCCCCATGGGAAAAGGAAAGGGCCCGCCCGGCGTGAACCGGGCGGGCCCTTGTCGTGGCCCCGGGCCAAAAGCCCGTCAGCGGCCCGTCAGCGCTTTCGGATCAGACCGATGACGATCGAGGCCAGGGCCATCACCAGGAAGACCACGAAGAGCAGCTTGGCGATGCCTGCCGCGCTTGCAGCAATGCCGCCGAAGCCCAGGACAGCGGCAATCAGGGCGATGACAAAGAAAACCACGGCGTAGTGCAGCATGGTGGGCTCCTGTGTGAGGCCGGTGGTCCGGCCTTTTGGTGGGTTCACAACGACCACCGTTGTGATGGCTCCACTGTAGTGAGGGGAGCTCGGCCAGGCTGCAAGCCCCAACGCCGTCGTGTCGTAGGACGGCACCGACACCTCGCGCCGGGGCCGGCTACTGGATCAGGCCGTTCTTGAGCGCGTAGTAGGTCAGGTCGCTGTTGCTGGTGAGCTTGAGTTTTTCCAGCACGCGCGTGCGGTAGGTGCTCACGGTCTTGATGCTCAGGAACATGGACTCGGCCATGTTGCCGATGGTCTCGCCCTTGGCCAGCCGCAGGAAGACCTGCAGCTCGCGCTCGGACAGCAGCTCGTGCGGCGGGCGCTCGGCGTCGCCCGCGGCGTTGTCGGCCAGCAGCTCGGCCACGGCCGGGCTGATGTAACGCCTGCCTCGTGCCACGGTGCGGATGGCGGTGACGATGTCGTCGGGCGCGCAGTCCTTGTTGAGGTAGCCGCTGGCGCCGTAGCGCAGCAGCGTGGTCGCGTACTGGGCTTCGGGAAAGCCGCTGAGGATGAGCACCGGCAGGTCGGGAAAGCGCGCCTTGATGGCCTGCAGCGCGTCCACGCCGCTGTGGTCGGGCATGGAGATGTCCATCAGCAGCACATCCACCTCGCCCCCGCGCACGAGTTCGAGGGCTTCACGGCCGTTGTTGGCCTCGCCCGTCACTTTCAGGTCCACGTGTTCGCTCAGGAACTGGCGCAGGCCTGAGCGCACGATGGCGTGGTCGTCGACGATTCCGACTTTGATCATGGTGTCCTTGATGCCTCTCTTGAATGGGCCGCAAGCAATTTAACAGGCCCGCCGCCCCGGGGCAGTCAGACGGCTCCTACAACCCGCTCCCGCGCATCGGCCATGTCCTACACGCGCTCGGCCCGCCGCCCGACATCCGCCGAGCCCTGGATTTCCTACATTGTCTCCACGGTCTTCTGACCGGTACCTGCAACCCAACACAAGGAGTCGCCATGAACTGGGATCGCATCGAAGGCAACTGGAAGCAAGTCAAGGGAAAGATGGTCGAGCAGTGGGGCAAGCTCACCGACGACGACTTCGACGTCGTGGCCGGCCGCCGTGAACAGCTCACCGGCAAGATCCAGGAGCGCTACGGCGTGGCCAAGGACGAAGCCGAGCGCCAGGTGGCGGACTGGGAGCGCCGCGTGAGCGACGACTGGTTCGAAACCCCCAACGACCGCAAGCCGCACTGACCTGCGACCTGCATCAATCCACTTCGCCGGCGTGGCCGGCGATCTGAAAGGACAACATCATGAAACGCAACACCCGACTCGCGGCCCTTGCCGCAGCCGCCATGGCCACCAGCCTGATCGTGGCCTGTGGCCAGAAGGAAGATCAGACCGTGGGCCAGCGCATGGACAGCACGGTGGAACAGTCCCAGGCAGCCAGCGCTGAAATGCGCGCGGATGCCAACAACGCCGCACAGGACGTGAAGGCCGCCGGCAACGAAGCCGCCGACAAGATCGCCATGGGCGCCGCCGACGTCGCCATCACCGCCAAGGTGAATGCCGCCCTGGCTGGCGACTCGCAACTGAGCGCGCTCAAGATCGACGTGGACACCACCAATGGCCACGTCGAACTCAAGGGCACCGCCCCCGACCCTGCTGCCCGAGATCGCGCGACCGTCCTGGCCGCCGCCGTCGAAGGCGTGGTGAAGGTGGAAAATCGCCTGACCGTCGAGGCCAAGGGCTGACCCGCCCCCGGCCCATTCATCTCCATCTGAGCTTCAACCGACCACCACCGCGACCGGCGCGCCCTGAATACCCAGGCGCCCGGTCGCTCCAACAACCCAACCCCCGAGGAGAACCCCCATGAAACTGTCACACGCCCTGCTGGCCATTGCCGCCGCCACCGCCGTCGTTCAGGTCACCGGCTGCGCCGTGGCCCGCGACCAACAGACCGTTGGCGCTTACGTCGACGACGCCACCATCACCACCCGGGTGAAGGCCGCCTACGCCAAGGATCCGGTCGTGGCCGCGACCTCCATCAACGTGGAGACGCTCAACGGCACCGTGCAGCTCTCGGGCTTCGCCAAGTCCGCCGCTGAAAAGAGCGCCGCCGAACGACTTGCCCGTGAAGTTCAAGGGGTGAAATCGGTGAAGAACGACATCGTGGTCCGCTGATCCCGACCAACGGCCGCTGCGTGTAGGACTCCGCCTACACGAAAATCAGCGGCCGTGAAGGCGCGCGAGCGCGCAGACGCGGCAAGATGGCCGCGTTTGTGCTTGAGGCATCCTGAATGCTCCAACCGCGCCTGAAATCCTTGGAACGCTCACGCCCGCCTGCCCATGTCGCCGCTCAGAACCTACATCGTTGAAGACAACAAGGTCATCTACGAAAACCTTGTGTCCACGCTGGAAGAGCTGGCCAACGTGGAAGTGGTCGGTCACGCCCGCGACGAAGAGACGGCCGTGCACTGGCTGCGCCAGGGGGACCGTTTCGACCTCATGATCATCGACATCTTCCTGGTCACCGGCTCTGGCCTGGGTGTGCTCAAGGCCGCCCAGGAGTCCAACGTCCCGGCGCGCCGGGTGGTGCTTACCAACTACGCCACACCCGACATCCGCAAGCGCTGCGCCCTGCTGGGGGCGGACCGCGTGTTCGACAAGTCGTGCGAGCTGGACGACTTGATCGCCTATTGCGAACGCATTTCCGACGGCACGGCCACCGCGCCGGGCGGTCTCCAATAGGTCCGGCCCGCCCCTCCGATGCCCTCGCCCCCTCCCCTCCCAGGGCAGCGCGCGCGCTGGCGCACCCCGCTGGCCATCGCGGTGGCGGTGTTGCTGGCCTTGGGGGTGCTGGGAGGGTCGGAATGGACCTACCGGCGCGCGCTGGAATCCCTGGCCAGCCTGGGCGCGCGCGACACCGCGCGCAACGCCATCCAGACCGTGGTGCGCCGGCTGCTCGACATGGAAACCGCCCAGCGCGGCTATCTGCTCACCGGCCGCCCGCAGTACCTCGATCCCTACCAGGCCGCCGAAACCGACATCGCCCACGCCATCAACCGCCTGCGCGAGCACTACCGCAGCGACCCCGACCTGCTGCGCCTGGTGGACAGCCTGCAGGAGCGCGCGAGTGAAAAGATCTCGGAGGTCACCGAGACCATCTCCCTGTACAACGCCGGCTCGCATGCCGCCTGGCATGGGCTGATGCTCACCGACATCGGCCGGGAGAAGATGGAGGGGGTGCGCCGCGTGGCCGATGTCCTGACGGTCACCGAAGAGCGCCGCCTGGGCATCGAGCGCGCGGCCATCCACCGCACGCTGGCCGCCGGCCGCGTCGGCGTGTACGGCCTGACCCTGCTGAGCCTGCTGGCCTATGTGTTCTTCCTGCGCAAGAACGCCGCGCTGCAGAAGAGTCAGATCGAGCACGCCCGCCACCTGCAGATGGAGCGCGACTCGCTGGAGAGCCAGGTGCGGTTGCGCACCGAAGAACTCGCGCAGCTCAACCTGGGCCTTCAGGAGATGCGCGATGGCGAGCGCAGCGGCCTGGCGCGTGCGCTGCACGACGACCTGGGCGGCCTGCTCACCGCCGCCAAGCTCGACCTCACGCGGCTGCGCCACTCGCTGCACACCACCGACCCCGAGGTGACCGAGCGCCTGCGCCACCTGAGTTCCGCGCTGGACGAGGGCATCGTCATGAAGCGGCGCATGATGGAAGAGCTCATGCCATCGGCCCTGCACAACCTGGGCCTGCAGGCCGCCATCGAACACCGCGCCACCGAGTTCGAGCGCCAGACGGGCGTGACCATCGAACTGGCCTTCATGCCCGTGACACTGGACGTGCCGTCCGAACAGGCGTTGTTCGCCGTGGTGCAGGGCGCACTGTCCAATGTGGAGCGGCACGCCAGGGCCACCGCCGTGTCGCTGCGCCTGGCCCAGGAAGGCACGCACGCGGTGGTGGAGGTGCAGGACAACGGACTGGGCTTCGCCGACCGCCAGGGCACGACCTCGGCCAGCGGGCTGAGAAACCTGCGCCACCGCATCGAGTCGCTGGGCGGGCAGTTCAGCGTGCACACCGTGCCCGGCTCGGGCACCCGCGTCATGGCGCGCCTGCCCTTGCGACCGCGCCATCCCACCCCTCCCGACAACCCACGTGCTACAACCTCCTGATGATGATCAAGTCCTCCATTGAGCGCGTGGCGCGCAACCGCTTCGGGATGCCCATCATCCTGGCGCTGGCGCTGATCATGCTGGTGGTCAACGAAGCCAGCTACCAGCACTCGCGCTCCACGCTGATGCAGGGCATCACGCTGAGCGACGCGCGCCAGCAGGCGGCCCGCACCCTGCAGGCGCTCACCGACGCCGAGGTCGCGGTGCGCGCCTTCATGCTCAGCGCCCAGCAGGCCGACCTGAGCAACTACCGCGAGGCCATCAACGAGATGGAGGGCGTGCAGCAGGACGCCTTCCGGCGCCTGGAAGAACTGGACCCCAAGCGCACGGTGTCGGTGTCGAACGTGCGCAAGCGCATCGAGGAGCGCACGGCCACCCTGAACCAGTGGGTGAGCATGATCGAGCAGGGCCGGCGCACCGACGCCCAGACCCTGGCCGTGAGCGACCAGGGCCGGCTGCGCTATGCAGAACTGCGCCAGGAGTTCGAATTCGTGCTCGAACGCGCCGCCGCGATCCAGAAGACCGCGCGCGTCTCGCTGTTCGACGCCATGATGATCAACCGCCTGGCGATCCACCTGCTGGTGCTCGTCGCCTGGGTGGCGCTGATCCTGTTCATGCGCCAGCTGCGCGACAACGACCGGCGCCAGTCCGAGGAAAACCAGCGGCTGGCCACGCAGGTGGCCCTGCGCACCGCCGCCCTGCGCAACCTGGCGGGCCACCACGTCAATGCCCGGGAAGACGAGCGCGGGCGGGTGGCGCGCGAGCTGCATGACGAGATGGGCGGTCTGCTCACCGCGATGAAGCTGGACATTGCGCGCCTGCGCCGCGTGCCGGCCCTGCCGGCTCCGGTGCTGGAGCGGGTGGCCAGCATCGAGCAGCGCCTGACCGAGGGCATTGCCGTCAAGCGGCGCATCATCGAACACCTGCGGCCGTCTTCGCTGGATCAGCTCGGCCTGATCCCCGCGCTGGAAATGCTCTGCCAGGACGCGGCCGGGCGCATGGGCATCGAGGTGGAGATGCACCTCTCGCCGGTGGAACTCGGCAAGGACGCGGAACTCACCGTGTACCGGCTGGTGCAGGAGTCCCTGACCAACATCCAGAAGTACGCGCGAGCCCACCGCGTGTCGGTGGCGCTGGCGCAGGAAGACGACAAGGTGCGCGTCTCGGTGCGCGACGATGGCCAGGGCTTTGACATCGACAGCGTGCCCGCCGGCCACCACGGCCTGCTCGGCATGCGGGTGCGGGTGGAGTTGCACAACGGCCAGCTGCACGTCCACAGCGAGCCGCGCCAGGGCACCCTGGTCGAGGCCGAGCTGCCAGCCAAGCCGGCCGCTGCCGCGGCCCCGGCCTGAAGGCGGCGCCCCGCCCGAAGCCCACCGCCGTGTTGCCGCACCGGCTCACCCACCTCACGGCCTGGCAGCGGCAGGCGGCGGCCTTGCTGCCTGCGGTGCCTGTAGGGGCCATGGGCGCCGCCTGGCCCACCCTGCCCGGCCCGGCGCCCTGGCTGATGGCCTGGGTCGTGTACTGCGCCACCTATGTCGGCCTGGTCTGGCACCTTGCCGCGCGCCTGGACGCGGCCGCCACCCAGCAACGCGCGCAACGAGAGGACCCCGGTGCGGCGATGCTGTTCGTGCTGGTCACCGCTGCGGCCTGCGCCAGCCTGGTCGCGGTGGCCATGAACGTGCAGGCCACGCAGGCGCTGCAAGGCTGGCAGCGCGCGTTCAACCTCGGCCTCATGGCCTTGTCGCTGGCCGGAGCCTGGCTGTTGATCCAGTGCGTGTTCACGCTGCACTACGCGCGCATGTACTACCGCAGCCGCGCGGATCGCGGGGCGCCCGACCGGGGGCTCGGCTTTCCGGATGGCAAGGACCCGGACTACCTCGACCTGCTCTACTACAGCGCGGTCGTCGGCATGACCTCGCAGGTTTCAGACGTGAGCGTGCGAAGCCGAGGCATGCGGCACCTCACCCTGGTGCATGCCCTGTTGTCGTTCGCGTTCAATCTGATCGTGCTGGCGACGGCGGTCAACGTGTTCGCCAGCGCCGGGCGCTGAACACCGCCAGCCCTCAAGGGGTGAGCGTGGTGGCCAGCGCCGAGACGGCGGTGTTCATGCCCGCGACCGCGCGCACGAAATGGGCCTCGACGTCGAACCACGGATGCGCGGCGGCCGCCGAGACGGCGATCACCAGGGTCGCGAGGTAACCCACGATGGCAGGTGCGGGCAAGTGCATGAGATCCTCCGTGAATGTCGTCGGCGTTCCGGAGGGCATCCTTCGCGCATGGCATCCACTGTAGGGACGGGAGGGGCCGATCCCCACCGGACAAGGGCGGCTCGGGGCGTCGGAGCTGTCCTACAAAAGCGACAGGCGGTCGCCCGTAACCAGGATGTAACTGGTTTCACGGATAATTGAAACCAAATTACAAACCGGCCTCGCGGCCCCTTCTGGAGACAGCTCTCATCATGTCCATGCGCGCCACCAAGATCGTTGCCACCCTGGGTCCGGCCTCGAGCGACCCCGACCTGCTGGAGCGGATGATCCGAGCTGGCGTCAACGTGGTCCGGCTCAACTTCTCGCACGGCACCGCCCAGGACCACATCGACCGCGCCGAGCTGGTGCGCGCGGCGGCCCAGCGCGCGGGCCGCGAGGTGGGCATCATGGCCGACCTGCAGGGCCCCAAGATCCGCGTGGGCAAATTCGCCCAGGGCAAGGTGATGCTGGAGCCCGGCATGCCCTTCGTGCTCGACGCCTCGCGCACCGAGCCCGGCGACATCGAAGGCGTGGGCCTGGACTACAAGGAGCTGCCGCGCGACGTGAAGGCCGGCGATACCCTGCTGCTCAACGACGGCCTGATCGTGCTCACCATCAACAAGGTGGTCGGCCCGGCGGTGCACACCACCGTCAAGCTCGGCGGCGAGCTGTCCAACAACAAGGGCATCAACAAGCAGGGCGGCGGCCTGACCGCGCCCGCGCTGACCGCCAAGGACATGGACGACATCAAGACGGCCATGGGCCTGAAGGCCGACTACGTGGCGGTGAGCTTCCCGAAGAACGCGACCGACATGGAGCTAGCGCGCCAGCTCTGCAACGTGGCCGGCGCGGCCCTGGCCCACAAGCCGGCGCTGATCGCCAAGATCGAGCGCGCCGAGGCGATTCCCGAACTGGCCAGCATCCTGAAGGTGTCCGACGGCATCATGGTCGCGCGCGGCGACCTCGCGGTGGAAGTGGGCAACGCGGCGGTGCCCGGGCTGCAAAAGCACATGATCCGCCTGGCGCGCGAGATGGACAAGGTGGTGATCACCGCCACGCAGATGATGGAGAGCATGATCGTCAACCCGGTGCCCACGCGTGCCGAGGTGAGCGACGTGGCCAACGCGGTGCTCGACGGCACCGACGCGGTGATGCTCAGCGCGGAGACCGCGGCGGGCCGCTTCCCGCTGGAGACCGTGATGGAGATGGCCAACATCTGCTCGGAAGCCGAGAAGGCGGAGTACCGCGAGCTGTCGGCCGATTTCCAGGGCAAGACCTTCAAGCGCATCGACCAGTCCATCGCAATGGGCGCGCTGTTCACCGCGCACCACCTGGGCGCCAAGGCCATCGTGGCGCTGACCGACTCGGGCTCCACCGCGTTGTGGATGAGCCGGCACAACGTGCGCATGCCGATCTACGCCATGACGCCCAACCTCTCGACCCAGCGCCGCATGACGCTCTACCGCAACGTGCGGCCGCTGCTGATGGACAACAGCACCGACCGCGACTCCGCGCTGCTGGACGCCGAGGCGCACCTGAAGAAGCGCGGCATCGTGCAGACCGGCGACGTCTACGCCATCACCGTGGGTGAGCCCATGGGGCAGCCCGGCGGCACCAACACGCTCAAGATCTGCCGAGCGGCTTGAGCAAGCGCCCCCTCAAGGGGGTGCGCCATGGTTGAGGTGGGCTCGCGCCGGCAGCGGCCAGGCTGGCGCAGCTTCAATCAAACCGCAGCGATACGCCGGTCACGAACATCGTGTCGGCTTTCTTGAGGTTGGTCCCGGGGTCGCTGTCGTACCGGTAGCTCAGGCCCGCCGACAGGTTGAGCGTCTGCGTCATGGCCACCGTCAGGCCCGTGTCCAGCACCGCGCGGTACTTGCCCGAATCCCGCAGGTCGGGGTAGAGCGAGAACTTCTGTCGCAGGCTGGTGGTCTCGGTGAGCTTGTGGCTGGACTCCTCCGCCAGCACCAGCTCCAGACGACCGTAGCGGTCGCGCATGGCGCCGGCAATGTCGGTGGATCGGATGTAGCGGTCGTAGGTGTAGCCCAGGCCCACGGACACATCGAAGAACCCGCGCTCTTCCTGCCACACGTGCCGGCCCACGCCGCTGGCCACCGAGGTGCGGCTGGCGATGTTGGCCAGGCGGTCGCGCAGCAGCTCGCCGGAACCAAAGCCGAACCAGTCCACCGAAAAATCGCGGTTGTACTGCGAGCGCAGGCCATAGCGCTCGGTGGTGTCCACGCCCGCGCTGCGCGCGCGATCGGCCTTGGCGGCCCAGGTCCACTTGTCGTCGTCGGTCTCGCGCGCGCCCTCGGCCGCGAGGTTGAGCGTGCTCGCGTCGTTGTTGCCCGAGGAGATGTTGGCGCCGGCGGTCAGCAGGTAGCGCCATTGGCCGTCGGGCTTGAGCGTGACCTGGGCCTGCGAGAGGGCTGGCGCGAGCAAGGCCGAAACGGCGGTCAGGGTCGCGATCAGGGGGCGGCAGGGCATGCGGGTCCTTTCTGGTTGTTTTCAAAATGGCGGAGTGATCCTGATGAGGGTTCGCCAGGGCGGGGCCACAGTTCCCCGCGTTTTGTGACGAAAGGTATCGATGGCCCTTGAATCCACCCGGCTTGCGGCTGCGTAGAACCGGAATGACCGCCTTTTCACCCCCACCCGCGCCGCGCCGGCGCCTGCTGGCCGCGCTGGCGCTGCTGCCGTGGCTGCAGGCTTGTTCGCCGCTGCGCCTGATCAACGCCACCGTGCGCAACGACACGCACACGGTGCTGCGCAACCAGGCCTACGGCAGCGGCGCGCGCCAGCAGGCCGACGTGTACATGCCCTCGCCCTCGGTGAAAGACGCGCCCATGGCCGTCTTCTTCTACGGCGGCAGCTGGAGCAGCGGTGACCGGGCGGACTACCGTTTCGTTGGCGAGGCCCTGGCCTCGCGCGGCATCGTCGCGGTGGTGGCCGACTACCGGCTCAGCCCGGCGGTGCGCTACCCGGCCTTCCTGGAGGACGGTGCCGACGCGGTGCGATGGGCGGCCGACCGCGCGGCCTCGTTCGGCGCCTCGCGCGAGCGCCTGTTCGTGGTGGGCCACAGCGCAGGCGCGTACAACGCGGCCATGCTGGCGCTGGACCCGCGCTGGCTGGCGCGGGTCGGCCTGGCACCCCGCCAGCTGGCCGGCTGGGTGGGCCTGGCCGGCCCCTACGACTTTCTGCCCATCGGCAATCCCGAGGTGCAAGTGGCCTTCGGATGGCCCGGGACCCCGGCCGACTCGCAGCCCTTGTTCCACGCCGGCGCGGGTCACGCCACACCCCCACGCGTGCTGTTGCTGGCGGCCCGCCAGGATGCGCTGGTGAACCCGCAGCGCAACACGCTGGCGCTGGCCCAGGCGCTGGAACGGCAAGGCCAACCGGTGGCGGTCGAGCTGTTCGACCGCGTCAGCCACACCACCCTGATTGGCGCGTTGGCGCGCCCGCTGCGCGGGCTCGCACCGGTGCTGGACCGGGTCAGCGGTTTCCTGAACCAGCCACCGGCCTGATCGGCCACACGGCGCGGCGCCGCGCCCACCAGGCCAGGCCCTGCCGGGCCGTCACCGCGCAGGCCCCGCCCAGCAGAAGGCCCACCGCGACGTCCGACACGAAATGCAGGCCGAGGAACACCCGGCTCCAGGCGATCGCCAGCGCCACCCCACCGGCCACGGCCAGCCAGCGGCGCGGGTGCGACGGGGCCAACAGGGCGAGCGCCAGGGCCCAGGCGCCGGCCACCGCCGCATGAAAGCTGGGGAAACTCGCCGTCGCCGCGTGCTCGATCCACTGCGCACCCAGCCCCAGCTCGAAGGGGCGGGCCACGTGCACCGTCTCGCGGATGCCCCGCACGGCCAGCCAGGCCAGCACCATGGCCAGACCCACGCCCAGGCACTGCCGGCGAGCGGCGGGGCCAAACAGCAGCAGGGGCGCCAGCCCCACCACCGCCAGCGCGGGCAGGTCGGTGGACACCCAGCGCGCCAGCGCGAGCAGCCAGGCCGGCGTGCCGGGCGTGGCGTTGATCCAGAGAAAGAGCAGCGTGTCGAGGTGGGTCATGGCAGGGCCGGAAGTTCGACCCAGTCTGGCCCGCGCACATTAAGGGCGTGTGAAATGACACAGGCCTGTTACCTTGGCTCAACAGGTCGAAAGTTAAAATGCCGGGTTACACCACGGTTACCAACTGATTAAGGGGAATCTCATGGCGCTCGTTTCCATGCGCGAATTGCTCGACCACGCCGCCGCCAACGGCTACGGCATTCCGGCTTTCAACGTCAACAACCTCGAACAGGTGCAGGCCGTGATGGCCGCAGCCGATGAAGTCGGCGCGCCGGTGATCCTGCAAGCCAGCGCAGGGGCCCGCAAGTACGCCGGCGAACCCTTCATCAAGCACCTGATCCAGGCCGCCATGGAGGCGTATCCCCACATCCCCCTGGTGATGCACCAGGACCACGGCACCTCGCCCAAGGTGTGCGAAGGCGCCATCAACCTGGGCTTTGGCTCGGTGATGATGGACGGCTCGCTGATGGAAGACGGCAAGACCCCGGCCTCGTTCGACTACAACGTGCAAGTGACCCGCAAGGTGGTGGACATGGCGCACAAGGTCGGCGTCACCGTGGAAGGCGAGCTCGGCTGCCTGGGCAACCTGGAAACCGGTGAAGCCGGCGAGGAAGACGGCATCGGCGCCGAAGGCAAGCTGGACCACAGCCAGATGCTGACCGACCCCGAAGAGGCCGCCCAGTTCGTCAAGGCCACGCAGCTCGACGCGCTGGCCATCGCCATCGGCACCAGCCACGGCGCCTACAAGTTCAGCCGCCCGCCCACCGGCGACATCCTGGCCATCAGCCGCGTCAAGGAAATCCACAAGCGCATCCCCAACACCCACCTGGTGATGCACGGCTCGTCCTCCGTGCCGGCCGAGCTGCTGGCCATCATCAACCAGTACGGCGGCAAGATGAAGGAAACCTACGGCGTGCCGGTCAAGGAAATCCAGGAAGCCATCAAGCACGGCGTGCGCAAGATCAACATCGACACCGACATCCGCCTGGCCATGACCGGCGCGGTGCGCAAGTTCCTCGCCGAGAACCCCGACAAGTTCGACGCCCGCGAATGGCTCAAGCCCGCGCGCGAAGCCGCCAAGCAGGTCTGCAAGGCGCGCTACCTGGAATTCGGCTGCGAAGGCCAGGGCAGCAAGATCAAGGGCGAGAGCCTGCAGGTCGTCGCGGCCAAGTACGCCAAGGGCGAACTCGCCCAGCTCGTGAACTGAGCGTTCACCGCGCCCGCGCCAACGCCACCCTTGCGGTGGCGTTTTTCATGGTGCTCAATCCTCCCAGGCGGCGGCCTGGATCGCCGCCACGATCTCGTGGCCCGTGCGCACCAGCGCAGGCCCGAAGTTCTCGTGCAGCAGGGCACCCTGAAGGCGCGAGGCCGGCCCGCCCACGGTGAGCGCCAGCGGCTCGCGGCCGTCGCCCAGGTCAATGCCCACGCCCACGGCGGCGATCTCGCTTTCCCATTCCGATTCGGACGTCACGTAACCGCGCTCGGCGCTGTCGGCCTCGGCACGCCGCAGGCCGGCTTCGCGCGCCGGCCACAACGCGGCGTTTTCCGCCTGCAGCCTGCCGGCCACCAGGGCCCGCATGCCCGGCGGCGTGGCGCACCAGATCGCGCGGCCCATCGCCGTCTCCGCGAACGGCAGGCGCGTGCCCACGTCCAGCCCGAGGATGAGGCGCGCCGTGCTGCGGCAATGCGCCACATAGACCACCGAGGTGCCGTGCCGCACGCCCAGCGAGATCGCGGCCTGGGTGTGCTCGGCCAGCGTCTCCATGAACGGCCGGGCGATGCGCCCGACCTGGAAGTTGGACAGCACGCTGAAACCGAGCGAGAGCACCGCCGGGCTCAGCGCGTACTCGCCGGTGGCCGCGCGGTGCCGCAGGTAGCCCAGGCTGGTGAGCGTGAACGTCAACCGCGACACGGTGGCCTGCGGCAGCCCGCTGCGGCGCGCCAGTTCCTGGTGCGCCAGCCAGCGGTCCGACGGCCCGAAACAGCGCAGCAGCGCGAGCCCACGCGCCAGCGCCGTGACGAACCGGCGGTCGTCGGCGGGATCGGGGTCGGTCAGCCGGTCGGGGGAGCTCTGGCGCTGGCGTCCCATGGACGGTCTCCTTTTTCTGCAGATCGGAATAACACCCTTCGCTTATTCCGCAGATCGGAATTCTGCTGTGATTTCGTCGAGCGGCCCATGCTCGGTTTCCCTGTAATACATTTACAGCCACAGGGCGCGAGCCGTATATTGATCCGCATCTTCTTGTTTTCCGCTAAGCGGAATCAAACACCATGCCATCGCAAACGGCCCACTGGCCGCCGGGCCAACCCCGCCAGCTCACGCTGCCGCAGACGAGCCTCTTCCACAACCTGGCGGTGTCGGCCCAGCGGTTTCCCGACAAGCCTTTCATCGTCTTCTACGACACGCCGCTGAGCTACGCGCAGTTCCTGCGCGAGGCCGAGCACATCGCCGGCCACCTGCAACAGGTGTGCGGCGTGAAGCCGGGCGACCGGGTGCTGCTGTGCATGCAGAACAGCCCGCAATGGGCCCTGGCCTTCTACGGCATCCTGCGCGCCAATGCGGTGGTGGTGCCGGTGAACCCGATGAACCGCATTCAGGAGCTGCGCCATTGCCTCGTCGACAGCGGCGCGCAGGTGGCCTTTGTGGCGCAGGACCTGTTGCCACAGCTGCGCCCGCTGCTCGACCCCCATGGCGAAGGCCTGCGCCACCTGGTGGTGGCCACGTACAGCGACCACCTGCGCGAGCCTACCGAGCTGCGCGTACCCGACTTCGTGGCCGCGCCCCGCATCACCCTCGCCAGCCCCGGCCTGGTGGCCTGGTCCGACATGGTGGCCGCCGCCCGCACGCCCGGACCGCTGACCACCGGCCCCGAGGACCTCTGCGCGATGCCCTACACCTCGGGCACCACCGGCCTGCCCAAGGGCTGCATGCACACCCACCGCAGTGTGATGAGCACACTGGTTGGCGGCGTGCGCTGGTTCGGCACCTCGCAGGACGCGGTCTGCCTCTCCGTGCTGCCCTTCTTCCACGTCACCGGCCTCTCGGGCAGTCTCAACGGCCCGCTGTACGCGGGCGCCACCCTGGTGGTGCTCTCGCGCTGGGACCGCGAGGTCGCCGCGATCTGCATGCAACGCTACCGCGTGACCATGTGGCAGGCCATCTCCACCATGGTGATCGACTTCCTCGCACACCCGCAGCTCGACCAGTTCGACCTCACCAGCCTGGCCTGCGTGCGCGGTGGCGGCGCGGCCATGCCCGACGCCGTGGCCGCGCGCCTCAAGGCGCTCACGGGGCAGGACTACATCGAGGGCTACGGCATGTCCGAAACCATGGCCGCCACCCACATCAACCCCCCGCACCGGCCCAAACCCCAGTGCCTGGGCCTGCCGGTGTTCGACGTGGACGCGCGCGTGCTCGACCCCGAGACCCTGGCCGAGCGGCCCCCGGGCGACATCGGCGAGATCGTGGTGCACGGACCGCAGCTCATGCAGGGCTACTGGCGCAACCCGCAGGCCACGCGGGAAGCCTTCATCGACATCGACGGCAAGCGCTTCCTGCGCACCGGCGACCTCGGCCACGTCGACGAAGAGGGCTACTTCTTCATGACCGATCGGCTCAAACGCATGATCAACGCCAGCGGCTTCAAGGTCTGGCCGGCCGAGGTGGAAGCGCTCATGTACCACCACCCGGCGATCCAGGAGGCCTGCGTGATCGGCGTGCGCGACGCGCGCCGCGGCGAGAGCGTCAAGGCCCTGGTGGTGCTGCGCCCCGGGCAGCGCGGCCAGGTCAGCGAGCAGGACGTGATCGACTGGGCGCATGAGCACATGGCCGCCTACAAGAGCCCGCGCATCGTGGAATTCGTGGAAACGCTGCCCCGCTCGGGCAGCGGCAAGGTGATGTGGCGCGAACTGCAGGAGCAGCAGGCCGCGCGCGACGCACAGTCACCCCATCCCTCCTGAGCAACCGCCCACCCGGCATCACCAAAGAAGGAGACAAGGCATGCAACAACGTTCATCACCCCCCTCGAAGCGCCGCCGCGCGCTGCTGCTGGCCACCGCCGCCAGTGCGGGCCTGGCCCCCCTCGGGCTGGCGCGGGCGCAATCGCCCGCCTACCCGAACCGCCCCGTGACCTTGATCATTCCCTGGCCCGCAGGCGGTTCGACCGACCGCCACCTGCGCGCGCTGGCCGAGATCGCGAGCAAGCACCTGGGCCAGCCCATCGTCATCGAGAACCGCCCCGGCGCCGGCGGGACCCTGGGCCCCAGCACCATGGCGCAGACCGCCAAGCCCGATGGCTACACCATCGCCCAGTTCCCGCTCGGCCTGCTGCGCATGCCGCACATGCAGAAGACCAACTGGGACCCGCTGACCGACTTCACCTACATCATCGGCGTCTCGGGCTACACCTTCGGCCTGACGGTCAAGGCCGATTCGCCCTACAAGACATTCAAGGACTACATCGAGGCCGCGCGCAAGCAGCCCGGGGCGATCAACTACGGCTCCACCGGCACGGGCAGCAGCCCGCACCTGCTGATGGAGGAACTGGCCGGCAACGCCAAGGTGCAACTCACCCACGTGCCGTTCAAGGGCAACGCCGACCTGCAAGCGGCCCTGCTCGGCGGCCACGTGATGGCGCAGAGCGACGCCAGCGGCTGGGACAAATACGTCGACGGCGGCCAGATGCGCCTGCTCGTCACCTTCGGCGAGCAACGCACCCAGCGCTGGCCCGAGGTGCCGACCGCGCAGGAGCTCGGCTACGGCGTGGTGTCCACCTCGCCCTACGGACTGGCCGGCCCCAAGGGCATGGACCCGGCCATCACCAAGGTGCTGCACGACGCGTTCAAGAAGGCCATGGAGGACCCCAGGCACATCGAGGTGCTGGGCCAGCTCAACCAGGCCATGTGGTACCGCAACGGCGACGACTACCGCAAGTGGGCGGCCGAGACCTACGCCAAGGACAAAGCCCTGATCGAGCGCCTGGGGCTGGCGGCGAAATAGGCACCGCACCGGCGGACTCGACTTTCGGCCCCATCCCGGCCGCCAACTTGCGATAATCCCCCGGAATGGTTCAAAGCCCGTTGGCTGTTCAACGGGCTTTTTTCTTGTCCTGCTTCTTTCCGATCCGATCATGACCTCTGCCTTGCACACCTCGGCCCTGACCTCCCTGCCCCTGCTCGCGCGCGGCAAGGTGCGGGACAACTACGCCGTGGGCGACGACCGCATCCTGATGGTGGCGAGCGACCGCATCAGCGCGTTCGACGTGATCATGGGTGAACCGATCCCGGGCAAGGGCGAACTGCTCACCCGGCTCTCGCTGTTCTGGTTCGACCAGCTCGGCCCCAAGGGCTTGAACATCTGCCCGATCCACCTCACCGGCGATGCGCCCGAGAGCGTGGTCTCGGCGGCCGAGGCCCCGCAAGTCACCGGCCGCTCGATGCTGGTGCAACGCCTCAAGCCGATTCCGGTGGAGGCCGTGGTGCGCGGCTATCTGGCCGGCAGCGGCTGGAAGGAGTACCAGGAAAGCCGCTCGGTCTGCGGCGTGAAGCTGCCCGAAGGCCTGCAAAACGCCTCGCAGCTGCCCGAGCCCATCTACACGCCCGCGGCCAAGGCCGCCATGGGCGAGCACGACGAGAACATCACCTTCGAGCGCACGGTCGAGATGATCGGCCCCGCGCTGGCCGCCCAGATCCGCGACGTGTCGATCGCCCTCTACAAGGCGGCCGCCGCGATCGCGCTGAAGAAGGGCATCATCATTGCCGACACCAAGTTCGAGTTCGGCCTGGACAAGGCCGGCAAGCTGGTGCTCATGGACGAGGTGCTCACCCCCGACAGCTCACGCTACTGGCCCGCCGAGAGCTACGTCGTGGGCCAGAACCCGCCGAGCTACGACAAGCAGTTCCTGCGCGACTGGCTGGAGACCGCGCAGGTCAGCGGCAAGCCCTGGGACAAGACCCCGCCGGCGCCGCGCCTGCCGCGCGAGGTGATCGAGAAGACCGCCGCCAAATACCAGGAAGCGCTCACGCGCCTGATGGGCTGAAGAACAACACCCCCGCCGGCGGAGCCGGCCACTCGGTGTCCCTGGACAAGGACACACCCATGCAGGGGAGAACCGGAAGGGTTCAGCTCAACACCACGGACGACAGGCGACGGCGGTAGGTCGCCACCGTCGGGTCTTCCGGCGGCACCTGCCCCTCGGCCACCTTGGGCTTGGGCGGGTCGATCACGTCGAGGATGGCGATGAAGGTCTTGCGCGCCAGGTCTTCTTTCCAGGCCTTGTCGCGCATCAGGATCTCCAGCAGCTCGTCCATCGCGGCCGTCCACTGGCCATAGGCCATGAGCAGCTGCGCGAGCGCGAAGCGCGACTCGAAATCGCGCTTGTTCGCGGCGATGGCGGCCTGCAGTTCGGCGGCGCGCGCATCGGGGTCGGCCACCCCGGCCTGAGCGTCGCGCGCGGCCATCCAGCGCTGCAGCGAATCGAGCCGGCGCACGCCCGCCGCCTTGGCGATCACCGGGGCGAACGCCACCTTGGCATCGTCGTCCTGCCCCATCTCCAGCAGGAGCTTCACCAGGTCGAAGCGCGCGTCGTCGTTGTCCGGCGCGGCCTGCACGGCCTGGCGCATCTTCTCCAGCGCGCCGTCGAGGTCGCCCTGGGCGAGCGCGTCCTGCGCATCGGGCTCCACCGCCTCGGCCTCGGGCTCGTCGCCGCCGGGGGGCAGGTGCTTGTCGAGGAAGGCCTTGATCTGGCCCTCGGGCAGCGCGCCCATGAAGCCATCGACCGGCTGGCCGTTCATGAGCAGCACACACGTGGGGATGCTGCGGATGCCGAAGGCGGCGGCGAGCTGCTGCTCCTGGTCGGAATCGATCTTGACCAGCTTGAAGCGGCCGGCGTAATCGGCCTCCAGCTTCTCCAGCAGCGGGCCGATCACCTTGCAGGGCCCGCACCAAGGTGCCCAGAAATCCACCAGCACGGGGGTGTGCATCGAAGCCTCGATGACTTCGGCTTCAAAGTTGGCGACGGTGACGTTGATCATGGGAGCGGCCTGGGCAAACGTAAAATCCACACTTTACCGGAGACGCCATGCCCTGCCATGCGCGCGACCGCTCCAGCCCCCGCGGGGGCGCATCGGCCAGAGGCACCGTCATGAACTCCATCCAAGTGGGCGTGCTCATGGGCTCCAGCAGCGACTGGGACACCATGCAGCACGCCGTGCAGATCCTGCAGGACTTCGGCATCGCGCACGAGGCGCGCGTGGTCTCGGCGCACCGCATGCCCGACGACATGTTCACCTACGCCGAGGCGGCCGCCGAGCGCGGGCTCAAGGCCATCATTGCCGGCGCCGGGGGCGCGGCGCACCTGCCGGGCATGCTGGCGGCCAAGACCGTGGTACCGGTGCTGGGCGTGCCGGTGGCCAGCAAGCACCTCAGCGGTGTGGACTCGCTGCACAGCATCGTGCAGATGCCCAAGGGCATCCCCGTGGCCACCTTCGCCATCGGCGCGGCCGGCGCGGCCAATGCGGCCCTGTTCGCCGTGGCCCTGCTCGCCAGCCACGACCCCGAGCTGCGGCACAAACTCGACGCCTTCCGCGCCCAACAGACCGCCGCCGCCCGCGCGATGACCCTGCCCGCATGAGCCACAAGACCCTTCTTCCCGGCCAACCTTCCGTTCACAGCGGCCAGCAGACCACGCTGGGCGTGATGGGTGGCGGCCAGCTCGGCCGCATGTTCGTGCACGCCGCGCAGGCCATGGGCTACTTCACCGTGGTGCTCGATCCCGATCCGGCCAGCCCTGCCGGCCTCGTCAGCCACCACCACATCAAGACCGCCTACGACGACGAGCAGGGCCTGGCCCAGCTGGTGCAGCGCTGCGACGCCATCACCACCGAATTCGAGAACGTGCCGGCACAGGCCCTGCTCACGCTCGCGGCGCGGCGCCCGGTGGCCCCGTCCGCCGCCTGCGTGGCCGTGGCACAGGACCGCGTGAAGGAGAAGGCCCACTTCGAGCACTGCGCGCCCCTCAGCGGGGTGGCGCCCGCGCCGCACGCCGTCATCACCACCGACGCCTCGCTCCAGGCCGTGCCGTCGGCGCTGCTGCCCGGCATCCTGAAGACCGCGCGCATGGGCTACGACGGCAAGGGCCAGGTGCGCGTCTCCACGCGCGAGGAACTCGCCGCCGCCTGGGACGACCTGGACAAGGTGCCCTGCGTGCTGGAAAAGATGCTCCAGCTGCGCGCCGAATGCTCGGTGATCGTGGCGCGCGGCGCCGACGGCCAGGTGGTGAGCTTCCCGGTCCAGAAGAACACGCACCGCGACGGCATCCTCGCCCTCACCGAGGTCTTCGACGGCGCCCTGCCCGCCGCGCTGGCGCAGCGCGCACAGGCCAGCACGGTGGCCATCGCGAACCACCTGCAATACGTGGGCGTGCTGTGCGTCGAGTACTTCGTGGTGGAGACCGCCGACGGCGCGCTCGACCTCGTGGTCAACGAAATGGCGCCGCGCCCGCACAACAGCGGCCACTACACGCAGAACGCCTGCGATCTGTCGCAGTTCGAAGCCCAGGTGCGCGCCCTCGCCGGCCTGCCGCTGCCCACGCCGCGCCAGCACAGCCCGGCCATCATGGTCAACCTGCTGGGCGACCTCTGGTTCGAGCCCAACGCGGTGCGCGCGCAGACCAGCCGCCACCCCGTCTCGCCGCCCTGGGGCGCGGTGCTCGCGCTGCCAGGCACCCACCTGCACCTCTACGGCAAGCTGAGCGCGCGCCCGGGCCGCAAGATGGGCCACCTCAACATCACCGGTGCCAGCGTGGCGCAGGTGCGCGAGACCACGGCGCAGGTGCTGGCGCTGCTCGGCCTGCCCGCGCTCGGCGCCTGAGGCGCGCCATGGCACCGCTGCTGCTGTCCGCGCAAGACCCGGCTGCCATCGAGCGCGCGGCGCAGCGGCTGGCCGCCGGCTCGCTGGTGGGCATGCCCACCGAAACCGTCTATGGCCTCGCGGCCGATGCCGACAACGCCACGGCCGTGCACGCCATCTTCAAGGCCAAGGGCCGCCCTGCCGACCACCCGCTGATCGTGCACCTCGCGCCCGGCCAGGGGGCCCACGGCTGGCGCGCCGGCGTGGACCACTACGCGCGCGAGGTGCCCGCCTTTGCCGCCGCCCTCATGCAGGCCTTCTGGCCCGGCCCGCTCACGCTGATCGTCACGCGCCAGCCCGGCGTGGGCGCGGCGGCGGCCGGCGGGCAGGACACCATCGGCCTGCGCTGCCCCTCGCACCCGGTGGCGCAGGCGCTGCTGCAGGCCTGCGCCGAGCAGGGCGTGCCG
>NZ_JAHCKK010000070.1 GCF_026125825.1 Hydrogenophaga sp. | reverse complement strand
CGACCGTGTTCACGCCGCTGGCGGCCACGTCGAGCAGCGCGTCCACCAGCGCATCGGGCAGCAGGTTGACTTCATCGACGTACAGCACGCCGCCGTGCGCGCGCGCCACCAGGCCGGGCGCCAGGCGCACCTGGCCGTCGCGCAGCACGTCTTCGAGGTTGAGCGTGCCCACCAGCTGTTCCAGGCTGGCGGCCAGCGGCAGCGTGACGAAAGGTGCCTGCGGCAGCAGCGCAGCCAGCGCGCGCGCCGAGGTGGACTTGGCCGTGCCGCGCGGGCCGCTGATGAGCACACCGCCCATGCCGGGGTCGATGGCGGCCAGCAGGAGCGCGCGCTGCAGTTCATCGTGCCCCACCAGGGCGGTGAAGGGAAAGACCGCTGTGGATGCGGCGTGCAGTGCGGGGACGGCGGTGTTCATGACAAAGGTCCTTCGTTTTCAAGCTGCTGTTCCAGCGCCAGCAGGTGCTGCCCGATGCGTTCGCGGTGATCGCCCGGCTCAGCCCACAGCCCGCGCTGCATGGCTTCGAGCAGGCGCTCGCCGATGCTGCGCAAGGCCAGCGGGTTGTGTTGTTGCAGAAAGGCGCGCGTGGCGTCGTCGTGCAGGTAGGCATCGGCCACCAGGGCGTACTGGTGGTCGCCGACCACGCCGGTGGTGGCGTCGAAGGCAAACAGGTAGTCCACCGTGGCGGCGATCTCGAACGCGCCCTTGTAGCCGTGGCGTTTCACGCCGTCGATCCACTTGGGGTTGACGGCGCGCGCGCGCACCACGCGGGCCACTTCCTCACCAAGTGTGCGCACGCGCGGCGAGCCGGGCGTGCTGAAGTCACCGTGGTACAGGGCGGCGCTCGCGCCGGCCAGGTGCTGCACGGCCGAAGCCATGCCGCCCTGGAATTGGTAGTAGTCGTCGGAGTCGAGGATGTCGTGCTCGCGGTTGTCCTGGTTGTGCAGCACGGCGTCCACGCGCGCCAGCCGCTGCTCGAAGGCGCCGCGCGCGGCCGCACCGTGCCCGCCCTGCCCGTAGGCGAAGGCGCCTGCGCGCAGGTAGGCCTGCGCGAGGTCCGTGTTGTCGCGCCAGCGCCCGCTGTCGATCAGCTCCTGCAGGCCGGCGCCGTAGCCGCCCGGGCGTGGGCCGAACACGCGCCAGGTGGCGCTGCGGTGGGCTTGCTCGGCCACCGCGCCGGCCGCCACCGCCTCGGCGGCCTCGCGCCGCACCCGCGCGCGGATGGGGTTCACCCCGTCGGGCTCGTCGTCTTCCGAAATCGCGGCCACGGCGCGCACCGCCGTGTCGAACAGGTCGATCACGTTGGGAAAGGCGTCGCGAAAGAAGCCGGAGACGCGCAGCGTCACGTCGATGCGCGGCCGGTTCTTGATGGCCATGGGCAGCACCTCGATGTCCACCACCCGGTTGCTGCCGGGCGCCCACTTGGGCCGCACGCCCAGCAGCGCGAAGGCCTGGCCGATGTCCTCGCCGCCGGTGCGCATGGTGCTGGTGCCCCAGACCGAAAGGCCGACCGCCGCGGGGAACGCGCCGTGGTCCTGCAGGTGGCGTTCGATCACGCGGTCTGCCGCGAGCGCGCCCATGGCATAGGCCGTGGGCGTGGGCACGGCGCGCGTGTCCACCGAATAGAAGTTGCGCCCGGTGGGCAGCACGTCGGGCCGGCCGCGCGAAGGCGCACCGCTGGGGCCGGCGGGCACGAAGCGGCCGGCCAGGCCGCGCAGGAGCTGGCCGATCTCGTTCGGCCCGCAGGCATCCAGCCGGGGCGCGAGGGTCTGTTGCAGGCGCGCGATCACCGGCGCGGTGTGGGGCCAGGCCTGAGCGTCAAGCCGTGGGCCGTCTGCGCCCAGGTGCCTGTCCACCAGCGCGGCGGCCAGCAGCTCCAGCCGCTCGCGCGTGTGGCCCGCGTGGCGCCAGGGTTCGCTGCTCAGGCTTTGCAGCACCTCGGGGCGCGGACCGTGCCAGGCATCGGCCCACTCGGGGCTGAGCGGATCGAAGCCGTCCAGGCCCAGGTCGTGGGCCAGCGCCACCAGCAGGCTGCCCTGCCCCACGGCCTGAGCACCGGGGAAACGCGCGAGCGCCACCAGCGTGTCGGTGCGCTGACGGCCTTGTGGCGACTGGCCGAGGATGTGCAGGCCGTCGCGGATCTGCGATTCCTTGATCTCGCACAGGTAGGCGTCGAGCCGCGCGAGCAGCTGCTCGCGTTGGGCTTCGTCGGCCGGAGGCTGGAAACCCAGCTCGCGGTGCAGTTGGTGTTTCAGCACCTGCGCCAGGATGCCCTCGCGCAGCAGTTTGGCGCGGCGCGGATCGAGCGAGAGCGCGTCGTAGAACTCGTCCATCTGGCGCTCGAGCTCCAGCAGCGGGCCGTAGGTCTCGGCGCGCGTGAGCGCGGGCATGAGGTGGTCGATGATGACCGCCTGCGTGCGGCGCTTGGCCTGGCTGCCCTCGCCCGGGTCGTTGACGATGAAGGGGTACAGGTGCGGCAGCGGCCCCAGCAGCGCATCGGGCCAGCAGGCCGCGCCCAGGGCCACGCTCTTGCCGGGCAGCCATTCGAGGTTGCCGTGTTTGCCCACGTGCACCACGGCGTCCACCGCGAAGGCGCGGCGCAGCCAGAAATAGAACGCGAGGTAGGCGTGCGTGGGCACGAGGTCGGCGTCGTGGTAGCTGGCCACCAGGTCGAGGTCGCGTCCGCGGGCGGGCTGAATGCCCACGAAGACCCGGCCCAGGCGCAGACCGGGCACCATGAAGCGGCCACCGCGCAGCATCGGGTCTTGCTCGGGCGGCCCCCACAACGCGTTCACCGCGGCCTGACTCTCGGGCGGCAGGGCCCGGAAGTCGCGCAGGTAGTCGGCCATGGCCAGGCTCTGGTTCGCCGGCCGGTGGTCGTTCGCTTCGGTGTCGTTGGTGACGCCTTGCACCAGCCGCGAGATGAGTTCGTCACCGCTGTCAGGCAGTGGGCCGGTGGCGTAACCCGCGTCGCGCAGGGCATGCAGGAGGAGCGCGGTGGATGCGGGCGTGTCCAGGCCCACGCCATTGGCCAGCCGCGCGTCGTCGTTGGGGTAGTTGGCGAGGATGAGCGCGAGGCGCTTGTCGGCGGGCGGCTTCTCGCGCAGATCGCACCATCGGCGCGCGAGCTCGGCCACGAAGCGGATGCGCTCGGGCTCGGGCTGGTAGCGCACCACGTCCACCTCGGTGCGCTCGCAGCGCCAGGCCAGGCCTTTGAAGCTGATGGCGCGCGTGCCGATGCGGCCGTCCACCTCGGGCAGCACGACCTGCATGGCGAGGTCGCGCGGCGCGAGACCATGCGGGTCGGCCTGCCACTGCTCCTGCGAGCAGCCTGCGGTGATGAGCTGCAGCACGGGCGCGTCGCCGGCCAGGGTCACCGCGTCGTTGCCCTCGCCGTCGAGCGAGGCCACGGCGAAACTGGTGGCGTTGAGCACCACGCCCACGCCGCGCTCGGCGGCCAGGGCCTGCAGCTCGGACAGGCTGCGGGGGTTTTTCAGGGAGTCCACGGCGATCGCGAGGGCGTTGAGCCCTTCGTCGGCCAGGGCGGCGAGCACGGCGTCGAACACGGCGGTGTTGCCCGCCTGCAGGTGCGCGCGGTAGAACACCAGCAGCGCCACCGGCGCCCCGTCGCGCCAGGGCACGGCGGCCTGCGGCATGTAGGGCATCACCGGCGGCAGGGGCTGGGGCGGCGGCGGCCGTGGTCCCCGGCCGAAAGCCGCGTGGCCGATGAGCGAGAAAAAGGCCAGGGCGTTGTCGCGCCCGCCCTCTCGCAGGCAGCGCCAGAGCCGGTCGCCGTCCTGCGGCGCGGCGGTGCTGCGCATGAGCAATTGCGGGTCCTGCACGTTGTCGCCCGAAAACAAGGCCAGCCACTGGCCGTGTTTCGCCGCCAGCGAGACCGCCTGCTCCACCAGGTAGGCCCAGTCGCTCGGTGCGCCCAGGTGGTCGATGACCACCACGCGCGCATGGCGCAGCACCTCGTCCACGTACATGTCGATGGAGGCGGGCTGGCGCAGCCACATCAGGTTGGCCAGGCGCACGCTGGGGAAATCAGCGCCGAGGCTGGCGGCCGCGTCAGCCAGGAGCGAGAGCGTGGTATCGGCCGCGCTGAGCACGACGATGTCGCCGGGGCTCTGCTCCACGCGCACGATGCCCTGGCCGCCGTCTTCGACGTGGCCGCCCGGGCGCGTGGACAACAGGTGCATGTCAGGCCAGGCGGGTTTCGCGGTTCAGGGCGGTCTGGAGCTCGCCCTGCAGCATGTCGCGGTCGAGGTGGTCGCCGATGACCACCAGCCGCGTCGCGCGCGCTTCGTCGGCGCGCCAGGGGCGGTCGAAATGGCTGTCGAAGCGCTGGCCCACGCCCTGCACCACCAGGCGCATGGCAGCGCCGGGCAAAGCCACGAAACCCTTGACGCGGTAGATCTCATGGCGCTGCACCAGGGCCACGAGCGCGTCCAGCAGGCGCTGGCGGTCGGCCACCTCCAGCGTGAGCGAGACCGAGTCGAACTCGTCATGGTCGTGGTCTTCTTCCTCGTCGTGGTGGGTCTTGCGCTGGTCGATCACGTCTTCCACCGCGCGCTCCAGCCCGAGCAGCACGCCCAGGTCCAGCTGGCCGTGCTGCGCGCGAACCAGCTTCACGCCGGCGGGCGTCTCGGCGCGGATGACAGCTTCCACCTGGGCCAGCGTGGCGGCATCCATCCCGTCGGTCTTGTGCACCACCACCAGGTCGGCGGTGGCCAGCTGGTCTTCAAACAGCTCGGCCAGCGGCGAGTCGTGGTCCAGGTTCTCGTCGGCGCGGCGCTGCGCATCCACCGCCACCGGGTCTTCGGCGAAGCGGCCGGCAGCCACGGCCGGGGCGTCCACCACCGTCACCACGGCGTCTACGGTGAAGGCGTTGCGCAGCGCCGGCCACTGGAAGGCCTGCACCAGCGGCTTGGGCAGGGCCAGGCCGGAGGTCTCGATCACGAGGTGGTCAATCTGGTCGCGGCGCGCGGCGAGCTGCTCCATCACGGGCGCGAACTCTTCCTGCACCGTGCAGCACAGGCAGCCATTGGCCAGCTCGAACAGCTGGCCGTTGTCTTCACCGTCCTCGTCGCAGCCAATGCCGCAGCCGCGCAGCAGTTCGCCGTCGATGCCGAGTTCGCCGAACTCGTTGACGATGACGGCGATGCGCCGGCCCTGGGCGTTGCCGAGCAGATGGCGCAGCAGCGTGGTTTTGCCGGCACCCAGGAAGCCGGTGACGATGGTGGCGGGGATCTTTCGGGTTTGCATCGGGGGGTCTCCTCTATCGGGGGCGGTTGGGCAAGGCGAGCAGGCAGTCGACCAGCATCTGCGCGGCCTCGCCCAGCCGGGGGCCGGGGCGCGAGAGCAGGTCCATGCGATCGGCATCGAGCTGGCAGACCTGCTGGCGGCGCAGCGCCTGCAGGCCGGCCCAGCCGGGGCGCTCGGCCATGCCCGAGAGCGTGGCCTGGGGGCCGATGATCAGATCGGGCGAGCGGCGCACCACCATCTCGGGGTTGACGCGCGGGAACAGGCCGGCGTCGCCGCTCACGATGTTGACCAGGCCCAGGCGCGCCACGGTCTCGCCGATGAAGCTCCGCGTGCTGGCGGCGGTGGGGCCGATGCCGACCTCGACGTACACCGTGCGACCGCGCAGGGCCGGCGGCACACGGCGCGCGGCGGCCTCCAGCTCGTGTTCGAGGCGCTGCACGAGCTCGTGGGCGCGCGCCGTCTCGCCCAGCGACTGGCCGAGCGCGAGCAGCATGCGTTTGAGGTCGGCGTGGGTGCGCGCATCGAAGGTCTGCACCGGCACGCCGAGTTCGGTCAGCCGCTCACCCGCGCGACTGCGCGGCCCGAGCAGCACCATGTCGGGCCGCAGCGCCACGATGTGTTCGATCTGCGCGTCGGCCAGGCCACCCACCTTGGGCAGCTTCGCCACCGTGCCCGGCCAGCTGGAATGGCGGTCGGTGCCGACCAGTTCGGCGCAATGGCCCAGCGCGCACACGGCCTCGGTGAGCGAGGGCGACAGCGTGACGATGCGGTGCTGCGCCAGGGCGGGCACGGCCATGCCGCCGAGCAGCCCCAGCACGGCCAACGCAGAACCTGACGCCTGCAAGGGCCTGATCAAGGGATGCCGCAGAACCGGCTTTGCCGGGCTGCAGGTGTCGCCCCCCTCAAGGAGGACACGCGAAGCGTGGCGGGGGTGCATCTAATCTTCGATGCCGCGCTGTGCGGGAACACCGGCCTTGAAGTGGTGCTTGATCAGCGTCATCTCGGTCACGGTGTCGGCCAGCTCGATGAGTTCGGCCGGCGCGCCGCGCCCGGTGAGCACCACGTGCACCTGCGGCGGGCGCTCGCGCAAACAGGTGAGCACCGCCTCCAGCGGCACCCAGCCGTAGCGCAACGGGTACATGATTTCGTCGAGCACCACCATGAAATGCCCGCCAGCGCGGATGGTGGCCTCGGCCTTGGCCCAGCCCTCGCGCGCGAGTTCGGCCGAGTGGTCCAGGTCGCGGCTCTTCCAGCTGAAGCCGTCGCCCAGGCCCTCGATGGGAATGCCCAGCTGCTCGAAGAGCCGGTGCTCGCCGAAGCGGGCCGAGGGCACCTTCATGAATTGGTAGACCTTGACCGCTTTGCCCCGGCCATGGGCGCGCAGCGCCAGGCCGAACGCGGCCGTGCTCTTGCCCTTGCCGGTGCCGGTGTGCACCAGCACCAGGCCGCGGCGTTCGCCCTGGGGTTTGGGGGTGTCGCGCAGGACGGGAGGGGCTTCGATCTGCATGGTTCGGGCTCCGTAAAAAAATCAGCGGGGCAAGGCGACCCACTGGTCGCCCAGCGGATGGATCGCGATGCGGTGGTCAAAGACCTGTTCGAGGGCCTGGTGGGTGGCGGGGTCGTCGCAGGCGCCCTGGTGGCGCACGCGGCCCTGGGCCATGACCACCATCTGGTCGGCGTGCAGCGCCATGCCGATCTCGTGCAGCACGCTGACGACGGTCTTGCCCTGCGCCACCAGCTCGCGCACCAGCAGCAGCCAGTCGGCCTGGTGCGGCGGGTCGAGGTTGGCCAGCGGCTCGTCCATCAGCATGACCTCGGCCTGCACCGCGAGCAGGCGCGCCAGCAGCACGCGCTGGCGTTCGCCGCCAGAGAGCGCGCCCAGCGGGCGCTCGCGCCAGTCCCAGGCCTGGGTGGCGCGCAGGGCCTGCTCGACGGCGACCCGGTCGGCCTGCGAAGGTGGCGCCAGCCAGGGCTGGTGCGGCAATCGGCCGAGCATGGCCACGTCCCACACGCTGAGGTCGTCAGCGCCCTGCTCGCCCTGCCCCAGCCAGGCCAGGCAGCGCGCGCGTTCGCGGCCGCGCCATTGCGCCAGCGGGCGGTCCAGCAGCTGCACCTGGCCGCTGTGCGGCAGCAGGCCGGCGAGTGCTTTCAGAAGGGTCGACTTGCCCGCGCCGTTGGGTCCGACGACGCTGGTCCAGCGCGCGGCGGGCAAGGCCACGTCGATGCCATGCAGCACGGGCGTGCCGCCCAGCGCCACGCCGATGCCATGGGTCTGCAGCGCCGCGGGCATGCGCAACACCTGTGTGCTGCGCACTGCGGCGCGAGCGCCTTCAGGCGTCCGGGCGGCGCTCACAGGCCGCCTCCTGGCCGGCGGCGCCGGTGCATCAACCACAAGAGGTAGCTGCCACCGAGCACGGCGGTGAGCACGCCCACCGGCAGTTCCTGCGGGGCGATGATCCAGCGCGCGAGCACGTCGGCGGCCATCAGCAGCAGGCCGCCCATCAGGGCGCTGAGCACGATCAGGCGGCCGTGCGTGGTCTTCACGATGGAGCGCACCAGGTGCGGCGAGGCCAGGCCCACGAAGGCGATCAAGCCGGTCTGCGCCACCGCCGCGCCGGTGGCCAGCGCCAGCACCGCCACCAGCACGGCCCGCACGGCCACCAGCGGCAGGCCCAGGCTGATCGCCGTGGCCTCGCCCAGCGCCAGGCCATCGAGCACGCGACCGAGCGAGGCCGCCACCAGCAGCGCAGCCAGTCCCGTGGCGGCCATCACGCCGCAGGCGGCCCAGCCGACGAAACCGGTGCTGCCCAGCATGAAGCCCTGCATGGCTTGCAAGGTGTCGGGCGAGGCGATGGTGACGAGGTCGCGCGCGGCGCCCAGCACCACGCCGACGATCACGCCCGCCAGCAGCAGGCGCAGGGTGTGCTGCACGCCCTTGGCCAGCGCGAGGGTAAGCACCACGCCGGCGACGGCACCGGTGAACGCGGCGCCGGTCAGGCCCAGGCGCACCGCCCACTGGGTGGCGAACGGCGTGGCGCCGAACAGGGCCAGGGCGAGCGCCACGCCCAGCGCCGCGCCCGAGGCGCTGCCCAGCAGGTAGGGGTCGGCCAGCGGGTTGCGGAACAGGCCCTGCGCCACCGCCCCGGCCAGGCCCAGCAGGCCGCCGGCCACCCAGGCGCCCAGCGTGCGTGGCAGGCGGATGTCCCACAGGATCTGCCAGGCCACCGGGTCGTGGCGGGCGTTGAGCACGCTGTCAAAGCCCGTGCTGCCCACCCCCGCGCCCAGCAGCAGCACGCCCACGGCCGCGATCAGCAGCGCACTGCCGAGCCAGAGGCTGTGGCGGGCCCCGCTCACCGAAGGCCTTTCTCGGTGATGCAGCGCGCCATGAGTCGCGCGGCCTCCGCCATGCGCGGGCCGGGGCGCACGAGCACGTCCGACTCGTCGGCGGTGAAGACGCAGAGCCGGCGCTCGCGCAGGGCACGGATGCCGCGCCAGCCCGGCCGGGTCTCCAGGCCCTGCACGTTGCGCGAGCCGATCATGATGAGGTCGGGGTTGGCGCGCACCACGTACTCGGGGTTGACGCGCGGAAACGGCCCCATCGAAGGCGCGACGACGTTTTGCACGCCCAGGCGCGCCATCATCTCGCCGATGAAGGAGCCGGTGCCTGCGGCATAGCCCCCCGCACTCACCTCGTAGTACACGCGCAGCTGGCGCGCGCCGGGTGGCAAGGACTGCGCGACCGCCGACACACCGGCGTCGATCGCGCGCCAGATGCGCTGTGCATCGGCCACCTCCAGCAATTGGCCCAGCTTGCCCATCACGCGCTGCGCGTCGGCCGAGCTCCTGGGCTCCATCGCCAGCACCTTGACGCCCAGCGACTCCAGCCGCTGCACACCGCGCGACGAGGTGGCCATGAGCACCACGTCGGGCTTGAGGGCGACGATGGCCTCGATGTTGGGGTCGATGCCGCCGCCCACCTGCGGCAGGCCGCGCACGCTGGCCGGGAAATTGGAATAGCGGTCCACCCCCACGAGGCGGTGGCACTGGCCTAACTCGCACACGGTCTCGGTGAGCGAAGGCAGCACGGAGACGATGCGCTGCGGCGATTGCGCCAGCGTCACCGTCACGCCCCGGTCGTCGGTCACCTCCACCCCCGCGGCATGTGCCGCGCCAACGATCAGCAGGCCGAGGACGAAAAGGTGCCAGAAGCGGGTCATGGTCGGGCTTTCATTTCAAGGTGAGCGGCAGGCCTGCCGCCATGAGCGTGACGCGCTCGCAGGCGGCGGCGACGGCCTGGTTCAGGCCGCCGAGCGCATCCACGAAGGCGCGCACCTCGCGACCCATGGGGATCACGCCCAGGCCGATCTCGTTGCCCACCAGCACCAGCGGGCCGTGCGCGCCCGCGATCGCCTGGCACAGGGCGCGCGAGGGCTGGGCGGGGTCGGTTGCCGTGCCCTGGGCGGGCATCAGCAGGTTGGTCAGCCACAGCGTGAGGCAGTCCACCACCACCAAGGTGTGCGGCGCGCCGTGTTCGCGCAGGGCCTCGGGCAGGGCCAGCGGCTCTTCCACCGTCGCCATGCCGGGCACGCGCTCGGCGCGGTCGCGCTGGTGGCGCGCGATGCGCTCGCGCATCTCGTCGTCCCAGGCCTGGCCCGTGGCGACCATCACCGCGCGGTGCGCGGGACTTTGCGCCAGCCAGTCGCGGGCAAGCAGCTCGGCGCGGCGCGACTTGCCGCTGCGCTGGCCGCCCAGGATGAATTCGCTGCGGGCGATCTCAGCCATGCTGCACCATCCATTGGGTGACGATGCGGTGCATCTGTGCCACCCCGTCGGTGAGCGCAGCCGGCCCGGGCTGCAGGATGTCGGCCGACTTGATCTCGAACAGCTGGCCGTGCTTGACCGCGTTCACGTCCTGCCAGCCGGCGCGGGCAGCCACCCTCTCGGGCCGGAACTTCTTGCCGCACCAGGAGCCGACCACGATGTCGGGGTTGCGCCCCACGATGTCGGCGCCATCGGCAATGATGCGGTCCTTGCCCAGCGGCATGCGAGCGAGTTCGGGAAACACGTCATCGCCACCGGCGATGTCCATCAACTCGGAGACCCAGCGGATGGCGCTGATGTGGGGCTCGTCCCACTCCTCGAAGAACACCCGCGGGCGGCGCCTGCCGGCGGCCTGCAGGGCTTGCACAGCGCTGCGGATCCCATCGAGCCGGGCCCGCGTGCCCTCGATCCAGGCCAGCCCTTGCTCGGCACAGCCCACCATCGCGGCCACCTGGTACAGCATGGTCAGAATCTCTTCCACGCTGCGCTGGTTGAAGACCGTCACCTGCACGCCTGCGCGAATGAGCTGGGCGGCGATGTCGGCCTGCAGGTCGGAGAAGCCGAACACGCAGTCGGGCTGCAGCGCCAGGATCTTGTCGATCTTCGCGTTGAGAAAGGCACTGACCTTGGGCTTCTCGTCGCGTGCGCGGCGCGGGCGCACGGTGTAGCCCGAGATGCCGACGATGCGGTGCTCCTGCCCGAGCAGGTACAGCCACTCGGTGGTTTCTTCGGTCAGGCAGACGATGCGCTGCGGGCCGAGGGACGCTGTGTTCATGCGGCACCTCCTTCGAGGAAGAGCGAGGCGGCGGCCTGCGGGCTGGAAGGGAACCAGGCGTGGAAGTAGCTGGCCTGCACCGACCCCACACGGTACACGGCTTCGCCGGCGCCGCCGCGCGCCGCTTCGGTGCAGCGGGCGGGCTCCAGCGGCGTCTCGCAGCGCGAGTAGTGAAAGGTGTGGCCGCGCAAGGCACCGCCTGGCAAGGGCAGCCGCTGCGGGCCCAGGGCGGCCAAGCGCTTTTGCATGACGGCGCGGCCTGGCAAGAGGCCCCAGGTGGCGGCAGCGTGGCCGTCGCTGGAGACGATGTGATCGAACAGCGGCATCATGCCGCCGCACTCGGCCCACACCGGCCGCCCGGACGCGGCGTGGGCGCGCAAGCCGTCGCGCGTGCGGGTGGCCGATGCCAAGGCGTCGGCGTGCAATTCGGGATAACCGCCGGGCAACCAGACTGCGTCGCACGCGGGCAGCATCTCGTTGGCCAGGGGCGAGAAAAAGAACAGCTCGGCCCCCAGCGCGCGCAGGGTGTCGAGGTTGGCCGGGTAGATGAAGCAGAAGGCCGCATCGCGCGCGATGGCCACCGTCTTGCCCGCCAGCAGGGGTGCCGGGGCGGGCACGGCAGCAGGCGCGGCAAACGCGACCGACCAGCGCGCCAGCGCCTCACCCTCCGTGCGGCCCAGCGGCGTGCAGGAGAGCGCATCGGCGGCGGCATCGAGCCGGGCGAGTGCGTCCGGCAGTTCGGCGGCGACCGTCAGGCCCAGGTGGCGCTCGGGCAGCGTGAACGCGGCCTCGCGCATGACAGCCCCCAAGAACTGGGCTTGGTCATCGGCCAGGGCCTCGCGCAGCATCTGCGCATGGCGCTCGCTGCCCACGCGGTTGGCCAGCACGCCCGCCCAGGGCAGGCCCGGGCGGAAATGGCGCAGGCCGAACGCCAGCGCGCCGAAGGTGCCCGCCATGGCCGAAGCGTCGATCACTGCGAGCACCGGCAGGCCAAAGCGCTGCGCCAGGTCGGCCGCGCTGGGTTCGCCGTCGAACAGGCCCATGACCCCTTCGACCACGATCAGATCGGCCTGCGTGGCCGCCTCATGCAGCCGGGCGCGCGCATCGTCCTCGCCCGTCATCCACAGGTCGAGGTTGTGCACCGGCTGCCCGGTGGCCAGCGCGAGCCAGTGCGGGTCCAGGAAATCCGGCCCGCACTTGAAGGCACGCACGCGCCGGCCGGCGCGCGCGTGCAGGCGCGCCAGTGCCGCAGCCACGGTGGTCTTGCCCTGGCCCGAAGCCGGGGCAGCGACCAGAATGGCCGGGCAATGCGGCATCACCGCTGCGGCGCCCACTTCATGCCGACGTAGAAGGTCTGACCCGCGGTGGCGTAGCCGCGCGCGGTCTGGTAGTCCTTGTCGCCCACGTTGTCCACGCGCGCCAGCAGCGTCCAATCCGGCCCCAGCCGCCTGCTCGCGTACAGGTTCACCAGCCCGTAGCCGTCCAGGCGCTGGAGGTTTGCCGCGTCGTTGTAGCGGCGGCCCACCAGCTCCAGTTCGGACCCCAGCGTCCAGCCGGCCACGGGCATGTCGGCGCTCAGCTTGGCCATCTCGCGCGGCCGCCGGGCCAGCTCCTTGCCGGTCGACCCATCTTTGGGACGCTGCAGGTCGAGCGAGCCGTGCAGTGTCACCGCGCCGACCTTGGCGCCAGCTTCCACCGTGATCCCCGAGTACTCGGCGCGGGCGGTGTTGGCGTAGCAGCCGGGGAATGCGCCGGTGCCGTTGATGCAGGCGCCGGCCCCGCCCACGTAGGTGATCAGGTCAGACACCTTGTTGCGGTAGGCGACCACGCTGAAGAGGCTGCTGCCGACCTCGCGCTTCAGACCCACTTCGACGTTGCGCGAAGTCTCCGGCCGCAGCGAGGGCACGCCATAGATGCTGAAGCGCTGGTACAGCGTGGGCACGCGGAAGGCCGTGCCCACCGAGGTCATCACGCGCCATCCGGGTACGAAGGCATAGGCATAGGCCGCGCTGCCGGTGGACTTGGCGCCGAACTCGCTGTCGTCGTCGTGGCGCGCGTTGAGCTGCAGCGTGTGTTTGCCCTCGCGCCAGCCATAGCCCAGCGCCAGCGCGTTCTGGTCTCGGTTGGTCGCGGCGGGGCGGGTTTCGGCGTTCTCGAAGCGGTCCTCGCGCCGCTCCAGCGTGGCCGTCCACTGATGCGCGCCGAGTTGCCAGCGGTTCTGCCACAGGTAGTTGCTCAGGCGGGTCTTGGACACATAAGGCGAGGGCCGCGTGGCGTAGCGGTCCGTGCCCTGCGTCACGCCGACCTGCGTGCTGTACACATCGCTCCAACGCGCCGACCAGGTCAGGCCCAGCGTGTTCAACTCGCTCAGCGCATGGTCATCGCGGCGCGGCGTGGTCGAGTCGTACTGGGCGTCCAGGTCGCTGGAGAGCAAGGTGGCCTCAAGCCGGTGGCCAGGCGCCACTTTCAGACCCAGGCGGGCCGACGCCGACGTGCTGCGAAAGCCGTCTTCGTCCGGGTTGGCCGTGGGCTGCGCGTTGAAGCCGCGGCTGGTCTCGCGCGTGACGCCAAAGGCATAGTCGAAATCACCGGCGGCGCCACTGAAGGAGGCGTCCAGCTTGGCCGTGCCCTGGTTCCCCAGGCCCACCTCGATCGAGGGCGCGAAACCGCCTTCGCCTTGGCGCGTGAAGATCTGGATCACGCCGGCCATGGCGTCAGAACCGTAGACCGCCGCGGCCGGGCCCCGCAACACCTCGACGCGCTCGATGCGAGACAGCGGGATCGCGCTCCACGATGCGCCGCCGCTGCCGCCCTGCGACTCGATCCGCACGCCATCCACGTAGACGGCGGTGAAGCGGGTTTCGCCGCCGCGCACAAACACGCTGGTGGTGGCACCCGGGCCGCCGTTGCGGCTGATGGAAATGCCCGGGACCCGAGCCAGCACATCGGCCAGACCGGTGGCGCCGCTGCGTTCGATGGCCGCGTGGTCCACGATGGACACATCGGCCACGACATCGGTCAGCGGCTGCTCAACCCGGGTGGCCGTGACCACGGTTTCCTGGAGGGTGTCGGTGGAGGAGGCGGATTGGGCGTGGGCGACGGACGTGCCAAAGCCCGCCAGCAACGCCAGCGGAAGCGCGGCCAATGGCGCGCGCAAGGTGCGATTTTTCATGATGAAGCAACAGACAAGAGACCCTCACCATCTTCCCCGACGGTGCATGGGCATCACGGTGAAGCGCCTGTCGCCAGACGCACCACCACCTTGTTGGCCGGTATCCGGGCTGACAGACCGACCTCCATCGCCTTCCCAGATGACACGCCGTGTCGTCCAGTGGCAGTTGGATGGAGGCTGAGGACCGTTCGCGCATGCGCTCATGGCCACTCGTCTGCTTACCGTTGCGGGGGCAGCGCAGGTTAGGTCCCATCCCTGGGGGAGACCCTCCTGCTTCCCGTTGAACTGCGGCGTGTGAACCACACCGCGAGCACCAACAGCTGGCATTCTAAGGGGCGAGCACCCGGGGCAACCCTACAATGTGAAAACTTCGAGTCCCACCATGGCCGATCCCAAGCACTTTGATCAGATCACCGAACGCGTCGAGCGCCTGCTGCTGCGACACGAGGAACTGCAGCGCACCAACAGCCTGCTGGTGGAACAGGTGCATGCGCTGCAGGCCGAGCGCGACTCGCTCAAGTCCCGGCTGATGGCCGCCCGTGCCCGCATTGACGCCCTGCTGGATCGACTGCCGCCCGGCATGACCGATGCCAACCCAGACACCCGCAAGGAGCGATCATGAGCGCCGCGTGGGGCCGCCCCAAGCCCGCTCGCACCGCAGTGCGAAGCACGGAGGTATTCCAATGAGCAAACCCGGCAGCAAACAGATCGAGGTCCAGATCATGGGCCAGAGCTACCTGCTCTCGTGCCCACCGGGCGGCGAAGCTTCGCTGCTCGACGCGGTGGAGCGCGTGGACACCGCCATGTGCCGCATCCGCGATGCGGGCAAGGTGAAGGCACGCGACCGCATCGCCGTGCTCGCTTCGCTCAACCTCGCGTTCGAACTTTCGCAGAAGGAGGCCGAGAGCTTCCAGGCTTCTTCGTTTGGCCAGCCCGAGCAGAGCGCCTTTGCCGAAGCCGGTGGCGGATTCGACAGCGAGCCGCTCGACCCCCAGACGCAGGCCCGCGTCGAAGAGCTGATGCGCCGCCTGGACCAGACGCTCGACAAGGACGGCCGCCTGCTCTGACGCGCCGCCGGTCACTGCGCAAGAATTTATCGACCGGTGGTCCACATGAGGCGCATGCAGCGCCTACAATTTGAACCGTCTGCAGTGCGCGCCGGGCTTTATATTTCCTTGAACCAATGCTCATAGAGCCCGGGCTTGGTACATTGCGTGGCTGGTGCGAGCGTCTCGCGTCAGACGAACCCGAAGCCCCGCTGCCCTCGCCCACCTGAACCCCGGTTCAGGATGCCGGTCCGGTGGCACTTGCAGACACCCTTCATGTCCTTAGACCCCCTCCTGATTCTCGAGTTGGCCGCGCTCGGCCTGGGCACCGGTTTCCTCGCTGGCTTGCTGGGCATCGGCGGAGGCATGCTGATGGTGCCCTTCATCACCTTCATCCTCGCAGGGCGCGGTGTGGAGGCGGACCTCGCGGTCAAGATGGCCATCGCCACCTCCATGGCCACCATCATCTTCACGTCCATTTCCAGTGTGCGCGCGCACCACAAGCGCGGAGCCGTGCGCTGGGACATCGTCAAGGGCCTCGCTCCCGGCATCGTGCTGGGCTCCGCCATCGCCAGCCTGGGCATCTTCGCCTTGCTCAAGGGCTCGTGGCTCGCGCTGTTCTTCGCGGCCTTCGTCGGCTTCTCTGCCACGCAGATGCTGCTCGACAAGAAACCCAAACCCACGCGCACCCTGCCCGGCACCCCGGGCCTGGTGGGCGCCGGCGGCGTCATCGGCATGCTCTCGGGTCTGGTGGGTGCGGGCGGCGGCTTCGTCAGCGTGCCTTTCATGACCTGGTGCAACGTGACCATCCACAACGCCGTGGCCACCAGCGCGGCCCTGGGCTTTCCCATCGCCCTGGCCAACGCCATCGGCTATGTGATCGCCGGCCAGGGCCTGAAGGATCTGCCCGCCGGATCGTTCGGCTACATCTACCTGCCCGCGCTCGCCGTGATCGCGGCCTTCAGTGTGTTGATGGCGCCGGTGGGGGTGAAAGCAGCGCATGCGCTGCCGGTGAAATCGCTCAAGCGCGTGTTCGCCGGCCTGCTGTACATGCTCGCCGCCTACATGCTCTACAAGGGCATCACCGCCTGATCGGCGCATGAGGCACGGCGCCGTGCAGACGGGCAAAAACGCCGTCCTGCCAAGGTGCTGAGCGGCCTGCGTGCGGGCAAGTGTTGTTTTCCCCGCCAAAAACCCGCATCTCCCCTGCGCAAAGCTTGAAAAAAGCGCGTTCTCCACCTTGGATTGCGGGTGCATCTCCATTAGCATCCGAGACACCGGTGAGAAAGCGCGTTTTCCACTGGCGAATCGTCAACTTCTAGAAGGAAATTCAATCATGGCAACTGCGAAAAAAGCGCCCGCTAAAAAGGCGGCACCGGCCAAGAAGGCCGCTCCTGCGAAGAAGGCCGCTCCGGCCAAGAAGGCAGCCCCTGCGAAGAAGGCCGCTCCGGCCAAGAAGGCAGCTCCTGCGAAGAAGGCCGCTCCGGCCAAGAAGCGCACCCCCAACGCCGCGTTCATGAAAGCGCTGACCCCCAGCGCCGCTCTGGCCGCGATCGTGGGCAGCTCGCCTCTGCCGCGCACCGAAGTCACCAAGAAGATCTGGGACTACATCAAGAAGAACAAGCTGCAGGACTCGGTCAACCGCCGCATGATCAACGCCGACGCCAAGCTGAAGGAAATCTTCAAGAAGGCCCAGGCGTCCATGTTCGAAATGACCAAGCTGGTCAACGACCACCTCAAGTAAGCCTTCCTTCTTCACCCTCGCGGGTGCAATGAAGATCAGCAAAGCCGGCGCAAGCCGGCTTTGCTGTTTTTGCACCTGGGCGTGACAGGTTCGCACACGACATGTGAGAAACTGCAACAATTCTTGACACCTCAACAGGCATGATCGCCCGCCAGCCCGTGACCGCTTCGACCCTTCAGGAAGGCCAGGACAAACCGCCCAGCATGCCCCCGCTGCCGCAGCAGCGGCACAAAGTGGTGCTGGTGATCGATCTGGTGGAATCGGTGAGGCTCATGGCGGCCAACGAGGCAGCGGTCGTGAACCAGTGGCGCGGGTTCATGCACCACGCCACGACGCAGGTGCTGCCCGCGTGCCGCGGCCGCCTGGTCAAGAGCCTGGGCGATGGCATGTTGGTGGAATTCGATCAGCCCACCGACGGCGTGCGGGCCGCCTTCGCGCTGCACCAGTACTTCGCGCCGCTGAACCAGTCGCTGCCGCCTGCGCAGCAACTGCACCTGCGTGCCGGCCTCAATGCCACGAACCTCTACGTGGACGAGAACGACGTGTATGGCCACGGTGTGAACCTGGCTGCGCGCGTGGCCGACCTCGCCGCGCCCGGTGAAACCCTGGTGACCAGCAGCGTGTTCGACGGCATCGTGGTCGGCGTGGACGCCGAGGTCGAAGACCGCGGCGAGAGTTACCTCAAGCACTGGCCCGAGCCGGTGCGCACGTGGCAGCTCTACCCGGTCTCCAGCGCCTCGGCCGCCGTGCGCCCGCGCGTGCCCGAGGCGGCCGCCACCGACTTCCGGCCCTCCATCGCCGTCGTGCCCTTCGAGACCCGCAGCCATGCGGCCGAGCAGTTCGTGATCGGGGAATTGATCGCCGATGGCGTGATCGCCCAGCTTGCGCGCAGCCAGAACCTGCGCGTGATCTCCCGCCTGTCCACCACCGCCTTCCGGGGCCGCCAGAGCAGCACGGACGAGATCGGCCAACGCCTGGACGCCACGTTTGTTCTCGGCGGCAGCTACGTGACCTATGGGGACAAGGTCGTCATCATGGCCGAGCTCTCCGACCGCAAGCGCGGCGAGGTGATCTGGGCCGACCGCCTCACGGGCGATACGCGCGACCTGCTCGAAGCCCAGAGCCAGTTGCTCGACGCTCTGTGCGTCGCGTGCGCCAAGGCGCTGCTCAACGACGTGGTGCAGCGCACGCTGGTGCTGCCCGTGCCGCAGCTCGACAGCAATGCGCTGATGCTGGGAGGCATCACACTCATGCACCGCTCCACGCCGCGCGACCTGCAGCGCAGCCTGCAGCTGATCGAGGCCGTGGTGGAACGTCACAAGCGCGTGGCCACGCCCTGGGCCTGGCTGGCCAAGTGGCACATCATGCAGGTGGTGCAAGGCCTCTCGGGTGAACCGGCGCGCGACTTCCAGCGCGCCATCGACACCGCCGACCGCGCGCTCGATCTTGAGCCCAGCAGCTCGCTGGCGATGGCCATCAAGGGCCATGCGCTGTGCCACCTGGGCGAGGACGTGGACGCCTCGCACCGGCTGCTGCAGGAGGCCACGCAGAGCAACCCCAACGATCCGATGGCCTGGCTCTACAACAGCGTGTGGTCCACGATGTGGGGCAATGCGGAAGACTCCGTGATCGAGACTGAAAACGCGCTCCATCTCTCGCCGCTGGATCCGCAAAAGTACTATTTCGAGATGATGCTTGCGACCAGCTGCCTTGCGGTGGGGCAGATGCAGCGCGCCATTGACCTGTGTGTCTCTTCATTGAAAAAGAACAGATACCACTTGCCCACCATCAGAACCCTGCTGATCGCGCAGTACGAAGCGGACGCCAAAGAAGAGGCCGTTTCGACCTTCAATCTGTTGCGGACACTTCAACCCGATCTCACTGTGTCGAAATACCTGTCTTCAGGTAACCAAAGCCCGTTGAGACGCAGGGGGGCGAAGGTGTTCTCTGCGCTGGGCATGCCTAACTAGTCGATTACATCAAGGAGAAGTCATGAGCGGTGGTCTTAGCGGAGGTTTGAGTGGTGGTCTGAGTGGTGGTCTGAGCGGGGGGTTGAGTGGCGGGCTCAGTGGCGGGTTGAGCGGCAATGCCGTGGTGTCCGCCGACGCCCTGATCCTCAGCCGCGCGGCCATCGTCGGCCCCTTCAACGGGGCGGTGCTGCACGTCAACGAGCCGGCTTTCGACAGCCCACCCAACCTCGGGCTCTGGGCCGAAGGCCCGCGCCACGAAGCCTGCTTCTCCCAGTTGGTCGAAGGCCTGCTGTTCAAGACCCGAAGCGGCCCCAAGGACGCCACGCTCGAGTTCGCCAACCTGCAGGCGAGCACCATCCAGCGCAAGCCGCTCGTGCGCATGCGCGCGCCCACCAAGGCACAGTTCAAGAAGCAGCTCGATCTGGTGGCCTCGTACGCGGACCTGCGGGCCGACCGCGCGGTCGAGATCGTGGACCAGCGGATCCCGCCCATCGCGTTCTGGTCGTCCGTCGTCGGGCTCACGGCGCACCGCCACAAGAAGACCTTGCAGCTGATGGACCTGGTGTTCTCCCTGGCTGTGCTGGTTGAAATGCGATTCAAGCAGATCTTCGCCAGCATCCGTCCGGTGGCTTTTTCGCCGCAGATCCAGCCCATGATCGAGACCCCGGGGCATGGCAGCTGGCCCAGTGGCCATGCCACGGAGGCCTTTGCCGTGGCAGCGCTTCTCGAGGCCTTGCTGGATGCTGTACCGGGTACAGGATCCCCACCCAACGGCACGCTCAATCGCGAGCAGATGCAGCGGCTGGCCGCGCGCATCGCGACCAACCGCGTGGTGGCCGGCGTGCATTACCCGGTGGACAGCGCAGCCGGGCGGCTGCTTGGCACGGCGCTGGCCGAGTTCCTGGTGGCGCGCGCCACCGGCACGCGCGTGCATGAACGCGGCTTCGACGGCCGACTGTTCGAAGGCCCGAACGGCGAGCCGCTGGACTTCAGCCTGAACCAGTCGATGGACCACACCAGTGGCAACGCCTACACGCGCTCGGCCACGTCCACCGCCGTGGGCAACGCGCCGCTGCTGGCCTGGCTTTGGGGGGAAGCGCTCAAGGAGTGGGCATGAGCGGGCCAGCCTGGCAGCCGCTGCCCAAAGGCGAGTTCACCGGCATCGACTGGAGCGCGCCGGGGGCCATCGACAACGAAGACCCCTACCTGATCTGGGCGGAAGCCGACCAGTTCGCGGGCTACCACCTCGGCCGCGGCAAGAAGCCGCCCAAGTGGTTGCCAATCGTGATCGAGCTCAGCAGCGAGGCCGACGTGCCGGCGCTGGTGGCGGCCTCTTCCACCGCATGGCTGCAGATCCCGCGCGTCTATCTCAACGTGCCCGGGCTGCGCTTTTGCACCGCGCGGGTGAAGAAGCGCTTCTTCGACCAGCTGCGCAGCAACCCGCACCTGCGTGGCCTGATCCTGCGCTTCGAGCTGGGCATGCCGGTGGGCCACCACACGCATCCCCTGGTCGATCCCTGCACACCCGGGAGCCAGCCCGTGGCCGCGCCCGACCTGCTCGATGGCAAGGTGCTGGGCCTGATCGACGGCGGCCTGGCCTTTGCCAACGAGCAGTTCCTCGACGCCCACGGCCACACACGCGTGAAGCGCTTCTGGCGCCAGGACGACACGGTGAATGGCAACTGGCCCGGCAACCAGCCGCGCCACCGTGTGCCGCTGGACCCGGCCCGCGCCGGCCCGACACCCGATGACATGGGCTACGGCCACGAACTCTCGGGCGCGGACATCGACGCGGCCATGGCCACCTACACGCGCCACGGCCAGGTGGACGAGGACGCGCTCTACGCCCACCTGCAACTCTGGGACCTGACCCGCCCGGTCAATCACGGCACGCACGTGATGAGCCTGGCCTGCGGCAAGGGCAACTTGCTGCATCCGATGGACGACGAGGCCAGCCGCTGCAATCTGGTGGCGGTGCAGCTCGACTGGTCGAACGTGCTCGACACCTCGGGCGGCGCGATGAACGTGAGCGTGCTCGACGCGCTCATGTACATCCTCGCGCGCTGTGCCCCCGGCGCCCAGCTGGTGGTCAACATCAGCTGGGGCACGCTGGCAGGCCCGCACGACGGCACTTCGGTGCTGGAGGCGGCGATGGACCAGCTGATCGCGCTGCTCGGCGGCCGACTGCAAATCGCCGTGCCCGCTGGCAACGCCTACCAGAGCCGCACCCACGCCAACGCCACGCTGCCACCCGGCGGCTCGGTGGCGCTGCACTGGCGGGTGCAACCCGACGACCGCACCGAGAGCTACCTGGAAATCTGGCTGCCCGCGGGCGCGCAGAACGTGCGCATCAGCGTGACGCCGCCGGGCCACACGCAGCCCCTGCCGCCCATGGCGATGGGCCATGGTGGCACGTGGGTGGACGCGCAGGGCGCGCCACTGTGCGGTCTGATCTACCCCACCACCTCGGCCCTGGGCAGCCACGGCACCTGCGCCCTGCTCGCGCTGGCACCCACGTTCAGCCGCCGGCGATCGGTGGCCACCGGGCCCTTCGGCACCTGGAAGGTGGTGCTGAGCAACGCCGGCGCCACGGGCACCCTGTTCGACGCCTACATCGAGCGCGACGACGTGGCCATCGGCCAGAACACGGGTGCGCGCCAGTCCTACCTGGAAGACGTGTTCTACGACACCAGCGGCAACCTGGGCTCGTTCGTGGACCACGCCGACAATCCCACGCCCGTGCGCCGCAGCGGCACCTTCAACAGCCTCTCGACCGGCCAGAACACCGTGAGCGTGGGTGGCCTGCGCGCGCAGCCATCGGCGGGCGGGGAGTTCGCGCTGTATTCCCCGCGCAAGCCCGACCCGGATGCAGGCCGG
>NZ_JAHCKK010000007.1 GCF_026125825.1 Hydrogenophaga sp. | reverse complement strand
GCCGGGCGGGCACGCTGGCGCAGTTCCAGCAGGCCGTCACCGTGGAGCCGGTGCGCAACTCGCGGCTGGTGGAGGTGAGCGTGCGCAACGCCGACCCGGATCTGGCCGCCGCCATCGCCAACACGATGGCCAAGGCGTTCATCGCCATGCACATTGAGCGCCGGCTGGACTCCTCGACCTACGCGCGCCAGTTCCTGGAGGAGCAGATCCGCCAGAGCAAGGCCAAGCTGGAGGAGAGCGAGCGCGTGATCAACGAGTACGCCAAGAAGAACCAGATCCTGAACCTGGGCGACAAGGGCAGCGCCACCACCCAGACCTTCGTGGACTTCTCCACCGCGCTGACCCAGGCCCAGCAGGAGCGCATCAAAGCCGAGACGCTGTACAACCAGGTCCGGCTCAACCCGGAAAGCGCCCCGCAGGCGGTGGTCAACGAGGCGATCCGCGCCTACAAGGAACAGCGCGCACGCCTTGAAGCCGAGTATGCGAAGAACCGCAGCGTGTTCAAGCCGGACTACCCGGCCATGGTGCAGGCGCGCGCCCAGATCGCCGAGCTCGACTCGCGCATCAAGACCGAGGTGAACAACATCCTCTCCAGCATCCGCGGCCAGTACATGGCCGCCGTGAAGGCCGAGGAACAGCTCAAGAGCAAGGTGGCCGCCAGCCGCAGCGAGGTGCTCACGGTGCAGGACCGCAGCGTGGACATGAACCTGCTCAGCCGCGAGCTCGACACCAACCGGCAGGTCTACGACAGCCTGCTGCAGCGCCTGCGCGAGGTGAGCGTGACCGCGGGCATCACCACCAACAACGTGAGCATCGTCGACCAGGCCGCGGTGCCGCGCTTCCCGGCCTCGCCCAACCTGAAGATCAACATCGGGCTGGGCCTGGTGCTGGGGCTGTTCCTTGGCATGCTGACCGCCCTGCTGCGCGAGCAGATGGACGACTCGGTGAAGAACGCCAACGACATCGAGGGCACCTACCGCCTGCCCTTGCTGGGCCTGATCCCGTTCACCCGGGGCCCGCGCGTGCGCCGCGAACCGGTGGCGCTGCTGGCCCACCGCGAGCCGCGCAGCACCTTCGCCGAGTCCTACCGATCCGTGCGCACCGTGCTGCAGTTCGGCTCGCCCGAAGGGCCGCCCCAGCGTTTCATGGTGACCAGCTGCGGCCACAGCGAGGGCAAGAGCACGACCGCGCTCGCGCTGGCCATCAACTTCGCCCAGCTGGGCCAGAAGGTGCTGCTGATCGATGCGGACATGCGCAAGGGCAGCCTGCACAAGATGCTCAAGCTCTCCAACGAGCGCGGGCTCTCCAGCCTGCTGGACGCCGACCGCGCCATCGCGGGCGTGATCCAGGACGCGGCGGTGGCCAACCTGGGTGTGATCACCGCCGGCCCCCTGCCGCCCGACCCGGTCGAGCTGCTCATGGGCCCCCGGCTGGGCGCCGTGCTGGAGCAGGCGCAGGCCCTGGGCTACACGCAGATCGTGATCGACGGGCCGCCGCTTCTGGGCCTGGCCGACGCGATCGTGCTGGGCAACCAGATTCCCGACATCGTGCTGGCGGTGAAGGCCGGTGGCACGCGCAAGGACAGCATGAAGGACGCGCTGCGCCGCCTGCGCACCGCCGGCCTGGCCCCGATGGGCGTGGTGCTCACGCACGCGCGCAACGAGCACAGCAACGACCACGCCTACGCGGCCTACTACGGCCACGGCGCACCGCCTGCGCCGCGCGAGGCGAAGCCGGCACCGGTGCACCGCCCGGCCCCGGTCGCATTGCCGCCCGGGACCCGCATCGAGCCCACCCTGGACCCGTCCGCCGCCTGACATGCGTGGCACGGGGCCATTCCCGAGGCGCGTCGCCTGGCCGCGCGCCTCACGCGGGGCCAGGCGGTGACCCCGCCCGACGGCAGACGCCTGCTGCCGGCGCTGCTCGCCTTCGAGCGGGCACCCGGCCGCTACCCGGTGGCCCGGCGCGAACCGCGCCCGCTGTTTGCGCACATCGACAGCGTGATGCGGCTGGCCGCCGGGCGCGTGGTGGAGGGCCTGCCGGCAGACGCCTCGAGCAACCTTGACCTGCGCCGCGCGGCGCGCTTCTTCGTGCGCACCGTGATGCTGCGCCCGGGAGCGGACCCCTACACCGTGCTGGGCCTGACGCCGGCATTCGAGCCGGCGCAGTTGCGCGAACACCACCGCCTGATGATCCGCCTGACGCACCCGGACTTCGAAGCCGCCGGCGAGCGCTGGCCCGCCGGGGCGGCCGCGCGGGTCAACCTTGCCAAAGACCTGCTGTCATGGCGTCAGCGAGGCCAGAGCGCCCACAGCTGCAGCGGCTGCTTGAGCGCGGCGGCCGTGAGGTAGGCCTCGTCGCTCCAGCCGCCCCAGCCTGTGAACAGGTCGGCGCGCACCGCGCCCACGATGGCGCCGCCCGTGTCCTGCGCCATCACCAGGCGCTGCGCGTTCATCGTCGGGCCCTGCGTGGCCAGCCACACCGGCGTGCCGTAGGGAATGCTCTGCGGATCGACCGCGATCGAGCGCCCGGGCGTGAGTGGCACGTTCTGCGCGCCGCGCGGGCCGAAGCGCGCGTCCAGCTCCGAGAGCGCTTCCTCGCGGAAGAACACCGTGCGCGGGTTGCTCCACAACATTTCGTTGAGGCGCTGCGGGTTCTGCACCGCCCACGCCTTGATGGCCGACCAGGACGCCTCGTTGATGGCGCGCTGGTCAAGCAGCCAGCGGCCCACGCTCTGATAAGGGTGGCCGTTGTGCGCCGCGAAGGCCACGCGCACCTGGCGCGTGCGGCCATCGGCCTCGGCGATGTTCAGGCGGCCCGAGCCCTGGATCTGCAAGATCAGCGCGTCGATGGGGTCGGCCAGCCAGGCCACGGCGCGGCCCTGCAGCGCCGCCTGCGCGGCGGGCAACGTGTCGATCTCCTGGCGGCTGTACCAGGCCTGGCCCGGCCGCAAGCCCGGTGGCGGGCCAAAGAGCGGCACGCGGTAGGTGGCGGTGGGCACACGGCTGGCGGCCATGATGGGCTCGTAGTAACCGGTGAGCAGGCCGCTGGGCAGGCTGCCGTCGACCTCGGTGACGCGGTAGGGCAGGAAGCGGCGCATCACCCAGGCCTGCTGCTCGGCGGCGGTGGCGATGGAGAGCTGGCGCAGCTCGGCGCACAGGCCCGCGTGGCCCGCCACCGGCCGCTCGCAGCCGCGCACCCAGGCGTTCCACACCTCGTGCAGGCTGTCCTGTCCCCAGCCCGGCAGCTCGCTCCAGCGCACCGGCACCCAGCGGCTCTTGCCGCGCTGCATCGGCGCGGGCAGCACGGTGTCATCGGGGGCCGCCACCACCGGCGGCACACCGGTGACCGGTGGCGGCATGGGGGGATAGGTGCGGGGGTCGATCGCGCAGGCGGCCAGGCTTCCTACAATCAGGGCGCTGACGACCCAGCGCAGCGCCCTCGGGCCGCTGCCCGTTCCACCATCCACTGCACAGACGCCGCCCGTTCCCATGACCCTGTTGTTGCTCGAAGCGCTTGGCGCGTTGGTGTTGCTGGTGTTCATCGTGTGGTGGACCATGTTCTCCGGTCGCAAGAAAGGCGAGTTGCCCGACGAGGCGGCGCCACGCGACAAGGACGAAGCCCCGCCATCGCGGCGCGACTGAGGCGAACGCCGCCGCTCATGGCGGGCGCAGCACGTTGGCCAGCTCGACCGCGGACTTCACGCCCATCTTGTCGAACACGCGCGAGCGGTGCACCTCCACCGTGCGCACGCTGATGTTGAGCTGGTCGGCCACGAGTTTGTTGGGCAGGCCGGCGATCACGAGGTCCATCACGTCGCGCTCGCGATCGGTCAGGCTGTCCAGGCGCTGCTGCAGTTCGCGCTGGATGCGCTGCTGGGCCAGCACCTGGGCCGAGCGGTCCAGCGCCTGCTCGACGCGGTCGACCAGCGCGTTGTCCGAAAACGGTTTCTCGCAGAAGTCGAAGGCGCCGCGCTTGACGGCATCGACCGCCGTGGGCACGTCGGCATGGCCGGAGAGAAAGATGACCGGCACCGCCGCCTTCCAGGGCAGCTGCTGCATGCGCTCGAAGAGCGTGAGCCCGCTCATGCCGGGCATGCGCACGTCGAGCACCACGCAACACGGCGCCTCGGGGGCCTGGGTCCACACGGCGGCCTCGGTCTGGAAGGCCTCGGCATGGTCGTAGCCCTCGCTGAGCAGGCGGCGCGTGCGCAGCAGCCAGGCCAGAGCCTGGCGCACCTCGGCGTCGTCGTCAACGAGGTAGATCTTCGCGTCGGGATGCTGCGTCATGGGCCGGATGATAAAGGGCACCCCCCGCCGCGCTGACGCGCGTCCCCCCTCACGGCGGGCGCGCGCCGAGACCGGCCCGGCCGGATCCTCGAGCGCCCTGGGCCCAGCCACCTCGCTGCGGAGGTCATGCGGCACCGGGCAGGGTGAAGCGGAACACGGTGCCGCGCGGCTGGTTGGGCTCGTGGGTGAGCGCGCCGCCGTGCTGCTCGATCACGGTGCGGCACAGGCTCAGCCCCAGGCCCATGCCCTCGGCGCGGGTGGTGAAGAAAGGCGTGAACAGCTTGGCCTGCACCTCCTCGCACAGGCCCATGCCATGGTCGGTGACGGAGAACGCCACCCAGGTCTTCTGCGGCAAGCCACCCGGGGCCAGGCCCGAGTGCAGCCGCGCCTGCCCCACCTCCAGGCGCAGCAAGCGCAGGCTCATGCGCGAGGCGGGATCGGTCAGCGGCATGGCCTGCATGCCATTGCGCGCGAGGTTGAGCAGCACCTGCTCGACCATGGTGCGGTCGCACAGCACCGAGGGGCAATCGGGCGCGATCTGGATCTGCAACCGGATGCCCTGCTTCTTGGCCTGCAGGCTCAGCAGCGGAAGGATGGCGTCGATCAGGCTCTTGGGCGTGACCGCCTCGCGCACCTGCTGCCGCCGCCGCACGAAGTCGGCCACGCTCTTGATGACGCGCGCCGCGCGCTCGGCCTGTTCGCCGATGCGCCGCACGGCCTGCATGAGGTCGGCCTGCACCGGGTCCACCACCGAGCCCCCCGGGCCCTCGTGCTGCTCCAGCAGGTTGAGCGTGCCGCTGGCGTAGCTCGAGATCGCGGCCAGGGGCTGGTTGAGCTCGTGGCTCAGCAGCGACGCCATCTCGCCCATGGTGGCCAGGCGCGCCGTGGCCTGCAGGCGCTCCTGCGAGGCGCGGTTGAGATCTTCCACCCGGCGCTGCTCGGTCAGGTCCAGGATGGCGCTCATGAAACCGGTCTGCTTGCCGTGCGCGTCGATCAGCGGCGCCTCGATGATGAGCACCGGGAAGCGCGTGCCGTCAGATCGCTGGAACACCGACTCGTAGCCCTCGCGCGGCAGCACCTGCCCGGCCAGCCGCACCATCTGGCGCTGCTGGTACTCGTCGACCAGCTCGGGCGGCCACCAAGGCGCCGGCAGGCCGGTGCCCACGAGCTGTTCGGCCGTGAGGCCCACCATGTCGCAGAACGCCGGATTCACGTAGGTGATGCGCCCCTGCATGTCGCGCGCACGAAGACCGGTCACCAGCGAGTCCTCCATCGCCTTGCGGAATGCCAGGGCCTGGGCCACCTCCATCTCGGCGCGCTGGCGGCGGCGGATGTCGCGCCCGAGCAGGAGCAGCACCGACAGCAGCGCCAGCGACAGCGCGCTGACCATGGCGGTGAGCACGTTGGGGAACAGGCCCCGCAACAGGCGCGGGCTTTGCAATTGCAGGATCAGCGTGTGGCCCGGCAGGTCGAGCACCTGGCGCGCGGTGAGGGTGCGGCGCGTGCCGGTGACCATGCTGTGCAGGGCCAGGCGCGTGCCGTCGGCCTCGTTGAAGGCCAGCCCGCGGCCGCGCAGCAGGTCGCGGTTGGTGAGTTCCGACAGCAGGCCGGGCAGCGAATAGGTGGCCACCAGAAAGCCATTGGGCAAGCCGGCGCGCGCCACCGGCAGGCACATCTCGATCAGCTCCAGGCCCTTGCCGTGGCGCAGCGGCCAGAAGTAGCTGCTGGAGTAGGCCGGCCCGGACAGGCGCCGCGCGTGGTCGCAGGCCAGGCGCACCTCGGGCAGGGCCTGGCCGCGGTCGAGGTAGCCGAACAGGTCGGGGATGAAGGGCGTGTCGCGCTCGGCGACCACCTGTTGTGCGTTGTCGCGCCATTCGAGCCGCACGATCTCCCGGTGCTGCGCCATCAGCTCGGCGGCCGGGAAAGCCCAGGAATCGGCGGTGGGCGCGACGCTGTGCAGCGACTGCAGGGTCTGCACATTGCGGACCAGGCTGCTGCGGATGTCGCTGGCCAGCGAGGCGGCGTCCTGCTCCAGCGCGGTCTGGTCGCGCGCCTCTTCGTATTCGGCGGCCAGGAAGATGAGCACCCCCAGCAGCGCCACCACCAGCAGCAGCAAGGCCGCCCACAGGCGCCAGCGGAGCGAACGAAGGCTTTCGCGCCACGCGCGCAGCAGGTGCGAACGCTCCATGACCAGCCGATCAGAGGCGGCGATGCTGCAGCGAGGGCAGTTGTTGGCGCACGCTGCGCAGCCGCTCGATGTCCAGGTCGGCCAGCACCACGCCCGGGCCTTCGGCCTGCAGGGCCATGACGTCGCCCCAGGGGTCGATCACCATGCTGTGGCCCCAGGTGCGCCGGCCGTTCTCGTGCACGCCACCCTGGGCGCTGGCGATCACGAAGGCCTGGTTCTCGATCGCGCGGGCGCGCAGCAGCACCTCCCAGTGCGAGCGGCCGGTGGTGTAGGTGAAGGCCGCCGGCACGAGCAGGATGTCCGCGGCCAGCATGCGGTAGAGCTCGCCAAAGCGCAGGTCGTAGCACACGCTCTGGCCCACACGCCAGTCCTGGCCGGCGTGGTCCCGGCACTCGAACACGGTGGGCGTGTCTCCGGCCACCAGCACCGTGGCTTCGTCGTAGTGCTCGGTGCCGTTGTCGTAGCGGAACAGGTGGATCTTGTCGTAGCGGCTGGCGCTCTCGCCGCGGGGGTTGTAGACCACCGAGGCGTTGGCCGCATGGCTGGGGTCGTCGGTGGCCATGGGCAACGTCCCGCCGACGATCCACATGTCCAGATCGCGCGCGGCGTCGGAGAGGAAATCCTGCACCTTGCCCAGGCCCGGCGTTTCGGCCAGCACCAGCTTGTCCTCGTCGCGCGCGCCCATGAAGCAGAAGTACTCGGGCAGCACCGCGAGCTCGGCCCCGCCAGCGGCGGCCTGGCGCAACAGGCGCAGGGCTTCGCTGAGGTTGACGTCCAGGCTGATGCCCGAAACCATCTGGATGGCGGCGACTTTCATGCGATGTCCTTTCGGTGAAGCTGCACAGCTTACTGCAGCACGGGCGTGGGGTCGCGCGGTGCCACGGCGGCCGGGGACGCCCGCTCGACCTTGTCCACCTGCGGGTCGGCCCAGCTGCCGGTGATGCGGAACTCCTGCGTCGTGGCCGACTGCAGCGGCTGGCGCAGCAGGAACTGGGCCAGGAACGTGCCCAGGCCGATGGCCGGGTTGATGGCCGTGGCGATCAGCGAGGCGGTGCCCGCGTTGATCTCGGGCACCACCACCACCTTGAGGTCCTGCTGCTCGCGCGCGATGTCGGCGCTGCCTTCCATCAGCACGGCGGCGTTCACCCCTTTCATCTGGAGGTTGTTGGTGTGCAGCACCCCCTGCTCGATGCGCGCATCGCCTCGCACGAAGTCGAATGCGAAGCCTTCGGAGAACACGTCCCGGAAATCGAGCACCAGCCGGCGCGGCAGGGCCTGCAGGCTGAGCACGCCCAGCAGGCGCCCGGCCCCCGGATCGACCTTGAGGAATTGGCCGCGTTCGATGTCGGCATGGATCTGGCCCGACAGGCTGGGGTAGTCGATGGCCAGCGGCGAGCCGATCCAGCCGATGTTGCCTTCCAGGCGGCCCCGGCCACCGCGCACCAGGCCTTCGCGGCCAAAGCGGTTGAGCAACTGGCCGGAGTCGTCGATGTCGAGCCGGAAATTGAGGGCGGTGCGGCGCTGGCCGGCCGCGCCGGCACCAGAGGCGACCCAGTTGCCGGTGGCGCTCAGGCGCGCCTCGGGCGAGGCCACGCGCAAGCGGGTCAGGCGCCACTCGCTGCCGCGCAAGGGCCCGCCACGGTTGATGGCCTCGACCTCGACGCGGCCCAGGTTGCGGCCGGCCATGGTGAGCTCGTCCACCGCGATGTCCAGCGAAGGCACGCTGGTGGTGGGCTGATCCAGCAGCTGTTCGACGTCGTTGGCCGCCGAAGGCTCCAGTTGAAGGCGCTTGAGGCGCGCGTAGATGTTGCCCGCCGTGCCGGCGCCGGCCTGGCGCACCGAGACGTAGCCATTGAGTTCGTTGGCATCGATGTTGGCCTGCCACTGCGCGCCCTCGCGCGAGCCCCCCAGCACCACGCGGTGGAAGTGGCGCCCGCGCACCGTGAGGCGGTCCGCGCGCACCGCCAGGGTGGTGGGCAGGTAGCTCAGGCTGGCATTCGGGTCGGCCACCGGGCCCACGCGTGGCAGCACCGTGGCGCCGGCGGTGGCGGCCGTGCGCACGTCCACCCCGGTGGTGGTGCTGAACGCGCGCTCCCAGGCATCGGTGTCGAGCTGGGCGAACTGCACATGGGCCACCACCCCCTCGGTGGGGAGGGAGGCGGCGGTGTTGTCGCTGTCCACACCGATCGAGATGGCCCCCCGCAGGACGCGCGGTTCGCCAGCCCCGAGTTCGCGCTCGTATTGCAGCGAGGCCACCGGCGCCAGCGAGGAGCCGAGCTGGATCGCCAGCCGGTCGGTGCGCGCGCGCTCACCCACCACGCTGAGCACATGGTTGTCGTAGCGCAGCGGCAGGCTGGCCTCGGCCGCCTTGTTCAAGGGCGCCGGCAGGTTCAGCGCCATGCCCTGCAGGTTGCTCGTCACCTGCCATTCGGGCACGCCCGCGCGGATGCCGAGCTGGGCCGTGTAGGCCGTGCTGCCGCTGGCGTGCTGGAAGAGGCGCGAAACAAACCCCAGCCCGGCCTCGCGCAGGCCTTCCGCGCTGGCCAGGCCTTGGCCCCGGAACTGGACCTGAGTCACGCCCTTGGCATCGGCCTGCATGCCACCCTCGAAGCGCAGATCGCCGCCGTACACGCGGGCCTGGGCGGCCTTGACCGAAAAGCCGGATTCGCTGAACGCCAGCTGGCCGCTGGCGCGCCCCAGCAGGGGGGCATCGGGGCTGACCTGCAGGTCGCTGCCCTCGAGCCGGACGGTGCCGCTGACCTTGGTGGCGTGGGGGTCGGCCAGCGGCACGCGCAGCGCAAACCCCACCTGCGCGGCCCCGGCGCCGCTGCGGGCGCGGGCGAGCGCCTGGCCGGTCATGGCATTCAATGGCGAGCCCTGCACGAAGCCCAGGGCCTCGTTCGCCGGCCCCTGGGCCTGGGCGCTCACCACCAGCACGCCGTCGTGGCCCAGGTGCTCGATGCCCACCTGGCCCTTGCTCAGGCGCACACCGGGCGCGTTCGCCACGCCGCCTTCGAGCGCAGTGAGCTTGAGCGAGGCGCGGTCGAGCAGCAGATCGCCCGAGACACCGCGCAGCGCGGGCCAGCCCATCTCACCGGCTTTCTGCAGGTAGGCCGGGATGTAGTCGAAGTCCACGTTGCGCAGCGCAGCGCTGATGCGGAACTCGCCGCGATCGCCGGGCCGGTCGAAGGGCGCGTGATCGAGCGGCCCCTGCACGCGGAACTCGACTCGGTTGGAGCTGCCGCCTCGCACCGCCTCGCGCACGTAGTGGCGCGCATCGGCATTCACGGACAGCGGCAGGTAGCGGTGCACGCGCGTGGCGTCGGCGCGGGTGAGCGTGGCGGTGAGGTCGAGCACGCCGGGAAAGCGCGAAGCGGTCGTCCCGGCGGGGACCTCGCTGGTCTGCCACCGCAGCTGGGCCGTGCCCTCGGCATCGGCGTTGCTCAGGCGCACGTTGTCGAGCTGGGCTTCGATGCGCTCGCCCTGCACGCGCCAGGACAGATCGGCGGCCAGCTGGTCGACCGCGACGCTGGGTTCCTCGAACACATCGGGCAGTTCCAGCGCGCCGTCGGCCACGCTGACATGCGCCCGGCCGCCGGCCTGGCTGAGGTCGAAATCCACCGTGGCTCCCGAGATGCCGGGGCGCCCGGGCAGGGGGTAACGCCCGGAGAGGGCCATGCGCCCGCTGGGCTCGCCGGCGACCGCCAGAGCGCTGACCCGCCCTTTGGCCTGGTAAGCGGCCAGATCCCAGCCCGACGGCGCCGAGGCGGCCGCGCGCTGCCAGCGGGCCGACAGGCCATCCACGCGACCCTGGGGGCGCAACTGCTCCAGCCGCCGATGCGCTTCGGCCGGCAAGGGCAGGCGGCTGGCGAGGGCCGCGATCGCGCCGAGCTCCAGGCGATCGGCGCTGACTTCGGTGCTCGCGCCCTGCCCGGCGCGGGCGGCGGTGTGCCGCACCAGCAGCCGGCCGCTGGGCCAGTCCACCCCCTCGCGGGTGCGAAAGCGCAGGTCGTCGGAGGACACGCTGAAACCCGCGTCGGACCACTGTGCAGTCAGCCGGCCCTGCAGTTCCTCGATCGCCAACGCCGGCAACTCGGGGCCGAGCTGGGCTTCGACGTCGCGCAGCGCCAGGTCGGTCGTGGCGCCTGCCAAGGCACCATGGTTCACCTCGGCCCAGGCGCGCAGCGCGCCGTGCCCGGCGCGCACGTCCACCCCCCAGGTCGACAGGTCCGCGTAGGCGCGCAGCCGGGCCACGTCCACCCGGGTGAAGTCCGCGTACAGCTCGCCGTCCCAGTTGTGCCAGATCGCCTGCTCGGGGCCACGCCCGCCCAGTTCGATCAGGGGTTCGCGCAGGCGCCCCCGCACGCTCAGGCGCTCGCCCCACTCGGGCGGCGGTGTGGCATCGAGCCGGAACTGGTGCGTGCGCGCGGTGTTGCGCACCACGAAGGTCAAGGCCCCCAGGGCCAGCGGTGGCTGGGCGCGCAGCTCATCCGTCCAGCGCACGGTGCCGTTCTGGATCACGAACTCGCGCAGGGAGAAGAACCAGTCGGCAGCGCGGCCATCGCGCTGGCCAGGGCCGGCCATGTCGAGGCCGGCCACTTCGATGCGGCCTTGCGCGGTGCGCCGCACGTCCAGCACCGGCTGGTCGATGACGACCTGTTCGAAGTTGCCGTGCCACAGCGAGCGCACCGAGACCGCGGTGCGCACCAGCGGCAGCTGCAGGGCGACGCGGCCTTGGGGATCGAACAGCTGCACGTCGCGCAGCTCGAAAGACGGCATGAAGGCGGGCAGGAAGGCCAGGCCGCTGCGGGTCTTGTCGGCCCGGATCTCCCCCACCCGGACCGGGGCGCCGACCGCGCTGCTGGCCCATCGTTCCAGCTCAGGGCGCCAATCGGCGATTCGGGGCACAATCCACCAATTCAGCGCTGCCCAGGTCAGCACGAAGAGGCCCCAGGCCAGGAACACGAGCCACAAGCAAAGCCGGGCCACCACCGAAAGTGTCTTGAGGGTTCGCGTGGCAGGGGCGATGGGAGCCGGGCTTTGATTCATGTCCACCGCAAATTATGACGGCCAGCCATTTCACAGGTTCCACAGCGGAAGCGCCCGTTTTGTCATCAAATGTGAACCCCTGCCCGCCACTCACGGCTCCCGACCGCCAGGCCGATCATTCGCGCTTCGTGCAGCGGGTGCGCCGCCGTTACGCCGCCGAGCTCGCCTGCCTGCCCCCCGGTGAGCCGGTGCTCGCCAGCATGCGGGCCTGCCTGGGTGTGCTGCGCGAACGCGGCCTGCCCGTGCCCGCCGCCCTGCGCGTGCTTCGCCAGCTGGTGCTCGAGCGCCTGGTCGTGCTCGACTGCGAGCAGGGGGCACCGCTGGCCGTGGTCACGCGCGCCGTCACCGAGCTGGCCGAACTCGCGCTCGACGAAGCCTGTGCCCTGGCCTGCGCCGATCTGGACGAGCTGCACGGTGCGCCCCAGTTCACCACGCCCTCGGGCGAGCGGCAGCGCGCGCAGCTGTGGGTCATCGGCATGGGCAAGCTGGGCGCGCGCGAACTCAATGTGTCCAGCGACATCGACCTGATCTACGTCTACGACCAGGACGGCGAGACCGCCGGCAACGCCCAGGGCCGCCAGCGCATCAGCAACCACGAGTACTTCGGCAAGGCCGTCAAGCACATCTACAACACCGTGGGCGAGACCACCGAACACGGCAATGTGTTCCGCGTGGACCTGGCCCTGCGGCCCAATGGCAACTCCGGGCCCAGCGCGGTCTCCCTCGGGGCGCTCGAGGAGTATTTCCTGGTGCAAGGCCGCGAGTGGGAGCGCTTCGCCTGGCTCAAGAGCCGCGTCATCGCCCCCGCCGCCTGCGTGCAGAACCGCAGCGCCAGCGCACTGCGCGGCACCGTGCTGCCTTTCGTGTTCCGCCGCTACCTGGACTACGGCGTGTTCGACGCGCTTCGCACGCTGCACCGGCAGATCCGCGACCACGCGTCCAAGCGCGCGGCGGGCAACCCCGGGCGCTCCAACGACGTGAAGCTCTCGCGCGGCGGCATCCGGGAGATCGAGTTCACGGTGCAATTGCTGCAGGTGGTGCGTGGCGGCCAGTTCCCCGAGCTGCGCACGCGGCCCACGCTGGACGCGCTGCAGCGCCTGTGCAAGGCCGGCCTGATGCCCCAGGCCACGGCCACCGCGCTGGCCCAGGCCTACGAATTTCTGCGCCGGGTCGAGCACCGCATCCAGTACCTGGACGACCAGCAGACCCACGTGATGCCCACGCGCGACGACGACCTGAACTGGCTTGCGGCCACGCTGGGCTACCCCGACATGTGCGCCTTCCTGCACGCGCTGGATGCCCACCGCGAACTGGTGGCCCAGGAGTTCGACACCCTGCTCGGCGGCCCGACCCATGGCGGCTGCAACGGCAAGGGCTGTGGCACCAAGAAGAACGGCGCCAACGGCCGCAGCGCGGCCGACGACCTGCAAGGCGTGCTGGAGCAGTTGCCACCGGCCTTCGCGAGCCGCGTGGGCCAGTGGCGCGAACACCCGCGCGTGCTCGCGTTGCGCGAGGACACGCGCGCGCGGCTGGTGCGGCTGGTGCAGCGCACCGGGGCCTGGATCGACGAGGGCCGCGTGAGCGAGGAGGCCGCGCAGCGCATGGCCGACTGGATCGAGCCGCTGCTGCGCCGCGAGAGCTACCTGGCCCTCCTGCAGGAGCGGCCCTCGGTTCACGAGCGCCTGCTGCGCCTGCTGGGCGCGGCCAAGTGGCCCGCTCGTTACCTGATCCAGCACCCTGGCGTGATCGACGAACTCGCCAGCCAGCAGTTGCTGACCGAACGCTTCGATGCGGCGCAGTTCGAGGGCGAGCTGGAGGCACGGCGCGCCGCGCTGCGCTCCACCGGCGAGGACGGCGAAGAGGCCCTGCTCAACCTGCTGCGCCGCGCGCACCACGCCGAGGTGTTCCGCACCCTGGCGCGCGACGTGGAGAAGGTGCTCACGGTCGAGCAGGTGGCCGACGACCTCTCGGCCCTGGCCGACTCGGTGCTTCGCACCACCGCGCGCTGGTGCTGGGCGCGCCTCAAGAGCCGCCACCGCGAGCGGCCCAGCTTCGCCATCATTGGCTACGGCAAGCTCGGCGGCAAGGAGCTGGGCTACGGCAGCGACCTGGACATCGTCTTCGTCTACGAGGACGACCACGAGAACGCCGCGGAGATCTACGCGGCCTTCGTGCGCAAGATGATCAACTGGCTCACGGTGAAGACCGGCGAGGGCGACCTGTTCGAGATCGACACCGCGCTGCGGCCCAACGGCAACTCGGGCCTGCTGGTCACCAGCTTCACGGCCTACGCCAACTACCAGCAGCAGCGCGGCAGCAACACCGCCTGGACCTGGGAGCACCAGGCCATGACGCGCGCGCGCTTCGTGCTGGGCGGCGAAACCGACGCCCCCCCTGCTGCGCCGCTGCCGCCCGAGGGCGCGGGGGCTGCGGTGGGGCCGTGCGGCGGTGCGCGCTCGCTCGCCGACCGGTTCGACGCGGTGCGCGAGGCCGTGATCACGGCCGAGCGCGACGCCGCTTCGCTGGCCGCCGAGATTGTCGCCATGCGCAGCAAGGTGCGCGCAGCGCACCCGGTGCGAGGCGAACGCTTTGACGTCAAGCACAGCCCGGGTGGCATGGTGGACGTGGAGTTCGTGGTGCAGTACCTCGTGCTGCTGCACTCGCGCACGCACCCCGAGCTGCGCGCGAACACCGGCAACATCAACCTGCTGCGGCGCGCCGAAGCCGCGGGCCTGCTCGAACCCGGCATGGGCGAGGCCGCGGCCCGCGCCTACCGCGAGTTGCGCCAGATCCAGCACACCGCTCGGCTGGACGAGGCGCCCACGCAGGTCGACGCGGCGCGGGTCGAGGAAGCCGCCCGCGCGGTGCTGGCGATGTGGCAGCACGTGCTCGGCCGCGTCGCCCCACCGGTGTGACCCGGGGCCGCCACTGGCTGTGGCTGTGGCTGTGCGGCCTGCACGCCGCCCTCAGCCTGCTGGTGGCGTGGTCCGGGCCGGACGTGGCCCAGGCCCTGACCTGGCGCTCGACCGGCTGGTGGTCTCACCCCTGGACGATCTGGACCAGCGCCTGGGTGCACCTCAACCCCGCCCACCTCATCAGCAATCTGCTGGCCATGGGCGGCGTGGCCGCGGTCGGCTGGGTGCTGCGCCCCGACGCGCGCTGCACCATGGCCTGGCTGCTCGCCTGGCCGCTGACCCAGATCTCGCTGCTGTGCTGGCCACAGGTGGGCCACGCGGTCGGCCTCTCCGGGCTGATGCACGCCGGCACGCTGCTGCTGGCGGTGCAGATCGCCCTGGCCCGGATCCCGATCCGCGGTGCGCGCTTCTGGGGACTTCTGCTGATCTGGGGCGTGCTGACCAAGGTGGTGCTCGAGCGCGGCTGGTCACACCCGCTGGTGTGGGACGCCGGCCAACAACTCTGGGTGGTCCAGGCCGCGCACGTGACCGGTGCGTTCTGGGGTGTTGTGCTGGGCCTGATGGTCGCCGCCCTGCCTGGGGCGCGGCGCGCGACCGCTCGTTGAAGCGCCCAGCAAAAAGCCCGCAGGAGCGGGCTTTTGCGATGCAGCGCCTGAGGCCTCAGGCGGCCGACGGTGCAGCGGAGACCGAGACCGACTTGCGGAAGCGGTTGAGTTCCTGCACGGACTTGAAGCTCTGCTCCATCAGCAGGCTCATGTTGTGCAGGATGCGGTCGACCACGCGCGTTTCCCAGACCGCATCGAAGTTGATCTGCTTGTCCAGCCAGTGCTCCAGCCACTCGGGATTGGGCAGGCGGCTCTGGATGGTGTCGTTGGGGAACAGGTTCTTGTTCACGTGGAGGTTGGTCGGGTGCAGCGCCTGGGCGGTGCGCCGTGCGCTGGCCATGAGCACGCCCACCTTGGCAAAGGCCGAGCGGGCCTCGTTGCCGAACTTGCCAATGGCGCGCTTCATGTAGCGCAGGTAGGCGCCTCCGTGGCGGGCCTCGTCCTGGCTGAGGGTGCTGTAGATCTGCTTGATCACGGGTTCGGTGTGCCATTCGCTGGCGCGGCGATACCAGTGGTTCAGGCGGATCTCGCCGCAGAAGTGCAGCATCAGCGTCTCCAGCGGCGGCGCCGGATCGAATTCGAAACGGATGTCGTGCAGCTCCTGCTCCGTGGGCACGAGGTCGGGACGGAAGCGGCGAAGGTACTCCATCAACACCAGCGAGTGCTTCTGCTCTTCAAAGAACCAGATCGACATGAAGGCCGAGAAGTCGGAGTCGTCGCGGTTGTCGCGCAGGAACATCTCGGTGGCCGGCAGCGCCGCCCACTCGGTGATGGCGTTCATCTTGATGGTCTGCGCCTGTTCGTCGGTCAGCGCGCTGGCGTCGAACTTGTCCCAGGGAATGTCCTTGTCCATGTCCCAACGCACGGATTCGAGTTGTTTGAAGAGTTCAGGATAGAGCATGGTGGTCTTTCTTAACGCGGACATTCTATGCGGCGGACTTTCAGGGCAACGACAAACCACCCGATCGTTCGGGACTTGCGCCCCCGGAAAGTTCCGGAGCCCGGTTTGAATCCACCTCGCCATCGCTTGCGTAGTGAAGCTCAGACGCGCTTGAGTTTGCGACAGGCCCATGTTGGAATGAATTTTTTGAACCCCTGGAGTTGCCGCATGAAGAACCTCGACTTTCTGAGCCTGGCCCTGATCGGCGCGCTGGCGCTCCCTATCGCCCGGCCCGCCTCGGCCCAGCCCACGCCTTCCCCCGCGCCCGCCTCCACGGCGGTGGGCTGCCCCGTGCTGCTGCAGCACCGCTTCGACCGCCTGCAGGACGAAAAGCCCCAGTCGCTGTGCCAGTACAGCGGCAAGGTCGTGCTGGTGGTGAACACCGCGAGCTTCTGCGGCTTCACCCAACAGTACGAAGGGCTGGAGGCGCTGTACGCGCGCTACCAGTCCCAGGGGCTGGTGGTGCTGGGCTTTCCCGCCAACGACTTCGGCAGCCAGGAGCCGGGCAGCAACCAGGCCATCGCCGACTTCTGCGAGAACACCTTCGGCGTGAAATTCCCGATGTTCAGCAAGACCAGCGTGGTCGGGCGCCACACGAATCCGCTGTACCGCCAGCTGGCCGAGAAGACGGGCGACCACCCGCGCTGGAACTTCCACAAGTACCTGATCGCGCGCGACGGCCAGACGGTGCGCAGCTACGCCAGCGGCGTCGAGCCCAAAAACCCTGCGTTCATCAAGGACATAGAAAAGTTTCTATCGACTAAATTGTGACTCATCAGTCACAATCAGAACCAACAAGTATTTCATTGCGAGTCGACCCACCATGCCCCTGCCCAGCCGTCTCTGCTTCGCGCGCCCTTGGACCGAGGGATGGAACTTTTCTCGCGGACCGCGCGTCGTAAGCAGCAGGCCGGACAGCGTGCCGACCGCCGATTTCCGTTTTGCACTGCGAAGCCTTCCGGGTCTGCGTGATCCGGTTGCAATCCCGAGGCGCTTCTCCTCCTCCTCCCTCCCTCCCTTGTTCGTCTGGGGGCGCTTCGCAGTCTTTTGTATTGGCCTGCGTGGCCGCAGCACCCTGAGGTGCGCGGCCCAAGGGCGCTGAGGTCCGTCCATGCAGTCGGTCCTCCCCCCCACCTCCCTCTCGTCTGCGCGCGCCGCGTCCTCCCGGCCGTCGCGCGTGGCCATCGTCGGCTCGGGCATTGCCGGCCTGGCGGCCGCCCACACTTTGCAGGGTCTGGCGGACATCACCCTGTACGAGGCCGGCGACTATTTCGGCGGCCACACGCACACGGTGGACGTGACCCTGCCCGATGCCTACGGCGTGCCCACCACCTTCGGCGTGGACACCGGCTTTCTGGTGCTCAACGAACGCACCTACCCCAACCTGCTGGCCCTGCTCGGCGCTTTGGGGGTGCCCACCGCGCGCTCGGACATGTCGTTCTCGGTCCAGGTACCGGGGGCCGGGCCCGGCGGTGACGCGCTCGAATGGAGCGGGAGCGACCTGTCCTCCGTGTTCGCGCAGCGCCGCAACCTCGCCAACCCGCGCTTTTTGCGCATGCTGGCGGACATCGCGCGCTTCAACCGCGTCACCACCCGCCTGGCCGAACGGGGCGATGACCTGCGGCCGGACAGCCCGCTGCTGCAGCCGCTCGGCGATTTCCTGCGCGAGCAGCGCTTCTCCGCCGAGTTCCGCGACTGGTACTTTCTGCCCATGATGGGTTGCATCTGGAGCTGCCCGACCGACCAGATGCTGGCGTTCCCGGTCGCCACCATGGTGCGCTTCTGTCACAACCACGGTCTGATCCAGGTGAGGAACCGGCCTCAGTGGCACACGGTGGCTGGTGGCGCTCGCCAGTACGTGAGCAAGATCCTGCGGGGCGTTGCCGACAAGCGCCTTTTCACACCCGTGCAGCAGGTGTTGCGGGACGACGAGGGCGTGCGCGTGGTCTCGCCGGGCCAGGTGGAGCGCTTCGATGCGATCGTGATGGCCTGTCACAGCGACCAGGCGTTGCGCCTGCTCGGCAACCAGGCCTCGGCGGCTGAGCGCGAGCTGCTCGGCGCCATCCGCTACCAGCCCAACCGCGCCGTGCTGCACACCGATGCCTCGGTGCTGCCGGAGAATCCGCGAGCCTGGGCGGCCTGGAACTACGAGCGCGCGCCCACCGCCGATCAAGAGTCGGCCAGCGTCTGCCTGCACTACCTGATCAACCGCCTGCAGCCGCTGCCCGTGCGGCAACCGGTGGTGGTTTCGCTCAACCCGCAGCGCGAGATCAACCCCACGCAGTTGCTGGGCGAGTACGCCTACGAGCATCCGGTGTTCGACCTCGCGGCCATTCGCGCCCAGGCCGGGATTCCCGCCCTGCAGGGACAACGCCACACCTGGTTCGCCGGGGCGTGGACCGGCTATGGTTTTCACGAGGACGGTCTGAAATCGGGCCTGCAGGCCGCGCGCGGCCTGATCGACGCACATGGCCTGGTGCCGATGACCAGCGAGAGCGAGCTGCGCCGCGCCGCGCTCCCCGGGGTGTTCGCATGAAGGCGGCCGTGGCGCAGCTCGGCTTTGGCCAGGTGCGCCATACGCGCCACCGGCCGCGCCACCACGCGTTCGCCTACGCCACCTGCTTTCTGATGCTGCCGATGCGCAGCCTGCGCGAGCACGGGCCTGGCGCACTGGCGCGCAACCGCCGCGCGGCGCTGAGCTTTCACGATGCCGACCATGGTGACGGCCGCGCAGACAGCCTGGGCTGGCTGGACGAGGTGCTGCGCCAGCACGGCATTCTGGATGCGCAGGGCGAGGTCTGGCTGCACACCTACCCGCGCATGCTGGGCTACAGCTTCAAGCCGGTGAGCTTCTGGTACTGCCACCGCCTCGACGGTTCGCTCCGCGCGGTGCTCGCGGAAGTGAACAACACGTTTGGCGAACGCCACTGCTACCTGCTCGACTCGCCCCGCTACGGCCAGCCCTGCGAGGCCGCCAAGGTGTTCCACGTCTCGCCGTTCTGCCCTGTGCGCGGGCGTTACCGTTTCGTCTTCATGCGCACGCAAGGCCCGGGCGCCCGCACCGTGGCGCGCATCGACTACTTCGACGGCGCGGATGACGCGGCCCTGCTCAACACGAGCGTGAGCGGTGAGTTGCTGCCACTGAACGCCGCCACGCTGCGCCGCGCCCTGTGGTCCCACCCTGCCATGACCCTGGGCGTGATCGCCCGCATCCACTGGCAGGCCTTGCGCCTGTGGTGGCACAAGGCCCCGTTTTTCCGCCAACCGCCCGCTCCGGGCGACTTTGTCACCGCCGCCGCTTCCCCGGCACCCACTGCGAACGCTGAGCCCCGTCAACCATGAACAGCACCACTTCCCGCCACCCCGTGGGCTTCGAGCTGCCCCGCAACACGCCGGCCGCGGCCCGCACCACGCTGCAACTGTTGCAGCGCCTGGTGCACGGCAGCCTCACGCTGCAACTGCCCGATGGATCGGTGCAGCGCTTCGGGCAAGCCGATGGCCCCCACGCGAGCATGAAGCTGCACAACTGGAACGTCTGCAGCGCCACGCTGAAATCGGGCGACATCGGTTTCGCCGAAACCTACATCGCCGGCGACTGGAGCACCCCGCACCTGACCTCGCTGCTCTCGTTGCTGGTGGCCAACCGCCGCGAGGTGGAGGACATGGTTTACGGCTCGTGGCTGGGCCGCCTGGCCTACCGCGTGCGGCACCTGCTCAACCGCAACTCCAAGGCCAACAGCCGCAAGAACATCCACGCCCACTACGACCTGGGCAACGCGTTCTACCGCCTGTGGCTGGACGAGACCATGAACTACTCGTCGGCCTGGTTCGAGACACCGGACCAGACCATGGTGATGGCGCAACACGCCAAAGTGCGCCGCGCGCTGCGCCAGGCCGGTGTGCGCCCGGGCGACCGGGTGCTGGAGATCGGCTGCGGCTGGGGCGCGCTGGCGGAGAAAGCCACCACGGAGTTCGACGCCTCGGTGGTCGGGGTGACGCTGTCGACCGAACAGCTGGCGTTCGCGAGACAGCGCCTCAAGGACATCGGCCGCGAAGACCGCGCCGATCTGCGGCTGCAGGATTACCGCGACATCGACGACGCGCCGTTCGACGCCATCTGCTCCATTGAAATGGTCGAAGCGGTGGGGCGTTCGTACTGGCCCACTTACTTCCAGACCGTGGAGCGCCTGCTCAAGCCCGGCGGCCGGGCGTGCATCCAGAGCATCGTGATTGCCGACGAGCACTTCGACCGCTATATCAAGGGCACAGACTTCATCCAGCAGTACATCTTCCCGGGCGGCTGCCTGCCATGCCCGAGCGAGCTGCGCGCCCAGGCCGGCCACGCAGGGCTGGAGGTGGTGGATGAATTGGCCTTTGGCCAGGACTACGCGCGCACGCTGGCGAACTGGCGCGAGGATTTCCTGCGCGAACAGGAGCGCGTGCTGCAGCTGGGCTTTGACCAGCGCTTCCTGCGCATCTGGGAGTTCTACCTCGCCTACTGCGAAGCGGCGTTCGTGCAGCAGAACATCGACGTGGTGCAGTACACGCTGCGCAAACCCGCCTGAGGCCCTCGCCATGCCCGCCGTCACCCCGTCCCTGCTCGTGGCCATCGCGCTGTTGATCGGCGGGCCTGCGCTCGCGCAGCCTGCCCCGGCACCGGGACCCGCGCTGAGCGTGGCGCTGCAGGACCAGTCACGCGTGGGCAGCGCCCGCCTGCGCTACTGGGGATTCGACGTCTACGACGCGCATTTGTACGCTCCACGGGGTTTTGACATCCAGCGCTTTGAAGACCAGCGCTTCGGCCTGGAACTGAGCTATCTGCGCGGCTTCAAGGGCGCCGACATCGCCCAGCGCTCGATCGACGAAATGAAAGGGCTGGCCGCGCTGGACCCCGCGCAAGCCCTGCGCTGGCAGAGCGCCATGAGCGCCCTGTTCCCGGACGTGCAGCGCGGCGACCGCCTCACCGGTGTGCATGTGCCGGGCCGCGGTGCGCGCTTCTACCTCAACGGGCAGTGGCTCGGCGAGCTGGCCGACGACGCCTTCTCCCGGTTGTTCTTCGGCATCTGGCTCTCGCCCAAAACCTCGCAGCCACGGCTGCGCGAAACACTGATCCAGTCTTTGGGCGGCCCGCCGCGCGCGCCATGAGCGACCCCGCCGCCAGCTTCATCGGGCCAGGTGCGTGGCGCCGGGGCTTGCGCTACGGCCTGCTGGGCATGCCGCTGGCGTTTGTCGCGCTGCCGCTGTACGTGATCCTGCCCAACCACTACGCGCGCGAATTCGGCGCGCCCCTGGCCGCCCTGGGCGCGGTGCTGTTGGCCGCGCGGCTGATCGACGCCGTGCTCGACCCGTGGATAGGGCGCTGGTGCGACCGGCTCTTTGCGCGCTCGATCGCGGCCGTACTGGGTACGGCGGCCGTGGCGGCGCTGGTGCTGGCGGCCGGGCTGTGGGGCCTGCTGTTTCCCCCGGCCACGGTGCGCCAGGCCAACGCCGCCAGCCTGCTGGGCTGGGCCGGCGGGTTGATGGCCGTCACCTACGTCGCCTACAGCGTGGTTTCCGTGGCGCACCAGGCCTGGGGAGCCCGCCTGGGCGGGGACGAGGCCCAGCGCAGCCGCGTGGTGGCCTGGCGCGAAGGCCTGGCCCTGCTCGGCGTGCTGATCGCTGCCGTGCTGCCGGCGACGCTGGGACTGGGCGCGACGGTCTGGGCGTTCGCGGTGCTGCTGGCGCTGGGCTGGTGGGCCTGGAGCCGCTCGGCGCGCCCTCAGACACGAGCCACATCCACCCCCCTCCTCGCAACGGGTGCGTCGCCGTTGCGCCAACCCGCGTTCAGACGGCTGCTCGCGGTGTTCGTGATCAACGGCACCGCCAGCGCTGTGCCGGCCACGCTGGTCTTGTTCTTTGTGCAGGACCGGCTGCAAGCATCCCCCTCGATGGAGCCGGCTTTCCTCGCCACCTACTTCCTGTGCGCCGCGTTGTCGATGCCGCTGTGGGTCCGGCTGGTCGCCCACCTCGGCCTGGCGCGCACCTGGCTGGTGGGCATGGGCGTGTCGGTGGCGGTGTTCGTCTCGGCGGCGCTGCTGGGTGCGGGCGATGCGATCGCGTTCCTGGTGGTGTGTGCACTGTCGGGCGTGGCGCTGGGCACCGACCTGGCCCTGCCCGGTGCGCTGCTCGCCGGCTTGATTGGCCGACTGGGCGAGCGCGGTCAACGCGAGGGCGCGTACTTCGGCTGGTGGAATTTCGCCACCAAGCTCAACCTCGCGCTGGCCGCGGGCCTGGCGCTGCCGCTGCTGGCCTGGTTCGGCTACACACCGGGCACGCGCGACCCTGCCGCGCTGCAGACACTCACCATCGCCTACTGCCTGCTGCCCTGCCTGCTCAAACTGCTGGCCGCGGGCTCGTTGTACGCGTTCGTCATCCGGCCCGAGCAAAAGCTCGCGCCCCCGCTTCACCCTCTGTCCACGAACTGAAAGACCGCCATGCAACGTCGTCACTTGCTCGCCGCCGGCATCGCGGGCGCCGCCGCACTCTCTGGTTGCGCAGGCCCGCAGATCGCGCAATACACCGGTGAAAAACCGGTGCTTGACCTGCGCACGTATTTCAACGGCACGCTCGACGCCTACGGCGTCTTCACCGACCGCTCGGGCAAGGTGGTCAAGCGCTTCGTCGTGGTCATGCGCTGCCAATGGAATGGCGACGATGGCGTGCTCGACGAGGCGTTCACCTACTCGGACGGCACGACACAGAAGCGGGTGTGGCGCATGAAGCACCTGGGCAACGGCCGCTTCAGCGGCACCGCCGACGATGTGGTGGGCACCGCCATCGGCGAGCAGCAGGGCAATGCCTTCCGATGGGGCTACACGCTGCTGCAACCGGTGGACGGCAAGACCTACGAAGTGCAGTTCGACGACTGGATGTACCTCATGGACGAGCGCGTCATGCTCAACAAGGCCACGATGAGCAAATTCGGCATCCGCCTGGGTGAGGTCACGCTGTCGTTCGTGAAGCGCCTGCCATGACCACCCCCAGAACGTTCATCGATGCGCCCGCGCCGCCACCGGTGGCGAGGCAGGGTTCGCGCGGCTTCTCGCTGTTTGGGCCCATGAACCCCCGCATCACCGACTGGCACGGCCTGCGCGTTTGGCTGGTCGGTGCGTCCAGCGGCATTGGCGAAGCCACCGCATCGGCACTGCACGCGCGCGGCGCCCAGGTGCTGCTGTCGGCGCGCAATGCGCCCGCGCTGCAGGCTTTCGTGGCCGCGCACCCACCGTCCCACGGCATGCCTGCACAGGCCTGGCCGATGGACGTGACCGACCCTCTGGCCGTTGCCGAGACCACCCGCCGGATACTGGCCCAAGGCCCGCTCGACCTGGTGGTGTACTGCGCCGGCCACTACCGCGAGATGCGCGCCGCCGACATGGACCTGGCCGACCTGCGGCGCCACTTCGAGATCAACTACCTTGGCGCGCTGCACGTGCTCGACGCCGCCGTGCCCGCGATGGCGGCGCGCGGCCGCGGGCACATCAGCCTCATCAGCAGCGTGGCCGGCTTCCGGGGCCTGCCCAAGAGCCTGGCCTACGGCCCGACCAAAGCGGCGCTCACCCACCTCGCGGAAACGATGTACCTGGACCTGCAGCCCCTGGGTCTGGGCGTGAGCGTGGTGCACCCGGGCTTCGTGAGCACGCCCCTGACGGCGCGCAATGGCTTCACCATGCCCGCGCTGATCACGCCCGCGCAGGCCGCGCAGGCGATGGTCGAGGGCTGGGGCCAGGGCGCATTCGACATCCACTATCCCAAGCGCTTCACGCGCTGGATGAAGCTGATGCGCCTGCTGCCCTACCGGGCGTACTTTCCTGCGGTGCGCCGCGTGACCGGGCTATAACCCCTCATGCCCACCGACACCCGCGCCGCCATCGACCACCTCTGCGACTGGTTCGAGTCCTTGTCACCCGCCTCGCTGGCCCGGCTGGGCGAGTTCTACACGGCTGACGCGCGCTTCAAGGACCCGTTCAACGAGGTGCAGGGCCTGCCCGCGATCACGCGCATCTTCGAGCACATGTTCGAAAACCTGAACGAGCCCCGCTTCGTGGTCACCGACCGTCTGGTGGACGGCGAGCAGGGGTTCCTCGTGTGGGAGTTCCACTTCCGCTTCCGGCGCTTCGACACCATCACGCCACAGGTTGTGCGCGGCGGCTCGCACCTGCGACTGGCATCCGACGGCCGTGTCAGCGAGCACCGCGACTATTGGGATGCGGCGGAAGAGCTGTACGAAAAACTGCCCTTGCTGGGCGGGCTGATGCGTTGGCTGAAGAAAAGGGCGCAGAAATAAGAGGTGCATCGCCCCCTGGGGGCGACGCGCCGCTTGTCTAAACCGGCTTGGTGTCGACGAAGCTCTGGCGCAGGTTGAGCTTCTCGGCCAGTCGGGCCAGATTGGGGTACTGCGAGCGCCAGTCGATGCTGGCGAACCGGAAGTCCAGGTAACCCAGCGCACAACCCACGGCCACGTCGGACAGGCTGAAGTGGATGCCCGAGCAAAACGCCTTTTCACCCAGACCCTGGCTCATGGACTTGAGGCTGGCGTCGATCTTGGCGCGCTGGCGCTCGATCCAGGCCTCGCTGCGCTCGCCATCGCCACGGCCGGGCCAGGTGGCTTCGAGCCGGGCCAGCACAGCAGCATCCAGCAGGCCATCGGCCAAGGCCTCCCAGGTCTTGACCTCGGCGCGCTCGCGGCCCTGCGTGGGAATCAGCTTGCCCACGGGCGAGAGGGTGTCGAGGTACTCCACGATCACACGGGAGTCGAACACCGCCTCGCCGCCTTCCATCACCAGGCAGGGCACTTTGCCCAGCGGGTTGGAGGTCATGATGGTGGTGTCGGCGGACCACACGTCTTCCAGGATGAACTGGTAGTCCAGCTTTTTCTCGGCCATGACAACGCGCACTTTTCGCACGTAGGGGCTGGTGATGGCGCCGATGAGTTTCATGGGGAATGGAATGGTCGTTGGACTGAGGAACACGATTCTAGCCAGCACCAGGGGCACGGCCTCGGACAGCGGGCAGGGCGCTCGACGGTGGGCGGGTCGCTGGACGGGCCTTCTACAATCCCGGGATGCGCCCGACCACCTCTGCTTCTGCCACGCCCACCCACACCAACGCTGGCGCCCCCAGCGCCATTTCCGCCCTGTCGCCGCTCGACGGCCGTTATGCGGGCCGCCTGGCCAGCCTGCGGCCGTTCATGAGTGAGCAGGGGTACATGCACCGCCGCGTGCAGGTGGAGATCGCCTGGTTCATCGCCTTGTCCGACGCCGGCCTGGCGGAATTCAAGCCGCTCTCGCCCGGTGCGCGCACCTACCTGCTGGGCCTGGTGAAGAACTTCAGCGAGGCCGATGGCCAGGCCATCAAGGACATCGAGAAGGTCACCAACCACGACGTGAAGGCAGTTGAGTACTGGATCAAGTCGCGCTTCGAGGCGCGCCCCGAACTGGAAAAAGCCGCCGAGTTCGTTCACTTTGCCTGCACCAGCGAAGACATCAACAACACCAGCCACGCCCTGCAACTCAAGGGCGGGCGCGATGCCGTGCTGCTGCCTGCGCTGGACGCGGTGATCGACAAGCTGCGCGAGATGGCCCACGCCTATGCCGCCGTGCCCATGCTCAGCCGCACGCATGGCCAGACTGCCAGCCCCACCACCGTCGGTAAGGAAATCGCCAACGTGGTGGTGCGCCTGAGTGCCGCGCGCGACCGGGTCGCCAGCGTGAAGCTGCTGGGCAAGATGAACGGTGCCGTGGGCAACTACAACGCCCACCTGAGCGCCTGGCCCGAGTTCGACTGGGAAGCGTTCAGCCGCAACGTGATCGAACAGCCCGAGCCGCTGGGCCTGGGCCTGACCTTCCAGCCCTACAGCATCCAGATCGAGCCGCACGACTACATGGCCGAGCTGTTCGACGCGGTCGCGCGCACCAACACCATCCTGATCGACCTCTCGCGCGATATCTGGGGCTATGTGAGCCTGGGCTATTTCAAGCAGCGCCTGAAGGCCGGCGAGATCGGCTCGTCGACCATGCCTCACAAGGTCAACCCGATCGACTTCGAGAACGCCGAAGGCAACCTGGGCCTGGCCAATGCCCTGCTGCGCCACCTCTCCGAAAAGCTGCCCATCAGCCGCTGGCAGCGCGACCTGACCGACTCCACGGTGCTGCGCAACATGGGCGTGGCCCTGGGCTACGCGGTGCTGGCGTACCACTCGATGGGCGTGGGCCTGGGCAAGCTCGAACTCAACGAAGAAGCCCTCGCGGCCGACCTCGATGCGTCCTGGGAAGTCCTCGCGGAACCGATCCAGACCGTGATGCGCCGCTACGGTGTCTCGGGCGCATACGAAAAGCTCAAGGAAGTCACGCGCGGCAAGACCGTGACCGCCGAGGCCCTGCACGAGCTCATCCGCAGCCTGGAGATTCCGCAAGCCGAGAAAGACCGCCTGCTCGCCATGACCCCGGGCAGCTACGTGGGCAAAGCCACCGAGCTGGCCCGGCGCGTCTGATCACCGGCCGGAGCCGGGCTCTTCCAGGGCGCGTTCGGCGTAGCGATTGAAGCGCCAGGCATCGCCCTCGATGGTGATGCGCCGCCAGCTGGCGCGCTTCTCACCGGGCGTCATCTCGGTCCAGCGCTGCACCTCGTCGAAACGGCGGCCACAGCCCTTGCAGACCTCGTCGCCCTGGCTGGTCGAGCAGATCGCAATGCAGGGGGTGTCAGGCGTGGTCTCGTACCAGGCCAGCCAGGCCTCGCGGGCCTTGACGGGCAGCGTGGCTTCGTCGGCCTCGGTCTCGTGAAACCAGATCATCAGCGCGTACACCTCGGCCAGCGCGCGAAGCTCTTTGCACAGGGAGACGCCATCGGGCGAGGGTGAGCGCTCACGCCAGTAGTTGATCGCGGCTTCGATGTCGGTGATGTGGATGCCGGCCATGGGGTGTGGATCATAGCCAGTCCGGCCCCACGATGAGCGCCTTGCCGGCCAGAAGCAACTCCGCCCTAGTGGTAACTGCGTATGCATGCAAGGCGCCGGAGGCGCTGGCAGGCCGCTACAATCGCGGGTCTCGAAGGGGAGTAGCTCTCCGCTCCAGCGCATGCCGCTGGACATTCGGGCTTGTCGTCAGTACGAAGCTCCCGCTTCCGGCAACCCGGGCCCGGCAATCACCTTGCCGGGCTGAGCAAGACCTTTGATAGGCCCCCATGGGCCGATCAAGTCATGTCCATCCCCTTCGCCAGCGCAGTTGCGCCATTGCGGGCGGATGACACAGCGCCTTCCGATCGATCATGGTGGTCGATACATGAAAAGAGAAGGCCGGGCGGATGGCAACGAGATCGGCTCGAGCCCCACCCATTTGCACCAACGACAACGAGGAATTTATGGATTTCCTGACATCGCCCGCGTTCTGGGTCGCCCTGGGACAGATCATCATCATCGACATCCTGCTGGGGGGCGACAACGCGGTCGTGATCGCACTGGCATGCCGCAAGCTGCCGCCCGCACAGCGGACCAAGGGCATCATCTGGGGCACCTTCGGCGCCATCGTGCTGCGGGTCATCCTGATCGCCTTTGCGATGACGCTGCTGACCGTACCTTTCATCAAGCTCGTCGGCGCGTTGCTGCTGGTGTGGATCGGTGTGAAGCTGCTGGCCCCCGATGACGAGGCGCACGGCGACATCCAGGGCAGCGACAAGCTGTTTGCCGCCATCAAGACCATCATCGTGGCCGACCTGGTGATGAGCGTGGACAACGTCATCGCCATCGCCGGTGCCGCGCAGAACGCGGGCGAGCACTCGTTCCTGCTGGTGGTGCTGGGCCTGCTGATCTCCATTCCCATCATCGTCTGGGGCAGCACGCTGGTCATCAAGCTGATGGCCCGGTTCCCGATCATCATCACGCTGGGCGGCATGCTGCTGGGCTGGATCGCGGGCGGCATGCTGGTCACGGACCCGGCTTTCGTCACCCCTGACAAATGGACCTTCATGCCCAAGCTGGGCACGGTGGACGAGAAGGGCATGGCAGTCATCTCCGACACGCTGTACTGGGCGTCCCACGTCGTTGGCGCGCTGGTGGTGCTCGCGCTGGGCAAGTGGATCGCATCCCGCCGCCCGCCGGTGGCGCACGAAGGCTGAGCCAGCCTTCCGAGATCCTGACACACCGCAGGGCGGCGTCCTCAAAGGCGCCGCCCTTTTTCATGCTGGCGGGTGAGCGGTGCTATGCTGGCTCACATGAAACTCATCCTGACCTGGCTGCTCGCGGCCTGCGCCTTGCTGGTGGTGGCTTACATCTACCCCGGCGTGCAGGTGCAGAGCTTCACCTCCGCCCTGATCGCCGCAGCGGTCATCGGCCTGTTCAACGCCGTGCTGCGGCCCATTCTGGTGATCCTGACCTTGCCCGTCACCATCGTCACGCTGGGCCTCTTCCTGTTCGTGATCAACGCGCTGATGTTCTGGGCGGCCTCGGGTGTGCTCGACGGCTTCCGCGTGAACGGCTTCCTGGCCGCGCTGCTGGGCTCGTTGATCTACTCGGTGTTGATGCTGGTGGTGAGCACCGCCGTGCGCTCGATCGGCTCGCGCTGAGCCGGCCGGCCGGCACGCCTACTTCTCTTCGCGCACGGACTCGCGAAGCTGCGCTTCGACTTCACGTCGGCGGCTGTCCACGATGGCCAGTTCCATCCCGTCCGTGCGCTGCTCTGCGGGCAATGCCTGGGCCGCCCTGAATCGGTCCACGGCCCCACCATAGTCCAGGTGGGCGGCACGCGCCTCCGCCTCGGCGCGGATGGCGCGCAAGGCCTGTCCTTGTGCGGCATAGCCCCGTGACAGCATTTGCCAGGCCGCTGCATCGCGCGGCTGCTGCGCCACCCAGGCCTGCAAGCGGCTGACCGCGCGCTGCGGCTGTCCAGTGGCCAGCGCAGCCTGGGCCCCCAGCAGGGCACTGGCGCGCGAGGTCCCAGCCAACGCCTGGTCGCGCAGCTCCGCCAGCAGGGCGGCCTGTGCGGCTGGCGCCGAAGGCGCGCCACCGGCCGCGGGCGACAGCAGGATGTCGAGCAGGAGCGCGTCCACCGTGGGCCGCGCGTCGGGAGCCACTGCCCCGCGCAACTGCTGGGCCAGTTCCAGGGCCAGATCGCGCTGCCCCAGGCGCAGGGCCGAGAGCGCGGCGGCGTACCGGTCGCCCGCCGAGGCATTGGCCACTCTCCCGTTGGCCAGCCAGGCGCGTTGCCGATCCGTGCTGTTCTCCGCCAGCACCCTGGCGCGCGCCGACGCCAGCACGTGCACATTGCGCGAGGGCATGGGCAAGCCAGCGGCCGGGCGGGAGGCGCCCCGCGTTCCCGGCAGATCCAGCCGAAGGCCTGAAGACGCGGGCCCGGCGCCGCTGGCGTCCGGTGTGGCGGCTTTGACCGGGCCCACCTGGACACCCGCTGCGGCAACCGGCCCGGAGGGCACCCGGGACCGCATGTCGGCAATGCGCTCCCCCGTCAGCGGGTGGCTGCGCAGGTAGGGGAAGGAACCGTCGTCGTAGCGCGAAGACTGCTGCATCTTGTCGAACATGCTGACAAAGCCCAGGCCGTCAAAACCGGCGCCCGTGAGGACGCCAAAACCCACGCGGTCCGCCTCGCGCTCCATGTCGCGCGAGAAGTTCAGCTGCGTCTGTGCCGCGACGGCCGTGCTGCCCGCGATCGCGGCGCTGGCCACCTGCGGATTGGACCCGGCTGCCAGCGCGCCGAGGATCATGGCGCCCATCATCCAGGGCGCCATGCGTTCCTCGCGCGTCATCATGCGGGCGATGTGGCGCTGAGACACGTGGCTGAGCTCGTGCGCCATCACCGAAGCCAGTTCCTCGGGCTTGTCGGTGATCGCCATCAGCCCCAGGTTCACCCCGAGGTAGCCCCCCGGCAGGGCAAAGGCGTTGACGCGCTTGTCCCGCGAAACCACCAGCTCCCAGGCCAGGCGCTCGGCCAGCTCGGGCGGCACGTCGCCGCGATCGCGGGCCGCGCCCAGCAGCGGCTGCCACAGGGATTGAAGGTAGTCGCCGAGCACGGGGTCGTCCAGATAGTCCGGGTCGCGGTAGATATCGCGCGCGATGCGGTCTCCCAGGCGCCGTTCGGCGGCGATCGACATGCCATCCCCGTCACCCAGGCTGGGCAGCGACGAGGTGGACGTACCGTCACGGAGCGGTTGGGCGACCGAGGCGGGCGTGGGCAACAGCATCGACGCCACGGCCAGCACACCCAGGCCTAGAGCGGCGGGTCGGACAGGGGAAAACAGCGACTTCAGGGAAAAACGCATCCCCGTATGATGCCGCCAACGCCTGACGGTTCTGTAAAGCCCGCGAAACAAGCCCCCATGACCGATACAAAAGCTTCAACTGCCCTGACCCACTTCGACGCCCAGGGGCAGGCCCACATGGTCGACGTCGCGGCCAAGGCCAGCACCCACCGGGTTGCCGTCGCCGAAGGCCGCATCACCATGCTGCCGGCCACGCTGGCGCTGATCCAGGCGGGCAACGCCAAAAAGGGAGACGTGATCGGCATCGCGCGCATCGCGGGCATCCAGGCCGCCAAGAAGACCAGCGACCTCATCCCCTTGTGCCACCCGATCGCACTGACCCGGGTGGCAGTGGAGTTCGAGATCGAAGCCGACGCCCATAGCGTCCTCTGCCGCGCGACCACCGAATGCACCGGCCAGACCGGTGTGGAAATGGAGGCGCTGTCCGCGGTGTCGGTCGCATTGCTCACCATCTACGACATGTGCAAGGCGGTAGACCGGGGGATGGTGATGGGGGGCGTGCGGCTGGTGGAGAAGCGGGGGGGAAAGAGTGGGCACTACCTGGCCGATCACTTCTCCGGGGCAACGGGCTCGTCAAGTTCGATCGGGACGTAATTTCGAAGTTGCGTGTCCACCGCGAGGACCCAGTGCCCGGTGACGCCATCCATCGGCAGATAGTGAGACAGGCCCAACTCGCGAATCACAGCATCTGAGTGTGGTTGGTGCCGTGCCCTTTTCAGCGACGAGACATGCTTCGCACTCTGCACAATCAGCGCCCGATGCAGCTGAACGGGCTCCCAACGAGCGGGACGCTGAGGGAGGTCGAACCCGGCGATGGCGAGTTGAATGGCGTCGAGGCGGTCGGCATCTTTGGAGGGAGAGGTGGCCCATAGGGGCAACGGCCCTGACCACCTCAAACCTGGGCCAATGCTGCCCAGCGTGGCAAGTTCCGAGGCTCGTATTTCATTGGCGCGGACCAAAGTCACCCGATCAACCGCGTAGACCAGGGCCACCGGACGCCCACTTGCCAAGACGGACAGACTGAGCAGCGCCGCAGCGATGAGGATCCACGTGAGCACGGCGACATCAAACTGCACCCGGGATCCCTCCCTGCCACGGCTGCGCCATGGAAGGATCAGCAGCGCAGTGAGCCCCAGGTGCACCCCCACGGCGTACGCGCCTATCCTGCCAATACCAGAGACAGACCAGAACGATCGAGGGTACCAAACGGTGAGCACCACCCACACACCGCCCAGCAGCACAAGAAGGGACAGGGCGAGGGAAAGCGCAAGAGACGTGGCGCTTTTGGACGCGGATGAGGTCACGGCACGATGGCGCCGGGGTTCGGAAGCAGTCCACAGGCCGTCAACACAGCTTGGCCATTGACCTGCATGAACTCGGCATGCGACTTGGGAAACGCCTTGCCATACAGCGCAGCGACTTCTCTTGCCTGCAAGGTCTCCCCCAGGCGGCAGAGTGCCCCCACGCGAACCCAGAAAACAAGGGGATTGGGTCCCTCGTTCAACAGCCTGGTGGTCACCTTGAGCATCTCTGCTGCATTCGCGTCGGTGAGAGGCACACGCTCCAGCAGCGCCCGATCAGCGTAGTGGCGGTAGAAAAACGTGCTCTGGATCGAGGCCACCTTGGCAAGATCTGCCGATGCACGGTTGTCCTCGTCAAAAGCACTGGCCACACGCAAGTAGTCGTAAAGTGCCAACGCTGCCCCCACCAGGAGCAGGCACGAGGCAAACACGGTCAGCGCCTTGGGCAGGCCCCTGACCGAAGGGGTGGGCGTCGGCTCAAACGACAACAGCAGCCCGAAGGCGAATGCCGTGGGGATCAGAAAATTCATGTACCACAGCGGATACTCCAACAGGCTGTGCGCGCCCACGACGGCGATCACCATCCACGCCCATCGGGCATTGCTGCCTGACAAGCGCCACGGCGGCCGCCTCCATAGAGCCCACGCCACAGGCGCGAGCACGAAAAATGTGATCGCAAAACCCGTTTCCGCCAACAGATGCATGACAAGGTTGTGTGCGTTGGCGGTGCTTTCCACACGGGCGTTGAAAGGCAATTCAGACACCCGCGCAAAGGCCAGATTGCCCCAGCCCACCCCGTTGATCGGGTGTTGCAAAGCCAAAGACCACGCTTCCTGCCAGTAGACCAAACGGGTTGAAGCGGAGTCGCGTCCGCGAATGCCTTCCAATTCATGGCCCAGCAGAACAGCGCCGAACTGCAGACACTCAACGAGCAGCATCATCCAAACCGGCGCCAACACAAAGACAGCCAATTCCAGGGGCCTTGCCGATTTGCGCCAAAGCAACATGAACCCGGAGAGAACCACCAACTCGAGCAGCCCGGTTCGTGACGCCGAGAATGCCACGCCCAAGATCGCCAGCAGCGCCAACGTGCAGACCATGCGCACCGACAAGCGAGCCTCGCGATACAGCCACCAGACCGCCAACAGGCCGATGGTCGAGAACGTGGCGAGATGATTCGCCTGGCGCAGATTGCCATAAGGCCGACCGGAGGCGTTTTGACTGACCCAGGGGTACAGCGCGCGCTCCACATCGACGTACTGCAAGCCTGCGACCAGCGTGTTGATCACCATGCCCGCTACCAAGGCCCACATCACGCCGGTCAGCAAATCGCGTCGGGCGTCGAACTCTTGTCCTAGAGCGATTGCGATCCAGGCCCCGATGGCCGCCGCGGCCAAGGCGATCAGAGCCAGTGGTTCCGGCTGCTGACTCAAGCCAATGGCCAGCAAGGACATGGCCAGCCAGGCGCCGGTGGCTCTTGACAACACCGGCCGGAAGGCAAGGCCGGACAGCGCCAGGGTACCAGCCCCCATCAGGAACGGCGTCACCATGAGTGAGGGCAGCACGCTGCGTGGCCAGACAAAGTTGAGCACCAGGAGCACCAGCAATGCCGCCGACGGCGCCTGAATCGCGTGCACTCGCATGGTCAAGGCCTAACTTGGAACGAGTAAAAAAATAGGGCGCTTGCGCGCCCTATTCGAAATCTCGAAGATCTTAACCGCGGCAATCCGCAGGCACGAATCGGGGTGCCAGCGTGCCCGCCGTGCCACGCGATGCGTTGGCGCCTTGTGCATTGCAGAACCAGGTAATCGAGCCCGTCGTGGGCACCACATTCTCTTGAAGCGCGTTGGCGCCATCGCGCGGTGCCAACACCAGCGTTGGGTTGCCCGCACCCACACGGCCGGTGTACGTGATCGTGATTTCACCGTTGTTGGAGGCCATCGTCACGGATTGAACGTTGGTGGTGGGGGTCGGCTGGACCCAACCATTGCCAAAGGGTGCGCCGTTGGCCGCGTTTTCTGAAACGGCCGTCTTGGCGGAGCCCGCCAGGGTCAGGCCTTCAGTCACGCGCGCGCGCACCGTGTAATCTTGATAAGCGGGCAGCGCAACGGCAGCCAAAATGCCAATGATGGCCACCACGATCATCAGTTCGATCAGGGTGAAACCTTTTTGGACGGCACGATTGAATTTCATGGAGAACTCCTTGGAAGGCGAGGTTGGGAGGGTGTACACGTCCCTATGAGCAGACCCCGTGCCAGCCGGAAATGCCCCCGTTTTTGAGGTCTTTTTCACGCTTTACTCGGACCTGGTGACATTTGGTGACCCATGCCACGGAAAGTGGCTGACATTTTTTGTCACCTCACCGTCGGGCGACGGGTTTTGTCACAGTTCGAAAGTCTGCCCGGCGCTGAGCCACCGGATGTCGTGGCGCGCATCGGTCGAGCGGTGGGGCGCTTCGTCGAAACGGCGGATCTCTTCCATGATCAGGCCGGTTTCCGCAGGCTTGGTGTGGGTGATGTAGATCGGATAGCGCTGGCTTGCATCGATCTGCTCCAGTTCCTGAGCCAGCAGGCCGGGGGCCAGGTGAAGGCTGCGCTGCGCCAGCGCGTGCTCGCGGTCGCTGAAGGCGGTTTCGATCACCAGAAGGGCCACTGGCAACTGATTGACCCGCTGCCAGAATGCCGGGTTGCGCCCGGTGTCGCCGCTGAAGACCCAGTGGCCCGAGGCGCTCGCAGCGGCGAAACCGACCGCCGGCACGGTGTGCACGGCAGGCAAGACCTCGACCGCCTTGCCGCCGACATGGAGCACCTCCCCAACGGCGATGGAGACGAAGCGCATGAGCGGCGTGTCCACGCTGGGTATGGCAGAGAAATCAGGCCAGATCAGGTTGTTGAAGATATGCACCTTGAGCGCGGCGATGGTGCCGGGCAGGGCATGAACTTGCAGCGGAGCGGCGCCGCTGGCCATGCGGCGGGCAGCCACGGCATCCAGCATGAGGGGCAGCGCGGCCACGTGATCCAGGTGCGAATGGGTGAGCAGGACGTGGTCCACCCGGGCCATCTCATCCAGCGTCAGATCGCCCACGCCGGTGCCGGCGTCGATCAGGACGTTGTCGTCGAGCAGAAAGGAGGTGGTTCGGCAACCATGGGCAATGGCTCCAGAGCACCCCAGTACACGGACCCTCATGTGGCAGCTTTGGCGTGGCATGGCCGGCACTGCCGGCACATTGGATAGGGGGAACTGGCTGCCTCAGCCTCAAGGATCCGAGGCGACAACCGACTGCCGAAGGCTACCCGTTTGACTGGACGCCGGAAAGGACTTTTTTGGCATTTCTGCCGATGGATGCCATGCCCACGGCCCGCGGGCCGGTTTGACTCAGTGCTGGACGAACTGCATCTGCGTGCCGGCCAGTTCCAGCAGGTCGCCGTGGTGCAGGTTCACGGCATCGGTCCCGATGGGATTCCCGTTGATGGTGGGCTTTTGCGTGCCCTCGACCAGAGCCACCACATAGCCATGGGGCCGGCGCGTGATGGCCGCGACCGCCACGCCGGGTTTGCCGATGGTCGTCACCACTTTGACCAGGGGGACTTCACGGCCGGCCGCGGTGCCGGACATGACCTTGATCGCGGCGTTGCCCAGCGGGGCACCTTGGGAGTCGCCCGGCTCCACCACGGAGCCAGCGTTGATGACGGTGGTCTTTTCGTAGGTCTCGCTGGCACCCTCGTGCACGAACTTGATCTTGTACTTGCCGATTTCAACGGCATCGCCGTTCTGCAGCTGCTGCTTCTTGATCGCCTTGCCGTTGACGTACGTGCCGTTGGTGCTGTTGAGGTCTTCGAGAAACACGTCCATGCCGGACATCTGCATCACGGCGTGCTCGCCGCTGACCGCGAGGTTGTCGATCACGATGTCGTTATAGGGACGCCGGCCCAGCGTGGTGCGGTCTTTCGTGAGTTGCACTTCCTTGATGACGACACCGTCGATGGAAACGATCATTTTCGGCATGGCCGACTCCTCTGGAACCTATTGATTGAATTCTGAAATGGCGCTGGTGACTACTTGCCGAGCATCCGCGAGAGCAGGCCTTTGCGGATCGGCTTCGATCTAGCATACGCCAGTATCACCGAAATATTGTCGCGCCCTCCGCAGTCGTTGGCCCCATCCACCAGGGCCTGCGCCTTTTCCTCCAGCGTGCCCGCCGTCACCAGAATGGCGGCGATGCGCTCGTCGCTCATCATGTCGCTGAGCCCATCGGAGCAGAACAGATAGAGGTCTTCGTCCTCGACTCGGTACTCGTTGACTTCCAGCAACACCGTGTCTTCCACCCCCAGGGCGCGGGTGACGAGGTTCTTGTGGGTGGCGTACTGGGCTTGCTCCAGCGAGATGAGCCCGGCGTCGATCTGCTCCTGCAGCAGGGAGTGGTCGCGCGTGATCTGCACAAAGCTGCCCGTGCGCAAACGGTAGCAGCGCGAATCGCCCACATGGCCGATCATGGCGCGCGCACCGTGGAACACGCCCATGACCAGGGTCGTGCCCATGCCAGCGTACTGCGCGTTGGAGTTCGCGGCGTTGAAGATGGACCGGTTGGCGTTGTCGATGCAGATTTCCATGGCGCGCTTGAGCTCACGCGCGCTGGCCTCGTGGCCGCCTTCGGACATCCAGCGCCCGAGCTCGGTCCGGATGAAGGTGGTCGCCATGGCGCTCGCGACTTCGCCTGCGTTGTACCCGCCCATGCCATCGGCCAGCACCACGATCTGGTTCTCGGGATCGAGGGTGACAGAGTCCTCGTTGTTGTCCCTGACCAGACCCGGATCTGTCAGACAAAAATACTCAAATATCATATTGTTGGATTTATAAGCGGATATCGAAGCTGACTGTCTCGGGCTCGCGCGACGAAACCGGCACCCGCGTGACAACTGTGGCAAGCACCTCGTTTTCATGGCTGCCCTCTTCTGAGGCGCGCACGCCATGTGGAGCCAGGTGGAAGTCGGGGGACAACGACAGGGCGGCGATGGTCTTGCGGAGGTCGGCGGCGATTTCGAGCCCCGTCTGATACCTTTGCGCAGGTGATTTCGACAGGGTCTTGCTCAGTATATCGGCCAGTTCCTGCGGCAATTCAGGGCGCCTTTCACGCACGTCGGGCGCGGGCTGGTTGGCGATCTGGTACATCAGCGCGGCCATCGAGTCGCCGCGCAGTGGCAGGGTGCCGGTGAGCAGCTGGAACAGCATGACGCCCAGCGAGTAAAGGTCCGAGCGACCATCCACGGGCTGGCCGGCCAGTTGCTCGGGCGACATGAAGCTCGGGGTGCCCAGCACCATGCCCGTTCGGGTCTTGCTCGACCCCGTGATGCGGGCGATGCCGAAGTCGGTGACCTTCACCGAGTCGGTGGCGGGGTCGTACATCACGTTGGCGGGTTTGATGTCGCGATGCACCACCTGCTGACGATGCGCATGGTCCAGCGCCAGCGCCACGCGCTCGCCGATGGACAGCACGCTCGCCACCGGCAGCAACTGCCCGTCGCGCGTGTGCGCCGCAAGGTCGTGGCCCTGCAGAAACTCCATCGCAATATAGGCCAGGTCATGCTCTTCGCCTGCATCGAAGATGGTGACGATGTTGGGGTGCTGCAGGCGACCCGCGGTTTCGGCCTCCCGGAAGAAGCGTTCGCGCACGTCGGCCAACTCCGTGCCTTCGAACTCGGCGCTGAGCGCCAGCGTCTTGATGGCCACGGTGCGGCCGATCTTCGGATCGCGGCCCTGGTACACCACGCCCATCGCGCCCTTGCCCAGCTCTTTCTCCACCTGGTACCGCCCCAACATCGGCTTCTCCACCCCGCCATCACCGATCAGCAGGGTGCCCCCAGGATGCGCGGCACCAGCACCCAGCATCACGGTATCGGACAGGTTCTTGGCCCGCTGGAGGCGCGCCAGCACATCCGCATCGGTGCGGTCGAACTTCGCCATGTGCTCGTACACCGCTTCGGCCTTGTTGAACTGGCGTTTGCGTTCGAAATCCAGCGCGAGGTGCCTGAGGTTGTCCATCAGCGAGGGACTGGGGGGCACGCGGCGCAGGCGGTCGAACGCCATGTCGAGTTGTCCCTGCCCTTGCAACGCCAGGCCCATCATGCGGTTGGTCTCAGCCGACTCTTCGTCCGCCTTGATCTTGCCCGCCTCGGTGGCGAGGAAGCGCCGGGTGGTCAGCGCGAGGTGCCCGATCAGAAGCAGCGCGACCGGGAAGACCAGCTGGAGCCAGAGGGAAGCCGACGCCAGCAACTGGTACTGGGCACCCAGCAGGAGCACGAACAGCCCCCCCGTCACCGCGGCCCCGGCGGCAGCGGACAGGCGAGGCAGCAGCACCACGAGATGCGCCACGACCACCAGCAACACGCCCAGCACCGCAAGACCGCCCCAGGCCGGTTGCGCGATGAAGTGACCGTTGACGATGCTGGAGGTGACGTGCGCCAGGATGGCCGCCGGAGACATCGCCGGCGACACCGGGGTGGTGAAGAGCGTGCCAACGCCGGCGGCGGTCGCACCAATGATGACCACCTTGTCGGCGTACTTGCTGGCGGGGATGCGACCCGAGACCACGTCGTAAAAGGAATCCACCGCAAAGGCGGGCTTGCCGTCGCGATCGGCGTAGAACTGCGGCAACAGACGCGCCGACTCGTCGGTCTGCAGACGGGTCGGGCCCAGCTGCACACCCTCGCCTGGCCACAGGCGGATATCGGCCATGCCCAGGTTCAGGCTGTGCGCCGCCACGCTCAGCGCCATGGACGGGACCGCGAAACCGTCGAAATCCACCAGCAGCGCTTCCCGACGCACCGCGCCGTCGGCATCGGGAATCTGGTTGAGATGGCCCACCCCGCTGGCGGCCTCGCCCAGGGCGGGCAAAGGCTGCTGGGTGCGTTGCGCTGGCAGGCCAAAGCCGCTGTCGTCGGCCAGCGCGCTGCGCTGAGCGAAGGCTGGCAAAGGCGCGTCAGGCCGCCCCAGCGGCTCCCCCAGCGTGAACACAGAGGGCACGATCACATTGCCCGCGCGCGCCATGCTGGCAACAAGGCGGGCATCGGCATCCAGGCGCTGCTCGGCCTCGCCGATGAAGCCCAGCAGGCGCTGGCGCGACACCGCGCCCAGATCCGGCAGCAGCGCTGCGCCGGGTGCCGTGCCGTCGAGCTGGTCGCGCAAGGCCCGCAGCTGGGTCAGGCCCCGATCGGTCTGTGGCTCGAAGAAGAAAGCCGTGTGAGCAATGGTCTTGGCCTTGGCCGCGCTGAGCTGGTCGATCAGCTCCGCATGCACTTCGCGCGGCCAGGGCCACCGCCCGATGTTGGCAATGCTCTGGTCGTCGATCGCAATGATGGCAATGCGCTCGCTCGGCAGCCGGCTGCTGGCCGAGCTGGCGAAGTCGTAGAAGCGGCGCTCCAGGCCGTCGAACAGATCGGTCGCTGCGTGCAACGCGAAGACGGCGAGCACCACCCCGAGGCCGAAAAAGGCGTCGGATCGCCAGATCCGGCCTCGGCCTTTCAGAGGGTTTGTCTTGGGGGTGGACACGTCGCGCATTCTCCGGGTGGGTTCGCTTGCTGGTCGCCGCGAACTGCCCAATGGTCAGAGACAAGCGCACCGTCGGTGCCGGCCAACTGCGCCAGCATCCAAGACGTTGCATTTTGTTGCAACCGGGCTTCGGCCGGCAAGCGGCTTTGTGGATTCGGCGCCTCAATTTCCCGGCGAACATAAAAAAAGGCAACGCAAGCGTTGCCCTTTTCACACCCGCAGGGAGTGGTCTCAGAGTTGCGCCTTGAGCAGCTTGCCCAGTTCCGAGGGATTGCGCGTGATGATGAAGCCCGACTCCTCCATGACGGCGAGCTTGGCATCGGCCGTGTCGGCGCCGCCGGAGATCAGCGCGCCCGCGTGGCCCATGCGCTTGCCGGGAGGCGCGGTCACGCCCGCGATGAAGCCCACCACGGGCTTCTTCATGTTGGCCTTGCACCAGCGGGCCGCGTCGGCCTCGTCGGGGCCGCCAATCTCGCCGATCATGATCACGGCATCGGTATCGGGGTCGTCGTTGAACGCCTTCATCACGTCGATGTGCTTGAGGCCGTTGATGGGGTCGCCACCAATGCCCACAGCGGTCGACTGGCCCAGACCCACTTCCGTGAGCATGGCCACGGCCTCGTAAGTCAGCGTGCCGGAGCGGCTGACCACACCGATGCGGCCCTTGCGATGGATGTGGCCGGGCATGATGCCGATCTTGATCTCGTCGGGCGTGATCAGGCCGGGGCAGTTGGGACCCAGCAGCAGGGTCTTCTTGCCACCAGCGGCTTCCTTGGCCTTCATCTTGTTGCGCACTTCAAGCATGTCGCGCACGGGAATGCCTTCGGTGATGCAGATGGCCATGTCCAGGTCGGCTTCCACGGCTTCCCAGATGGCAGCAGCGGCACCCGCCGGCGGCACGTAAATCACCGACACGGTGGCGCCCGTCTGCGTGGCGGCTTCCTTGACGGAGGCGTAGATCGGGATGTTGAAGATCGACTCGCCGGCCTTCTTCGGGTTCACGCCCGCCACAAAGGCGTTCTTGCCGTTCGCGTATTCCTGGCACTTTTCAGTGTGGAACTGGCCCGTCTTGCCCGTGATGCCCTGGGTGATGACCTTGGTGTCTTTGTTGATGTAGATCGACATGATGCTAGTCCTAGTCAGTTGGGGGCAGCGCTAAAGAACTGTCCCCAAGGTCATTACTTAACGGCAGCGACGATCTTGGTCGCGGCTTCGGCCATGGTGTCTGCGGCGATGATGGGCAGGCCGGATTCGGCCAGCAGCTTCTTGCCCAGCTCTTCGTTGGTCCCCTTCATCCGAACAACCAGCGGCACAGACAGGTTCACGGCCTTGCAGGCGGTGATCACGCCGGTGGCGATGGTGTCGCACTTCATGATGCCGCCGAAGATGTTGACCAGGATGCCCTTGACGTTGGGATTCTTGAGCATGATCTTGAAGGCTTCCGTCACCTTCTCGGCCGTGGCGCCACCGCCCACGTCCAGGAAGTTGGCCGGCTCGCCGCCGAACAGCTTGATCGTGTCCATGGTGGCCATGGCCAGACCGGCACCGTTGACCAGGCAGCCGATGTTGCCGTCCAGGCTGATGTAGGCCAGGTCGAACTTGGACGCTTCCACTTCGGCCGGATCTTCTTCGTCCAGGTCGCGGTAAGCCACGATTTCAGGGTGGCGGAACAGCGCGTTGGCGTCGAAGTTGAACTTGGCGTCCAGCGCCATCAGGTTGCCCTTGGAGTCGCAGTTCAGCGGGTTGATTTCCACCAGCGACGCATCCGTGTCCATGTAGCACTTGTAGATCTTGGAGAAGATGTCCACGGCCTGGTCGACGGAGGCACCGGTCAGGCCAATGGCCGCGGCAACCTTCTTGCTCTGCTCGGCGGTGATGCCGGTCAGGGGATCGATCATCTCGGTGATGATCTTCTCGGGCGTGGCATGGGCCACTTCCTCGATGTCCATGCCGCCTTCGCTCGATGCGATCAGGGCCACCTTCTGGGTCGCGCGGTCGGTCACCAGCGACACGTACAGTTCGTTCTTGATGTCGGCGCCGTCTTCAATGTAGAGGCGGCGAACCTTCTGGCCTTCGGGGCCGGTCTGGTGGGTCTTGAGCTGCATGCCCAGGATCTCGCCCGCCAGGCGCTTGACGTCGTCGACCGACTTCGCCACCTTCACGCCACCCCCCTTGCCACGGCCACCGGCGTGGATCTGGGCCTTGACCACCCAGATCGGGCCGCCGAGCTTTTGAGCGGCTTCCACCGCCTCTTGCACCGTAAATGCCGCAATGCCGCGGGGCACGGGCACACCAAACTGGCGCAAGATTTCCTTGCCTTGGTATTCATGGATCTTCATGAGGTCTCTCTCAGGAACAGGTAAAAGAGTGACGGCCTAACCGGGGCGGCCGCTTGGTGGGCACTGAAAACAGCAACCCGGGACTGTATCATGGTGCAACGCACCAAAAGCGCGCATTCGACGCGCGGGTTTGGTAATCCCCGGAATCCCAACTGACAAGGCAGAGCGGCCATGGCCAAGGTTTTCATCGACGGCGAAGCAGGCACCACCGGTTTGCAGATTCGCGAGCGCCTCCTCGGCATGCCGCAGATCGAGCTCATCAGCATCGCGCCGGAACACCGCAAGGACCCGGTTGCCAAGCGCGAACGCATGGCGCAGGCCGACCTGGTCATCCTTTGTCTGCACGACGACGCGGCGCGCGAATCGGTCGCCATGATCGACGCGCTGCCAGGCCATCAGCCCAAGGTGATCGACGCCTCCACCGCCCATCGCACCGCGCCCGGGTGGGTGTTCGGCTTTCCCGAACTCGCTCCTGGCCAGCGCGACGCGGTGGCCAACGCCCGCCGCGTGGCCAACCCGGGCTGCTATGCCACCGGCGCCATCGCCCTGTTGCGTCCCCTGGTCGACGCCGGCCTGCTGCCTGCCGATCACCCGGTCTGCCTGCCCGCTGTCAGCGGGTATTCGGGCGGCGGCCGCACCATGATCGAGGCCTACGAAAAGGGCGAAGCCCCTGCCTACGAGTTGTACGCGCTGGGCCTCAAGCACAAGCACATCCCGGAGATCCTGGCCTACACCGGCCTCACGCGGCGGCCCGTCTTCGTGCCCTCCGTCGGCAATTTCGCGCAAGGCATGCTGGTGCAGCTTCCCCTGCACCTCGACACCCTGCCCGGACAGCCCACGCTGGACGACCTGCACGCGGCCTACGCGAAGCACTTCGCGGGCGGGGAATGGGTGAGCGTGCTGCCGCCCACCGAAGACGGCAAGCTCGACGCGCTGGCGCTGAACGACACCAACCAGCTCGAAATCCGCGTGTTTGGCAACGCCGAGGCGCGGCAGGCGGTGGTGGTGGCCCGCCTGGACAACCTGGGCAAGGGCGCCAGCGGCGCCGCGGTGCAGAACCTCAAGCTAATGCTCGGCCTTTGAGGCCGAGCGGCGGGTTGTCGAAACCCGCCGCTGTGGTTCGTCGTGCCGGTGGATGGCGCCGGGCCCCGGCGCCGTCCACCGCCGAACCTTGAGGACTCCCCATGCCTGCCACATCGCCAGCCATCGAAACGGCCCCACCCCGGGCCACACAGCGCGAATGGGTCGCGCTGGGCGTGATCGCCCTGCCTTGCCTGGTCTATGCCATGGACCTCACGGTGCTGAACCTCGCGCTGCCCGCGATCAGCGCCGATCTGCGCCCTTCGGCGGCGCAACTGCTCTGGATCATCGACATCTACGGTTTCATGGTCGCCGGCCTGCTGATCACGATGGGCACGCTGGGCGACAAGATCGGGCGCCGCCGTCTGCTGATGATCGGGGCGGCGGCATTCGCGGCGGCCTCGGTGGCGGCGGCCCTGTCCACCACCGCCCAGGCCCTCATCGCCACGCGCGCGCTGCTGGGCATCGCGGGCGCCACGCTGGCGCCATCCACGCTCTCGCTCATCTCCAACATGTTCCGCGACGAACGCGAGCGGCGCATCGCCATCGGCATCTGGATCTCGAGCTACTCGGTGGGTGGCGCGATCGGCCCCCTGGTGGGCGGCGTGATCCTGCAGTACTTCGCCTGGCCTGCCATCTTCTGGGCCGCCGTGCCTGTGATGTTGCTGCTGCTGGCGGTCGGCCCCTTCCTGCTGCCCGAGTACCGCGATCCCGACGCGGGCCGGCTTGACCTGGGCAGCGTGGCGCTCTCGCTCACCGCCGTGCTCGGCGGGGTGTTCGCGCTCAAGCAGGCGGCCGAAGGCCACGTGAACGCGCCGACCTGGGTGGCCGCGGCGTTCGGCCTCGCGGCAGGCGTGGCCTTCGTGCGGCGCCAGCGCCGCATCGCCTACCCGCTGCTGGACCTGCGCCTGTTTGGCCAGCCCCGCTTCGCCGCCGCCATCTGCACGTATGCCCTCACCTCGTTCGCGATGTTCGGCGTCTACATCTTCATCTCGCAGCACCTGCAACTGGTGCTGGGTCTCTCGCCCCTGGTCGCGGGCCTGTGCACCGTGCCGTGGGCGCTGTCCTTCGTGGTCGGCTCGATGCTGACACCCGCCATCGCGCAGCGTTGTTCGGCACCCCGGACCATGGTGACGGGGCTGGCGGTGGCGGCCATCGGCTTCTCGGGGGTGGCGCTGGTCGATGGCACGCATGGCCTGGCGGCGCTGGTGGTGGGCATGACGCTGATGGGCATTGGCATGGCGCCGGTGTTCACGCTGGGCAATGACATCGTCATCAGCTCGGCGCCGCCCGAGCGGGCGGGCGCGGCGTCCGCCCTGTCGGAAACCAGCGCAGAGTTGTCCGGTGCCCTGGGTATCGCGGTCTTCGGCAGCCTGGCCACGGGCCTGTACCGCGCCGGCATGGCGGGTCAGTTGCCAGCCGGCCTGCCGCAGGAGGCGGTGGCGGAGGCGTCGACCCTGGGGGGTGCCTTGCGGGTCGCCGAAAGCCTGCCGGCGCCACTGGCCGAGGCCCTGGGCCTGGCCGCGCGCACCGCCTTCGTCGACGGACTGCAGGCCGCCGCGGTGCTGGGCACCGGCATCATGGTGGCCAGCGGCCTGCTGGCCTGGCGCATGCTGCGCACCCCCCGGGCGATCTGACCCGCGCTCAACCCTCGCTGTCGTCGAGGGGGACACCGCGCACCACGCGCCGCACCACCTCGGCGCCAAAGCCGCGCGTGAGCAGGAAGCGCATCTGTTTGGCGCGTTCGGCGGCATCGGCCGGGGGGGCCGCGAAGCGTTTGCGCCAGACCTCGCGTGCGCGAGCCTCTTCCGATCCCTGCAGGCCGGCCACCGCCTCGGCCACCGCCTGGGGGTCCAGCCCCTTGGCCTGCAACTCCTGGCGCACGCGAGACGCACCCAGGCGGGCCGAGCGCCGGTGCAGCACCGACTCCAGCACGCGCTGCTCGTTGATGAAGCCCTTGGCCTCCAGCTCGTCCAGCGCCTGGGCCAACTCGCCGGGCTCGGTCTCGTGCGCGCTCAGCTTGCGCTGCAACTCGGCACGCGAATGCTCTCGCCCGGCGAGCAGGCGCAGCGCACGGCCCTTGAGGGAAATCTGATCGAAGGCCATGCGCGCAGGCAAAGGCGGGGATCAGGCCGCCGGCGTGGCGTCAACGTCCTTGGCCTTGGCCGCCTTCTCGGTTTTTTCGGCCTTTTCGGCCTTGCCACCCTTGGCAGGCGCGGGCGCTTCGTCCACCGGCAGCAGCGGCACGCCCAGCTCGGTGCGCACCTTGTTTTCGATCTCCACGCGAAGCTCCAGGTTCTCGCGCAGGAATTCGCGCGCGTTGTCGCGGCCCTGGCCGATCTTCTCGCCGTTGTAGGCGTACCAGGCGCCCGATTTCTCGATCACGCGGTGCACCACCCCCAGGTCGAGGATCTCGCCCTCGCGGCTGATGCCTTCGCCAAACAGGATGTCGAACTCGGCCGTCTTGAAGGGTGGCGAGACCTTGTTCTTGACCACCTTGACCTTGGTCTCGTTGCCGATCGAGTCCTCACCCTTCTTGATCGTGCCGGTGCGGCGGATATCCAGGCGCACCGAGGCGTAGAACTTCAGCGCGTTGCCACCGGTGGTGGTTTCGGGGCTGCCGAACATCACACCGATCTTCATGCGGATCTGGTTGATGAAGATGACCATGCAGTTGGTCTTCTTGATGTGCGCGGTGAGCTTGCGCAGCGCCTGGCTCATCAGGCGGGCCTGCAAACCGGGCAGCGAATCACCCATCTCGCCTTCGAGTTCGGCCTTGGGCGTGAGCGCGGCCACCGAGTCGACCACGATCAGGTCGACCGCGCCGGAGCGCACCAGGCTGTCGACGATCTCGAGCGCCTGCTCCCCGGTGTCGGGCTGCGAGATCAGCAAGTCCTGCAGGTTCACGCCGAGCTTCTGCGCGTACTGGATGTCCAGCGCGTGCTCGGCATCGACGAAGGCGCACTGGCCACCGAGCTTCTGCATTTCGGAAATCACCTGCAGGGTCAGCGTGGTCTTGCCCGAGGACTCCGGGCCGTAGATTTCCACCACCCGGCCGCGCGGCAGGCCGCCGACGCCCAGGGCGATGTCCAGGCCCAGCGAGCCAGTGGAAACGACCTGGATGTCCTCGATCACCTCGCCCTCACCCAGCCGCATGATGGTGCCCTTGCCGAACTGCTTTTCGATCTGGGCCAGCGCGGCCTGCAAGGCCTTGGCTTTTTCGCTGTTGAGGGGGTTGTTCTTGACGGCTGCGTCCATGAGGGGCTCCTGAGCGGGTGGTAGAGGTTCGCAAAGCCTGTTAATGCGTACAGGCTGGATGCTTGAGCAGGAGTTTACAGGCTGGTCGAATTCAAACAAGGCGATATTTGATCAGTTTGCCTTACCATTGGCGGATGACCGACACCACGCCCGTTTTGCCTGACGACCGCTGGCGCGGCGGCCACCTGGGCCGCCTCATGGGCCTGGCCCTGAGGCGTTTTGACGAGCGCGTGCTCAGCCTGATGGCGCACGACGCCAACGTACCGCTGGCGCTGTCGCACCTGGCCGCGCGGGCGCAGGTGGGGGCTGCGCACATCCACATCACGCGCCACCTCGGCCTGCACGGCTCGCGCCTGACCGAGCTGGCTCATCAGGCCGGCATGAGCAAACAGGCCATGGGCGACCTGGTGACGCAGTGCGAGGCCTGGGGTCTGGTGCGCCGCGAAGCAGACCCGCGCGACGCGCGGGCCCGGCGCATCGTGTTCACGGACACCGGCCTGCTCTGGCTGGAGGCGTTCCGCCAGGCCGTGGCGCAGGCCGAGGCGGAGTTCCGCGCCCAGGTGGGCGACGCGGTGGCCACCGTGGTGGCGCTCGGCCTGGAAGCCTACGGCTCGGAATCTCCGGGCGCGCGCGCGGCCGTGCCGCCGCGCTGAACCCCGTGCCGCGGGGGCCCGCGCGGCCTAAAATGGCTGGCCCGAGCCGGGCATTCCCCGACGACGCGCTGCCCCCGGCAGCCACCCAGGAGACCTCCCATGCGCATCCTGATTGCCGAAGACGACCACGTGCTCGCGGACGGCCTGCTGCGCAGCCTGCGCGCCGCCGGCGCGGCGGTGGACCACGTCACCAGCGGCACCGAGGCCGACGCCGCTTTGCTGACCAACAACGAGTTCGACCTGCTGATCCTCGATCTGGGCCTGCCCCGCCTGCACGGCCTCGAAGTGCTCAAGCGCCTGCGCTCGCGCGGCTCCACGCTGCCAGTGCTCATCCTTACCGCGGCCGACAGCGTGGAGGAACGCGTCAAGGGCCTGGACTATGGCGCCGACGACTACATGGCCAAGCCGTTCTCGCTGCAGGAGCTCGAAGCCCGCGTGCGCGCACTCACGCGGCGCGGCATGGGCGGCTCCACCAACACCATCCGACACGGCCCCCTGGAGTACGACCAGGCTGGCCGCGTGGCCACCATCGACGGCAAGATGGTCGAACTCTCGGCGCGCGAACTCGGCCTGCTGGAGGTGCTGCTGCAGCGCGCCGGGCGCCTGGTGAGCAAGGACCAGCTGGTCGAACGCCTGTGCGAGTGGGGCGAAGAGGTGAGCAACAACGCCATCGAGGTCTACATCCACCGCCTGCGCAAGAAGATCGAGAAGGGCCCGATCCGCATCGCCACCGTGCGCGGCCTGGGCTACTGCCTTGAAAAAATCGCCGGCTGAAACCCAGGCGTTGATCGAGGCCTCGCCACCGCCGGTGGCGGGCCGCCCCATCCCGAAGTCGTTCGGCCTGTTCCAGCGCGAACAGCGCAGCCTGTTCGGCGAGATCCTGGACTGGATGCTCACGCCGCTGTTGTTGCTGTGGCCGCTCTCGCTGGCCCTGACCTGGTTCGTGGCCCAGGGCATCGCGAGCAAGCCGTTCGACCGAGCGCTGGAGTTCAACCTGCAGGCGCTCACGCAGTTCGTGGCCAACCAGAACGGGCAGATCAGCTTCAACCTCAATGCGCAGGCGCGCGACCTGCTGCGCGCCGACGACAGCGACCTCGTCTACTACCAGGTGATCGACCCGCGCGGCAAGCTCGTCAGCGGCGAGCTGGACTTTCCGCGCCCGCGCGAGGACGAAACCCCCGAGGCGGGCCGCGTGCTGCTGCGCGACGATGTGGTGCGCGGCGACGAGGTGCGGGTGGCTTACACCTGGCTCGAGCGCAACGACGCCCAGAACCTGGTGCTGATGCAGGTGGCGGAGACACGCGGCAAGCGCTCCACGCTGGCGGCGGAAATCATCAAGGGCGTGATGGTGCCGCAGTTCGTCATCCTGCCGTTGGCCGTGCTGCTGGTGTGGCTGGCGCTGGTGCGCGGCATCCGCCCGCTCAACGAACTGGAGCAGCGCATCCGCGCGCGCAAACCCGATGACCTCAGCCCGATCGAGGAGTCGGCCATCCCGCAGGAGGTCGCGCCACTGGTTTCGTCCATCAACGATCTGCTCACGCGCCTGAAAGCCTCGCTCACCACGCAGCGGCGCTTCCTGGCCGACGCCGCGCACCAGCTCAAGACGCCATTGGCCGGCCTGCGCATGCAGGCCGAGCTGGCCCAGCGCGAGAGCAATCCGGAAGAAATCCGCAGCTCGCTCAAGCAGATTGCGCGCTCCAGTTCGCGCGCCACGCACACGGTCAACCAATTGCTGGCGCTGGCACGGGCCGAGACCACCGGCCGCACCTTGCCCAGCGCGCGCGTGGACCTGGCCCGCCTGGTGCGCGACGTGGTGCAGGATTCGGTGCCGCGCGCGCTGGAGCACGGCATCGACCTGGGCTGCGAAGGCCCGGAGGAGGTGCCGCAAGACTGCCTGATGGACGGCAACCCCATCCTGTTGCAGGAGATGGTGCGCAACCTGGTGGACAACGCGATCAACTACAGCGGACGCGGCGGCGTGGTGACGGCGCGCGTCCTGATCGACCCCTTCAGCGGCGTGCAGATTCTGCAGGTGGAAGACAACGGCCCGGGCATCCCCGAGAGCGAGCGCGAGTTCGTGCTGCAGCCGTTCTACCGCGCGCTGGGCACCAACGTGGATGGCTCGGGCCTGGGCCTGACCATCGTGCAGGAGATCGCGCAACAGCACGGCGCGACGGTGCTGATCGAGAGCGCGCACCCCGAGCGCAACCCGCCGGGCCTGCTGGCCTCGGTGCGCTTCACGCCCAAGACGCCTCGACTGGCGCCCTGAACGGATCAGGCCTTGGGCTTGTAGATGTTGAGCACCAGCTTTTCACGCTCGACCGCGCGCGCCACCGCCGGCAACGCGGCGAAGCGCTGGGCCAGATCCCAGGTCGCCGGCCGGGTGGTGGGGTCGATGCCCGCAAACCCGCCCCAACGCAGCAGCGTCAAGGCATAGGCATCCAGCGCACCGGGGCGCTCGCCCATCATCCAGGGCGAGGCTTGCCGGGCCATCGATTCGATTTCGTCCAGCAGGCCCTGGTAGGTCTTGGTAGCGTGGGCGCGGATCGCCTGCTTGGCGGCCTCGTCGTCGGTGAACTTGTCCGGCATGAACACGTGCGTGAAAGTGGGGTGCACGGTGTTGTTCATCCAGACCAGGGTCTGCAGCGCGCGCGTGCGCGCCAGGCCCGATGCCGGCAGGATGCCTGCCTCGGGCAACTTGGCGTCGAGGTGCAGCAGGATCGCCACGATCTGTGTGATCACCTGCCCATCGTCCACCAGCACCGGCACCTGGCCACGCGGGTTGATCGCCAGGTACTCGGGGCTGCGCTGCTCGTTCTTGTGCAGCTTGACGCTGTGCGGCTCGAACGCCACACCGGAGAGCTCCAGCATGCTGTGGGGCACAAAGGAACATGCGCCGGGGGCGAAATAGAGAGTCAGGCTCATGCGGGAATTCCTCCTTGAAACAATCAGCTCAGGTGCTGGCCGACGATGCCGGCGATCTCGAACATGGTGACCTGCGGCTTGCCAAACACGGCGGCGAGCTTGGCGTCGGCGTTGACGCGGCGCTTGTCGCCCGCGTCCTGAAGGCCATTGGCCTTGATGTAGTCCCACAGCTTCTTCACCACCTCGGGGCGCGACACCGGGCCTTCGCCGATCACCGCCGCCAGCGCGGCACTGGGCTGCTTGCCGCTGGCGGCGGTGGTCTTGCGCGGCGCCTTGGGGGTCTTGGCCGCCGCGGCTTTCTTGGCCGCGGGTGCCTTCTTGGCAGGAGCCGCCTTCTTCGCAGGGGCGGCCTTGGCGGGAGCACCCGTGGCCGTCTTGCGCGGCGGGAACTTGCTCGCGCGCGGCTCGAACTCGAAGTTCACCTTGCCGGCCTCCTTGTCCCAGGCCAGGAAGGCCTTGAACGCGCGGCGCGTGCGCATGGAGACGAACTTGTCGAGCAGATCGGTCTTGCCGGTCTCCAGCAACTTGCTCATCTGCTCGCGCGCCACCGGCTGCTGCAGGATGATCTTGCCGCTCTTGAAATCGCACGTGGGCGTGGGCTGCGCCAGGGTCGGCACCGATTTCTCGCAGACATAGTTGCTGCCGTGCTCATGCACCGGGCTGCCGCACTTGGGGCAGGCGCCGAGCGACTCGCTGCCAGTGAAGTCCACCAGCTCGCCGCTTTCCTCGCCCTTCTTGTCGTCGCCGAAGTCGAACTCCAGCTTCCAGTTCTTGTCTTCTTCGTTGAACTTGATCACGATCTCGGCCACGAAGGGCCAGCCCGCCTTGGAGCGAAAGCCTTCGAGCGGGCCGATCTTCTTGTCGCGCAGGAGCTGCTCGGCCTCTTCGGGTTCAAAGGTGCGACCGGCCGGCGACTTGCCGAACGAGAAACCGCAGCCCTCGCTGTTGCCGTCGGCGCCTGTGCAGGTGTAGCGGCGGTAGTTCTCTTTGACCACGCCACCGCAGTTCGGGCACGGCGTGGACAGCGTGGCGTAGTTGCCTGGGATGGTGTCGCGGTCGTATTCCTTGGCCTTCTTCACCATGCGCTCGGTCATGGCGGCAATCTCGCCCATGAATGCGGCACGGCTGAGCTGGCCGTGCTCCATCTGCGCGAGCTTGTACTCCCACTCGCCGGTGAGCTCAGGCTTGGAGAGCTCCTCCACACCCAGGCCGCGCAGCAGCGTCATGAGCTGGAAGGCCTTGGCGGTGGGAATGATTTCGCGGCCTTCGCGAAACATGTACTTCTCGGTGAGCAGGCCTTCGATGATGGCCGCGCGCGTGGCTGGCGTGCCAAGGCCTTTTTCCTGCATGGCCTCGCGAAGTTCATCGTCGTCCACCAGCTTGCCCGCACCCTCCATGGCGCCCAGCAGCGTGGCTTCCGAGTAACGCGCCGGCGGCTTGGTCTTGAGCCCCTTGGGCTCGACGCTCTCGGTGCGCACGGTCTCGCCCTCGCGCACAGGCACCAGGTTCTGGCCCTTGTCGCCCTCCTTGGCATCGGCCACGTCCTCGGCGGCTTCCTTGCCATAGACAGCCATCCAGCCCGGCTTCACGAGCACCTTGCCTTCGGTCTTGAAATGGTGGTTGAGCACCGAGCTGATGCGGGTGGTCACCATGAACTCCGCACTGGGGAAAAACACCGCCAGAAAGCGGCGCACCACCAGGTCGTAGAGCTTCTGTTCGGCTTCGCTCAGGCCGCTGGGCGCCTGCAGCGTGGGGATGATGGCAAAGTGATCGCTGACCTTGCTGTTGTCGAAGATGCGCTTGCTCGGGCGGATGTAGCTGTTGTCCAGCGCCGTCTTCGCGTGCGGCGCGAGGTGCTTCATGCCGCTGCCAGCCAGCATCTCGAAGGTCTGCCTGACGGTCGGAAGGTAGTCCTCGGGCAGGGCGCGCGAGTCGGTCCGGGGGTAGGTCAGGGCCTTGTGGCGCTCGTACAGGCTCTGCGCCAGCTGCAGCGTCGTCTTGGCCGAGAAGCCGAAGCGGCCGTTGGCCTCGCGCTGCAGGCTGGTCAGGTCGTACAGCAGGCCGCAGGCCTGGGTGGTGGGCTTGCTCTCTTCCTTGACGCTGGCGGCCTTGCCGCGCACCGCCTCGGCGATGGCCAGCGCCTCGCGCTGGCTCCAGACGCGGTCGGCTCGCAACTCGGCGTCGGCATCGTCGCCGGTGGGTTTCTTGAAGTTGGGGTCAAACCACTTGCCCGGGTACTCGCCGGCCTCGGCCAGGAAGCTGGCGTGGATTTCCCAGTAGTCACGGCTTCTGTGGGCGCGGATCTTTTCCTCGCGCTCGACCACGATGGACAGCGTGGGCGTCTGCACCCGGCCGACGGTGGTGAGAAAGAAGCCCCCGTCGCGCGAGTTGAAGGCGGTCATGGCGCGCGTGCCGTTGATACCGACCATCCAGTCGGCCTCGGAACGGCTGCGCGCGGCATCGGCCAGGCCCAGCATCTGCTCGTTGCTGCGCAATTGCTCGAAACCGTCGCGGATGGCCGCAGGCGTCATCGACTGCAGCCACAGGCGCTGCACCGGCTTGCCCAGCGGCTGGTAGCTGCCGTTCTTGAGGCCGCCGGCGTACTGCTCGATCAGGCGGAAGATCAGTTCACCCTCGCGGCCCGCGTCACAGGCGTTGATCAGGCGCGTCACGTCCTTGCGCTTGACCAGCTTGACCACCGCCGACAGACGCGACTTGGTCTTGTCGATCGGCTTGAGCTCGAAATACGGCGGCAGCACCGGCAGGTGCGCGAAGCTCCACTTGCCGCGCTTCACGTCGAACTCCTCCGGCGCGGCGATCTCCACCAGGTGGCCCACGGCGGAGGTCACCACGTACTTGTCATTTTCAAAGTGATCATCGTGCTTGTCGAACTTGCCCGCCACCGGGGTAAGCGCTCGCACGATGTCTTGGGCCACGGATGGCTTCTCGGCAATGACCAGGGTTTTCATCTCTACAATCGGCTTTCCACGCGCGTGTACACGCGCACATGGGCACGCGCACACCCGCGCGCACCTGCATGAAACAACCTTACCAAATATTTCGGCCGTGACGAAAAGCCCCCGCCAGACGCAGCCGCGCCCCTCTTCCACGAAGACCAAGGCCGCCGCACCCGCCCCCAGCCGCCGCATCCAGACCCGGCGCTCCGGCGTGCATGGAAAGGGCGTGTATGCCGTGGTCGATCTGGCCGAGGGCGAGACGCTCATCGAATACGTGGGCGAGATCATCACCTGGGACGAGGCACTGCGCCGCCACCCGCACGATCCCAGCGACCCGAACCACACCTTCTATTTCCACATCGATGAAGACCACGTGATCGACGCCAAGGTGGGCGGCAATTCGGCGCGCTGGATCAATCACAGCTGCCAGCCCAACTGCGAAGCCGACGTGGAAGACGGCAGGGTGTTCATCCGCTCGCTGCGGCCCATCCAGGCCGGCGAAGAGCTGTTCTATGACTATGGCCTCGTGATCGACGAGCCCTACACGCCCAAGCTCAAGGCGGAGTACCCCTGCTGGTGCGGCGCCAAGAAGTGCCGAGGCACCCTGCTGGCCCCCAAGCGCGCGGGACGCGCCTCCAAGCTCGGCTGAACATGACACCCCCCCGAAGCGCCTTCGGCGCCTCCTCGCGGGGGGCAATACCTGCGCGCGGTCCCAACCGGCTGCGCAGTGCACCGGTCACGTGCCCCAGCGCCCCATGACCCATGTCTGACCTGTTGTCGCACGCGGAAGCGGTCTGGGAAGCGGTGGTGCCCCATCTGCCGGGCTTCACGGTGGAGGTGCTGCCCAGCATCGATTCCACCAGCAGCGAACTCATGCGGCGCGCGCGCAACGGGCTCATGGAGCCGGTCCTGCTGACCGCCGAGCAACAGACCGCCGGGCGCGGCCGGCTGGGCAAGGGCTGGCACAGCAGGCCGGGCCAGTCGCTTACGTTTTCCATCGCCTTGCCGCTGGCGCCCTCGAACTGGTCGGGCCTGTCGCTCGCCGTGGGTGTGAGCCTGGCCCAGAGCCTGCACCCTGATGTGCGTCTGAAATGGCCGAATGACCTCTGGCTGCACCAGCGAAAGCTGGGCGGCATCCTGGTGGAGACCGCAAGCACCGGTGACGCGGCCCCGGGCCAGCGCATGGTGGTGATCGGCGTGGGCATCAACATCGCCCGCCCCGACAGCGCGGCCGTGGCCGCGCTCGTGCCCGAAGGCTCGACCGTGGCCGCCATGGCACCCGCCGGGCTGGCCGAGGTCCTCATGGGCATCACGGCAGGGGAGGTGCTCGAACGCGTGGCGCCACCACTGGTGCAGGACGTGCTCGCGTTTGCCTCGCAAGGCTTCAGTGCCTTTGCACAGCGTTTTGCGGGCCTGGACGCCTTGCAGGGCCTGGCGGTTCAACTCTCGGATGGCACCCGCGGCACCGCCTGCGGGGTGAGTCCCGACGGCGCCCTGCAGGTGCTGACCGACCAGGGCATGCTGACCGTCACCAGTTCGGAAGTGAGTGTGCGCCCGTGTTGAGGTGGGCGGTCATCGTGCTGGTGCTGGCCAACGCGGGCTACTTCGCCTGGACCCAGGGCTACCTGGGCGGCGTGGGCATGGCCCCGGTCGAGCAGCGCGAACCCCAGCGCCTGGCGCAGCAGCTCAGGCCCGAGGCCTTGCGCCTGCTCAACGGCCCCAAGGGCACACCGGTCGACACCGCCGCCGTGCCGCCGCCCGAGGCGGCCCCCGAAGCCCCGTCAGCGGCCACACCAGCCCCCGCGGTCGAAGCTGCCCCGCCGCCACCGGCCGCTCCCACCCCGCCACCGCCCTTGGCCGCCGCCCCGGCGGGTGAGGGTCCACGCGCCTGCTGGCAAGCCAGCGGCTTGACCGAAGCCCAGGCCGAACTGCTGCGCGCCGAGCTCGCGCTGCTGGGTCTGGGCGCGAACAGCTGGCAACTCACGGAGACCCGCAGCAGCGGCCGCTGGATCGTCTACATGGGGCGCTACGACAACACCGAGCAGGTGGAGCGCAAGAAAGCCGAATTGCGCGGCCTGGGCGTGCCGTTCCGCGAGCTCACCGCGACCGGCTTGGCCCCGGGGCTGGCGCTGGGCACCTACTCCACCGAAGCCGCCGCGCGGCAGGCGCTGCAGCAGACCGAGCGCGATGGCGTGCGAACCGCCAAGGTGGCGCAGGAACGGGCCGAGAGCGTGTCGTTCGCGCTGCGCCTGCCGGCCATCACCGACGCCCAGCGCGTGGCGGTGGACGGCCTGCGCGAGGCCATGGCGGGCAAGGCGCTGCGCCGCTGCGGCTGACGCGACGGCCGCGGGCCCGGCTCAGGCGCGAGGGCGGCGGCGCTGCCAGAGGGCCACGGCCATCACCCAGGCCCACAGGCTCATGCCCCAAAGTTGCCCGGTGGAGCCACCGCCCCCACCGCCGCTGGCAGCGGGCGCCGGCATGGCGGCCACCGTTCGCACGGTGTCTTCACCCGTGCGGGCGAAATTGTCGACCACGGTGAGCGAGAACACATAGCTGTCTTCCGCCACCAACGTGGCCTGGGCCACCGCGGTGTTGGCCGACGAGAGGGTGACCGGCTGCCCGCTGACCTGCACCCACTGATAGGAAACGATGCTGCGGCCCGGAATGGGCACGCTCTGGCCGCCATCGAGGGTGATCACCGTGCCGGGCTCGACCTCGCCCACGGGCTTGATCACGACCGCCGGGCCGGTGGCCAGTTGCACCGAGGTATTGGCGTCCAGCAGGCCTGCACCGCAGGTGGTGGTGGTGCAGTTGCAGGAAGGGCCGCCGGAGGCCCCACACGACACGGCCAACCCGGTTTCCGCCGCCGTGGCGTGCGGCCGGACACCCGCCTTCATGCGCTCGATGAGCTGGCGCGGGCTCAGGAAGGGGTTGACCGCCAGCATCAGGCTGGCGACGCCGGCGGCCTGTGGCGCCGCGAAGCTGGTGCCCTGCTTGTAGCCATACATGTCGACCCCTGGCGCGGTCGTGCCGCTGTTGTCGGTCGAGTACAGCAAGGTGGATGGGCCGGCATCGTTCGAGCCCCCGGGCGCGGCCAGCGCCACGCGGGTGCCGAAGCTGGAGTAGTCGGCCTTCGCCCCATCCCTGCGCACCGAGGCCACCGCCATGACCCGGCGGCAGTCGGCGGGGCGGGTCAGCGTGGTGTTCGAATTGCCCGCCGCCACGACGACGAGGGCCCCCGCGTTGGTCACCGCGTCGATGGTGGTCTGGTAGGCCGGCGTGCAGGCCGAGTCGCCCCCGAAGCTGAGGTTGATCACGCGCGCCGGGTTCGGGTTGACCGGCAGACCCGAGACCGGCAGGCCGGCCGCCCAGCGAAGGCCGTCGAGCAGGTCCGACAGCCGTGCGCCACACTTGCCCGAGACCCGCACCGGCAGCACCTTGGCCCCCCAGTTCAGGCCCGCAACGCCCTGGGCGTTGTCGGTGGCGGCAGCGATCTGCCCCGCGATAAAGGTGCCATGCCATGTGCTGTTGGACACGTCGCAGCCCGCGAACAGCGGGTCCGCCAGGTCGCCGGGATGCACCCAGTCGCCCGGGTCGCTCGGATCCGGGTCGCGCCCATCGCCGTCGTTGGCAACCGCCAGCTCGCTCACCAGGTCGTATCCAGGCAGCAGCCGGCCAGCCAGGTCCGGATGCCCGGGGCGGATGCCGCTGTCCACCACGGCCACGACCGCCGTGGGTCCGGAGGTGCTGCCGGTGGTGTCGCCCCAGGCAGAGGTCAGGTTCAGGGCCGACCGGTTCACCGAGTCGGGCGTCTGCAGATGCCATTGCTGAGGAAACAGCGGGTCGTTGGGGCTGACCGGCACGGCCAGTCGGGGCACCAGCACATCGGGCTCGACCCAGGCCACGTCGGGGTGCAGGCGCGCGCGGCGCACGGCGTTGTCCAGCGCCTGGCCGCGCAAGGGGCGGTCGAAGCGCAACAGTCGGGCGTTGCCGGCCTCGCCGGCCTGGCCTGGCGGCAGGCCCAGCTCGCGCGCCAGCCGGGCCACCCGTTCGCGCCCCTGGCGGGCGTTGCGGTCCCACTGCGACCGGACGCGCTCGCGCCCGGCAGCCCAGGGGCCTTGGTTCGTCTCGGCGCCCGACTCCAGTTCGTCGCCCTTGAACCCCATGATCAGGCCGACCGCTTCACGGCGGCTGGCCCGCTCCTGGGCCAGGGTCGGCGTGGCGATCAGGCTGGCCAGGGTGGCCGAGCACAGGAGCAGTGCTGGAAACAGTCGCCGCATGGATGGGGGGAGGGCCGCAAAGGCCTGCGAGGCAAGGTGGAAAAGGTGTCAAAACATTTTGACACGGCAGCCTCCCGCAAGGCCTTTATCCCCTGGCGATTCGGCATTTCCGCACAGCTTTACAACACCAGCGCTCAACGGCCCGCCCAAGAGAGGTTCGCCGCAGGGCGCAGCGCTTCGAACCAGTCAAGCGCCTCGTTCCACAGCGGCAAGGCTTTGGGCCGGAAGTAACCCATGTGGCCGATCGGACCCAGGCCTGCCTGGCGAGGGTCGATGGTCACCGCGCGCACCGAGGTGTTGCGGTAGCCCGCCATGAAGGCGTCGCGCGAGGCCGGCGGCGCCCAGGCGTCGTCCAGTGCGTTGGCCGCCACGATGGGAAAACGCACCTGGCCAAAGCGCTCGGTGATGGCTTGCATCTGCGGGTCGTCGAAGAAGTAACGCGGGAAACGGCACCAGGCGCGCCACTGCCGGTACACGTCCAGCGGCAGGTCCTCCCCCATGCCCAGACGGCTCCAGGGAAGATAGCCCGCGAACCTCGTCCACACCGGCCCGAGCACGCGCCACATGAACAGCACGCGCAGGCGCTCCAGCGGTGGCATCCAGCCGTGCCAGCCGGCACCCGTGGCGAAGGTGTAGGCGCCGTCCACCCAGTCGTGGCGCGGCAGCAGGCCCAGGGCATGGCCGCCGTAAGAGTGCCCCACCAGGTACAGCGACATGCCCTCCTCGCGCATGGCTTGCACGCCGGCGGCCAGGTCGAGCCGTCCCCAGTCGAGGTAGTCCATGCGGAAACCCTTGAGCGTGGGCGGGGCCGACTCGCCAATGCCCCGGTAGTCGAGCGTGAGCACATCGAAGCCGCGGCGCGCGGCGTGTTCGGCGAAGCGTTTGTAGAAACCCTGCGGCACGGCGGTGGCGCCGCCGACAACCAGGTGAGCGCGGGTCGGCGTGGGGCTGCGGTAGCGCCGGGCCGCGAGCGAGTAGCCGTCGGCGGCGGTCAGCGTGAGGGCTTCGATGCGGATGTCCGGGGTGGTGGTCATGGGAGTCTCCTCAAACGGCCGGGCGGCGCGCGGCCAGCAGGCCCAGCAGGGTCTGGGTGGCCTGCTGGATGGGTTCGGTGCTGTGGGCCACGCGCGCCTGCAGCAACCCGCCTTCGTAGGCGGCGACGATCAGCGCCGCCACGCCCTGGGCGGACTCGCGCGGCTCGCCAGCCCCCTCCAGCGCCTGCGCGATGCGCTCGCGCAGCGTGGCGAACGCGCGCGCCAGGGCTTCGCGCAGCGCGTGGTCGTCGGGCGTGCTCTCCAACGCCACCGAGGCCAGCGGGCAACCGGCGTGAAAACCCGTGCTGCTCAAAGACTGGGTCGCCCCTTGCATCCATTGCCGCGCGGCCTCGATCGGGTCACGCTCTTTGGCCAGCAGGCCGTCCAGCCAGCCCAGCATGCGATCGACCACGTCGTCGATCGCGGCCACCGCGAGCTCGGTCTTGCCGCCGGGAAAGTGGTGGTACAGCACGCCCTTGGGCGCGCCGGCCTGCGCCAGCAGTTCGGTCAGGCCGATGCCGTGCAGGCCGCGCCGGCGCAAGGCGTCGGTCATCGCGGCGATCAGGCGTTCGCGGGTGCCGGAAGCGGGGGTGTCGGTCATGGAGCGCAATCTATAGACCGGTCGGTCTAGTGTCAATGCGCGCCTGTCGCCCAAGCGCAGCGGGCAAGAAAAAAGCGCCCGAAGGCGCTTTTTTTTTCAACAGCGTGAGCTGGCGCTTACTTGGCGACCACGCGAACCATCTCGAGGCACTTGTTGGAGTAGCCCCATTCGTTGTCGTACCAGCTCACGACCTTGATGAAGGTCTTGTCCAGCGCGATGCCGGCGTCGGCGTCGAAGATCGAGGTGCGCGTGTCGCCCCGGAAATCGGTCGCCACCACCTTGTCCGTCGTGTAGCCCAGCACGCCCTTGAGCGCGCCTTCGCTCTGCGCCTTCATCTCCGCGCAGATCTCTTCATACGTCGCGTCCTGGTTCAGCTCCACCGTCAGGTCCACCACCGAGACGTCGCTGGTCGGCACCCGCAAGCTCATGCCGGTGAGCTTCTTGTTGAGCTCGGGGATCACCACGCCCACGGCCTTGGCCGCGCCCGTGCTGCTGGGGATGATGTTCTCCAGGATGCCCCGGCCACCGCGCCAGTCCTTGTTGCTCGGGCCGTCCACCGTCTTCTGCGTGGCCGTGGCCGCGTGCACCGTGGTCATGAGTCCGCGCTTGATGCCCCACTTGTCGTTGAGCACCTTGGCGATGGGCGCCAGGCAGTTGGTGGTGCACGAGGCGTTGGAGATGATGGCCTCGCCCTTGTACGTCTTGTCGTTCACGCCGAAGACGAACATCGGGGTGTCGTCCTTGGACGGTGCCGAGAGGATCACCTTCTTCGCACCCGCGTCCAGGTGCTTCTGCGCCGTGACCTTGTCCAGGAACAGGCCGGTGGATTCGATCACCACGTCGGCGCCGACTTCGTTCCACTTGAGGTTGGCGGGATCGCGCTCCTGCGTCAGGCGGATCTTCTTGCCGTTGACGATCAGGGTGTTGCCTTCGACCGAGACCGTGCCCTTGAAGCGGCCGTGCACGCTGTCGTACTGCAGCATGTAGGCCAGGTAGTCGGGCTCGAGCAGGTCGTTGATCGCCACCACTTCGATGTCTTGGAAGTTCTGGATGGCGCTGCGCAGCACGTTGCGGCCGATGCGGCCGAAGCCGTTGATGCCGATCTTGATCGTCATGTCTCGTCTCTCCTGGAAGGTTTCAAAAAAGGGTGAATCGAAAAATCACTTCGCGAGCACGGCGCGCACCGTGTCCGCCACGTTCTGCTCGGTGAAGCCGAAGTGCTTGAACAGCACCGGCGCCGGGGCCGATTCGCCGTAGGTGTCGATGCCAACCACAGCGGCCACGCCGTACTTCCACCAGCCGTCGGTGGTGCCCATCTCGACCGCGATGCGCGGCACGCCGGCCGGCAGCACGGAGGCCTTGTAGGCGGCGGTCTGGCGGTCGAAGGTGGTGGTGCTGGGCATGGAGACCACGCGCACGGCGATCTTGTGCTCGCGCGCCAGCAGCTCCTGCGCCTTGAGGGCGAGCTGCACCTCGGAGCCGGTGGCGATGATCACCGCCTGCGCCTTTTTCTTCAGGCCCACTTCCGCCGGCTCGGCCAGCACGTAGGCGCCCTGGCTGATGTGGCCCAGGTCGTTCTTGGGGGCGTAGGGCAGGTTCTGGCGGCTGAGCAGCAGCGCGGTCGGGCGGCTGGCGTTCCCCAGGGCCACGGCCCAGGCCACGGCGGTCTCGGCCGTGTCGGCAGGGCGCCACACGTCCAGGTTCGGGATGAGCCGCAGGCTGGCTGCGTGTTCGATGGACTGGTGCGTCGGGCCGTCTTCGCCCAGGCCGATGGAGTCGTGCGTGAACACATGGATCACACGCTGCTTCATCAGCGCGGCCATGCGGATGGCGTTGCGGCTGTAGTCGCTGAAGGTGAGGAAGGTGCCGCCGTAGGGGATGAAGCCACCGTGCAGCGCCACACCGTTCATGATGGCGGCCATGCCGAACTCGCGCACGCCGTAGTTGATGTGGCGCCCACCCTGGCCCTGCTCGTTTTTCACCACGTCACCGGCCATGTTGAAGCGCAGGCTGGGCGTGGACTTGGTGTTGGTGAGGTTGGAGCCGGTCAGGTCGGCGCTGCCGCCCAGCAGCTCGGGCAGCGCGGCGGTGAAGGTCTCCAGCGCGAGCTGGCTGGCCTTGCGGCTGGCCACGGTTTCGGCCTTGGTGTGCGCGCCCACGGCGGCGTCCACCGCGACCTGAGCGAAGTTCTTCGGCAGCTCGCCCTTCATGCGGCGGGTGAACTCCCTGGCGAGCTCGGGGAAGGCCGCCTTGTAGGCAGCGAACCGGCCGTTCCAGTCGGCTTCCACGGCCTGGCCGGCGGCCTTGGCGTCCCAGGCGGCGTAGACGTCCTGCGGCACCTCGAAGGGCTTGTGCATCCAGCCCAGGGCCTCGCGGGTGAGCTGGATCTCTTCGCCGCCCAGCGGCTCGCCGTGTGCCTTGGCGGTGTTGGCGCGGTTCGGGCTGCCCTTGCCAATGTGCGTCTTGCAGATGATGAGCGTGGGGGCATCGGCCTTGTTCTTCGCGTCGGCAATGGCGCGGTCCACCACGTCGGCGTCGTGGCCGTCGATCGGGCCGATCACGTTCCAGCCGCAAGCGGTGAAACGCAGCGCGGTGTTGTCGATGAACCAGGGCGTGACCTGGCCGTCGATCGAAATGCCGTTGTCGTCGTACAGCGCGATCAGCTTGTTGAGCTTCCAGGCGCCTGCCAGGGCCACCGCCTCGTGGCTGATGCCCTCCATCAGGCAGCCGTCGCCCAGGAACACGTAGGTGTGGTGATCGACGATGGCGTGGCCGTCGCGGTTGAACTCGGACGCCAGCAGCTTCTCGGCCAGCGCCATGCCCACGGCATTGGTGATGCCCTGGCCCAGCGGGCCGGTGGTGGTTTCCACGCCGGGGGTGATGCCCACCTCGGGGTGGCCGGCGGTCTTGCTGTGCAGCTGGCGGAAGTTCCGCAGCTCGCCCATCGGCAGCTTGTAGCCCGTGAGGTGCAACAGCGCGTAGATCAGCATCGAGCCATGGCCGTTGGAGAGGACGAAGCGGTCGCGGTTGGCCCACTGCGGGTTGGCCGGGTTGTGGCGCAGGTGGCGGCCCCAGAGGGCGACCGCCATGTCCGCCATGCCCATGGGCGCGCCGGGGTGGCCCGAGTTCGCCTGCTGCACCGCGTCCATGGCCAGGGCGCGGATGGCGTTGGCCTGGGTCTGGGCGGTCACGGCCGAAGCGGGGGGGGCGGAGCGGGTGGGGGTGCTGGCGGCGTCGGACATGGGGTGCAGGGGGAGGGTAGGAGGAAGGAACAATTGCGCGGCGGCGCAAAACCTGAGATTTTATCGGGCCGCCCGGACCGGCGCCCCCGAAGGCCGGCCAAGCCGCGCGCAGGCGCTCATAATTCCGGGATGCGTCGGGCCCTGTGAACCCGCTGCGACCTTCGTCCACCGCCCATGACCCGACTTGCCACCGCCCCCATCCCGGCCATGTTGCTCGCCGCCGGGCGCGGCATGCGCATGCGCCCCCTGACCGACGAAACGCCCAAGCCGCTGCTGCCGGTGCAGGGCAGGCCCCTGATGCAATGGCCGATGGAAGCCCTGCTGGCCGGCGGCTTTCGCCGGCTGGTGGTCAACACCGCCTGGCTGGGCGAGCAGATCGACGCCTTTTGCGCCGACTGGCAGTCGCAACACCCGGGCAGCGAGGTCACGGTCTCGCGCGAGGGCCAGGACTTCGGCTACGCCCTGGAGACCGCCGGCGGCATCGCGCGCGCGCTGCCGCTGCTGGGCGATGTGTTCTGGGTGCTGGCGGGCGACGTGTACGCGCCCGGTTTCGCCTTCACGCCGACCAGCGTGGCCCGCTTCAAGGCCAGCAGCCAGCTCGCCCACCTGTGGCTGGTGCCCAACCCCGCGCACCACCCGCGCGGCGACTTCGGCCTGAGCCCCGAGGGCCTGGCGCTCAACGAAGCCGACGCGCGCTACACCTACAGCACCATCGGCCTGTACCGCCGCGAGCTGTTCGAGGCGCCCTGGTGCGAGATCGTGCCCGGCAACCCGCAGGGCACCGCCGAGCCGCTGGCGCCGCTGCTGCGCCGCGCCATCGACGCCGGGCTGGTGAGCGCCGAGCTCTACACCGGCCCCTGGGTGGACGTGGGCACGCCCGAGCGGCTGAAAGAACTGGGCTGACCGCAGGCGAAGCCGGTTCTGCGGTTCTGCGGGTGTGCGGGAACAGGCCACGCAGAGCTTCGGCAAAAGTCCGACAATGGCCCGCATGGACTCCACCACCCACACCACCCTCTACGCGGAGCGCCGCGCCCGCGTGGCCGCCCAGCTCGGTGCCGGCGGCATCGCCATCGTGCCCACCGCCCTGGAACGGCCGCGCAACCGCGACACCGACTTCATCTACCGGCACGACAGCTACTTCTATTACCTCACCGGTTTTACCGAGCCCAACGCCTGGCTGGTGATCACCGCCGAGGGCCAGACCACGCTGTTTTGCCAACCCAAGGACCTGGAGCGCGAGATCTGGGACGGTATCCGCCTTGGCCCCGAGGCCGCGCCGGCTCACCTGGGCGTGACCGACGCGTTTTCCGTCGCCGAACTGGACCAGCGCCTGCCCCGGCTGCTGGAAAACCGCCAGACCGTGTGGTACCCCTTCGCCACGCACGCGGGGCTGGAGAGCCGCATCACCGGCTGGCTGCAGCCCGTGCGTGCGCGCGTGCGCTACGGCGCGCTGTGCCCCGAATCGCAGCGCGACCTCTGCGGCATCCTCGACGAGCTGCGGCTCGTGAAAGACGCCTTCGAGCAGGCCACCATGCGCCGCGCCGCGCAGATCAGCGCCAAGGCCCACATCCGCGCCATGCAGCGCAGCGCGGCCATGCTGCGCGCCGGGCAGGACGTGCGCGAGTACCACCTTGACGCCGAGCTGCTGCACAGCTTCCGCGAACACGGCTCGCAGTACCCGGCCTACGGCAGCATCGTGGCCGCCGGCGCCAACGCCTGCGTGCTGCACTACCGCGCCGACGCCGCCCCGATCCGCAGCGGCGAGCTGGTGCTGATCGACGCCGGCTGCGAGCTCGACGGCTACGCCAGCGACATCACCCGCACCTTTCCCGCCAACGGCCGCTTCACCGGCCCGCAGCGCACGCTGTACGACCTGGTGCTCGCCAGCCAGGACGCGGCCGTGGCCGCCACCAAGGCCGGCGCGCGCTTCGTCGACCCGCACGAAGCCACCGTGGCCGTGCTCGCCCAGGGCCTGCTCGACGTCGGCCTGCTCGACACGAACAAGGTCGGCAACGCGCAGGACGTGATCGCCAACCGCGCCTATTTCCCCTTCTACATGCACCGCACCGGCCACTGGCTGGGCATGGACGTGCACGACTGCGGCAGCTACGTGGAACCGGCCGAGCTGGGCAACGTGAGCGAGCGCAAGGACCCGCTCAGCGGCGAGACCATCAAGGACCGGCCCAGCCGCGTGCTGCGCCCCGGCATGGTGCTCACCATCGAGCCCGGCCTTTACGTGCGCCCGGGCGAAGGCGTGCCCGAGCACTTCTGGAACATCGGCATCCGCATCGAGGACGACGCCATCGTCACGGCGACCGGCTGCGAACTCATCTCGCGCGACGTGCCGGTGAAGGCCGACGAGATCGAAGCCCTGATGCGCGCTTGACGCAGATCAAGTGCGCGGCCGATGGGCCCATCGGCGGCCGGGTCTTGGATAGATAGCAGGAATCATTCTCATTTACACTGTGAGGCCCGCTGGCGCTGCCGGCCCGATTCCTTCACTCCCAGCCCTTCCGCCATGAAACCCACCTTGCTCGTTCTGGCCCTGTCGGCCACCCTGTCCCTGCTGCACGCCCCGGCCCATGCCCAGGCCGCCACGCCTGCGGCCGCCAGCGCGCCTGCGGCTGCCACCTATGCCACTGTGGCCACGCACTACGCCGCGCTGGTGCATGCTAACTACAGCGACACCCTGGCCGCCGCGCAGGAGCTGCAGGCCGCCATCAAGGCCTTCGTGGCCGCGCCTTCGGCCGATGGCCTGGCCGCCGCGCGCAAAGCCTGGCTGGGCGCCCGCGAGTTCTACGGCCAGACCGAGGCTTTCCGCTTCTACGGTGGCCCGATTGACGACGACAAGGGCCCCGAAGGCCAGATCAACGCCTGGCCGCTGGACGAGGCCTATGTGGACTACGTCCAGGGCAAGCCCAAGGCGGGCCTGATCAACAACCCCAAGTTCAAGATCACCAAGACCAACCTGGCCAAGTTCAACGAGCGCGGCGGCGAGGAGAACATCAGCTCCGGCTGGCACGCGATCGAGTTCCTGCTGTGGGGCCAGGACTTGAGCGAGACCGGTCCGGGCAACCGCTCGTTCGAGGACTACGTGGACGGCAAGGCGCCCCATGCCGACCGGCGTCGCCAGTTCCTGACCGTGGCGACCGAGCTGCTGGTGGACGACCTGGCTTTCCTGGTCAAGTCCTGGGCGCCGGGCCAGAAGAACTACCGCGCGCGCTTCGAGAAGGGCGGCAAGGAATCGGTGCGCAAGATCATCGTCGGCCTGGGCTCGCTTTCGCGCGGCGAACTCTCGGGTGAGCGCATGGAAGTGGCGCTGAACTCGCAGGACCAGGAAGACGAGCACTCCTGCTTCTCTGACAACACGCACCGCGACATCGTGGCGAACGCCACCGGCATCCAGAACGTGTGGCTCGGCCAGTACAAGCAGCGCGACGGCAGCCTGCTGCAAGGTCCGGGCGTGCGCGATCTGGTGGCCGCCAAGAAGACCGATCTGGCCGAGAAGACCACCACGCAGATTGCTGCGTCGGTGGCGGGCGCCGAGGCCATCCCTGCCCCGTTCGACCGCGCCATCGCCAAGGGCTCGACCGGCCGCCCGGCCATCGAGAAGACGGTCGCCAGCCTGGTGGAGCAGTCCAAGCTGCTGGTGGAGTCCGCCAGCGCGGTGGGCATCGCCAAGCTGACGCTGGTGGAGCCTTGATCCGGAACACCCCCCTGCGCCGCTGCGCGGCTTCCCCCCTCTCTGGCGCGCCTTCGGCGCTGGGAGGGGGGACAGGGTCTCGGGCCGGCGGAGCCGGACCCTTGACCCCTCTGGATTGACGCCTCTTCTCCCTTCCGTTGCCTAGGCTTTTCATCATGTCGCTCTTTCCCACAGCCACGCGCATCGCGCTCGCCATGGGGGTCCTGGTCTGTGGTTCGACCGCCCTCGTCCTGCGCGCCGACGAGGCACCCGATCCCCTGGGTGAAAAGACGGGGGGTTTGACGACCGTCTACGCGACCGGCAAGAACGCGTTTTCGTTTCCGCTGGCCAACCTGGACGATCCGGGGCGCACGCGCTTCGTGATCGGCAATTCCTTCTTCAAGCGCAACTGGGTCGAGGCACCGGCTTCGACCACCGCGCGCGACGGCCTGGGCCCTCATTTCATCGCACGGGCCTGCGCGGGCTGTCATGTGCTGGACGGTCGCGGCGAACCGCCCCAGTGGAAGAACACGCTGGGCCCTGAGCCCGAGGGCACGGTGGCGCTGCTCATGCGCCTGTCGGTGGCCGGCACGCCCGACCCCAAGGCCGGGGTGCGGCCCGACCCGGTGTATGGCGACCAGTTCAACAACGCAGCGATCCAGGGCGTCAAGCCCGAGGGCCGGATCGAGATCCGCCAGCAGCCGCTCCACGGCCGCTTTGCCGACGGCACGCGCTACACGCTGCAAAAGCCGATCTACAAGCTGACCGACCTCGCCTACGGCCCTTTCGCGCCGGGCCTGATGGTCAGCCCGCGCATCGCGCCGCAGCTCGCCGGCATCGGCCTGATCGAAGCCATCCCCGAGGTGGAAATCCTGCGCAATGCGCGCGAACAGGCCGCCGCGCCCGGTCCCATCAAAGGCCAGCCCAACCGCGTGTGGGACGTGTTCGCCCAGGAAGAGCGCGTGGGCCGCCTGGGCTGGAAGGCCAACGTCGCCACCCTGGCGCACCAGACCGCCGGCGCCTTCCATGGCGACATCGGCATCACCTCCAATGCCTTCCCGCAAGAGACCTGCACGCCCACGCAGAAAGACTGCCTGGCCGCGCCGCACGGGGGCGGCAAGACCACCGGGCGCGACGGCATCGTGCCGGCGTCGCACGCGACCGCCCTCCAACCCGAGATCGACGACGAGACTCTGGGCCACGTGATCTTCTACCAGGCCACCCTGGCCCCGGCGGCGCGGCGCGATGTGAACGACCCGCAGGTGCTGCGCGGCCAGGCGCTGTTCGCGCAGGCGCAATGCGCCGCCTGCCACCGCCCGAGTTACGTCACCGCCGAAGGCCCGTTCCCGTCGCTCACCAGCCCCGCCCTCAAGGGCCAGCGCATCTGGCCCTACACGGACCTGCTGCTGCACGACATGGGCCCGGACCTCGCCGATGGCCGCCCCGACTTCCTCGCCAGCGGCAGCCAGTGGAAGACGCCGCCGCTCTGGGGCATCGGGCTCATCAAGGACGTCAACGGCCACACCCGCCTGATGCACGATGGCCGCGCCAACGGCGTGCTCGAAGCCATCCTCTGGCACGGTGGCGAGGCCCAGGCGGCCAAGGAGCAGGTGCTCAAGATGAAGCGGGCTGACCGCAGCGCGCTCGTGAAATTCGTGGAGTCGCTATGACACCGTCTGCCCTGGCCTTCCTTCGCCGAGCCACCGCGCTGACCCTGGGCCTGAGCCTGGCCGGCCTGGCGGCGGCGCAGAACGCCCCGATCGTGGCCGCCCCCTACTACTCGGCCGAGCAGGCCTTGCAGGGCCTGTACACGCACCATTTGCCACCGCTGGCGCGCGACTTTCAGGCCCAGGCCGATCGCCTGGCCGAGACCACGGCGCAGCACTGCAAGGGCCAGGCGACGCTGCCCGCCTTGCGCGCGCAGTGGCAGGACACCCTGGTGAGCTGGGAGACCCTGTCCACGCCGGCCGTGGGCCCCCTGGTCACGCGGCGCTCGCAGCGGCAGATCGACTTCTGGCCCACCCGCCCCGATCTGCTGCGCCGCTCGATGGAGAAATCGCCCGAGACCTTGTCCGACATGGAGCGCGTGGGCACGCCGGCCAAAGGCTTCCCGGCCTTTGAGCTGCTGATGAGCCAGTGGAACGGCAGCCGCCAGCCCACGCCCGCGCCGGCCTGCCGCTATGCCGAGCTGGTGGCGCAGGGCATTGCCGCCGAAGCGCGCGCCCTGAACGACGAGCTCGGCCAATGGGCCACGAAGGAATGGGAGGACGAACCCGAGGTCACCACGGCCGCGCTGGCCGAATGGGTCAACCAGTGGCTCGCCGGCCTGGAGCGGCTGCGCTGGGCCCACATCGAGAAACCCCTCACCACCCACCAGACCACGGGCAACGCGGCCAAGGGCGCCCCGGTGCCCTACGCCCGGCTCGACCGCGAGAGCAACCTGCGCGACTGGCGCGCGCAATGGCAGAGCCTGCGCCAGCAAGGCCGCCTGCCCCCTGGCGCGCAGCCGCCCGCCGCCGGCCAGGCCCTGGTGCCGATGGAAGCCCTGCTGATGGGCCGGGGCCAGCTCGCGCTGGCGCAAAAATGGGGCCAGGCACTGGATCAGGTCACGGCGGGCATGGACAAGCTCACGCCGCGCTCCAGCGAGCGCGAGCTGCTCGCGCTCACCAAATCGATGAAGGCCGTGACCGTGCTGTTCCAGAACGAGATTGCGGCTGCGCTGGACGTGCCGCTGGGCTTCTCCGATGCCGATGGGGACTAGCGTGGGCACCCCTGTGCGCCGCTGCGCGGCTTGGGCGCAGGGCGATGGATCGGCATCTTGGCCCGGCGCAGCCGGACCCTTGTCCCCCCTTGATGGAGGCACGTCGCACGCAACGCGTCTTTGGCTGTCGCGCCGCCAATGGCTGGTGGCTGCCGCGGCCATGGGCCTCGCACCGGCCTGGGCCGCGCGCAACAGCACACGCCTGATCTCGGCCTGGCAGACCCCGAGCGAACACCGCATCGGCGTGATCGCGGTGGATGGCGCGCGCTGGTCGGTGCAGCGCTCGCTCGCCGTGCCCACGCGCGCGCACGGCCTGTTGCTTGAAGCCGGCGGCAGCGTGCTCGCCACCGCGCGCCGCCCTGGCGACTGGCTGCTGCGCTGGCACCCGGCGAGCGGGCAGACGCAATGGCACTGGATCGAGGACGACCGGCGCTTCAACGGCCACGCCGTCGCCAGCCCCGACGGCCGCACGCTCTGGACCACCGAGACCGACCTCGACAACGCGCAGGGCCGCCTGGCCAAGCGCGACGCGAAGACCCTGGAGAAATCCGCCGAATGGGCCACGCAGGGCATGGACCCGCACGAGCTCATCGTGCTGCCGCAGCGCGTGGGCGAGATCCCCGCCGGCAGCCTGCTGGTGGCCAACGGCGGCATTCCCACGTTGCCCGAGACCGGGCGCAGCAAGCGCCAGCTCGACCGGATGGACGCCTCGCTGGTGGCGCTGGACCCGCGCGACGGCGCGGTGCTGGGCCAGTGGCGCCTGGACGACCCCTACCTGAGCATCCGCCACCTGGCGTGGGACCCGGTGTCGCGCACGGTCGGCATCGCGCTGCAGGCCGAGCACCCGGACGCCGAGGCCAAGCGGCGCGCGCCGGTCTTCGCCGCGTGGAACGGCCAGCGCCTGCAGGCCGCCCGGGGCCAGCCCGCGGTGCAAGGTTATGGCGGCGACATCTGCGCCCTGCCCGAGGGCGGTTTCGTGGTGAGCTGCCCGCGCGCGGACGCGCTGGCCCTGTTCGGCGCCGACGCGCGCTGGTCGCAGAACCTCGCGCACCGCGAGGCCTACGCGCTGGCGGCGGACCAGGGCCATTGGTGGGCCAGCGGCGCCGAAGGCGTGTGGTGCGCGCCCGAAGGCCACGAGGCCCGGTCCGCCGAGCGCCTGCAGATCGACAACCACTGGACCGCCTGGCCCCAGGCCTGAGGCGGGTACCCGCCATGGCGGCTCCTGCGCTGCCGTGGGGTGGCAGTGTCAAGCGCAGGGCACGTCAGGCTCGGGCGCTACCTGGCGGCCTCCTGGAGGCCGCTGGCGTAGAGATCGCAGGTCTGGCCGGTGCGGCGGCACTGGCCGTCGCCCTCCAGCCAGGGGTGGGCATGGCCCACGCACCCGGTCTGGCAGATCACGCTGCTGGCTTCGGCCATCGCGCGGGCCCCGGCCTGCCCTGCCGGCGGGGGGACGCGGCGCGCCAGCGGCTTCATGACGCCGGCCACGCCCAGGCCCCAGAGCTGGCAGGTGCGCGAGACCATGAGTTGCGCGCGCAGGTACAGCACCTCGTCTTCCAGCGCCGATACCTGCAAGGCCCAGGCGCGCAACTGCTCGCCCACGCGGCGCTGCAGGCCGGCCACCTGGCGGGTGAGCGCACCGTGTTCGATCGCGATCTCGCGCGCGGCCAGGCTGTCGTGGCGCGCGGGCAGGGGCGATGGTGGGTTCTGTGTCATGGGCGGTCCTTCCCTGGCAACGGCGGCGCACCGGCGGCGATGAGCAACTGGGCCACGCCGTCGGCCGCGCGCACGGTGCTGGCCTGCACCTGCCACACCCGCTGCACCAGCGCGGGCCGCAGCACGCGCGCTGGCGGGCCGCAGGCCTGCAACACACCGCCGTCGAGCACCCACGCGCGGTCGGCGTAGCGCAGGGCGAGGTTGGGGTCGTGCAGCACGGCGAGCACGCCCACGCCCTGCTCGCGCGCCCAGCGCTGCACGGTGCCCAGGGTGTCGTGCTGGTGGCGCAGATCGAGGGCGGCCGTGGGCTCGTCGAGCAGCAACCAGCGCGGCGCGCCGTCGGCCAGCGGCTCCCAGATCTGCGCCATCACCCGCGCCAGCTGCACGCGGGCGCGTTCGCCGCCGCTGAGGCTGACCACGCTGCGCTCGGCCAGGTCGGCCACGCCGGTGGCCTGCATCGCGGCGCGCACGATCGTGGCTTCATGGGCCGAGGGCTGCAGGTGGTGCGGGTAGCGGCCCAGTTCCACCACGTCGCGCACGCGGAAGTCGAAGGCCACGGCCGTCTCCTGCGGCAGCACCGCGCGGTGGCGCGCGAGGCGGTGCACGGTCGCGGGCGCCACCGCCAGGCCGTTGAGCGTCACACGGCCGGCGTCGGGCGCGCGCAGGCCCGAGAGCACCGACAGCAGGGTGGACTTGCCCGCGCCGTTGGGGCCGAGGATGGCCCCGACCTCGCCCGGGGCGAGCCGCAGCTGCACGCCCTGCAGCAAGTGGCGGGGGCCGGCGCGCACGCCCACGTCCCGCGCCCATAGGCCTTGCCCGTCGCCCAGGGCAGCGGCATCGGCCCCGCTGTCATCGTCGTCGTCCAGCCACAGCGGGCGTTCGCCCGCTGGCAGCTCGGCGCAGGCGCAGCGCCAGTCGGCGTCGAGCAGGCGCGCGTTCACAGGCGCCTCCCGTGCGCGCTGCGCAGCAGGAGCAGGAAGAAGGGCACACCCACCACGGCGGTGAGCACGCCCAGCGGCAGTTCGGCGGGCTGCAGGACGGTGCGCGCAACCGCGTCGGCCAGCAGCACCAGCACCGCGCCCAGCAGGGCCGAGCCGGGCAGCACCCAGCGGTGGTCGGGCCCGGCCATCAGGCGCACCATGTGCGGGGCGACCAGGCCGACAAAACCGATGATGCCGGTGGTGGCCGTGACCGCGCCCACGGCCAGCGCCGCGACCACGATGGCGATCTGCTTCACGCGCTCGACCGACACGCCCAGCAGCACCGCCTGCGCCTCGCCCAGCGCCAGCGCGTTGAGCGGGCGCGCCAGGCGCAGCCCGACGGCGCCGGCCGCCAGCGTGATGCCAGCGACCAGCGCCACCGCACCCCAGCGCGCGCCGCCCAGGCTGCCGAGCAGCCAGAACTGCAGGTTGCGCAGCTGTTCGTCGGTGGCCAGGAAGCTGAGCAGGCCCAGGCCGGCGCCGGCCAGCGCGTTGACCGCGATGCCGGCCAGCAGCATCAGGCCCACGCGCGTGCCCCCTTCGCCGCGCGAGAGCAGGTAGATCAGCACCGTGACCGCCAGGCCGCCGCCGAAGGCCATGAGCACCAGCGTCCAGCTCCCCAGCGAGCGCGGCAGGTCGGGGAACCAGAGGTTGCCCATGACGATGGTGGCACCCGCGGCCAGGGCCGCGCCGCTGCTCACGCCGATCAGACCCGGGTCGGCCAGCGGGTTGCGGAACAGGCCCTGCATGAGCGCACCGGCCAGGCCCAGCCCGGCCCCGGCGGCCACCCCGAGCACCAGGCGCGGCAGGCGGATGTTGAAGAACACCAGTTCGGCGCCACTGCTGCCGGGCGCGGCGGTGGTCACCGCGCCCAGCAGCACGGCCGGCAACTCGCTCAACGGCAGGCTGTAGGCGCCCTGGCCTGCCGCCCACAGCAGCGCGAGCACCAGCAGCGCGCCCAACCCGAGCAGCAGGCCCGGGCCCGAGAGGCGGCGCGGCGTCCAGCGCAGGGGCGCCATCGCCGGCGCGGCCGTGTTCACGACCGGTCCTCCATGCGCTGCTCGCCGGGCTGCCGCTGCGCCGACACGTCGGGCCACCAGGCCACGCGGTCGATCAAATGCAACACGTTGCCATCGATGTCGCTGAGCGTGAGCTCCCAGGCACCCCAAGGCTGCCAGCGCGGCGACTCGCCCTCGAAGCGGTGGGCGTGCAGCGGCTTGCGCCCGCCCAGGCCGGTGCGGCAGGGCCGCAGCACGGCCGCGCGCAGGCTGGCGTGCAGCACATGGATGCGCGGCACTTCCACACGGTGGTGGCCGGGCGCAAAGCCCCGGTCGCCAGGCGTGGGGCGCTCCCAGCGCCCGGGCGTGGCAGCGCAGGCCCAGAGCTGCACCTGCAACGGGCCATGAGCCACCAGGGCGCACACCCCGGGAATGTGCTGACGGCACTCGAAGCCCAGCACGCCCGTGTAGTCGGCCACGGCGCGCCTCAGGTCGGGCGTGCGCACATTGGCGAGGTCGTGGCGCACGGCGTTCATGGTGCGACCTCCGCGCTGCGCACGGCGGTGCGAGCGGGCTTGGGGCGGCCCGGCGCGGCGCTCATGTGTTCACCACCTGGTTGTGCAGGCGCTCCACCACCTCAGGCAGGCGCGGGCCGAAGCCCAGCAGTTCCAGCGCGTCCAGATGCACCAGCGTTCGGTCGGACGCTCGGCGCTGAAAGGCCGGCGTGAGCGCGAGTTCGGGGCGCTGCCAGAACTTCGCTTCACCGCCGATGGCGTCGATGCCTTGTGTGGTCGTCAGGATGACGTCGGGCGCGGCCTGCGCCATGGCCTCGGCCGTCATGGGCCGGTAGCCCTGGAAGCCGCCCAGCGCGTTGCGCGCACCGATGAAGCGGATCAGCGCGTCGGCCGCTGTCTTCTCGCCCGAGACCTGCGGGCTGCCGCTGTGCGAGAGCACAAACAGGATCCGGGGACCCGGGCCTCTGGCGGACTGCACGCGCGCGCTCACGGCCTGCCAGCGCGCATCGAGCCGGGCCTGCAGTTCGCGCGCGGCGGCCTCGCGGTTCGAGGCGCGGCCCACGGCGGCGATCTTGCGGCGCACCTCGTCCCAGGTGTGGTCGGACGCCACCAGCTCCACACGCACACCGGCGCTGCGCAGCTGGTCGATCACGACTGGCGGGCCGGCATCGGTGCCGGCGATCAGCGCGTCGGGACGCAGCGCGAGCAGGCCTTCCGCGGAGAGCTGGCGCATGTAACCGACCTTGGGCGTGGCCCGCGCTGCCGCCGGGTACAGGCTGGTGGTGTCGGTGCCGACCAGCTGGTCCTGCGCGCCCAGCGCATAGACCACTTCGGTGATGCCACCACCGACGGTGACCAGGCGCGGCGCGCGGGTGGCGGCCATCAGGCCCAGGGGCGATCCCGCAGCGGCCAAAGCCGGCAAAGCCTGCAGCGCGCGCCGGCGCGAAAGGGAAGGGCCATTGAACATCGTGGGCTCCTGGATGCGTGAGAAAAGGCGGTCGCGGCCGCGCTTATGCCGGCACCGGGCGGTGGGGCTGGCCCGCTGCGGCCTGCAGGTGCGCAACGATGTGGCGCCAGGCCTGCAACTCGCTCTGCCCGGGCTTGCGCGCGCCGAAAAACATGGCCATGAGCTCGCCGCGCGCGTCGAAGGCTTCCACCGAGGTCACGACGCCGTCGCTGGTGGGTTTCTCCACCACCCACACGTCCTGGATCAGGTCCTCGCGCAGGTGCAGGTTGAAGCCGGGGTCGAGCACGTTGAGCCAGGCCTTGCCCTGGATCTCCATCGGCTCCACGCGCCTGACCGGGCCGGTGTGGATCTGGATGCAGCCCGGGCTGCCCACGAAGACCATGATGGGCGTGCCGTCGAAGGCCGCTTCCATCAGCAATTCGCGCACCGCCGCCTTGTCCACGCGGTGGGTGTAGCGGCCCTCGACCAGGCGAAAGCCCTGCTGGCGCTCCAGGCCGAATTGCTTGAGCAGCGGAAAGAACTGGTGGGTGTCGGTCATCGCGCCCCACGCGGCACCGAAGGCCTGCGCGTCCACCCGGGGTGGCGGCGTGGGGGTGCTGGCCCCATCGCGCGACACGAAGTCGACGCCGCGCTGATCGTCGCTGTGCTGGGCGATCACGCGCTGCCAGGCGGCCAGGTCGGTCTGTTCGCGCACATAGATCTTGTGCACGGCCACGCCGTGGCGATCGAAGAACTGCAGGCTGGGCGTGCCCATGCCAGGCGACGACTTCAGCGCCTCGGCCACCGCGAAGCCGGCGTGCCACTGGTTGAAGAACAGGCGCAGGTCGATCTGCTCGCCCAGCGCCAGACCCACCGGGCCGCTGGCCGAGACCTTCTGGTACACGCCCGTCTTCTCGTGCACCACGCTCTCGTTGCGCGTGAGCGCCATCAGCGGGCCGCAGGCCTGGAGCGATTGCAACAGGCCCAGCCAGTCGGGCATGAGCGAGATGGCCTGCAGCGGTGCCTCGTGCGCGCCACGGTGCGCGGCGATGGCCGCACCCTCGCTCAGGCCCGCCGATTCGGCGGCCTCCTTGGCCCGCAGGCCGCGCTCGCGCATGGCCTGGAAAGCGGTTCGGATGTCGTGGTCATGCATGGTGTTCTCCTGAAGGTGAGGTGGCGGCTGGCCCGTGTCACTGCACGCGGGCTGGAACGGGGTGCCAAAGGGGCGTGGGCGCGGCGTCGACGGCCATCGCCTCGGCGGTGTGCTCCAGCGCCAGTTGCCAGCGCGTGCGCAGGTTGGCCAGCATGGTTTGCATGGGCGGCGAGAGTTGCGGATGCGCCGAGAGATGCAGCAGGTTGGACACCAGCTTGCGCGCCATGCACGGGCGGTGCGGGCAGTCGGGCGCGCTCTGGGCGTAGCCCGTCATCAGCGCCAGGGTGCCCGCGAACAGGGCCTCCACGCTGGGCAGGGTGTACTCCTCGTCGACGGTTTGCGGGTGTTGATCGGCTGCGGACATGGCAATTCCTAGAAATCAGTGACCAGCGCCACCGAGAAGCTGCGCCCCGGTGCGGTGTAGGCATCCAGCACCGGCGAGTTCGCGGCCACGCCGATGACGTTGGTCCACTCCCAGTACTTGCGGTCCGTCACGTTGTGGATCGCGGCACTGAGCCGCGTGGCCTTGCTGACCTGCCAGCTCGCGCGCAGGTCCAGCGTGGTGTACGAGGGCGGTGCAAACTGGTTCGCGAGGTTGGCGTCGTTGATGTCGCTGGCCGACTTCTTCATCGTGTGGGCGATCACGGCCCCCAGCTTCCAGTCCCCCACGCGCTGATCCACGCCGAGCAGCAGCCGGGCGGGGTTGACCGTGTTCAGCGGCACGCCCAGGCGCGTGTCCTTGCCTTGGGTCTGGCCGTAGGCCAGGCGCAGGTCGGTGGCTGGTCCGAGCGCGAACTTGCCCTTGAACTCGAAGCCGCTGAGGCGCACCTGGCCGCGGTTGACCGCCTGGTAGGTCAGCGGGTTGAGCGGATTGCCCGCCTGGCCACCCACCACCACCAGTTCTTCGATGAAGTCCTTGTAGCGACCGGTGAACACCGCGGCCTCCCACTGCACCGGGCCCACCTTGTCGCGTGCGCCGACTTCCAGCGTGCGGCTGCGCTCGGGCTTCAGATCGGGGTTGGGGATGGTGCGGTAGCTCGCCAGCGTGTTCTGGAAGTTGTTGTTGAGCTGCAGCGCGCTTGGCGCCTTGAAGCCGGCCGCGAGGTTGGCAAACAGGGCCAGCTCCGTGCCCGGACGGAAGATGGCACCCAGCTTGGGCGAGAGCGCCGAGTCCGACAGGCTGGCCGGCTGCAGCGGATACAGCGAACTGCTTCGGGCCTTGAGGTCAAAGCGGTCGTAGCGCAGCGCCGGGATGATGCTCCAGCGCTCGGTGGCGAATTCGCTCTGCACGAACAGCGCGGTGTTGGTCTCGCTGGTGGGCGGGAAGCGCTTGAGCGGGTAGCGCTCGTAAGACGGTGCGCCCACGCCGGTGACGAGGTTGTCCATTTTCGCGACGGACACGTCTGCGCCGTAGACCAGCTTCTGCCCCCAGTCAGCGCCCAGCGATCGGGCCTTCTCGGCCTGCAGCACGCCTTGCCAGAGCTTCTCGCTGTAGGTCACGTCCCGCACGCGGTAGGTGGGCGCGGCGCTGCGCCACTCGGTCGAGATCTCCTGCGATTCGGCCTGCTGGTAGCCCACGGTGGCGCGCAGTTCGTCGGCCCAGGCCGCGTTGAGCTGGCAGCGGCCGTCCCAGCTCAGGCGCGTGCGCGCCATGTCGGTGGTGCCGTCCACGTCCTGTGTGGTGACGCCCATGCTGGTGGCGCGGGCCGTGTAAGCCTCGACCTCGCCCGACTTGTCCACATGCTCCAGTGTCAGCGTGTGGCGCTGGCCGGCACCCGGGGTGAGCACCACCTTGCCCAGGAGTGACACGCTCTTGTCTTTCTGCGGGTTGGGCGCCGTGCGCGTGCTGTTGAGGGACTGCAGGGTGCCCTGGTTGTCCAGTTCGCCGCTGCGGCCCACCTGCACGCTGCCCAGCCACTGCAGCGTGTCGTTCGGCGCGCCCACCAGCGTGACGCCGAGACCGCGGCTGTCGTCCTCGCTGTCGGCCTTGAGCCCCACGCGCCCACCGAAGGTCTTGCCCGGCTGGAGCAGGTCTTTCGGCTCGGTGGTGAACATCGCGACCATGCCGGCCAGGCCGTCCGAACCATAGAGCGCGGAGTTCGCGCCCCGCACGATCTCCACGCGCGAGATCAGCCCGAGGTCGTAGTAGTCGCGGCCAAACGAGGCCGAGCCGAACACCACGCTGGAGAGCTCGCGCGGCACACGGATGCCATCGACGGTGAGCAGCACGCGGTTGCCCTCGAGCCCGCGCAGGTTGAAGCCGGCGTTGCCATCGCGCCCGGTCGAGCCGGTGACGCCACCGAAGCGCTGTGGCGCGCGGCGCACGCTCATGTTGGGCACTTCGCGCACCAGATCGCGGATGTCCTGCACGCGCGCGGGGTCGAGGTCTTCACCCGTGAGCACGTCGATGCTCGCAGGCACGTCCTCGATCGCGCGCTCGCTGCGCGAACCGCTCACCACCACTTCGCGCAGGGTCGACGGCGGAGCCACTGGGGCGGCCTGCGGCGCGGTCTGTGCCAGGGCCGGTCCCGCCAGAAACACAAGGCAAGCCAGGCCGCCCGCGCGGGGCCGGGGGCAAGAAAAAGTCAGGGGAAGGGGATAGCGCGAGGAGGTCAAGACGGCACCTGGATCCAGAGGGTGGAAGACAAGGCTGGCGTCACGACCTCAGGCGGCTGCCGGGTGCGGGCTGGCGGGAGACTTTATTATATGCGAACGATTCTCATTTGCAAGCCGTACCGATTCTCAGCACTGAATCGATCGCGCGGTACGCGCACAATGCGCGCCTGTCAACAAAAAAACGAAAGGAGTGCTCCCGTGAAAGGCGACGCCCAAGTCATCACCCATCTGCAGGCTCAACTCAAGAACGAGCTCACCGCGATCAACCAGTATTTCGTCCACTACCGCATGCTCAAGCACTGGGGCCTGGACAAGCTGGCCGCCAAGGAATACGAAGAGTCGATCGGCGAAATGAAGCACGCCGACAAGCTCATGGATCGCATCTTCACGCTCGACGGCCTGCCCAACCTGCAGGACCTGGGCAAGCTGAACATCGGCGAGGACGTGCCCGAGATTCTCAAGAGCGACCTGGCCCTGGAAACCGGCGCGCAGAAGACCATCAAGGACGGCATCGCCCACTGCGAATCGGTGCGCGACTACGTGTCCCGCGATCTGCTGCAGACGATCCTGGACGACACGGAAGAGCACATCGACTTCTTGGAAACCCAGATCGACCTGCTCGGCAAGGTGGGCATCCAGAACTACCTCCAGAGCCAGATGGGCTCGGTCAGCTGAGCGCTCCCGCCCGGCACGCCCCCTTCCAGCCCAAGAGCCCCGCCGATGCGCGGGGCTTTTTTTTGGTCTTTTGAATACGATCAATTATCATTTGCGCACACGTTCACGCTGAACCACCCTTTTCGCCCCTCTGCCCCATGATCGTTTGCGTTTGCCACCGAGTCAGTGACCAGACCATCGCACGCTGTGCACGGTCGGGCATGGCATTCGACGACATCCAGCTCGAATTGGGCGTGGCCACCCAGTGCGGCCAGTGCGAGTCCTGCGCCCGCACCCTCTGGTCGGAGTGCACGCCCCACCAGTCGGTGGTGCATTTGCAGCTGCACCCTGCCACCTTGCCCGCCCAGGCCGCTGCGGCCTGAGCACCGCAGGGCTTTCCCCCTCCAGACTTTCCCTGCCCGCCCCGTGTGGGCCCAAGACGCTGCCGCATACTGCGGCTGGTGGTGTTGGCCTTGGCCATTCCGTCCGGAAAAGTCAAAGGCACCCGGACGCTTTACGCGGTTCCACGCACTAGGGTTTTCCCGCCCGGCGCTTTAGAATGCGCAATTCCTTTCCGCATCGCAAGATGACGACCCGCTGGAGACAAGAGCATGAGCATGGAAAACAGCCCTGAGAACAAGCGCGCCGAGCTGCGCCGAGCCGCACTCGAATACCACGAGTTCCCAGTCCCCGGCAAGGTGTCGATCGCGGCCACCAAGCAGCTCACCAACCAGCGCGATCTCGCCCTGGCCTACTCGCCCGGCGTGGCCGCCCCCTGCGAAGAAATCGTGGCCAACCCGGTCAACGCCTACAAGTACACCGCCCGCGGCAACCTGGTGGCGGTCATCACCAACGGCACGGCCGTGCTCGGCTTGGGCGACATTGGCCCTCTGGCGGCCAAGCCGGTGATGGAAGGCAAGGGCGTGCTTTTCAAGAAGTTCGCCGGCGTCGATGTGTTCGACATCGAGATCAACGAGAAGGACCCGGTCAAGCTGGTCGAAGTGATCGCGGCCCTGGAGCCGACCTTCGGTGCGATCAACCTGGAAGACATCAAGGCGCCGGACTGCTTCTATGTCGAGCGCGAGCTGCGCAAGCGCATGAACATCCCCGTGTTCCACGACGATCAGCACGGCACCGCCATCACGGTGGCGGCGGCCATGCTCAACGGGCTGAAGGTCGCGGGCAAGGACATCGGCCAGGTCAAGCTGGTCACCTCGGGCGCGGGCGCGGCGGCACTGGCCTGCCTGAACCTGCTGCTCAAGGTCGGGCTCAAGCGCGAGAACGTGTTCGTCACCGACCTGGCCGGCGTGGTCTACGAGGGCCGCGAGGAGCTGATGGACGACGACAAGCGCCAATACATGCAGAAGACCGACAAGCGCAAGCTCGCCGAGGTGATCGTCGGTGCCGACGTGTTCCTCGGCCTGTCGGCCGGCGGCGTGCTCAAGCCCGAGATGGTGGCCTCGATGGCGGCCAAGCCGGTGATCTTCGCACTGGCCAACCCGAACCCCGAGATCGCGCCCGAGGACGCGCACGCCGTGCGCAACGACATCATCATGGCCACGGGGCGCACCGATTACCCCAACCAGGTCAACAACGTCCTGTGCTTCCCCTACATCTTCCGCGGCGCGCTCGATGCGGGCGCCTCCACCATCACCGATGAGATGGAGATCGCCGCGGTGCACGCCATCGCCGAACTGGCGCAGGCCGAGCAGAGCGAGGTGGTGGCTGCGGCCTATGCGGGCGAGAAGCTGGCGTTCGGGCCCGAGTACCTCATCCCCAAGCCGTTCGACCCCCGCCTGATGATGAAGATCGCGCCCGCCGTGGCGCAAGCCGCGGTCGACAGCGGCGTGGCCCAGCGGCCCGTGCCCGACATGGCGGCCTACCGCGAAAAGCTCCAGAGCTTCGTGTTCGCCTCGGGCACCATCATGAAGCCCATCTTCTCGGCCGCGAAGGCCGCAGCGCGCAAGCGCGTGGCCTACGCCGAAGGCGAAGAAGAGCGCGTGCTGCGCGCCTGCCAGATCGTGGTGGACGAAGGCCTGGCCCGTCCCACGCTGATCGGCCGTCCGGCCATCATCGCGCAGCGCATCGAGAAGTTCGGCCTGCGCCTGCGCGAAGAGCTCGACTACGACGTCGTCAATGTGGAGCAGGACGACCGCTACCGCGACTTCTGGCAGACCTACCACCGCATGACCGAGCGCAAGGGCGTGACGCAGCAGCTTGCCAAGATCGAGATGCGCCGCCGCCTCACGCTCATCGGCGCGATGCTGCTGCACAAGGGCGAGGTGGATGGCCTCATCTGCGGCACCTGGGGCTCCACCCAGCACCACCTGAAGTACATCGACCAGGTGATCGGCAAGCGCGCCGGCGGCAGCCCCAGCACCGCCCAGGACGTGCGCATCTACGCCTGCATGAACGGCCTCATGCTGCCCGGCCGCCAGGTGTTCCTGGTCGACACGCACGTCAACTACGACCCCACACCCGAAGAGCTGTGCGAGATCACCGTGATGGCGGCCGAGGAAATGCTGCGCTTCGGCCTGCAACCCAAGGCAGCCCTGCTCTCGCACTCCAACTTCGGCTCCAGCGACGAGCCCAGCGCCATCAAAATGCGCCGCACCCTGGCGCTGCTGCGCGAGCAGGCACCCTGGCTGGAGGTCGACGGTGAAATGCACGGAGATGTGGCACTGGACTCGAACGCGCGCGACGCCCTGATGCCCAACTCCACGCTCAAGGGGCCGGCCAACCTGCTGGTGCTGCCCAACATCGATGCCGCCAACATCGCCTGCAACCTGCTCAAAACGGCGGCGGGCGGCAACATTGCCGTCGGGCCGGTGCTGCTGGGCGCCGACAAACCGGTGCACATCCTGACCCCCAGCGCCACGGTGCGTCGCATCGTCAACATGACCGCCCTCACCGTGGCGGATGCCAACGTCTCGCGTTGACGCCTCCCAAACAAGCAAGCGCTAACTTTTACTCACATTCCCAGCGCGGAGATTTGCTGAATATTTCAGCAGGCGCTTGCTTTTTCCCCCCGGGTCAGGCACACTAGCGCGCTTGGATTTCAGGGTTAACCCGCCCTCCGGCACGGCACGAAATAATGCTTTGGCATTGCTTTCAAAAGGTGCAGGAGGCGGGTTGATGTCTTCAGGAGCTGGGAATTTCATGGGTCTGAAACAGATCCGGGCTCGTGTCGGGAAGGCCAGGGGAGTGGCCCTCGCCGCCGTTCTGGCGGCGGTATTGGGCACCATTGCGGTGCAGGCCCGCGCCCCGAATGCTTCATGGTCCGATTCGAGTGCCGCAACGGTGGTGGTCTCGGGACTGCCGCCGCAAGGCCAGGACGTGATGAACCAGATCCGGCAAGGCGGGCCCTTCCGATACGACAAGGACGGCTCGGTGTTTGGCAACCGCGAACGCCTTCTGCCCAACGAGAAGCGTGGGTACTACCGGGAATACACGGTGCCCACGCCGGGTCTGAACCACCGGGGAGCCCGGCGGATCGTGTGTGGCGGGTTGAAGCCCCGAGCCCCTGAAGCGTGTTATTACACCGAAGACCACTACAGCAGCTTCCGGCTGATCGTGCAGTGAACCTCCGGTGGTGTGAACGGATTTTTAACTTTGACCTTAGAAAGAGACGCGGAGATGGACACGCCACTTCGTAACGTACGCCCCAACATCGTTCAGTCGATTCGCGCCCACGGCGTGAAAGACCTGCAGGCTGCGGCCGAGCACCTGGGGCATCACTTCCTGTACGCCAACCTGGCCAAGGCCCAGAGCAAGCAGGATGTGTTGGAGTTGATCGCGGCCCAGTACACCTTGCCGTCGCACTTCGGCAAGAACTTCGACGCGCTCTACGATTGCATGACGGACATGGTGCACAAGTCGGGCCCGCAGACCGGCTTCATCGTCGTGCTGGAGCACATTCCAGCGCACGCCAAGTTCGACAAGGAAGCGCGCGAGCAGCTGCTCGACATCTTCCGTGATGCCGCCGACTACTGGTCGGACCGCAAGGTCCCGTTCCGCTGCTTCTATTCGTTCTCGGTGGCGCGCGCGCCCAAGGGCGAAGAGCCCATCGAAGTGCAGACCGACGAGCCCATGCCCACCGACAAGATCCTGGACGTGAGCCCGATGGCGCTGCGCATGAGCAGCCCGTTCAACGCGGGTTACTGGCTGGCCGCCGCCTGATTGCGGTCCACCCCGCCTTCAGAAAGCCGCTGCAGCCCAGCGGCTTTTTTCATGCCTTGGCGGGGGTGGCCTGCGCCAGGGCGACGTATTCGCTCACCGGCACCTCTTCGGCCCGGCGTTGCAGGTCGAAGTCGCCGTCAAACCCCTGCTCGTCGAGCCAGCGGCCCAAGGTGTTGCGCAGGATCTTGCGGCGCTGGCTGAACGCCACCTGCACCATCGCCCCATACCGCGCCACGTCGAGCGCGGGCGGCGCGGACAGGGGCACCATGCGCACGATGGCGCTGTCCACCCGCGGAGGCGGGTCGAAACTCTCCGGGGGCACGAACAGCACATTGTCCATCGCGTAGCGCCATTGGAGCATCACCGACAGGCGGCCATAGTCGGCCGTGGCGGGCCGCGCGACCATGCGGTCGATCACCTCTTTCTGCAGCATGAAGTGCTGGTCCTGCACGACCGCGACGTGGTCGAGCAGGTGGAACAGGATCGGCGTGGAGATGTTGTAGGGCAGGTTGCCCACCACGCGCAGGCGCCCCTGCGCGCCCAGCCGCAGGGCCAGCGCGCTGAAGTCCACCTTGAGCACATCGGACTCGATCACGTCGAGCTGGCCATGCTCGCGCAGTCGAACGGCGAGGTCTCGATCGAGTTCGATCACCGTCAGCCGGCCCAGGCGCTCCACCAGGGGCTGCGTGAGCGCGGCCAGGCCAGGTCCGATCTCGACCATGGCGTCGCCCGGCGTCGGCGCGATGGCCGTGACGATGGCGTCGATGATCGCGCTGTCGGTCAGGAAGTGCTGGCCGAACCGTTTGCGGGCGATGTGCTTCATGCGATGGCGGGTCTCGCGCCGCGCGCCAGCGGCCTCACGGCTGCGGCGGGTCGCGGTACTCGACGTAGGCCCGGCTGCGCGTGTCCTGCGTCCACACCCGCAGGGCGTCTTCGAGTTTCTTCTCGCGCGCCAGGCCGCGCACCATGTCGCGCTGCTCGCGCTGCGTGAGCGTGGCCTGCCGGCGCTCGTCCACGCGGATGAGGTGCACCCCGAAGCGAGAGACCAGGGGTGCCGACACCTCGCCCGGTCGCAACGCATTCATGGCCTGCTCGAACTCGGGCACGAACATGCCCGGACCGGCCCAGCCAAGGTCCCCGCCCTGGCTGGCCGAACCGTCCTGGCTGTGTTCGCGCGCGAGCGCTTCGAAGCTGGCCTGGCCGCTGGCGATCTGCTGGCGGAAAGCGGCGAGGCGCGCAACCGCGTCCGCCTGGCTCAGCTGCGGCCCCGTGCGCAACAGGATGTGGCGCGCCCGGGTCTGCGTCACGATGGCATCGGGCATGCCCGCCTGCTTCTTCTCGATCACCTTGAGCACGTGGAAACCGGCCGGGCTGCGCAGCGGCCCTGCCACGCCACCCGCAGCGAGCGCGCGCGTGGCATCGACGAACAGGCTGGGCAGGCGGGTGGCCGGTCGCATGCCGAACAGGCCTCCGTTGGTCCGCTCCGGCGCATCGGAGAAATCGCGCGCGAGCTGGGCGAAGTCCGCGCCCGCGCGGGCCCGCTCGGCCACGCCTTGCGCGCGAGCCTGCAGTTCCTGGATGCGCTCGGGCGTGGCACCTTCGGGAACCGCCACGAGCACGTGGGCGAGGTTGAGCTCCAGGCTGGCGACGTCGCTGTTGCCGCGCTGCTCGCGGATGAAGTCATCGATGTCGGCATCGGTCACCCGCACACGGGAGTCGACCTGGCGCTCCTGCACGCGCTGCAGCAGGATCTGGTTGCGCAGGTTGTTGCGGAAGCGGTTGATGTCGATGCCCTCGGCCGCCAGGCGGCGTCGAAGTTCGTCGGGGCTGAGCTGGTTCTGCGCCGCGATCGCCTGCTCGGCCTGCGTGACCGCGGCTTCGTCCACCGTGATGCCGAGCTCGCTGGCCTGCTGCATCTGCGCCCGCTCGTTGATGATCTGCTCAAGCACCTCGCGCACGAGCACGTCGCGCGCCGGCATGGCCGTGCCCTCCTGGGCGATCTGCTGCTCCACACGCAAGAGGCGCTGGCGCACTTCGTTGTTGGTGACGGGTTCGGAATTGACCAGCGCGACGATGAAGTCCGCCGTGCCTTGCTGGGTCGGGGCGGCGGGCGCGGTGCTGCGCGGCAGATTGAGCTGGCCCGAGGACCGCAGGCCTTGCGCCTGGACGGTACAAGCCCACACCAGGGGCACGCACAACAACCAGGTGGACAGGCGTGAAGGGGCGGTTTGGCGATCAGTCATATTGTTGGAACCGGCTGGGCGGGTTGATGTCTTCGCGCAGGTACTGGTAGCGCGGCACGTTGTCCTTCAGCGTCTTCAAAGGGTTGGAGCCCAGGCGCGTGAAACCGGAGAACTCCAGCTGGAACAGGATACGCTGATTGGCAGAGGAGGCGCTGCGCTGCAGCCGCTCGAGCACGACGCGCCCGATCCAGCAACCGGCATCGTACTCAAAGCCTGCCACCAGATCGACCACCTTGCGGTCGGGCACGCTGTAGTTGATGCGGCCCACGCTGTACCACTGGCCAGCGCCCAGGCCGCGGCCCGGCACGCCGGTCTTCGCGGGCGTCTCCCACAGGTCGTTGAGGGGCCACTGCCAGCCAAAGTCGTACTGCTCGCTGCTGCCGCGCTGCAGGCGGTAAGCCGCGCTGAACACCCGGTAGCGGCTGGGCATGTAGCGCACACCCAGGGTGGTGCGCACCGATTCGCCAGCCCCCGGGCTGTACTGGAAATTGGTGTCGACGGTCCAGCGCGGCGTCCATTGCACACGCGTGGCCAGCAAGATGTCGCTGAGCCGATCGGTCACCGGCGCGCCGCCCGACTGGCCTGTGGCATTGGGCAGGAAGACGTTCTGGTCGCGGATCAGGTAGCGCTGGGCAAGCCCGACGCGCACAACCTCGGCGCCGGACTCCGGGTCGAGCAGGCGCGAACTCGCGCCCACGGTGATGGCCCGCGTGTCCGAAATGCGGTCGTTGCCGCCGAACACGTTCTCCGAGAAGATGGTCGCGAAATTGAAGTCGTTCGCGGCCGAGTCGTAGTTGGGCAACAGGCTCTGGTCGCGGTAGGGCGTCCAGGTGAAGAAGGCGCGCGGCTCCAGCGTCTGAACGAAGGCGCGGCCAAAGTAGCTCGCGTCGCGCTCGAAGATGAGGCCGCCATCCAGGCTGACCGTGGGCAGCACACGCGATGCGGTGCGCGAGCCATTGGCCAGGGGGTTGTCGAACTGGTACTGCGTGGCGTGCAGCTGCGCGCGCGGCTTGAAGAACCATCCCGGCGCCTCCCAGCGCCGGCTGAGCTCGGCGATGGCCATGGAGCGCGAGCCGTTGGTCTGGCGGGTGAGCAGGGGGTCGGACTCGAAGCGCGTGTACTCGCTGAGCACCGAGTAGTACCAGTCGTTCACGCCGCCGATGCGGCCATCGCCGCGGCTGTAGCGCACGGCCACGGAGGGCAGGCGGTCATATGGCGGCGTGATGGGGGCTTCGATGTCCTGCAGGGTCTGCCAGCTGTAGACGCCCGCGCTGACGGCCCAGGGGCCACGGCTCCAGCTGTAGACCGCATTGCCCGCGAGCAGGCGGTTGCTCAGCGTGCCGAAAGCGCGCGGGAAATCGCGCCAGTAGTTGTCGTCGCTCACGCGGTTCAAGTCCAGCGAGAGGCCGGCCGACCCTCCCAGGCCCAGGCTGGAGCCGCTCAGGTTCTGGCTGTGCTGCAGAGAATAGCCCCAGCGGTCGTCGTCGCGCAAGGGATCGGAGGGCAGGAACGACCCTCGCACCTGACCGGCATAGCTCGGTTGCAGGTACCGCACCTCGGCGCCGAGCTCCAGGCCGCGCTTGCTCATGAGCGTCGGGTAGATCGTGGCATCGAGGTTGGGCGCGATATTGAGGTAGTAGGGCAGCGTGAGCTCGAGCCCGTTGATGCTGTCCAGGTTGATGGTGGGCGGCAGCAGACCGGACTTGCGCTTGTCGGTCAGGGGGAAGCTGAAGCGGGGCCAGCCGAGGATGGGCACGCCCTTGAACTCGATCACGCCGCCGGTGGCCGTGCCCATTTCTTCCACGTTGTCGAAATCGATGCGCGTGGCGCGGATCAGCCAGGCGGGCATCCAATCGGCCCCCGGCGTGCGCGGGCAGGTGGAGTAGCGGGCCTGGTGCGCGGTCGCGTTGTCCTCACCCAGAAAGTCCAGCCGGCTGGCGTCGCCCTTGCCTTCGTTCTGCAGCAGGGTGAAATTGGGCTTCTGGAACTGGCCTTTGAAGGTGTCCACATTGATTTGCAGCTCCGGGCCCTCGAAGCGGTCGCCATTGCGGTTGATCAGCACATTGCCCGTGGCTTTGGCCTCGCTGTCGCGCTGGTCGAACTCGAGCCGATCGGCGCGGATCACCGTGTCGTGCCGGCGAAGCTCGGCATTTCCTTCGACGGTGGTGACGCTGTCGGTCTGGCCTTCGATGCGGTCCCCGCGCACGAAGGTCGGGGCCTGCTGGCGCGCGTCTTCCGGCAGGTTTTCCTGCAGCGCGCGGCTGGGTTTCAAATGAACGGTGGCTTCGTCGCCGTCGCCCGACTGGGCGCGGGCGGCGCCAGGCGACCACAGGGCACCCCAGGCGATCACGGCCAGCAACACATGCACCGCGCGCGCCACGGGCACCGCCACGAAATGCGGGTTGGCGAGGACTCCGTGCGGGCGCTTGGAGGGCGACGGATCGGTGCGGCGGTTCAAGGGTGGAATTCGGTGGTCCGGCTGCCAGAACGGGCCCGGAGGCCGGTCGCCGCGATGCAGGGGGTTTGTAGAATCAAGGGCGATTATCCACTGCCCGACACCCGGACAGGTCGCGCGGCCACCCACGT
>NZ_JAHCKK010000069.1 GCF_026125825.1 Hydrogenophaga sp. | reverse complement strand
TGCCCGGCGAGGCATTCGTCCACGTAGCGCTTCACCGGGGTGTCCCAGTGGCGCATGTTGCTCATGTTGATCGCGAATTCCTTGGTGTCGGCCGGGATCTTCACGTTCTCCTGGGTCAACACGAAAGAACCCTGCTCACGGTCGAGGGTGAACATGGCCACGCCGTCGCCCACGGTGAGCACCAGCGTGGTCTGCGGGCCGTACACGCAGTAGCCTGCGGCCACCTGGTGGGCGCCGCTTTGCAGGAAGTCCTGCTCGCTCACGCCGGCGCTGCCGTCGGGCTTCTTGAGCACGCTGAAGATGGTGCCGATGCTGACGTTCACATCGATGTTGCTGGAGCCGTCCAGGGGATCGAACAGCAGCAGGTACTCGCCTTGCGGGTAGCGGTTGGGCACCACGTAGATGCTGTCCATTTCCTCGCTGGCCATGGCCGCGAGGTGCCCACCCCATTCATTGGCCTCGATCAGCACCTCGTTGGCGATGATGTCCAGCTTCTTCTGGACTTCGCCCTGCACGTTCTCGGTCGTGGCTGCGCCGAGCACGCCACCGAGATCGCCTTTGTTCACGGCCTGGCTGATGCTCTTGCAGGCGCGCGCCACCACTTCGAGCAGCAGGCGCAGTTGGGAGGGAATGAGACCGTCGACGCGCTGTTGTTCGACGAGGTAGCGGGTGAGGGAGATGCGTTGGGTCATGAAGAATCTCGGTCAGTGAGAGAAGAGGGCCGCCGCGCTGGGCCGCCCCGAGCAAGGCCAGCCCCCTTGGGGGGCAGCGACCCGCGCAGCGGCGGAGCGTGGGGGTTCGAAGAATGCCGCCGCGCTGGGCCGCCCCGAGCAAGGCCAGCCCCCCGGGGGGCAGCGACCCGCGCAGCGGCGGAGCGTGGGGGCTCATGCATCGGCCAGGGCGCGGGTCACCACCTCGCGGACGTCGTTGCTGAGGTCGGGCTTGTCGGCCACGCGGGCGATGGCTTCGCGGGCTGCGCTGCGGTAGGGCTCCGTGAGCTTCTTCCATCGGTCGAGCGCGCGGGCCAGGCGGGCAGCCACCTGCGGGTTGAGGGCATCGAGTTCGACCACGCGCTCGCTCCAGAACAGGTAGCCAGCCGCGTCGGCGCGGTGGAAGGCGCCCGGGTTGGCGCTGCAGTAGCTGAAGATCACGCTGCGCGCGCGGTTGGGGTTCTTGAGGGTGAAGTCCGGGTGGGCCAGGAGTTTGCGCACCGCGGGCAGCACGTTGCCTTGGCGGTCGGGTGCACCCGCCTGCAGGGCGAACCACTTGTCGAGCACCAGGGCCTCGTCGCGGAACAGGGCGTGGAAGCGCGCGAGCGCATCGCGGGCGAGCGGGCTCTCGCTCACGACCAGGGCCGACAGCGCGTTGAAGCGGTCGGTCATGTTGCCGGCGTCCTTGAAGTGCTGGTAGGCCTTGCCGGGCCAGACGGCGTCGCCGTTGTGGCGGGCGGCCAGGCACAGCATGCCCAGCGACAGGCCTGCAAGCGCGCGGCGGCCGGTGCTCACCGGGTCGGGCTGGTAGGCGCCGTTGTCCTTGTGGCTCTCGAAGGCCCAGGCCCAATCGCCCTGCAGGGCGGTGGCGAGCTGCTCGCGCATGGCTTCGCGCACGGCATGCACTCGCTGCGGATCGACTTCCGCGAGCTGTTCGGCGATGTAGGTCTCGCTGGGCAGCGTGAGTACCAGTTCCTTGAACGCAGCGTCCAGGTGCTGGTGGCGCAGCACATCGCGCATGGCGCCGAGGAAGGCGCCGTCCAGCGGGGCCTCGGCGGCGGGTCCCTCGGCCAGGATGGCCATGAGCGCGCGGCGCAGGGCCAGGCGCTGGCCGGCTTCCCATCGGTTGAACGGGTCGGGGTCGGACGCGAGCAGGGTGAGCAGTTGCGCGTCGGTGTAGTGGCATTCCAGCACCACGGGCGCCGAGAAGCCGCGCAGCAGCGAGGGCACCGGCGCACTGTCGAGGTTCACGAAGGTGAAGCTCTCGCTGGCCTGGGTGAGCACGAAGGTGCGGCTGCCGGCCTCGGGCTGGGCCCAGTGCGCCAGCTGCAGCGGCAGCTGCTGGCCTTCGGGGCTGAGCAGGCCAAGCGAGACCGGGATCACAAAGGGTTCCTTCGTGGCCTGGCCCGGCGTGGGCATGCAGCTCTGCGACAGCGTGAGCGTGTAGGTGCGCGCCGCGGCGTCGTACACGCCTTCGGCCCTCAAGTGCGGTGTGCCGGCCTGGCTGTACCAGCGCTTGAACTGGGGCAGCAGGCGGTGCAGGTCGCTCTCGGGGTTGGCGTCGGCGATGGCCTGGGCGAAGTCGTCGCAGGTGACGGCCTGGCCGTCGTGTCGCTCGAAGTACAGCTTCATGCCCTGGGCGAAGCCTTCGCGGCCGACCAGGGTCTGCATCATGCGCACGACCTCGGCGCCTTTTTCGTAGACCGTGACGGTGTAGAAGTTGTTGATCTCGGCGTAGCTGTCGGGCCGCACCGGGTGGGCCATGGGGCCGGCGTCCTCGGGGAACTGCGCGGTGCGCAGCACGCGCACGTCCTCGATGCGCTTGACCGCGCGCGCCGAGGGTTCGGCGCACAGGTCCATGCTGAATTCCTGGTCGCGGAAGACGGTGAGGCCTTCCTTGAGGCTGAGCTGGAACCAGTCGCGGCAGGTAACGCGGTTGCCGGTCCAGTTGTGGAAGTACTCGTGGCCCACCACCGACTCGATGTTGGCGAAGTCGGTGTCGGTGGCCGTGGCAGCGTTGGCCAGCACGTACTTGGTGTTGAAGATGTTGAGGCCCTTGTTCTCCATGGCGCCCATGTTGAAGTCGCTGGTGGCGACGATCATGAAGCGTTCGAGGTCGAGGGGCAGGCCGAAGCGGGCTTCGTCCCAGGCCACGCTGGCGATCAGCGAGTTCATCGCGTGCTCGGTCTTGTCCATGTCGCCTGGACGCACATAGACCTGCAGCAGGTGCTTGCCGCCGCTGCGCGAGGTGATGCGCTGCTCGCGCGCCACCAGTTGGCCGGCAACCAGGGCGAACAGGTAACAGGGCTTCTTGTGCGGATCGACCCACTTCGCGAAGTGGCGGCCGTCGGGCAGGGGGCCTTCCTCCACCAGGTTGCCGTTGGACAGCAGCACCGGGTACTTCGCCTTGTCCGCGCGCAGCGTCACGGTGTAGCTGGCCATCACGTCCGGGCGGTCCAGGAAGTAGGTGATGCGGCGGAAGCCCTCGGCTTCGCATTGCGTGAAGAAGGTGCCCTGGCTCACGTACAGGCCCATGAGCTGCGTGTTCTTCTCAGGCACGCAGATCGTGAAGATCTCCAGGTCGAAGGGCTCGTTGCCTTCAGGCAGGTTCTCCAGGACGAGATGGTTGCCGTCGATCTTGAAGGAGCAGCCCGCGCCGTTGACCAGCACACGCACGACGTTGAGGTCTTCCCCATCCAGGCGCAGGGCCTGCGCCGGCGCGTCCGGGTTGCGGCGCAGGCGCATCTTGTTGAGCACGCGCGTCTTGGCCGGGTCCAGGTCGAAGCAGAGATCGATGGTGTCGATCCAGTAGGCCGGGGGGGCGTAGTCCTCGCGGCGCACCACGGTGGTGGGGCCTTCGCGCAATGAGCTCATGGATCAAACTCCCTGTTTGAGTGACGCTTCGATGAAGGGGTCGAGGTCGCCGTCCAGCACCTTCTGCGTGGCGGAGATCTCGACGTTGGTGCGCAGGTCCTTGATGCGGCTGTTGTCCAGCACGTACGAGCGGATCTGGTGGCCCCAGCCCACATCGGTCTTGCTGTCTTCGAGCTTCTGCTGTTCTTCCATGCGCTTGCGCATCTCGTGGTCGTACAGGCGCGAGCGCAGGCGCTTCCACGCCACGTCGCGGTTGCTGTGCTGGCTGCGGCCATCCTGGCACTGCACCACGATGCCGGTGGGGATGTGCGTCAGGCGCACGGCCGAGTCGGTCTTGTTGATGTGCTGGCCGCCGGCGCCGGAGGCCCGGAAGGTGTCGGTGCGCACGTCGGCCGGGTTGATGTCGATCTCGATCGAGTCGTCCACTTCGGGGTAGACGAAGATGGATGCGAACGAGGTGTGGCGGCCACCGGACGAGTCGAACGGGCTCTTGCGCACCAGGCGGTGCACGCCGGTCTCGGTGCGCAGCAGGCCAAAGGCGTACTCGCCCTCGACCTTGATGGTCGCGCTCTTGATGCCGGCGGTGTCGCCCTCGGTCTCGTCCTCGATGGTGGTCTTGAAGCCCTTGCGTTCGGCGTAGCGCAGGTACTGGCGCAGCAGCATGCTCGCCCAATCGCAGGCCTCGGTGCCGCCCGCGCCGGCCTGAATGTCCACGAAACAGTTCAGCGGATCGGCCGGGTTGTTGAACATGCGGCGGAATTCGAGCTTCTCCACCTCGGCCGCCACCTTGGCGGCTTCGGCCTCAATGGTGATCAGGCCGGCGGTGTCGCCGTCTTCGCTCGACATCTCGAACAGCTCGGTGTTGTCGGCCAGCTCGCCGGTGAGGCGGTCAAGCACCAGCACCACGTCTTCCAGGGATTTTTTCTCGCGGCCCAGGTCCTGGGCGCGCTTGGGGTCGTTCCAGACCGTCGGGTCTTCGAGCGCGGACTCGACTTCCTTCAGCTTCGATGCCTTGGCATCGTAGTCAAAGATACCTCCGGAGCTCGACCACGCGGGTGGTCAGGTCTTCGAGCTGGCTTCGGATGGCGTTGCTGCGTTCGGCTTCCATGGGGCTGTTTCCTGCTGTCTGTGTACAAAGACAGCGATTTTCTCACGGGCCAGCCCCGGGCGCAGGGGATAGGCGATGTCAGAAGCGCCACTTCGCGCCAACCATGAAGGCGGCGGTTCCCAGGACCTGGACTTCGAGGGCCGAGGAGGGCGAGAGTTGGTAACCCACCGCCGGGACGATGGCTGGCGAGAAGCCGCCCACGTTCAAGGGCACCTTGTCTTTGTACTGGCCCACGTAGCCATAAAGAATGCCCGCCGTGACCGAGGCGTATACCTTCGGGTAGCTGGGCAGCAGGCCGGGCCAGGACTTGCCCACGAAGGCATAGGCCGAGGGCTGGCCGAAGGAGTTGCGGAACAGGCTGATGCCGCAGCTGCGGTCGTTGGGCAGCAGGCGACTCAGGCTGACGGCCACCACCGGCTTGTGCTCGGGGTCGTGCGACCAGTGATGGGTGTAGGGTGAGAAAAAGGCTTCGTAGCGAGGGGCGGGGGTGCCTTGCGCCACCGGTTCATCGATGCCGGGGCACAGCGTCCAGTCGATGGCCAGCGCCGGGGAAGACAGCGCCGCCAGCAGGGCGAAGGCGGCCAATGGGCGGGAGACGGAGGATCGGGCGGCGTGGGTGGGCGAAATGAAAACCATAGGCCACAAGTATGCACGTCTGTCGCACAGCACCTGCAACAACCCGTACTTCAGCCGGGGGCTTGGAGGAAGTCTTCAATCAGGCGAGCCAGTGCTTGCGGCTGGTCGTGGTGCATCATGTGCCCGGCGTCATGCACCTGGGCGCTGCGCAACTGCGGCACGGCCTGAATGCGCTCGTGGTACTGGGCCAGGGTGAATGCGCCTTTCCACCACAGACCCAGGCTGTCGTCGCTGGCAGTCACCGAGAGCACGGGGGCGCTGATGCGGCGGTAGAGCTCCAGGGCTTCGTCGAGCCGGTACAGGTTCGCGCTGACCACCTTGTGGGCCGCGTCGCCCAGGATTTCCCACCCGCCCTCGGCATTCGGCGCGGCCCACTGGCGCGCCAGCCAGTCGGCCTTCTCGCGCGGCAGGCGCGGGTTGGTCTTCATGAGGCGCTGTGCCACGCCGTCGACCGAGTCGTAGGCCTTCAGCCCGTTTTCGCCCCGGTGCAAGGCCTTGACTTCATCGATCCACTGCGCATAGCGCCCCGGTGCCTGGGCGGGCCGCGTCTCGGGCAGGCCGAAGCCTTCGAGGTTGACAAGGCGTCGGATGCGCTGGGGCCGCACGCCGCCGTAGATCATGGCGATGTTGCCGCCCATGCTGTGGCCCACCAGGTCCACCGCGCGCTCGCCAGCGAAGCGGTCGAGCAGGATGTCGAGGTCGGCCAGGTAGTCGGGAAACCAGTAGTTGTCGGGCGCGGGGCCGTCTGCCTTGCTCAGGCCGAAGCCGCGCCAGTCGGGCGCGATGATCCAGCGATCGCTGCGCATCGCGTCCACCACAAACTGCCACGAGGCGGACACGTCCATCCAGCCGTGCACCAGCACCAGGGGCGCCTGCGCGGCATCGGGCTGGCCCCACTGGCGCACGTGGTAATTCAAGTGGCGCACCGGGACGAACTCGGTGCGGGAAGGTCGGCGGGCTTGGTACATTCGATCGATCATAGAGAACGAGATGGAGACCGGCCATGCGATCGAGTCAAGCCAGAGACAAGTCCCCGGCGCCCTCAAGGGACCTCTACGACAGCCTGCACGGGCGATTCGGCTGGCAGGTGCCGCTGCACTTCAACATCGCCGATGTCTGCATGCGGCGCTGGGCCGAGCGGCCTGCCAGCGCCTCCAACACGGCGGTGATCGCCTGCGCGCCCGGGCATGAGCCGCGCCATCACCGCTATGGCGAACTCATGGACCAGGCCAACCGCCTGTCCAACGCCCTGGCCGCACTGGGCGTGCAGCGCGGCGACCGCGTGGCCATCGTGCTGCCGCAGCGTTTCGAGACCGCGGTGGCCTACATGGCGGTGCTGCAACTGGGCGCGGTGGGCATGCCGCTGTCCCAGCTGTTCGGCCCCGATGCACTGGAGTACCGCCTGCACGACAGCGAGGCCGTGGTCGCGATCTGCGACCAGCCGTCGCTGCCCGCGCTGCTGGGGGTGCGCGAGCGCTGTCCCTTGTTGCGTGCGGTGATCGGGCTCGACGGGGACGGCACGCCCGAGGGCATGCGCGCTGATCTGGACTGGGCCGAGCTGCTGGCGCAGGAGCCCGTGGATTTCACGCCCGTGAGCACCTATGCCGATGAAGCCGCGGTGCTGATCTACACCAGCGGCACGACGGGCCATCCCAAGGGGGCTTTGATCCCGCACCGCGCGCTGATCGGCAACTTGAGTGGCTTCGTCTGTAGCCAGAACTGGTTCGGCTTCGATCCGTTCGATGCCTCGGTGGGGTCGAAAGCGGTGTTCTGGTCGCCCGCCGACTGGGCCTGGACGGGCGGGCTGATGGACGCTTTGCTGCCCACGCTGTATTTCGGCCGGCCCATCGCGGGCTACAACGGCCGCTTCGCGCCGGCGCTGGCGTTCGAGCTGATGCAAGCGCATGGCGTCACGCACAGCTTCCTGTTTCCCACGGCGCTGAAGGCGATGATGAAAGCGGTGCCGGTGGTGCGGCCCCATTACCGCCTGAAGCTGCAGGCGCTGATGAGCGCTGGCGAGGCGGTGGGGGATGCGGTGTTCGCTTGGTGCCGCGATCAGCTGGGCGTCACGGTGAACGAGATGTTCGGCCAGACCGAGATCAACTACATCGTGGGCAATTGCGCGCCCTTGTGGCCGGCGAAGCCAGGCAGCATGGGCAAGGCCTACCCGGGGCACCGCGTGGCGGTGCTGGACGAGCAAGGCCGGGAGTGCGCGGTGGGGGTGCCGGGAGACGTGGCGGTGCACCGGCAGGATGTGCACGGCGATCCCGATCCGGTGTTTTTTCTGGGTTACTGGAAAAACGAGGGTGCGACGCGCGCGAAGTACACCGGTGACCCGGCGGACAGCTGGTGCCGCACAGGCGATCTGGCGACGCGCGATGCCGACGGCTATCTCTGGTACCAGGGGCGGGCGGACGATGTGTTCAAGGCAGCGGGTTACCGCATCGGGCCGAGCGAGATCGAGAACTGTCTGGTGAAGCACGCTTCGGTGGCGAACGCGGCGGTGGTGCCCAAGCCGGACGCCGAGCGCGGGGCTGTGGTGAAGGCTTTCGTGGTGCTGGCGCCCGGATGCCAGGGGGACGATGCCCTGGTGAAGGCGCTTCAGCTGCATGTGAAGGGGATGCTGGCGCCCTATGAATACCCCAAGGAGATCGAGTTCATCGACGCGTTGCCCATGACCACCACGGGGAAGGTGCAGCGGCGGGTCTTGCGGTTGCTGGAGGAGGAGCGGGCGCGCGCCAGCGCCGCCCGCCCGTGATGCCCTGTGGGGTGCGCCTTGCCGCTGCGGCTTATCGAGCAGCGGCTTGTGCGGGCTCTGCCACGTAGATTTCCACGCGGCGGTTGGCGGCCCGGCCCTGCGGCGTGCCGTTGTCCGCGACCGGCTGGCGCGAGCCCTGGCCGTCGGTGGCGATGCGCGAGGCCGAGACCCCGCGCGAGACGAGGTAGTCACGCGTGGCGTTGGCCCGATCGAACGAAAGCGGGTTGTTCACCGCGTCGCTGCCGGTGCTGTCGGTGTGACCCACGATGGCCACGGCCGTCACCGGGTTGGCGTTGAGCGTGCCGGCGAACTGGCCCAGCACGCGCTGCAGCGTGGGGCTGACCGTGGAGCGGCCAGTGGCAAAGCCGGCGTCGGCGGGCACGTCGAGCTTGAGACGGTTGTCGGTGGTCTGGCTCACGCCGATGCCGGTGCCCGCCGTGGCGGCTTCCATCTGCTTCTTCTGCTCCTGCATCTTGTTGGACCAGACATAGCCACCCACGGCACCTGCGCCTGCACCGAGCACGGCACCGGTGGCCGCCCCCTTGGAGCCGCCCGTGGCCGCGCCCAGCAGGGCGCCGGCGACAGCGCCGATGCCCGCGCCCTTGGCCGTGCCTTGTTGCGTCTCGCTCATGTTGGCGCAACCGGCCATGGCGAGTGCCGCCGCCAGGGTGGTGACCGTCAGGCCTCGGGTGAGTTGGTTTTTGAAGTTGGTCATGGTGTTCTCCACTGCGGAATTGAGGGTCGGTTGAATCGTGCAAGGCACCCTAAACTTATACCCCTACGGGTTTCAGACGAAACCTTCCTCAATTCCTATTTACAAATACTTGCATGAACAACGTACCACTGGGCACCAGCGCGCTGAATGTGACGCCGATCTGCCTGGGCACCATGACCTTTGGCGAGCAGGTGGACGAAGCCACCGCGCACAACATCCTGGACCGCGCGCTGGAGCGCGACATCACTTTCCTCGATGCGGCCGAGATGTACTCGGTGCCCGCACGCGCCGAGACCAGCGGTTCCACTGAATCGATCCTGGGCAACTGGCTCGCCAAGCGGCCGGGCGTGCGCAGCAAGCTCGTGCTGGCCACCAAGGTGGCCGGGCCGGCGCGCGGCATGCCCTGGCTGCGCCCGGAGGTGAGCAAGGCCGGCATCATCGAAGCTTGCGAAGCAAGCCTGCGCCGCCTGCAGACCGAGGTGATCGACCTCTACCAGATCCACTGGCCCGCTCGCAACGTGCCGGCCTTTGGCGCGATTTATTTCGATCCGGCCAAGGACAAGCCCGCGCCCTCGGTGCTTGAGCAACTCGAGGCGCTGGGCGACCTGGTGAAAGCCGGCAAGGTCAAAGCCATTGGCTTGTCCAACGAGACCCCGTACGGCGTGCACGAGTTCGTGCGCCTGGCCGAGCAGCACGGCCTGCCGCGCGTGGCCACCGTGCAGAACCCGTATTGCCTGATCAACCGCAGCTATGAAAACGGGCTCGACGAAACCTGCCATCGCCTGGATGTCTCGCTGCTGGCGTATTCGCCGCTGGGCTTCGGGCTGCTGAGCGGCAAGTACGACGAAACCGGTCTGGTGGGCAACGCCGGGCGCATGGCGATCTACGAATCGATGCGCAAGCAGCGCTGGGGCCGCCCCGAGGCGCTGAACACCGCGCGCCGCTACAACGCGCTCGCACGCGAGCACGGTCTGACGCCCTCTCAGTTGGCGCTGGCCTTCTGCTACACGAACCGGCGTGTGGCCAGCACCATCATCGGTGTGACCACGCAGGCCCAGCTCGATGAGTGCCTGGATGCCTGGGGCACGACCCTCTCGCCCGAGCTGCTGGCGGCGATCGACGCGATCCGCTGGGAGAGCAGGGACCCCGCCCAGTGAGCGGGATGCCCCCGTCGCGCCTGGCGCGACTGCCTCCAGGGGCCATGCCTGCGGCCCGGCAAGGCCGGTTCCGCGGCATCCCGGCATAGAGACTTCGAAGCGTCCTTGAATGCGACATGGCCAAGAAAACGCACGTCAGTGAAACACCCGCCACCGCCTGGCTCAAGGCGCATGGGGTGGCATTCTCCGAGCACCCCTACGAATACCTGGAGCACGGCGGCGCGCAGCACAGCGCCCAGGTGCTCGGGTTCGACCCGTTCGCGGTGGTCAAGACCCTGATCATGCAGGACGAGGCGGCCAGACCGCTGGCGGTGCTGATGCACGGCAACCGCACCGTCTCCACCAAGAACCTCGCTCGGCAGATCGGCGCCAAATCGGTCGAGCCCTGCAAGCCCGAGGTGGCCAACCGGCACAGCGGCTACTTCGTGGGCGGCACCTCGCCCTTCGGCCTCAAGCGAGACATGCCGGTGTGGGTGGAAGCCACGGTGCTGACGCTGCCGAAGATCTGGATCAACGGCGGGCGCCGGGGGTTCCTGGTCGGCATCGACCCTTCGGTGCTCGCCGGCCCCCTGGGCGCCAAGCCGGTGAACTGCGCGCTGGCAGAATAGCCGCCCTGACACGGCCTCGCGCGCAGACGCGGTGGTCCCACAAGAACGAGGAGCTTCCTTCATGACCTACCCCCTGCTGGCCACGCTGGCCGCCTACCTGATCGGTTCGCTGTCCTTTGCCGTGCTGGTGAGCCGCCTCATGGGCCTCAACGACCCGCGCACCTACGGCAGCAAGAACCCGGGCGCCACCAATGTGCTGCGCTCGGGCAACAAGGCGGCGGCCGTCATCACCCTGCTGCTCGATGCCTTCAAGGGCTGGCTGCCGGTGGTGGCCGTGAAGTGGTGGGGCGAGGCCTACGGCCTGGGCGATGGCACGGTCGCGCTGGTCGGGCTGGCGGCCTTCCTGGGCCACCTCTACCCGGTGTTTTTCCGCTTCCAGGGCGGCAAGGGCGTGGCCACGGCCGCGGGCGTGATCCTGGCGTTCCAGCCCTGGCTGGGGCTCGCTGCGCTCGCCACCTGGCTGATCATCGCCATCTTCTTCCGCTATTCGTCGCTGGCGTCCATCGTCACGGCGGTCTTCGCGCCCGCGTATTTCCTGCTGGGCAACCGGGTGGCGTGGGACGCACCCGGGGTGCAGGTGCTGAGCCTGGCCGTCATGGGTCTGCTGCTGGTCTGGCGCCATTCGGAAAACATCAACCGCTTGCTGGCCGGCACCGAAAGCAAACTGGGAGCGAAGAAAAAATGAGCGAGTCGCACAAGGACATCACCCGCCTGGGCATGGCCTCGCGCTACAGCGAGGCGGCGGTGTACAACGGCGTGGTCTACCTGGCGGGCATGGTGCCCGAGCGCGGCGACACCGACATCGCCGGCCAGACCGAGGACGTGCTGGGTCAGGTGCAGCAGCGCCTGGTTGAGGCGGGCAGCGACAAGTCGCGCATCCTGCGCGCGCAGATCTACCTCAAGGACATCGGCGACATCGCGGCGATGAACACCGTCTGGGACGCCTGGGTGGTGCCGGGGACCGCGCCGCCGCGAGCCACGGTGCAGGCCGCGCTGGCCAACCCCGCCTGGCGCATCGAGATCGTGGTCACTGCTGCTCAGAAGGCAGGCTGATCAATAGCGCCTCTCCAGCGTCAGCTGGTCGTTGTGGCGCTGCATCTGGAAGCGCGTGAGAAAGCTGTTGCCCAGGAGGACATAGGTCATGGGCTGCGGCAGCACGATGGCCGCCACGCCGTGCACCTGCGAATCGCCCACGCGCACCGAGGCCAGTTGCACCTGATGGCCCACGACGTGGCCATTGGCCGTGTTCACGCCCACCTTGCGCCCCTTGCTGTAATCCAGCTGGATGCGCCTGGCATCGGACTCGCTGAGGATGACCATGGTGGCGCCCGTGTCCACCATGAACTGCACGGCGCGCCCGTTGATCTGGCCCTGGGGCATGAAATGGCCTCGCGCGTCGGCGGTGAGCACGATGCGCTGTGCGCCGCCATCGGTCCCCGATGAGGACCGGCCCAGGCTGACCGGCGCATCGCCCACCCGCAGGGTCAGGCGCTGGCCGCCGATATCGAACACGGCCGCCTCGCCCTGCACGCTCAGCAGTTTCACGCCCTGCTGGGACTGGCCGGGGCTCATGAAACGCGGGGCGGCGCCATCGATGTTCACCAGCGCCTTGCCCCCGGCAACGCCCGAGAGCGCGACTTGTTGGGACAAGGCGGGCAGCGCCAGGACAATCCCCGCCGCGAGCGTGAGGCCGTGTCGCCAGAGGGGCCGCGCAACCGGCATGGCCTCGCCGCTGGCACTGCCCCCTTTCAGGGGCATGACGCCGACGCCGGCGCGGGGGGTGTTCAACTCAGTCTCTGAAGTTGTTGAAGGAGAGCGGCAGGTCCTTGAGTTCGCTGCGGATCAGCGCCATCGCGGCCTGCAGGTCGTCGCGCTTGGCGCCGGTCACGCGCACCGCGTCGCCCTGGATCGCACCCTGCACCTTCAGCTTGCTGCCCTTGATGACCTGCTGAATCTTCTTGCCGTCTTCGGTGCTGATGCCGTTGCGCACCTTGACGACCTGCTTGACCTTGTCGCCGCCGGCCTTCTCGACCTTGCCGACGTCCAGGAAGCGCGCATCCACGCCGCGCTTGGTGAGCTTGCCGCGAAGCACGTCGTCGATCTGCTGCAGCTGGAACTCGGCATCGCCGTGCAGGATGATTTCTTTCTCTTTTTCCTTGAGCTCGATGGCGGCACCGGTGCCCTTGAAATCGAAGCGCGTGCCGATCTCGCGCGTCACCTGGTCCACCGCGTTTTTCACTTCGACGAAATCGGCTTCGAGTACGGTGTCAAAAGAAGGCATGGCTGATGAATCCTGAGGGTGGGTGAGACAATCCGGGGATGGTAGTCGAGAACAACGTGGCGCTCCAGCCATACAACAGTTTTGGCATCGTGGCGCGCGCGCTGCGGCTGGCCCGTGTGCGCGACGAAGCGCAGCTGCGCACGCTCATGGCGGACCCTGAATGGCCAGCGCTCACGCGCGAGTCGCCGCCGTTCGTGCTGGGCGGCGGCAGCAACCTGGTGGTGACGGGCGACATCAAGCCGCTGGTGCTCAAGGTGGAGATTCGCGGGCGGCGGCTGGTGGAGGAAACGCCCCGGGGCTGGCTGGTGGAGGCGGGCGCGGGCGAGAACTGGCACGAGACCGTGGCGTGGACGCTGGGGCAGGGCTGGCCGGGACTGGAAAACCTGGCCTTGATTCCGGGCTGCGTGGGGGCTTCACCGGTGCAGAACATCGGCGCCTACGGCGTGGAGCTGCAGGATCGCTTTCATGAGCTGGACGCGATTGACCTGCAGACCGGGCAGAGCTTCACCCTGAACGCCGCGCAGTGCGGTTTTGGTTACCGGGATTCGGTGTTCAAGCACACGCCGGCGGGCGAGAAGGGCCTGGGACTGGCAGGGCGCGCGCTGATCACGCGGGTGCGTTTCTGGCTGCCCAAGCCCTGGAAGCCGGTGCTGGGGTACGCGGACCTGGAGCGCAGGATGGCCGAAACCGGCATGGCCCATCCCGACGCACAGCAGATCTTCGACTGGATCTGCGCGATCCGGCGCGCGAAGTTGCCGGACCCGGCGGTGATCGGCAACGCGGGCAGTTTCTTCAAGAACCCGACGGTGAGCGTGGAGCAGTGCGCGGACATCATTGCGCGCGACCCGAAGGTGGTGCACTACCCGATGGCCGACGGCAGCATCAAGCTGGCGGCGGGCTGGCTGATCGACGCCTGCGGCTGGAAAGGCCGGGGGGTGGGGAATGCCGGGGTCTACGAAAAGCAGGCGCTGGTGCTGGTGAACCGGGGGGGGGCGACCGGGGGCGAGGTGATGACCTTGGCCAAGGCCATCCAAACCAGTGTGTACGAACGGTTCGGCATCTTGCTGGAGCCAGAGCCTGTGGTGGTCTGAGGCTTTTCGCCCGCGGGTCCGACGCCGCCAGGCGGCCGGACCGCCTGTTCCTGCGCAGGCAGGAAAGGGGAGCGCCATGGCGCCCCCCATGGCGCGAGGTCGAGAGCGAAAGGGCTTACTGGCCCTCGCCCTCCAGCTTCAGCATCTGAGAGCCTTCACCCAGCGAGAGCAGCCCGGTCTTGGCATAAATGCCCAGCTTGGCGCGCGTGTCGGTGATGTCGAGGTTGCGCATGGTCAGCTGGCCAATGCGGTCCAGTGGCGAGAACGGCGCGTCCTCCACCTTCTCCATGCTCAGACGCTCCGGCGCATACGTGAGGTTCGCGCTCTCGGTGTTCAGGATCGAGTAGTCGTTGCCGCGGCGCAGCTCCACCGTCACCTCGCCCGTGACCGCACGCGCCACCCAGCGCTGTGCCGTTTCGCGCAGCATGATGGCCTGCGGGTCGAACCAGCGGCCCTGGTACAGCAAACGGCCCAGGCGCAGACCGTTGATGCGGTATTGCTCGATCGTGTCCTCGTTGTGGATGCCTGTCACCAGGCGCTCGTAGGCGATGAACAGCAGCGCCAGGCCCGGGGCCTCGTAGATGCCGCGGCTCTTGGCCTCGATGATCCGGTTCTCGATCTGGTCGCTCATGCCCAGACCATGGCGACCGCCGATCTCGTTGGCCTTGAGGATCAGGTCCACCGGGCTCGCGAACGTCTCGCCGTTGAGCGCCACTGGCTGGCCCTCTTCGAAGCGCACCGTCACCTCCTCGGCCTTCACCGCACAGTCCTCGCGCCAGAACGGCACGCCCATGATGGGGTTGACGATGCGGATGCCGCTGTTGAGGTGCTCGAGGTCCTTGGCCTCGTGCGTGGCGCCCAGCATGTTGCTGTCGGTGCTGTAGGCCTTCTCGGCGCTCATCTTGTAGCCAAAGCCGTTGGCCGTCATGAACGCGCTCATCTCGGCGCGGCCGCCCAGTTCGTCGATGAAGAGCTGGTCCAGCCAGGGCTTGTAGATCTTCAGGCTCGGGTTGGTGAGCAGCCCGTAGCGGTAGAAGCGCTCAATGTCGTTGCCCTTGAAGGTCGAGCCGTCGCCCCAGATGTGGACGTCGTCCTCCTTCATCGCGGCCACCAGCATGGTGCCCGTGACCGCGCGGCCCAGCGGCGTGGTGTTGAAGTAGGTCACGCCTGCGGTGCTGATGTGGAAGGCGCCGCACTGCAGCGCGGCAATGCCTTCGTGTGCCAGCTGCGTGCGGCAGTCGATCAGGCGCGCCTTCTCGGCACCGTAGGCCAGGGCCTTGCGCGGGATCTCGTCGTAGTCCGGCTCGTCGGGCTGGCCCAGGTTCGCGGTGTAGGCATAGGGGATCGCCCCCTTTTGCTTCATCCACAGCAGCGCGGCGGAAGTGTCCAGGCCGCCGGAGAAGGCGATGCCGACTTTCTGTTGGGTGGGGAGGTTCTGAAGAATGGTGGCCATGGCGGTCGTTCTTTCGGCGGCGGGAGTCGATCAGCCGAAATGGCAGATGTAGTGGTAGGGCTCGGTCACGCGGATCTGGAAGCTGCTGTTGCCCGGCACGCTGAAGGAATCGCCAGGGCCTGACTTCACCCAGGTGCTGCTGCCCGACAGCAGGTATTCGCAGCCACCGGCCACGCATTCCATGATCTCGGGCGCGCCCGTGTTGAACGTGAGGGTGGCGGGCAGCACCACCCCGACCGACTTCTTCGTGCCATCGGCCAGGGTGATGCCGTGGCTCACGCACTTGCCGTCGAAGTACACATTGGCCTGGGTGTGGACGGTCACGCCGTCGAATTGGGTGGTGCTCATGGTGTGGAAGGGAGTAAAGCGAAGACGAAAGGCGAAACCACGATTTTAGGCCGCGGGCCGGGGCAGCCCGCGCCGGCTCAGAGGCGCTGCTGCCAGGCGGTGGCGTCAAAGCCGACGGTGATGGATCCGTCGGTCCACTGCACGACCGGGCGCTTGATCACGCTCGGGTTCGCCAGCGCCACGGCGCGGGCGCTGGCAGCGTCCTTCACGCTGGTGCGCGTGGCCTCGTCGAGCTGGCGCCAGGTCGTGCCTTTGCGGTTGACCACGGTTTCCCAGCCAGCAGCGGCCAGCCAGCGGTCGAGGTCGGCCTCGGGCACGCCCTGTTTCTTGAAATCGTGAAAGTCGTGCTCGACGCCGTGTTCTTTCAGCCAGGCGCGGGCCTTTTTGACGGTGTCGCAGTTGGGGATGCCATGGACGGTGATCATGGGCCGCATTGTCCGCCATGTCCCCCACGGCCCCGCGCCCGCGACGGCGATGGGACAATCCTGCCCATGCTTGACATTCCCGTGCCCGATCACCCCACCACCCTGGCCGAGTGGCTGGCCCACGCCGAACGCCTGCACCCCGTCACCATCGACATGGGGCTGGACCGCGTGCAGCGCGTGGCCCGGCGCATGGGCCTGACGCTGGCGTGCCCGGTGATCACCGTGGCCGGCACCAATGGCAAAGGCTCGACCTGCGCGATGCTGGAAGCGGTCTACACGCAGTCGGGCTACCGCGCCGGCGTCTACACCTCGCCCCACCTGGTGCGTTTCGAGGAGCGTTGCCGCGTCGCCGGCGAGGCGGTGGCCGCCGACGAGCTGGTGCCTGCTTTTGCCGAGGTGGAGGTGGCTCGCAAGGGGCAGGCGGGCGACGAGGGCGGCGAGGTCAGCCTGAGCTATTTCGAATTCACCACCCTGGCCATTCTGCGCACCCTCTCGCGCAGCGGGCTGGACGTCGCCATCCTCGAAGTGGGACTGGGCGGGCGGCTGGACGCGGTCAACATCATCGACGCCGATTGCGCGGTGATCACCAGCATCGCGCTCGACCACATGGCCCTGCTCGGAAACGACCGCGAGACCATCGGCTTCGAGAAGGCCGGCATCATGCGCACCGGCCGGCCGGTGGTGGTGAGCGACCCGGTGCCCCCGCAAAGCATCCTGGATCGCGCGCTGGAGATCGGCGCCGATCTCTGGCGCCTGGGCAAGGACTTCCATTTCGCGGGCGACCAGCAGCAGTGGGGCTGGGCCATGCACCCCTCGCACGGCGGGCGGCGCTACGCCGGCCTGGCCTATCCGGCGCTGCGCGGCGCCAACCAGCTGGTCAACGCCGCGGGCGTGCTGGCGGCCGTGGAGGCGCTTCGCGGCCGGCTGCCGGTGACGGCGCAGGCGGTGCGCAATGGCCTGGCCCTGGTGGAGCTGCCGGGGCGCTTCCAGATCGTGCCGGGCACGCCCACCCTGGTGCTGGACGTGGCACACAACCCGCATTCGGTGGCCGCGCTGGCGGCCAACCTCGATGCCATGGGCTTCTACCCGACCACGCATGCCGTGTTCGGGGCCATGGCCGACAAGGACCTGGGCGCCATGCTGGACCGCATCGCACCGCTGATCGACCGCTGGCACCTCACCGACCTGCCTTTGCCGCGCGCCAGTTCCGCCGCGGCGCTGGCCGATCAGCTGGAGGCCCATCCCCAGTGCAAGGGCCGGGTGGCGGGAAGGCACACCGACCCCATGGACGCCCTGCGGGCCGCGGTGTCCGGCGCGGACCCCGCTGATAGAATCGTGGTCTTCGGATCGTTCTACACCGTGGGTGGCGTATTGCAGGACGGCGTGCCCCGAATGTCGGCGAAACACCTGTCCGCCTAGCCTCTTATCGCCACGGTCCCCCCGATGTTCAAATCCCGTTCAGGTTCCCAGGGCAACGCCTCGACCCCCCCGCCGCAGAGCATCGAGGCCGTGCGCCGCCGCGCCCGTCACCGCCTGATTGGTGCCAGCGTGCTCGTGCTGCTGGGCGTGGTCGGCTTTCCGTTGCTGTTCGACACGCAGCCGCGCCCGATTCCCGTCGACATTCCCATCGAGATCCCTGCCAAGGGCACGCCCGCGCCAGTCGCCAAGCCGGCGGCAGCTGCCAAGCCACCGGCAGCCGCCGCGGGCGCGCCGCTGCCGGCGCGCGAGGGCCTTGGCGCCCGGGAGGAAGTGGTTGAAGCTGCGCCCAAACCTGCCCCGGTCCCCCCACCGGCGCCTGCGCCCGTGGCCACCGCCCCGGCACCTGCCCCAGCTCCCGCTCCCGCTCCCGCTCCCGCCAAGCCCGCCGAGGCCGAGCGCGCCCGCGCGCTGCTGGAGGGCAAGCCGGCCAGCGCGCCCGCCAGCGCGGCCAAGCCGGCCGCCAGCGCCGAGCGCCTCGTGGTGCAGGTGGGCGCGTTTTCGGAAGAGGCCGGCGCGCGCGCCGTGCGTCAGAAGCTGGAAGCTGCGGGTCTCAAGACCTACACCCACGTCGCCCAGACGCCCGATGGCAAGCGCATCCGGGTGCGCGTGGGCCCGTTCGAAAGCCGGGCGGACGCCGAGAAGGCCGCCGCCCGGGTGAAGGCGCTGGGCTTGACCGCTGCCGTCCTGACGCTGTGACGTCGGGTGGGGTGACGCGCTGATGGCTTTGACCGACTGGGTGCTGCTCGCGGTGTTGTTGCTGTCGGTGCTGCTCGGGTTGTGGCGTGGTCTGGTGTACGAGGTGTTGTCGGTGGCCGGCTGGGTGGCGGCCTTTGTGCTCGCCCAGGCCTTCGCCGAAGAGGCCGGTGCCTGGCTGCCGATGGACGGCCTGTCGCCCCCGATGCGGGTGGCGATCGGGTTTGTGCTGGTGTTCGTGGTGGTGGCGTTCGCCGCCGGCCTGGGGGCCTGGCTGGTGCAGAAGTTGGTGGCCTCGGTCGGTCTGCGGCCGGTGGACCGGGTGCTCGGAGGTGCGTTCGGCCTGTTGCGCGGCGGGGTGATCCTGCTGGCGGTGGCGCTTGTGGTTGGCATGACGCAGATGGAGCAGGCCGCGTGGTGGCGCGATTCGACCACGGCGTCCGTGCTGTCGGCCACGCTGCACGAGATCAAGCCCTTGTTGCCCGAGGCCGTGGCCCGATATATCCGTTAGTTTTCCTGAGGATTCAATCATGTGTGGAATCGTGGGCGTGGTCAGCAAGACGCCAGTCAATCAGCTCATCTACGACGCGCTGTTGCTGTTGCAACACCGGGGCCAGGACGCCGCCGGCATCGTGACCCAGCAGGGTCGCAAGTTCTTCATGCACAAGGCCAAAGGCATGGTGCGCGACATCTTCCGCACCCGCAACATGCGCGCCTTGCCCGGCCTGTGTGGCCTGGGCCAGGTGCGCTACCCCACCGCCGGCAATGCCTTCAGCGAAGAAGAGGCGCAGCCCTTCTACGTGAACGCGCCTTTCGGCCTGGTGCTGGTGCACAACGGCAACCTGACCAATGCCAAGGCGCTGGCCCAGGAACTGTTCCAGACCGACCACCGCCACGTCAACACCGAGAGCGACTCCGAAGTGCTGCTCAACGTGCTGGCGCACGAACTGGAGAAGGTGACGCGCGGTATCACCCTCAAGCCGGCCGACGTGTTCGCCGCCGTGCGTGGCGTGCACCGCCGGGTGAAAGGGTCTTATGCCGTGGTGGCGCTGATCGCCGGCCACGGCCTGCTGGCTTTCCGCGATCCGCATGGCATCCGGCCTCTGTGCCTCGGCCGCAACAAGGACGGCGGCGTGATGGTGGCCAGTGAGTCCGTCACGCTCGAAGGCAACGGATTCGAGCTCGACCGCGATCTGCAGCCCGGCGAAGCGGTGTTCGTGGACCTCGAAGGCCAGATGCAGTTCGAGCAGTGCGCCGATCAGGTCAGCCACAACCCCTGCATCTTCGAGTACGTGTACCTCGCCCGGCCCGACTCCGTCATGGACGGCATCTCGGTCTACCAGGCGCGCCTGAACCTGGGCGTGACGCTGGCCAAGCGCGTGGTCTCCACCGTGCCGCCGAACGAGATCGATGTGGTGATCCCCATCCCCGAGTCCTCGCGCCCCAGCGCGATGGAGCTGGCCCAGCTGCTGGGCCTGCCATATCGCGAGGGCTTCGTGAAGAACCGCTACGTGGGCCGCACCTTCATCATGCCGGGGCAGGGCGTGCGCAAGAAATCGGTGCGCCAGAAGCTCAATGTGATCGGCAGCGAATTCAAGGGCCGCAACGTGCTTCTGGTGGACGACTCCATCGTGCGCGGCACCACCAGCCGCGAGATCGTGCAAATGGCACGCGATGCCGGTGCGCGCAAGGTCTACCTGGCCAGCGCCGCGCCGCCCGTGCGCTACCCCAACGTCTATGGCATCGACATGCCCACGCCCGATGAGCTCGTGGCCTACAACCGCACGGTGGAAGAGGTGCGCGAGATCATCGGCTGCGACGCGCTGATCTACCAGGATGTGGACGCGATGAAGCAGGCCATCGGCTCGCTCAACCCCAAGCTCGACGGCTTCGATGCCTCGTGCTTCGATGGCGTGTACGTCACCGGCGACATCACGCCGGCCGACATCGCCCGCCTCAACGCAGGGCGCGACCAGAGCGAAGAGGGCGAGGAAGACACGTCTCGCCTGGCCCTGCCCAACGCACAGACCGCCTGACACTGCCCTCTCATGAACGCCAAGAAAAATGACCTGCACCGCGACACGCTCGCCGTGCGCGAAGCCGTGGAGCGCAGCCCGTACGGCGAGAACTCCGAAGCCCTGTACCTCACCAGCGGCTACGTGCAGCCCAGTGCCGAGGCGGCCGCGCGCCGCTTCGCAGGCGACGAGGACGGCTTTACTTACGGCCGTTACGGCAACCCCACGGTGGCCAGCTTCGAGCAGCGCCTGGCCGCGCTCGAAGGCGCCGAAGCCTGCATCTCCACCGCCTCGGGCATGTCGGCCATCCTCATGATGTGCATGGGCCTGCTCAAGGCCGGCGACCATGTGGTGTGCTCGCACTCCATGTTCGGCTCCACCATCAAGCTGATCGGTTCGGACCTCGCCAAGTTCGGCGTCGAGTCCAGCTTCGTGTCGCAGACCGACGTCGCGGCCTGGAAGGCGGCCGTCAAGCCCCACACGCGGCTGTTGTTTGCCGAAACGCCGACCAACCCGCTCACCGAGGTCTGCGACATCCGCGCGCTGGCCGACATCGCTCACGCCGCCGGCGCGCTGCTGTGCGTGGACAACTGCTTCGCCACGCCAGCGCTGCAGCGCCCCATGGCGCTGGGCGCCGACATCGTCATGCACTCGGGCACCAAGTACCTCGACGGCCAGGGCCGCGTGATGGCCGGTGCCCTGTGCGCCAGCCACGAGTTGGTGACCAAGACCTTCCTGCCCGTGCTCAAGAGCGCGGGCATGACGCTCGCGCCCTTCAACGCCTGGGTGGTGCTCAAGGGCCTGGAAACGCTGGACATCCGCATGCGCGCCCAGTCCGCCAACGCCCTGGCGCTGGCGCAATGGCTGGAGGCGCATCCGTCCGTGGCGCGCGTGTACTACCCGGGGCTGGCCAGCCATCCGCAGCACGCGCTCGCGATGGCGCAGCAGTCGGGCTGCGGCGGTGCCGTGCTCTCCTTCGAGGTCAAGGGCGCCGACCCCGAGCAGGCGCGTGCGCGCGCCTTCCACGTCCTCGACTCGCTGCAGGTGATGTCGCTCTCCACCAACCTCGGTGACACCAAGACACTGGTGGCCCACCCGGCCAGCACCTCGCACGGCCGCCTGACCGAAGCGCAGCGCCAGACGGCGGGCGTTGTCCAGGGGCTCATCCGCGTGGCGGTGGGGCTGGAGCACCTGGGCGACATCCAGGCCGATCTCGACCGTGGTCTTTCTTCCTTCTGACATGTCCGCACCCATCCGCACCCGCTTCGCACCATCGCCCACCGGATTCATCCACCTGGGCAACATCCGCTCCGCGCTCTACCCCTGGGCGTTTGCGCGC
>NZ_JAHCKK010000068.1 GCF_026125825.1 Hydrogenophaga sp. | reverse complement strand
GCAGGCCCCCCATTCGCGGTTGCCACAGAGGCTGCGCGCCAGTCAACGCGTTGACGAAGCGGTGATGGCAGACCAGAGGCAGACGCCCGCGAGCAGGGCCGGAGCAGTCGGGCGCCGCCACCGTCCTGACGCGAGGTCAACGCAAGAAACTCAACTGCGGATTTCGCGCCTGCAAGGTAGCCAGGGTCGAAAGGCCGGAGCAGTCGGGCGCCACCACCGGCCGGACGCGAGGTCAATGCAGGAAGCTCAACCCCAGACCTCCCGCGCCGTCTCCACCACCAGGGCCAACTTCCGACGCTGGTCTTCGACAGCAATGTTGTTCCCATGCACGGTCGAAGAAAACCCGCACTGAGGCGACAGGCACATCTGCTCCAGCGGCGCGAACTTCGCAGCCTCGTCAATGCGCCGCTTCAGATCGTCCTTGCTCTCCAGCTGGCCGAACTTCGTCGTCACCAGCCCCAGCACCACGATCTTGTCCTTGCTCAGATACCGCAAAGGCCGGAAATCCCCTGAACGGTCGTCGTCGTACTCCAGGAAAAACGCGTCCAGCTTCATCTCCGACAACAAAGCCTCCGCCACCGGCTCGTAGTTGCCCGCCGCCGCGTGCGTGCTCTTGAAATTGCCCCGGCACAAATGCATCGCCAGCGTCATCCCCGCCGGCTTGTGCGCCACCACCTTGTTGATGAAACCCGCGTACCGGTGCGGCAACTCGTTCGGATCGTCGCCGCGTTGGCGCGCCGCCTCGCGCATGCGCTCATCACACAGGTACGCCATGTTCGTGTCGTCCATCTGCACATAGGTGCACCCCGCGTCCGCCAGGCTCTGCAGCTCCTCCCCATACGCCTTGGCCACATCGTCGTAGAACACCGGGTCCAGCTCGGGGTAGGCCTCCTTGCTGATGCCCGCGCGCCCACCCCGGAAGTGCAGCATCGTCGGCGACGGAATCGTCACCTTCGGCGTGAGCGCCGGCAGACCCAACGCTTCCACCTGCGCCTTGAGGTACTGAAAGTCCGCCAGCTGGATGTTCTTCGCGTGGCGCACCTTGTCGATCACGCGGATCACAGGCGGGGCCAGCTCCTCCGTGCCGTCCGGCTTGCGGATCGTCACCGGGATGTCCGTCTTCACACCGCCGAGCTGCTCCAGGAAATCGATGTGGAAGTACGTGCGGCGGAACTCGCCGTCGGTGATGGACTGCAGGCCCACGTCGGCCTGGAACTTCACGATCTCGGCGATCGCGCGGTCCTCCACCTCGCGCAGCTGCGCGGCGCTGATCTCGCCCTTGGCCTTCTTCTCGCGGGCTTCGAGCAGGTAGGCCGGTCGCAGAAAACTGCCGACATGGTCGGCGCGGAAAGGGGGCTGGGTGCGCAGGGTCATGGAAAAACGTCCTCGGGTCGTTGGTCTAAAACGGGGTGAAGGTGCACTTTGCCAGCGTTGAATGCATACATAAACCTATGGAAAACCCCGATTCGATGGCAATTTGCTTGAAAAACGGCGGTTCTTGTATACATTGCGTATCCCATGACATTCGACGCCGTCACCCTGACCCCGCCCGAGCCCGTGGGTGCGACCGAGAGCGCGCAGGTGCGGGCCCTGCTGCAGCTGCGCGAGCTCATCCTCTCTGGCGAGCTGGCGGGCGGCTCGCGCATTGCCGAGCTGGCCATCGTGGAGCGCCTGGGTGTCTCGCGCACCCCGATCCGCGCCGCGCTGATGCGGCTGGAGCAGGAGGGCCTGCTGGAGGCCCTGCCCAATGGCGGCTATGTGGTGCAGACCTTTTCCGAGCGCGACATCGCCGACGCGATCGAGCTGCGCGGCACCCTTGAAGGCTTGCTGGCCCGGCTGGCCGCCGAGCGCGGAGCGCCCGGCGCGGTGCTGCTCGAAGCGCGGCAGTGCCTCAACCGCCTGGACACCGTGCTTGCCGTGCCCGCGCTCGACGACAAGGGCTTTTCCGACTATGTGGCTCTCAACAGCCAGTTCCACGCCCTGGTCTGGGAGATGGCCGACAGCCCGACCATTTCGCGCCAGCTGGACAAGGTGCTGAGCCTGCCGTTCGCCTCGCCCTCCGGGTTCGTGGTGATGCAGGCCCATTCGCAGCGCGCGCGCGACATGCTGGTGGTGGCCCAGGACCAGCACCGCCAGGTGCTCGACGCCATCGAACAGCGCGAGGGCACGCGCGCCGAGGCCATCATGCGCGAGCACTCGCGCCTGGCCCAGCGCAACCTGCGCGAGGTGCTGGCCGGCCACGCCACGGTGCATGCCCCGGCTTCCATGCCGGCCATCAAGCTCATCCGCCGCCGCTGAGGCCGGCCAAAACCAGAAGGTTTCATAGAAAAACGGCATAACTGAAAGTCGGTTATCTGGCTGGCGGAGATGCCGCCGGCCATGCACAGTGTGGGCAAGACGTTCTTCAAGCCTGCCGGAAGTCGGAGTGCGCCCACACGCTACCGACCCGGCGAACACAAGGAACTGGAGACAAGCATGAGACTCATCCAACGCCGAACCGCTTTGCTGGCCGTGGGCGCCCTGACCGGTGCCCTGATGGCGGGCAACGCCCTGGCCCAGCAGCAGGTGACGCTGCGGCTGCACCAGATGCTGCCGCAACAGGCCACCATCCCGGCCCGCGCGCTCGTGCCCTGGGCGCAGAAGGTGGAGGCCGAGTCGGGTGGCCGGATCAAGGTGCAGCTGTTCCACGCCATGGCCCTGGGCGGCGCGCCACCGCAGCTGTACGACCAGGCCCGCGACGGCGTGGTGGACCTGACCTGGACCGTGCTGGGCTACACCCCGGGCCGCTTCATCAAGTCCGAGGTGTTCGAGCTGCCGTTCATGAGCGGCTCGGCCGAAGAGTCCTCCCGCGCGTTCCAGGAGTACGTCGAGAAGTTCGCCGCCGACGAGTTCCGCGAGGTCAAGCTGATCGCCGTGCACACCCATGGCCCGGGCCTGTTCCACACCAAGACGCCGGTGACGGGCCTGGAGAGCCTGCGCGGCATGAAGGTGCGCGGCGGCTCGCGCATCATCAACAACATGCTCACCAAGCTGGGCGCCACGCCCGTGGGCATGCCGGTGCCGGCCGTGACCGACGCCTTGTCCAAGGGCACCATCGACGGCACCACCATTCCCTGGGAGGTCACGCCCTCGCTCAAGGTGACGGAACTGGTGAAGAACCACACCACCTTCGCCGGCAAACAGGGCCTGTACACGCAGACCTTCGCTTTCTCCATGAACCGCGCGAGCTACGAAAAGCTGCCGCCAGACCTCAAGAAGGTGATCGACGCCAACTCCGGCATCGAGACCGCCGCCTTGTTCGGCAAGGCCATGGACGACGGCGACAAGGTCGGCCGCGAGATCGCCGAGAAGGCCAAGAACAACATCGTGGCGCTGGACGCGGCCGAGACGCAGCGCTGGCGCCGCACCGCGGCCACGGTCGAGACCGACTGGGTCAATGAAATGAAGGGCAAGAACATCGACGGGGCCAAACTCCTGTCGGAAGCGCGTGCGTTGATCGCTAAGTACCAGCGATAATCCCGCACCCCCAACGGGGCGGCCTGTCCGGCCGCCCCTCTACTGAGTGACCGATTCGCTTTCGCTGGGCTCAGCGGACGTGAATTGGTCGTTTTTTTGAAGGTGACGAGTTTGAAAGTGCTGTCTTTATTGGCCCGGTTCTGCGCCATCCTGGCCGGAGTCCTGCTCACGGTGATCACCCTGATCACCTGCATCAGCCTGATCGGCCGCAACACGATTGGCACCACGCTGGTGGGCGACTACGAGCTGACCGCTGTCACCGCGGGCGCGGCGGTTGCGCTGTTCATGCCCTGGTGCCAGCTCAAGCGCGAGAACATCATCGTCGACTTCTTCACCGCCAAGGTGTCCGAAGCCGGCATCGCGCGCCTGGACCGCTTCGGCAGCCTGCTGCTGGCCTTGCTGATGTTCGCGCTTGCGTGGCGCACCGCCATCGGCGGCATGAGCGCCTACGCGTCGCAGACCACCACCATGATGCTGGGCTTCCCTGAGTGGATCACCTACACCTTCATGGTCCCGCCGTTCGTGCTGACTGGCTTGATCGCCCTGTACCAGGCATTCATTGGCAATTTTTCGGAGCAGGGCGAATGAGTTCTTTGAGTCTCGCGGGGATGATCTTCGCAGTGATGTTGGTCCTGATGGCGGTGCGCGTGCCGATCGCCGTCTCGATGTTCGCCGCCGGCACGGTGGGCTACATCTACCAGGTGGGCTTGCCGCCCTTCTTCAACAACCTCAACGGCATGGCGTTCGCGCGCTTCGCCAGCTACGACCTCTCGGTCATTCCGCTGTTCATCCTGATGGGCAATTTCGCCACCCAGGGCGGCATCTCCAAGGCGCTGTTCCAGTTCGCCGCCGTGGTCATGGGCCGCTTCAAGGGCGGCCTGGCCATGGCCGCCGTGCTGGCCAGCGCGGGTTTCGGCGCCATCTGCGGCTCGTCGGTCGCCACGGCCGCCACCATCACCTCGGTGGCGCTGCCCGAGATGAAGCGGCATGGTTACTCCGGCCGCCTCTCCACCGGCACGCTGGCCGCTGGCGGCACGCTGGGCGTGCTGATTCCGCCTTCGGTGCCGCTGGTGATCTACGCCATCCTGACCGAGCAGAACATCGCCAAGCTGTTTGCCGCGGCCATGATCCCCGGCATCATCGCGATGATGGGCTACATGATCGCCATCGCGATCTACGTGCGCCTCGTGCCCGGCCATGCGCCCGAACACGACGCCAACGAGCAGAAGCTCACGCTGGAAGCCCTCATGGGCGTGGCGCCGATCGCGATCGTGTTCCTGATCGTGTTCGGTGGCATCTATGGCGGCCTGTTCACGCCCACCGAAGGCGCGGGTGTCGGCGCGGCCGCCACCTTTGTCGCGGCCTTGTTCAAGCGCGAACTCACCTGGGCCAAGGTCAAGCTGTGCTTCTATTCCACGGCGGCGGCCAGCGCGATGATCTTCATGATCTTCATCGGCGCCGACCTCATGAACTCGGCCCTGGCCCTCACGCAGGTGCCGGCGCAGCTGGCCTCGGTCATCCAGGGCTGGGACGTCTCGCCCCTGATGGTGGTGGGCGGCATCCTGCTGTTCTACGTGGTGCTGGGCGCGGTGATGGACGAGTTGTCCATGATCCTGCTGACGATCCCGATCTTCTTCCCGGTCGTCATCGGCCTGGACTTCGGCATGCCGCAGGAATCGGTGGCGATCTGGTTCGGCATCATGGTGCTGATGACCGTGGGCTTCGGCCTGCTCGCGCCGCCCGTGGGCCTGAACGTCTACGTGGTCAACGGCATGGCCAAGAACGTGCCCATCGGCGAGAGCTACCGCGGCGTCTTGCCTTTCCTGGCCAGCGACGTGGTTCGCACTTTGCTGGTTCTCTTCTTCCCGCCAATTTCGCTTTGGCTGGTTCAATTCGTGGGGTAAACGACATGACGACCTTCCTGACTCTTCGCCGCCGCGCCGTGCTCGGCGCCACCCTGGCCACCGCCGCCCTGGGCCTGACGGCCCTGCCGGCCGTGGCGCAGCCTGCTTTCCCGTCCAAGGGCCTGCGCATCGTGGTGCCCTTCGGCCCCGGTGGCGTGGGCGATCTCACCGCCCGCATCGTGGCCGAGAAGCTGGCCAGCCAGCTCGGCCAGCCGGTGGTGATCGACAACCGCCCGGGCGCCGGCGGCGTGGTGGCTGCCGAGTCGGTCGCGCGCGCCGAGCCCGATGGCCACACCATGTTCCTGATGTCCAACGGCACCGCCGTGACCGCCAGCCTGTTCCAGAAGCTGCCGTTTGACACGGTCAAGGACTTCACGCCCGTCTCCACGCTGGGCTACTTCGACATCGCCGTCGTGGTGCCTGCGAACTCGCCGCACAAGACGCTGGGCGAGCTGGTGAGCTTTGCCAAGGCCAACCCCGGCAAGATCAACATCGGCAGCATCAACATCGGCAGCACGCAGCACCTCGCGGCCGAGCTGTTCAAGAGCACGGCCGGCATCGAGGCGCAGATCGTGCCCTACAACGGCTCGCCCGCGCTGATCGGCGCGATCCGCGGCCAGCAGGTGGACGTGGCGGTGGAAATCCTGGCGCCGGTGCTCACCCAGATCCAGGGCGGTGCCCTGCGCGCGCTGGCCGTCACCGGCGAGAAGCGTTCCATCGTGCTGCCCGAGGTGCCCACGGCGGTGGAAGCCGGCGTCAAGGACTACATCGCTTCCTCCTGGAACGCGCTGGCCGTGCCGTCGAAGACGCCGCGCGCGGTGGTCGAGCGGCTGAACAAGGAGATCGCCACGGCGGTGGCCGATCCCGGCGTGCGCGAGAAGCTGCGCAACCTGAACATCGACGCCCGTTCCAGCACGCCCGAGCAGAACGCGGCCTTGCTGGTTTCCGATATCCGCCGCTGGAGCGGTGTGATCGAGCGGGCCAAGATTCAGAAGCAGTGATCGGAGCACCCCCCGCCGCGCTGACGCGCGACCCCCCTGGCGGGGGGCATGCCTTGCGGCCCGGCGAAGCCGGTTCCGCGGGCATTCTGGATCGGTCCCTGCGCGCTGGCTGATCCGTTTCTTTTCTCTCTTTCTCTTTTCTCCCCTTGCTCGACATCCTGGCCATCACCGGGCCGATCTACCTCTGCATCGCGCTCGGTTTTGCGGCCGTGCGCTGGCGCGTGTTTTCGCCAGCGGACATGCGGGTGATGGGCAAGTTCGTGATTCAGTTCGCCTTGCCCGCGCTGCTGTTCAACGCGCTGGCCTCGCGGCCGATCGCCGAGTTGCTGCAGCCGGCCTACCTGCTGGCTTTCGGCGTGGGCTCGGTGGTGTGGCTGCTCGTCAGCCTGTGGGTCACGCACCGGCTGCAGAAGCGCCCGCTGACCCAGAGCGCCTACATCACCATGGGCATGACTTGTGGCAACAGCACCTTCATCGGCTACCCGGTGGTGCTGTTGGCGATCGGCCCGCTGGCAGGCGTGGCGCTGGCGATGAACCTGCTGGTGGAAAACCTCATCAAGCTGCCGCTGCTGATGACGCTGGCCGACGTGGGGGCATCGACCACGGCGCGCTCCTCCTGGCGGCAGGCCTTGCGCGAAACGCTGCACCGCCTGGTGCGCAACCCCATGATCGTCGCGATCGTGCTGGGTTTCCTGGTCGCCCTGCTGGGTTGGCCCATTCCCTCGGTGATCGCGCGCACGGTCAACCTGTTCGGCGCGGCCAGCGGCGGTCTGGCGCTGTTCATCATTGGCGGCACGCTGGTGGGGCTGCAGGTGCGCGGCCTGCGCCGCCAGGTGGCGCAGATCACCGTGGGCAAGCTGTTGCTCCACCCCGCCGCCGTCTGGGCCGCTGTGGTGCTGCTGCCCCTCATCGGCTTGCCGGCCCTCACCGGCGAACTGCGCGCGGCCGTGGTGCTGTCGGCGGCCATGCCCATGCTGGGCATCTACCCGCTGCTGGCGCAGCGGCACGGGCACGAAGGCTTCACCGCCGCCGCGCTGCTGGCCACCACGGTGGCCTCGTTCTTCACGCTCAGCGCCATCCTCTGGATGTTGAAGGGCTGACCCCCCGCCGCGCGGCGGGGGGTTACTCCACCAGCTTGCGGATCAGTTCCAACGTGGTCTGCTGCGTGAGCGTGGCCGGGCGCTGTGAGCTCACGGCCAGGCACAGGCGGGTGCGCAGCGGTGGGTCGCTCACCGCGCGCATGCGATAGGCCGAGGGCCGGATCGAGCTGAACACCGCGTTGCGCGAGAGCAGGGCGGCCCCAGCGCCGTCGGCCACCAGGTCGAGGATGGCCGAGACGCCGTCGATCTCCAGGGCGATGTGGGGCCGGCAGCCGATGTTGGCCATCTCGGTTTCCACGTGCATGCGGATCGCGTTGGGCCGGCTGGGGATCACCAGCGGCAGGGCGGCCACCTCTCGCAGCGGAATCGCCAGGGGCGGCGGGTCTTCGGGCAGCCCCGGCGGGCGGGGCTCCACCAGCACCAGTTCCTCGTCGTGCAGCGGGTGGATCTCGAGTTCAGGGGAGGGCTGTGCGTTGTAGAGCACCGCGATGTCCAGCCGGCCGGTCACCAGCGATTCCTGCATGGTCATGGACAGGCCCTCGCTGATCGACAGGCTGGCTTGCGGCAGTTGCTGGCGGAAGGCGCGTGTGAGCGGCACCGTGAGGACCCGCGCCAGGCTGGGCGGCAGGCCGATGGCCACGCGCCCGGCCAGCGCGCCGCGCACCCGGCCCAGCTCCTCGCGCGCGCGCTCCACCTGGTGCAGGATGCCGCGCCCGTGCGCCAGCAGGAGCTTGCCGGCCTCGGTGGGTGTGGCGCCCCGGCCGTTGCGCACCAGCAGGTTCTGCCGCAGCTCCACCTCCAGCAGGCGCACCTGGCGCGAGAGCGCCGGTTGCGCCACATTCAGCGCCATGGCCGCGCGCGTGAAGCTGCCGAGTTCGGCCACGCGCACAAAGTATTCGAGTTGTTTCAGGTCCATGGGAAAGGTCGGGTTGCAGCCCCCCATCATAGTTATGTGATTTTGTTCTAGCTGATAGCCGTGACTGCGACTTTTCTTGAGGGGTGGTGGGGGTCACAATGCGCGCTTCAACCCGAGTCCGCGCCCATGACCACCGAGACCCCACCGAGCATCCGAGGCATTTCGTCCATGGCCACCCGCCAGGTGCTGGCCGAGCTGGGGGCGGCGTTCGAGCAGCGCGCCGGCGGCTCGGTGGCGATCGAGGCCGTCGGCGGCGTGGACGCGGCCAAACGCGTGGCCGCCGGTGAGCGCTTCGATGTGGTGATCCTCGCCTCCGACGCGATCGACAAGCTCATCGCCGCCGGCCATTTGCAGGCCGGCAGCCGGGTGGACCTGGTGCGATCGAGTGTGGCGGTCGCGGTGCGCGCAGGCGCGCAGGTGCCCGACATCGGCTCGGAAGCGGCGCTCCAGCGCGCCGTGCTCGCCGCCCGCAGCATCAGCTACTCCACCGGCCCCAGTGGCGTGGCGCTGGCCGCGCTGTTCGAGCGCTGGGGTGTGGCCGACGAGGTGCGCGGGCGCACCGTGCAGGCGCCACCCGGTGTGCCGGTGGGCACGCTGGTGGCCAGGGGCGAGGTGGAGCTGGGCTTCCAGCAGCTCAGCGAGTTGATCCACGTCGAAGGCATCACCCTGGTGGGCGGCATGCCGCCTGAGGTCGAAATCACCACCGTCTTTTCTGCCGGGCTTCCGGTGGACGGACCCCAGGCCGCGCGCGTGCGCGCGCTGCTGGAATTCATGACATCCCCCGATGCCGAGGCCGCCAAGCGCCGCCAGGGCATGGAACCCGCCTGACCCCCCGAACAACAGAGGAGAAAGCCAACATGAGTCTCATCATCGATTGCCACGGCCACTACACCACCGCCCCCAAGGCGCTGGAAGCCTGGCGCAACCAGCAGATCGCGGGCATCCAGGACCCGGCGCTCATGCCGAAGGTCGCCGACCTGAAGATCAGCGACGACGAACTGCGCGAGTCCATCGAAACCAACCAGCTCAAGCTGATGAAGGAACGCGGCAGCGACATCACGCTGTTCTCGCCGCGCGCGAGCTTCATGGCCCACCACATCGGCGACTTCAACGTCTCCAGCACCTGGGCGGCCATCTGCAACGAACTCTGCCACCGCGTGTCCACGCTGTTCCCCGATCACTTCGTGCCGGTGGCCATGCTGCCGCAGTCGCCTGGTGTCGATCCCAAGACCTGCATTCCCGAGCTGGAGAAGTGCGTCAAGGAATACGGCGCGGTCGGCATCAACCTCAACCCCGATCCTTCGGGCGGCCACTGGACCAGCCCGCCGCTGACCGACAAGCACTGGTACCCCATCTACGAGAAGATGGTCGAGTACGACCTGCCGGCCATGATCCACGTGAGCACCAGCTGCAACGCCTGCTTCCACACCACCGGCGCGCACTACCTCAACGCCGACACCACCGCCTTCATGCAGCTGATCCAGGGTGACCTGTTCAAGGACTTCCCGACGCTGAAGTTCCTGATCCCGCACGGCGGCGGCGCGGTGCCTTACCACTGGGGCCGTTTCCGCGGCCTGGCGCAGGAGATGAAGAAGCCGCTGCTGGACACGCACTTGATGAACAACGTGTTCTTCGACACCTGCGTCTACCACCAGCCCGGCATCGACCTGCTCAACACCGTGATCCCGGTGAAGAACGTGCTGTTCGCCAGCGAGATGATCGGCGCGGTGCGCGGCATCGACCCCACGACCGGCCACTACTACGACGACACCAAGCGTTACATCGAGGCGTCGAAGATCCTGAGTGCGGACGACAAGCACCAGATCTACGAAGGCAATGTGCGCCGCGTGTTCCCGCGCCTGGATGCGCGTCTCAAGGCCAAGGGCCTGTAAGGAGTTCCACATGTATGAATTGGGCGTTGTCTACCGCAACATCACCCGCGCCGACCGCGCGGCCGCCGACGGCCTGGCCGCACTGGGCTCGGCCACCGTCCACGAGGCCATGGGCCGCGTGGGCTTGCTCAAGCCCTACATGCGCCCGATCTATTCGGGTCAGCAGGTCAGTGGCACCGCCGTCACCGTGTTGCTGCAGCCCGGTGACAACTGGATGATGCACGTCGCCGCCGAGCAGATCCAGCCCGGCGACATCGTGGTGGCGGCCGTCACCGCCGAGTGCACCGACGGCTACTTCGGCGACCTGCTGGCCACCTCGTTCCAGGCGCGCGGCGCCCGCGCCCTCGTCATCGACGCCGGTGTGCGCGATGTGAAGGAGCTGCAGAAGATGGGCTTTCCGGTGTGGAGCAAGGCCATCAGCAGCAAGGGCACCATCAAGGCCACGCTGGGCTCGGTGAACATCCCCATCGTCTGCGCCGGCATGCTGGTGACGCCGGGCGACGTGATCGTGGCCGACGACGACGGCGTGGTCTGCGTGCCCGCCGCGCGCGCCGCCGCCACACTGGAAGCCGCGCAAAAGCGCGAGAGCTTCGAGGGCGAGAAGCGCGCCAAGCTCGCCAACGGCGTGCTGGGGCTGGACATGTACAAGATGCGCGAGCCCCTGGCCGCCGCCGGCTTGCGCTATATCGACTAACCCCCGCCGCGCTTTGCGCGACCACCTTGAAAGGGGGCAACACCAGCGGCCCGGCAAAGCCGGTTCCGCGGTGTTTCTGGACAGCGTCACTTCATGCAGAAGGATTTGAGAATGACAAAACCGACTTCCGGTGACTTCACCAAGACCGCAGGCTGGCTCGACTGGTACGACGGCCCGAGCAAGCCGCGCTTCCAGCTGCCCGCCGGTGCGGTGGACGCGCACTGCCACGTGTTCGGCCCCGGTGCCGAATTCCCCTACGCGCCGGAGCGCAAGTACACGCCCTGCGACGCGAGCAAGGCGCAGCTGTACGCCCTGCGCGACCACCTCGGCTTCTCGCGCAACGTGGTGGTGCAGGCCACCTGCCATGGCGCGGACAACCGCGCCATGGTCGATGCCTGCCTCTCCAGCGGCGGCAAGGCGCGGGGCGTGGCCACCGTCAAGCGCAGCGTGACCGACGAGGAGTTGCAGCAGCTGCACGCCGCGGGTGTGCGCGGCGTGCGCTTCAACTTCGTCAAGCGCCTGGTGGACTTCACGCCCAAGGACGAGCTGATGGAGATCGCCGGCCGCATCGCGAAGCTCGGCTGGCACGTGGTGATCTACTTCGAGGCGGTGGACCTGCCCGAGCTGTGGGACTTCTTCACCGCGCTGCCCACCACCGTGGTGGTGGACCACATGGGCCGCCCCGACGTGAGCAAGCCGGTGGATGGCCCCGAGTTCGAGCTGTTCCTCAAGTTCATGCGGCAGCACCCCAACGTGTGGAGCAAGGTGAGCTGCCCGGAGCGCCTGAGCGTGACCGGCCCCAAGGCCCTCGATGGCGAACAGGCGGCCTACCAGGACGTGGTCCCGTTTGCGCGCAAGGTGGTCGAGGAGTTCCCCGACCGCGTGCTGTGGGGCACCGACTGGCCGCACCCCAACCTCAAGGACCACATGCCCGATGATGGCCTGCTGGTCGACTTCATTCCGCAGATCGCGCCCACGGCCGAACTGCAGAAGAAGCTGCTGGTGACCAACCCCATGCGCCTTTACTGGCCCGAGGAGAACTGACCATGGCCCTGGACAAACCCTACCTGGACGTGCCCGGCACGACCATCTTCGACGCCGAGCAAAGCCGCAAGGGCTACTGGCTCAACCAGTTCTGCATGAGCCTGATGAAGGCCGAGAACCGCGAGCGTTTCAAGAAGGACGAGCGCGCCTACCTCGACGAGTGGGCCATGACGGAAGAGCAGAAGCAGGCCGTGCTCGCGCGCGACCTGAACTGGTGCATCCGCCTGGGCGGCAACATCTACTTCCTGGCCAAGATCGGCGCCACCGATGGCAAGAGCTTCCAGCAGATGGCAGGCTCCATGACCGGCATGACCGAGGACGAATACCGCAACATGATGGTGGGCGGCGGCCGATCGGCCGAAGGCAACCGCGTGGTCGGCGAAGACGGCGATGCCCAGGCGCACCGCCAACCCCAGGGAAAGCACTGACATGGCCAAAATCACCGCATCCGTCTACACCTCGCACGTTCCGGCCATCGGCGCCGCGCTCGACCTCGGCAAGACCCAGGAGCCTTACTGGCAGCCGGTCTTCAAGGGCTACGAGTTCGGCAAGCAGTGGATGAAGGACAACAAGCCCGACGTGATCTTCCTGGTCTACAACGACCACGCGACCGCGTTCAGCCTGGACATCATTCCCACGTTCGCCATCGGCACGGCGGCCGAGTACCAGCCGGCCGACGAGGGCTGGGGCCCGCGCCCCGTGCCCAAGGTGATCGGCCATCCCAGCCTCGCCTCGCACATCGCGCAGTCGGTCATCCAGCAGGACTTCGACCTGACCATCGTCAACAAGATGGACGTGGACCACGGCCTGACCGTGCCGCTCTCGCTGATGTGCGGCCAGCCGCAAGCCTGGCCCTGCCCGGTGATCCCGTTCGCGGTCAACGTGGTGCAGTACCCCGTGCCCAGCGGCCGGCGCTGCTACAACCTGGGCAAGGCCATCGCCAAGGCCGTGGCCAGCTACGACGAGGACATCAACGTGCACATCTGGGGCACGGGCGGCATGAGCCACCAGCTCCAGGGACCGCGCGCGGGCCTGATCAACAAGGACTTCGACAACGCCTTCCTCGACAAGCTGATCAACGACCCCGAGGCCGCCGCCAGCATCCCGCACATCGACTACGTGCGCGAAGCGGGCAGCGAAGGCATCGAACTCGTGATGTGGCTGATCGCGCGCGGCGCGATGGCCGATGCGGCCGGCGGCCCTGCGCCGAAGGCCGTGCAACGCTTCTACCATGTGCCTGCGAGCAACACCGCCGTGGGCCATTTGATTCTGGAGAACAACTGACATGAGCAAAACCATCAAAGTCGCCCTGGCCGGCGCTGGCGCCTTCGGCATCAAGCACCTGGACGGCATCAAGAACATCGACGGCGTGGAAGTGATTTCGCTGATCGGCCGCGAGCTGGACAAAACGAAGGAAGTCGCTGCCAAGTACGGCATCGGCCACGTCACCACCGAGCTGTCCGAATCGCTGGCGCTCAAGGAGCTGGACGCCGTCATCCTCTGCACGCCCACGCAGATGCACGCCGAACAGACCCTGGCCTGCCTGAACGCAGGCAAGCACGTGCAGGTCGAGATCCCGCTGGCCGACAGCCTCGCGGGCGCGCAGGCCGTGGTGGAGCTGCAGCAGAAGACCGGCCTGGTGGCGATGTGCGGCCACACGCGCCGCTTCAACCCCAGCCACCAGTACGTGCACAACGAGATCACGGCTGGCAAGTTCAACATCCAGCAGATGGATGTGCAGACCTATTTCTTCCGCCGCACCAACACCAACGCGCTGGGCCAGGCCCGCAGCTGGACCGATCACCTGCTGTGGCACCACGCCGCGCACACGGTGGACCTGTTCGCCTACCAGGCCAACAGCCCCATCGTGCAGGCCAACGCCGTGCAGGGCCCGATCCACCCCACGCTGGGCATCGCCATGGACATGAGCATCCAGCTCAAGGCCGCCAACGGCGCGATCTGCACGCTGTCGCTCTCGTTCAACAACGACGGCCCGCTGGGCACCTACTTCCGCTACATCGGCGACACCGCGACCTACATCGCGCGCTACGACGACCTGTTCAACGGCAAGGAAGAGCAGATCGACGTGTCCAAGGTGGCCGTGAGCATGAACGGCATCGAGTTGCAGGACCGCGAGTTCTTCGCCGCGATCCGCGAAGGCCGCGAGCCCAATTCGAGCGTGGGCCGGGTGTTCGCCTGCTACCAGGTGCTGCACCAGCTCGAGCAGCAGCTCAACGCGGCGGGCTGAGCGGGCGCGCCGATCGGCTCAGATGCACCCCAGCGCGTTCGAGAACGGTCGGCTGTTCTTCGACACCTACCTGAGCCCGCAGGCCGCGCCCACGGTGCTCGACATCGGGGCGCAGGACGTGAACGGCTCGCTGCGCGCGCTGGCGCCAGCGGCCAGCCACTACATCGGCGTGGACTTCGCGCCCGGTCGCGGCGTGGACGTGGTGCTCGACGACCCGTACCACCTGCCGTTCGCCGACGGCAGCATCGATGCCGTGGTCAGCAGCTCCTGCTTCGAGCACATCGAGCTGTTCTGGCTGAGCTTCAACGAGGTGCTGCGGGTGCTCAAGCCCGATGGCCTGTTCTACCTGAACGCCCCGTCCAACGGCGACTTCCACCGTTACCCGGTGGACTGCTGGCGCTTCTACCCCGATGCCGGCGGCGCGCTCGTGCGGTGGGGCGTGCGCTCGGGCCATCGGCCGGCCTTGCTGGAGTCGTTCACCGCCTACCAGCGGCTCGACGTCTGGAGCGACTTCGTGGCGGTGTTCGTGAAGGACGAGGCCTGTGTGGCGAGCCATCCCGCGCGCATGCTCGATCGGGTGGGGCGCTTCATGAACGGCCGTCGGTACGGCGTCGAGGGCATCCTGTGCCCGCAGGACCACACGGAAGAGGGTGCGCGGCTGCGCCGCCTGACCGGCCACCCCCAGGGCCTGGGCTGAGGGCTCAGGCGGTCTTGCGCAGCCACAGGCTGCCGCCCGTGTTGAGCAGGCAGGCCGGCATGTGCGCGGCGAAGAAGTCGCGGTGGAAGTGGGCCATGTAGGTGTTCATCAGCAGCACCTCGAAGGCGCTGTTGTACTGAAGGAAGGCCCGCACCAGGTAGGCCTCGTTCCAGGCGCGGCCCTCGTAGATCCACGCCTTCGGGTACTCGAAGGGATAGAAGATGTCGTGCAGGTGGATCACCACGCCCGGCGCCAGCGCCGGCAGGATTTCGAACAGCAGTCGGTTGACGTCGCTGCCGATCTTGCCCACGTGCGTGGAGTCGATGAACAGCACATCGTCCTCGCGCAGCTGCGCGAACACCGCCAGATCGACCTCCTGCAGCGGCTGCGCCAGCAGGGTCGTGGTGGCCCGATCCTCGGGGCGCAACAGCGATTGCAGCAACTGCGGGTAGGGCTCGATGAAGGTGGTGTGCATCGACGGATCCAGGAAATACTGCCTGGTGTCGAGCGTGACGCACGACGAATGACCTGACCCGATCTCCACGAAGCGGGCCGGCCGCAGCGTGCGCAGCATGCAGTGCAGCATGATCGCGTCGGAATAGCTGTAGGCCGGGTTCAGGTAGTGGTAGCGCAGCCCGGGCCGGGGCTCGTCGCCGAACGGGATGTCGGGGTAGAGCGCGGCGAAGCCGTGCAGCAGCGCCAGTTGTTCGGCCTCGCGCAGATCGATGCCGGGCAGGGTGGCCGGCGGTGTGCCGAACAACCGGGCCTCGTCGCGCCGAACCGCATCCAGGTCGGGCAAGGGCGAGTAGTAGTGGCCGGGAGGGAACATGTTGGGCGGTCTCGGGTGCGGTGGCGGGCGCACAAATTCTATCGAGCACACTATGCGGGTCTGCCCCCTCTTTTCACGCGCCTGCGATGTCCTCTGCGACCCGTTCCACACCCGCCGACCCCGGCCTTGCCACCCAGCTCGATGCCGCCTGGGGCGACCCGGCCACCTGGACCGAACACGGCCTGCACTGGACCCACCTGCCGGCGGTGAAGGCCCGCATTGCTGAAATGGTGTCGGGCGATGCGACCGTGCACCCGCTGGAGTGGTTCTTCCGCCAGGTGGCCGCCGAGCGAGCCCTGCCGCTTCGGCGGATCCTGGTGCTGGCCTGTGGCGTGGGGCATGTGGAGCGCGAGGCCGTGACCCGGGGCTGGGCCACCTCGGCGGTGGCGCTCGACCTCTCGTCCCAGGTGCTGGCGCGCGCGCGCACACAGGCCGCTGCCGAGGGGCTGCCCATCGAGTACCACCACGCCGACATGAACCGCCTGCCCCTGGGGCACGCGCCTTTCCTGCCCGGGTCCTTCGATGCCGTGCTGGGCGTGGCCGGTGTGCACCACTGCAGCGAGCTCGAGCGCCTGTACGCGGACGTGGCCACGCTGCTGGTGCCCGGCGGCTGGTTCTTTCTCGACGAGTACGTGGGCCCGGACCGCTTCCAGTGGCCGCAGGCGCAAGAGCGCCACCTCAACACCTTGCTCGATCTGCTGCCGCCGCGCCTGCGCATGACCACCGACGGCCGCCTCAAGGGCAACGCGCGCCGTCCCAGCGTGCAGGAAGTGATCGCCGTGGATGCCAGCGAGGCCGTGCGGTCGTCCGAGCAGTTGCCGCTGTTGCCAGGGCATTTCGACATCCAGGCCGTGCGTCCCTATGGCGGTTCGATGCTGCACCTGGTGCTCGGGAGCATCGCTCAGAATTTCGCGCCGGCGGCCGAAGCGCCGTACCTGAATGCCTTGATGCAGGCCGAGGACGAGCTGATCCGCACGGGGCAGGTCGGGCACGACTTTGCCTGCGTCATCGCCCGCCGCCGGCCTGCCGCAGCCAGCGCCGCATCGCATCGGGGTCGTTGAGACCCAGGGCCAGCACGCGCGACGGCGCGCTCAGGGCGGCGTCGGGCGGTAGGCGGGCGTAGCTCTCGCGGATCGCGGCCCGTCGCTCGCCCAGCAGCGTGTTCGACGGGTCGAGCCCGGTCACCACGGTGAGGCCGGAGGGCGCGGTGGGCAGGGTGACGATGTGCAGGTCGGGCCGCAGGGCGCGCAGGCAGGGCACGATCTTCCAGCCGTCGCCGGTGTGGAAACCGGTGCGCTGTTCGCGCCCGGCGGTCTCGGCGGTCAGCGGCACGGTGTCGTGCAGCAGCAGCACCGCGCCCGGCGCGGCGAGGCGCTCGGCGCCGATGACGTCGTCGAGCACGGTGTCGAAGCTGTGATCTCCATCAATGAAGGCCAGATCGAAGCCGGTGTCGGCCAGGCCGCTGTCGGACGGGACGTCGGCGAAGAAGTCGGCGCTGGTTCGGCGGTACAGCCGTGCCGGGCCCGCGCAGCGGCTCAAGGGGTCGCCCTTGGGCGCGGGGTCCACGCCGATCACCCGCGTCTGCGGCCCTGCCAGCGCCAGCGTGTGGCCATGCTCCACGCCCAGCTCCAGGTACACGCGCGGCTGGAGGTGTTGGTGGAACCAGGTGAGCCAGTGCCGGTAGTCGGGCCCCGGCCAGCGCAGCCGGGCCAGGGCCACGTGCACGCCGGGCAGGTTGGGCTCCTGCGCGAGCGCGTCCCACAGCACCGCCTGGGCGGCGGCCACCGAGCCCTCGGCGCGCAGGCGGCGCCAGCGGCGCAGGGCTGCGGTCTCCAGCGGGTGCACGGGGGCGCTCACGGGGCACCCTCCAGCACATGCCGCAACAGCTGCTCGAAGCGCTGTGGTGCGTAGCGCTCGGCGCACTGCTGCCAGGCGGCCTGCTGTTGCCGTTGCCACAGGCTGTCGTCGCGCAGCAGGCGCGCGATGCCCTCGGCGAAGGTCTGCGCGTCGCGGCCAGCCTGGATGTCGATGCCTTCGCGCCAGCCAAGCTGGCGCACGAGCAGCGCGGAGGCGGCGACCGGAATGCCCTGCGCGGCGGCCTCGATCACCTTGGCTGGCACACCGCCGGCGAAGCGCACCGGCGCGATGAAGACGCGCGCGCCGTCGTACAGCGGCGCCAGTGCGTCGCGCGGGCCGAGCATTTGCACATCGTCGCCGGCCAGCGCCATGACCCGCTTCGACCGGTTGATGCCCACGACGCAGAGCACCGGGGGCCGAGGCAGGCGGGCGCGCAGCAGCGGCATGACGTGTTCGATGAACCACACCAGCCCGTCCTCGTTGGGCGTGTCCGGGTGCAGCGCGCCCACGAAGAGCAAGCCGCTGCGCCCGGCCGGCCCGGGCGCTTCGCGGCGCACGGCCATGCCGTGGCTGAGCAGGGTGACGCGGTGGCCGGCCGCGCGGAAGCACTGGGCGTCTCGTTGCGAGACCACCAGCACGTCGCTGGCGCCGCGCGCGAGGGCGATTTCGCGCGCCAGGTGCGCCTGCGCTGCGGCGCGCGGCATCGGCTTGCCGCGCACGCCGGCCTCGGCGATCTCGCGCAGCGCAAAGAGCGCTTCGGCGTCGTAGACCAGCCGCATGCCGGCAAAGAGCTCGGGGCGGCGCGCGCGCAGGGGTTGCAGCGCGCGCAGGTTGGGTGGGCGGCTGACCAGCAGCACGTCGTACACGCCGCGGCGGCGCTCCAGGAACGATTCCAGGCGCGCCAGGCCATGGTGCAGCACCACTTCGACGCTGGAGGGCACCGAGGCATGCACCGCGCGCCAATCGTCATCGGTCTGCCACAGCGGGAAGAAGCTCACCGGCCAGTCGCGCAGGGCCTGCAGCATGAGGCGCGCGCGCGGCAGCCCGCCGCCCTTGACCATGTGGGGCACTTCGTTGTCGATGATGAGCACGCGAGGACGGCGCGGCAGGTCTTCGGGCGAGCGCCAGCGGTCGCCGTCGAGCCGGGGCGTCATGGGGTAGGGGCGGTCTCGCAGCCAGTCGGCGTAGCGCGCCTGAAAGCGCGCGCGGTTGGCGCGCATGCGCTGGCTCGCTTCGTCGCCGGGGGCGCTGCCCCACTCCACGTGTTCGACCAGCACGCCGGGCTCGACCACCACCCGAAAGCCGGCGCGCCACACGCGCAGGCAGAAGTCGGCGTCTTCGTAGTAGGCCGGGACGAAGGCTTCGTCGAAGCCGCCGAGCATGCGCCACAGCGGCACCGGCACGGCCAGGAACACGCCGGAGACGTAGTCGGTGGCGCGGCTGGTCATGGCAGCGGGGCAGAAGGGGTCTTCGTTGCGCCCGATGCCGTGCGCGTTGCCGTCGCGCAAGAGGAGGTTGCCCACCTCCTGGAGCCCGCCCGCGCTCAGCACGATGCGCCCGCCCAGCGCGCCGACGGCGGGGTCGGCATCGAGCCGGTCGCGCGCGGCGCGCAGCGCGCCTTGCTGGACGATGGCGTCGTTGTTGAGGAACACCAGGTGGCGCCCGCGCGCCAGGGCCGCGCCCTGGTTGGCGGCCAGCAGGAAGCCGGTATTGTCGGCGTTGACGACGATGCGTGCGCCCGTCACGCGCGCGAGCAGCGCTGCCGTCTCGTCGCTGGAGGCGTTGTCGATGACGATGGTCTCGAAAGTCAGGCCACGCTGGTCGGCCAGGGCTTGCAGCGTGCGCCGCGTGAGCCCGGCCTGGTTGTAGAGCACCACGACGACGGAGAGGTCGGGCACGGTCTGCGGGGCGGGTTCGGGCAGGACGATCCGGGCCCCGGGCTTGTCGAGCCAGGCCTGCAGCGCACGCCGCGCCTGGGCGCGCAGGCGGGTCTTGGGATCGCTGGCGCACACACCCGGGTCGGCCTGGGCGACGGCCTGCGCGCACAGGGCTTCGATCTGGCGCGCCACGCGCCGGCCATCGGTCAGCGGCGCGCCGTTCATGCGCGCGCGCAACGTGGCCCGGTGGTGCGCCAGGGCCGCGGTGTCGCCCGCCAGGGCCACGGCCTTCTCGACGAAACGCTCGGGCGTGTCGGCCGCCCAGGCCTGCAGGCCGAGGGCGTCCAGGATGGCATGACCCTGGCGCGCGCCGGCGCGGTCGCCGCTGAGGGTGACCACGGGCACGCCCATCCAGAGCGGGTCGAGCAGGCTCAGGCCGCCGTTGCCGGGAAAGCTGTCGAGCACCAGATCGATCTGCTGGAACCACGCCAGCAGGTCTTCGTAGGGGCGCGGCGGGTCGAAGCTCACGCGCTCGCCGCTCACGCCGTGGGCGTGCAAGGTGGCGAGGATGTGCGCGCGCTGCGGCCAGTCGCCGGCGACCGGACCGACGAAACGCAGGCGCGAGCCGGGCCGCGCCACCAGGCAGCGCGCCCAGGTCTGCAGGCTGTGGTCGTTGAGCCGCAGGCCGCGCGCGACCACGCCGAAGGTCACGGCGCCGGTGTGTTGCACGGGGGGCGGCAGCGGCACCGGTGCGTGGGTGGGCGGATCCCAGCACCACTGGCCACCGTCCAGCCGCCACAGCGCCTCTTCGTGCTGCGCCTCGTGGTCGGCGGGCACCGCCAAGGCGTCGCAGAGCAGGGCGTCGAACAGGCCGCCTGCCGGCCCCCAGCAGCCCAGCCAGCCGACCTGCAGCGGCGCCAGCCGCCGTGTCAGCGCCTGCAGCACGTCGAACTGGCCTTCGAAGGGGTGCAGGCCCCCGGCGTCGATGACCACGTCGATGCGGTTGGCGACGCAGGCGCGCGCGAGCTCGGGCGGGTCCAGCGGCTCCTGGTGGATGTGGGCGGGCAGGCCGGCCATGGGCCGGCGCGCGAAGAGGAAGACCTCGGCGGCCAGGGGGTCGTGGCTGGCAAGCACGCGGCGCAGCAGGCGCTCGTGCAACTGGCCGGCGACGTAGGCGATGCGGGGGCGCGCACCCGCCCGGCGCGGCAGGTCGGGCCATTGCCACGGGTGCAGGCCCGAGCGCAGCTTGAGGTCGCGGAACACGTGCCGCGCGGCTTCGGCCAGGCTGTCGCGCGTGGCGTCGGCGCAGAGCGACTGGGCGTAGAGCGCGGCGCTGGCGAGCCAGGGGTCTTGCGGGAAGTCTTGCGCGGCGGCCTGCGCCAGCCGCTGCAAGGCGCCGTGGCCGTGGCAGGCCGTGCTTTCGGCGATCGCCGCCCGGTGCGCGCTGAGGCGGTCGGCGTGCGGCACCAGGGCCAGCGCGGCATGGGCACCGGCGGCGCCCAGGCCGAGCAGGCGCAGCAGGGCGCGCACGGTCTCGGCGCCGCACTGGCGTTCGACGATGAGCTCGCGGCACAGGGCCACCGCGCGCGCATGGTCGTCGACGGTGGACGCAGGGTCTTCGCTCAGCAGCCGCGCCCGCAGCAGCTGCGCCTGGGCATCGTCAGGGTGCAGGGCCTGCAGCCGGTCGATCGCCTGCAGACCCTGCGCGAACGCGCCACCCCGCAAGCAGGCTTCGGCCAGCTCGCGCAGTGGCAAGGCCGGGTCGGTCGCGCGTTCGCAGGCGTGCAGGAAGGCCAGCCGGGCCGCGCCGAAGCGCTGCCCGTCCAGCAAGATCCAGCCGAGCTGGCGCAGGCTGTCGACGCGCTCGGGTTGCAGTTGCAAGGCGGTTTCGATGGCGCTCTGGGCTTCGTCCAGCCGCTGCTGCCGGTAGCGCACCTGGGCCAGCGCGCGCCAGGCCTGCACGCTGGCGGGGTCCTGGGCCACGGCCGCCTGCGCGTGCAGGGTGGCAGAGGCGAGGTCGCCAGCGGCGGCGCACACGAACGCGGCCTGCACGCGCGCAGGGTGGTCGTCCGGCCGCAGCCTCAGCAGTTCGCGCACGGCCCCGCTGGCGGTGGCCAGGTCGCCCTGGTCCTTGGCGATCCAGCCCAGCAGGCGCAGCACCTCGGTTTCGTCGCCGCCGGCGCGCCCGGCCCGCGCGAGTGCGCGCCGCGCCAGCACCCAGCGGTGCCGCTGCGCATGCACCTGCGCCAGCACCAGCCAGGCATCGGCGTGGCGCGGGTGGGTGCGCAAGCCCTGAAGCAACTGGCGCCGCGCGGCCTCGACGCGCCCGAGGTCGAGCTGCACGCGGGCCATCAGCGCCTGCGCGGGCAGGCATTGCGGCTGGCGCGCCAGGACCTGCATCAGCAGCCATTGCGCGTCGTTCGGGCGCTGCCACTGCACCTGGATCTGCGCGCGGCGCAGCAAGGCGTCCCAGCGCCCGAGGTCGCGTTGCTGCACTTCGTTGAAGCTGCGGTCGGCGGCCACCAGGTCGCCCGCGCGCTGCTGCAAGGCACCGAGCAGGTGCCAGGCAGCGGCTTGCTCGGGAAAGGCGTCGACCTGGCGGCGCGCCACGTCGATGGCACGCTCCAGGTGCCCGTGTTCGCACTCCCAGCCCGCCAGCGCGGTCAGGAGTTCGGGGTCGTCGGGGTGGCGAGCGAGGCCGTCGGCCAGGCAGTCGGCCGCGCCGGCGGCCTGGCCCAGCGCCACCAGGCATTGCGCGCGATGCAGGTGCAGGCGCACCTGTTCGGCCGCGTTCCAGGGATAGGCTGCGATGGCTTCCTCGTACAAGGCCAGCGCGCTCTCCAGTTCGCCCGCCTTCTGATGCAGCCAGCCCACCTGCAGCAGCCGGCCCGGCAGGCGGGCGCCCTGCAGCGCGCGTTCGGCCCAGGCGCGCGCTTCGGGCAGTTGGTTGAGGTCGTGCAGCAGCCAGGCCAGGGTGAAGGCGGTCTCGTGCAGCGATTCGTCGAGCAGGCAGGCCATGCGCAGGGACGCGGCGGCCAGCGCCGGTTCGCCCTGCCGCTGGCGCAGCAGCCCCAGGCAGCCGTGCAGGGGGGCGTGATCGGGCGTGCGCTCGCAGGCGGCGAGCAGCACGTCCTCGGCCGCCACGAGGTGGCCGGCGTGCGTGAGGAAGTGGCCGAGCGCGGCGGCGGCCTGCGGCGTCGGCGCATCGGCATGGGCCAGCAGCGCCAGGTGCAGGGCCGTGTCGAGGCGGCCCTCACCGAAGGCCTGCCAGGCCTGGCCGAGCAGGTCGTCGGTGCCGGCGTGGGGGTCCCTGCTCAAGGGGTCACACCTCGGGCCGTTCGCCGACCACGGTGAACAGCGGCACCATGCGGTCCATCGAGGGCTGCCGCTGGTGGTGCGTGCTGACCCGGACTTGGGTGAAGCCCAGCAGGCCCAGCGCGGAGACGAAGAACTGGGGCGTGAACTGCCACCAGGTGTCCACCTGATCCACGCCTCGGTGCGGTTGCAGTTCGGCCAGCGCCCGCGGGCCGAGCGTGGCGTCGTACAGGTCCGTCACGATCAGGGTGCGGCGCGTGCGCCGGGCCACGCTCTGCAGCATGTCGAAGGGGCGGCGGCAGTGCAGCAGCACCGCGGCGAGCACACCGATGTCGAACGGACCGCAGTCTTCGGGCAGGGCGTAGGGGTCGCCCTCGACCATGCGCACGCGGGAGTGGCGCTGCTGGTGCACGTACCAGAACGAATTGCGCACGCCTTCGATGTTGCGGGTGAAGGTCTGGCGCCACTTGGGGGTGTCGAAGCCCTCGAACGGCACCACGTCCCACAGGTGCGACATGGGGGGCTCCAGGCTGGTGACCTCGGCCCCGGCGGCCTCCATGTGGAACGACAGGAAACCGCTGGCCGGCCCGATCTCGATCACCGAGCGGCCCGCGAAGTCCACCTCGCCCAGGTACTGGGCGGTGGCGGGGCGCAGGTCCCATTCACCGGTGACTTCCTCGCCATCGGCCAGGGTGGTCGAGTGATAGAACAGGCAGTCTTTGCGGCGCGGCTGGCGAGGCGCGACCTCGC
>NZ_JAHCKK010000067.1 GCF_026125825.1 Hydrogenophaga sp. | reverse complement strand
CTGGCGCGCCGCTGGCGGACGTGGCCCACACCGCAGGCGTGGGCCGTTCGCATTTCGCCGAGCGCCTGGCCGTGGTGGCCAGCGACGCCGGCGAGGCCCGCGCCGCCCTGCAGGCCGCGGCCGAAGGCCGCGCGCACCCCGCGCTGCACCGTGGCACCGCCACGCCGGGCGTGTCGCCCGAGGTGGTCTTCCTCTACACCGGCCAGGGCTCGCAGTACCCCGGCATGAGCGAGGCCCTGTACGCCGCCTCGCCGCTCTACCGCGAGATCATCGACCGCTGCGACCGCCTGCTGGGCGCCGACGCCCAGGGCCGCACGCTCAAGACCGTGCTGCGCGCCGGGCCGAGCGAAGGCGCGGCCGTGCACGAAACCATGTGGACGCAGCCGGCGCTCTTCGCCGTCGAGTACGCGCTCACGCAACTCTGGCGCGCCTGGGGCATCGAGCCCGCGGCCGTGATCGGCCATTCCGTGGGCGAGTACGTGGCGGCCTGCGTGGCCGGCGTGTTCACGCTCGAAGAAGGCCTCAGACTCATCGCCGAGCGCGGCCGGCTGATGCAGGCCCTGCCGCCCGGTGGCGCCATGGCCGCCGTGTTCGCCTCGGCCGACGAGGTGGGCCGCGCCATCGCGCCCCTGGCCGAGCGGCTGGCCATCGCCGCCATCAACGCGCCCGACAGCGTGGTGGTCTCCGGTGACGCCCAGGCCGTCGATGCCTTGCTCGCCGACTTCGCCACGCGCGACGTGCAGGGCCAGAAGCTGTTCGTCTCGCTGGCCGCGCACTCGCCCCTGGTGGCGCCCGCGCTGGACGCCATGGAAGCCTGCGCCCGCGCCGTGGCCATGCGCGCGCCGCAGATTCCCGTGGCCTGGAACGTGACCGGTGGCGCCGCGCTGCCCGCGCCCGGTGCGCCCGACGCGCGCTACTGGCGCGACCACCTGCGCGAACCGGTGCGTTTTGCCGAAGGCATCGCCACGCTGGCCGGGCAGGGCTACCGGGTGTTCCTGGAAGTCGGCCCGCACCCGGTGCTGATGGCCCTGGCCCAGCGCTCGCTGCCCGAGCAGGACCACCTGCTGCTGACCTCGCTGCGGCGCGACAAGAGCGACTGGCACGAACTCAACACCAGCCTGGCCGCGCTGTACGTGCAGGGCGCGGCCGTGGACTGGGCCGGCGTCGACCGCCCCTACGCGCGCCAGCGCGTGGACTTGCCCACCTATCCCTTCGAGCGGCGCGATTTCTGGATCACGCCAGGCGCCGACAAGGCCGTGCGTGCGCCCGCGCCCAGCGGTCTGCCCGGCCGGCGCCTGCCGACCGCCGTGCCCATCTTCGAGACCCTGCTGTCGCCTTCGAGCACCCCCTACCTGGCCGACCATGTGGTGCAGGGCGTGGTGCTGGTGCCCGGCCCGCTGCTGCTGGAACTGGCGCAGGGCGCGGCCCAGGCGGTCAACGGCCGGGCGCTGCGCGCGGTCGAAGCCTTCGAGATCGTCGAGCCGCTGGTGCTGCCCGAGGCGGGCCGCACGGTGCAGACGCACCTGGGCCCCGAGTCCGGCGGCGCGCAGGCGTTCTCCGTGTACAGCCAGGCCGCCGACGGTTCGGGCGAGTGGCGCCTGCACGCCGGCGGCCGGCTGCTGCCCAGCAGCACCCGCCAGGCCCAGGCCGGTGCCGACACCACCAGCTTCACCGCCACGCGCGATGCGCTGGGCGCGGCCACCAGCGGCGAGGGCTACCACCAGCGCCTCGAAGCCCTGGGCATCCACCTCGGGCCGGCCTTCCGCAGCCTGCAGGAGGTGCACCGCCGCGACGGCGAGGCCCTGGTGCGCATCGCGCTGCCCAGCGCCTGCGCCGGCGAAGCCGTGACCTGGGCGCACCCGGCGCTGCTCGACGGCGCCTTGCAATCCATCGGCCTGACCCTGCCGCAGACCGAGGACACCGAACACACCTACCTCTTCACCGGCCTGGAGCGCATCGACCTGGGCGGCCCATTGCCCGAGAGCCTCTGGTGCCACGCCCGCCTGCTCAACGCGGCCGGCCAGGAGCCGCAGCCTCCCGCATGGCAGGCCGAGGTCACGCTGCGCTCGCTCGACGGCGGCGTGCTCGGCCAGATCCGGGGCGTGCAACTGCGCCGCGCTTCGCGCGACGCGCTGGCGCGCTCCCTGGGCCATGCCTCGGGCCACGGCCTGTTCCACGACGTGGTGTGGGAAGACGCGCCGGCCCATGCGCCGGCCGCCGCCTCGCTGCCCGATCCCGCCGGCCTCGCGCCGGCCCTGCGCGAGCGTTTCGGTGCGCTCGCCGCCGAGCACGGCCTGGCCGTGTACGAGCGGCTGCTGCCCGAACTCGATCGCCTCAGCGCCGACCATGTGGCCACCGCCTTGCGCCAGCTCGGCTTCGACGACACGCCCGGGCGCGCGTTCGACACCGCGTCGGAATCGCAACGCCTGGGCATCGTGCCGCGCCACCAGCGCCTGTTCGCGCGGCTGCTGCAGATGCTGGCCGAAGACGGCCAGCTGCGCAGCGAAGGCGAGCGCCACACCGTCCAGGCCCGCCTGGGCACGGCCGATGCGGCGGCGCGCTACGACGCGGTGATGGCCACCTTCGGCGAGGTCGACGGCGAACTGCGCACGCTGCGCCGCTGCGGGCCCGCGCTGGCCGCCGTGCTGCGCGGCGAGCAGGACCCGCTGCAACTGCTGTTCCCGGGCGGGTCGTTCGACGAGGCGCGCAAGCTCTACGTGGAATCGCCCTATGCCCAGACCTACAACCGCGCGCTGGGCGAGGCCCTGCAGGCGGCCATCGCCCAACGGCCGGCTGGCGCGCGCCTGCGCGTGCTGGAGATCGGTGCCGGCACCGGTGGCACCACCACCTACGTGCTGCCGCTGCTGCCCGCCGGGCACACCGAATACACCTTCACCGACCTCTCGCCGCTGTTCCTGGAGCGCGCGGCCGAGAACTTCGCCGCGTACCCCTTTGTGCGCCATGCGCTGCTCGACATCGAGCGCGACCCGCTGGCGCAGGGCTTCGCGGCCGGCGCCTACGACATCGTGATCGCGGCCAACGTGCTGCACGCCACCGCCGACCTGGCCCAGACCCTGCGCCACGCGAAAAGCCTGATGGCCCCGGGTGCCCTGCTGTTCCTGCTCGAAGGCGTGGCACCGGAGCGCTGGGTGGACCTCACCTTCGGCCTGACCGAAGGCTGGTGGCGCTTCACCGACGCCGCCCTGCGCCCGGACTATCCCCTGGTGCCGCGCTCCGCGTGGCTCGACGCGCTCCAGGGCCTGGGTTTCCAGGGCGCCTGCGCGGTGCCCGACGACAGCTGGGCCACGCGCGGCGCGGCGCAGCAGGCGCTGATGCTGGCGCAACGCCCGACCGGTGGCCAGACCTGGACTTTGGTGGGCGACGAGCAGGGCCTGGGCCAGGCGCTGGCCGAGGGCCTGCGCGCGCGCGGCGACCTGGTGCAGCAGTTCGCTGCGCACGCCGCGCCCCCCGCCGGCGCGCTGGGCGAAATCGTTTACCTGGGTGGCCTGGCGCTGGCCTCGCGCGGGCTCGATGACCGCGAAGCCGCCGCGCAGGCCCAGGCGCTCGCGGGCGAGTGGCCGCGCCGCTGGCTGGCGGCGGCCGCGCAAGGGCAGGGCCGCATCCGGTTCGTGACGCAGGGTGTGCAGGGCGGTGCCGGTGGAGCCATGAGCCCGGGCGCGGCCTGGCAGGCGCCGCTGTGGGGCTGGGGCCGTGGCTTCTCGCTGGAGCAACCCGGCGCCTGGGGCGGCCTGATCGACCTGCCTGCGGCCCAGGCCTCGGCCACGGACACGCTGCTTGCCGCGCTCGATGCGCTGGATGGGGAAGACCAGGTCGCCTGGCGCGACGGCCAGCGGCGCGTGGCGCGCCTGGTGCAGGCCGATGCGCCGCCTGCCTCGCCCGTGGCCTTCAGCGCCGACGCCTGCTACCTCGTCACCGGCGGCTTCGGCGGCCTGGGCCTGGTGGTGGCACGCTGGCTGGCCGACCACGGCGCGCGCCACATTGCCTTGCTGGGCCGCCATCCCGACCCCGGCGCGCCCGGCGTGGCCGAGATCGAGGCCCTGGGGGCCAGGGTCTACGCGGTGCAGGCCGACGTGGCCGACGAGGCCGCCATGGCGCGCGCCTTCGAGCAGCTCAGGCGCGACGCACCGCCGCTGCGCGGGGTGATGCACGCCGCTGCCGCGCTGAGCGCCGCGCCGCTGCTCCAGCTCGACGACGCGATGGTGCGCCAGATGCTGGCACCCAAGCTCGCCGGCACGCTGGTGCTTGAACGCCTCACGCGCGGCCTGCCACTGGATTTCCTGGTGCTGTTCTCCTCGACCACCGCCTTGCTGGGCGCCTCGGGGCTGGCCCACTACGCGGCCGCCAACACCTTCCTCGACACCCTGGCCGAGGCCAGCGACGCCGCGCGCCGCGTGATCTCGGTGAACTGGGGCACCTGGGAGGTGATGCGGCTGGCCTCCAGCGACGACCAGCGCAGCTACCGCGAAGGCGGCCTGCAACCCATGGCCGCTGCCGACGCGCTGGACGCGCTGGGCCGGCTGCTGGGCGGCGCGGCGCGGCGGGCGGTGGTGGCCCAGGTGGACTGGACCGCGCTCAAGGCCTTGCACGAGGCGCGCCGCTCGCGGCCGCTGCTCTCGCACCTGGGCATGGCGCCGCCCACCGCCGTGGCGCAGGCACCGCGCGCGGACAGCGGGCCTTCGCTGCAGTCCAGGCTGGAAGCCGCCCCCCCGGCCATGCGCCACGACCTGCTGGTGGAGTTCGTGCGGCAGGAAGTGGCCTCGGTGCTCGGCCTGGCCGGCCCGGCCGTGGTGCCGATCGCCACCGGGTTGTTCGACCTGGGCATGGACTCGCTGATGGCCGTGGAACTCAAGCGGCGGCTGGAGCGCGGCGCGGCCCGTGCGCTGCCGTCCACGCTGACCTTCAACTACCCGAACGTGGGGGCGCTCGCGCGCTTCCTGGAAACCCAGCTCACCGTCAAGCCGGCCGCGCCGCCGGCCCCAGCCACGGCGCCCGCCGCGGTGGCGGCGGTCGAGGTGCCCGATGCCGACGCGGACCTGGATTCGCTCAGCGACGATGAACTGGAGGCCCGCTTGCTGGCCCGACTGGAGCAGACCCGATGACCTACCGATCCCTTGGCGTGCGCCTGACGATCATCTTTGTGGCCCTGTGGGCGGCCGAGGAGGCGCTCACCGGCGTGCTCCTGCAGCGCTACGGCCTGGCGCAGGTCGTGTGCCTGCGCTTCGCGTTGCACCTGGCCTTGCTGTGGATGCTGTTCGGGCGGGGCAACGGCCCTTCGTTGTGGCGCACGCGCCGGCCGGTGGCCCAGCTGTTTCGCGCCGCGATGATGGTGGGCATGCCGGCCTGCTGGTCGCTGGGGGTGCAGCGCGGCCTGGCGCCGGTCACCTTCCTGGCGGTGTTCTGGATCGCGCCCCTGATGATCCTGGGCCTGTCCCGCCTGGTGCTGCGCGAGCGCGTGCCGCTGCGGCTCTTCGGTTTCGCGGCGCTGGCCAGCGTGGGCGTGTTCCTGCTGCTGGGCCCGCACGCGCTGCCCCGGCCGGCGCTGCTGGTGTTCCCGGTGGCCATGGCCGCCTGCTTCAGCGTCTACGTGGTGATGACCCGGCTGCTGCATGCCGAGCCCACCCGGGTGAACCTGTTCTACACCGGCCTGGGCGCCTGCCTGTTGCTGCTGCCCCTGATGCCCTCGGGCTGGGTGACGCCCAGCGCCCCGGACCTGCTGCTGCTCGCGGGCGTGGCCGTGCTCGGCCTGGGGGCGCTGCTGGCGCTGGAGCGGCTGACGGCGGTGGCGCCGATCTCGCGCACCGCGCCGCTGCTGTACCTGCAGATCGGGTTCACGCTGGCCTTCGTCTGGGTGGCGCGCCATCCCGTGCCTGGCCTGATCGCCGTGGCGGCCGTGCTGCTCGCGGCCGGCCTGTGGCTGCTGCTGCGCCGGCGCCGGCGCGGCTCGTCCTGGCACATGACTTCGCTGCTGGCCGACACCGGCCATGCCGGGCTGGAGTGAGGGGGCGATGAACACCCCCCTGCGCCGCTGCGCGGCTTCCCCCCTCTGCGGCGCGCCTTCGGCGCTTCGAGGGGGGACGGCATCTTGGGCCGGCGCAGCCGGGCCCTCGATGCCCCTGGAGAAGGCCGCCTCTTTCGTCGCGGGGCACTGACATGACCGCCAACCGCCGCGCCATCCTTCTGATGCTGGTCTTCGTCTTCCTGTGGGCAGGAATCGAGGCGATGGCGGCCAACGTGCTGCGCCACTATTCGCCCTACCAGGTGGTCTGGACGCGCTATGCCGTGCACCTGGCGCTCATGGCCGCGCTGTGGGGATGGCGCGAGCCAGCCTCGCTGTGGCAGACGCGCCGCCCCGTGTTCCATGTGGCGCGCTCCCTGCTCATGCTGGGCATGCCCGCGTCCTGGGTGATCGGCATGCAGATGGGGGTGTCGGGGCACGCGGTGATGACCATCTTCTGGATCAGCCCGCTGCTGATCCTCGGCCTGGCCTGGGTGTTCCTGCAGGACCGCGTGCCGCTGCTGGTGTGGGTGGCCACGGGCGTGGCCTGCGCGGGCGGGCTGCTGGTCAATGGCCTGCATGGGCTGCCGGGCGGGTCGCTGCTGATCTACCCCCTGGGCATGGCGCTGTGCTTCAGCGCCTACGTGGTGATGACGCGCTCGCTGCGCACCGAAACCACGCGCACCAACCTGTTCTACACCGCGGCCGGGGTGTTCGTGGCGCTCACGCCCGCCATGCCGGGCCTCTGGATCATGCCTTCGCTGCCGGACCTGCTCGTGATGGTGCTCATCGGCCTGCTGGGGTACGTCACGTTGCTCGCGTTGGACCGCTCCGCGGCCGCCGCGCCTGTGAGTATTTCGGCACCCTTCGCGTATTTACAAATTGCCTTCACCGTCCCGCTCTTCTGGGTGGCAGGGCTGGGGCATGATATGTCGGTCCCGCGCGTGGCGCTGGGGCTCCTGTTGATCGTGGGTGCTGCGCTCTGCCTGTGGCTGCGCGAGCCGCGCCTGCATGCCCGCGACGCGGTGATGGCGCGGTCGACGCCGTGATGAAGTTTTCAGTGAGGAAGTGATATGCAGTCAGATCGGACCAATCCCCCTGAGTCGACGCCCGCCCAGCCGGCCGCGGCCGCCGATCGGCGCAACATGCTGCAAAACGCGCTCGGGGCCATCGAGCGCCTGCAGTCCCGCCTGGACGCGGTCGAGAACGCGAAGCACGAGCCGATCGCCATCGTGGGCATGGCCTGCCGCGTGCCGGGCGGCGCGGAAGATGCCGACACCTTCTGGAACCTGCTCACCGAGGGCAAGGACGTGGTGGGCGAGGTGCCCCCCGACCGCTGGGAGGTGGACGCCTACTACGACCCGGACCCGAGCAAGCAGGGCAAGGCGCGCACCAAGGCCGGTGGCTTCCTCAAAGACATCGACCAGTTCGAACCCAGCTTCTTCGGCATGTCGCCCCGCGAGGCCGCGGGCGTGGACCCGCAGCAGCGGCTGCTGCTGGAGGTGGCCTGGGAGGCGATGGAGCACGCCGCCATCCCCACCGACCAGCTCGACGGCAGCCTGACCGGCGTCTTCGTCGGCATCACGTCGATGGACTATTCCAACCGCATCGACGTGGCCGACCCGGCCCGCAGCGACATCTACCTGGCCACCGGCACCGCGCTCAACGCCGCGGCCGGCCGCGTGTCCTTCACCTTCGGCTTCCGGGGCCCCTGCATGGCGATCGACACCGCCTGCTCGTCCTCGCTGGTGGCCATCCACACGGCCTGCCAGAGCCTGCGCAACGGCGAGAGCAACCTGGTGCTGGCCGGTGGCGTGAACGCCATCCTCTCGCCCGACCCGTTCGTGCTGATCTCCAAGTGGGGCATGTTGTCGCCCGATGGCCGCTGCAAGACCTTCGACGCCTCGGCCAATGGTTTCGTGCGCGGCGAGGGCTGCGGCCTGATCGTGCTGGAACGCCTGTCCGACGCCGTGGCCAACGGCCGCCGCATCCTGGGCGTGATCCCGGGCTCGGCGATCAACCAGGACGGGCGCTCCAGCGGCCTGACCGTGCCCAATGGCCTGGCCCAGCAGGAGGTCGTGCGCCAGGCGCTGGCCGCGGCCCGCCTGCAGCCCACCGACGTGAGCTACGTCGAGGCCCACGGCACCGGCACTTCGCTGGGCGACCCGATCGAGGTCGAGGCGCTGGCCGCCGTGTACGGCGAAGGCCGCCCGATGCACCAGCCTTTCGAGGTCGGCTCGGTCAAGTCCAACATCGGCCATCTGGAAGCCGCTTCCGGCGTGGCCAGCGTGATCAAACTGGTGATGGCGCTGCGCCACCAGAAGCTGCCCGCCAGCCTGCATGTCAGGCAGCTCACGCCGTCCATCCCATGGGAGACGCTGCCGGTGCGCGTGAGCACCGCGCTGCACGACTGGAACCCGGCGGGCGGCGCGCGCCGCATCGCGGGCGCCAGCGCCTTCGGCTTCAGCGGCATGAACGCCCATGTGCTGGTGGCCGAGCCGCCGGCCGCCGCCGCGCTGCAGGCCGCGCCCGCGCGCCCCTTGTACGCGCTGCCGCTGTCGGCGAAGAACGACGCCGCGCTGCAGGCGCTGGCGCAGCGCTTCGCCGACCACCTGGAACAACGCCCCGCCGACGCGCTGGCTGACGTGTGCGCCACCGCCGCCATCGGCCGTTCGCACCACCTGCTGCGCACCGTGCTGGTCGCGGCCGATCGCGCCGGCATGCAGGCCCAGCTGCGCGAGCTCGCGCGCACCGGCCAGTCGGCCGTGCAGGGCACCGTCTCGGCCAGCGGGCGCAACCGCGTGGCCTTCCTCTTCACCGGGCAGGGCGCGCAGTACGTCGGCATGGGCCGCGAACTGTACGACGCCGAGCCCGTGTTCCGGGCCACCATCGACCGCTGCGCGGCCGTGCTCGACCCCTTGCTGGGCAAGCCGCTGCGCGAGGTGATGTTCGAGGACACCGGTGGCAGCCTGGACCAGACCGGTTTCACGCAACCCGCGCTGTTCGCCATCGAGGTGGCGCTGGCCGCGACCTGGCGCAGCTGGGGCATCGAGCCCACCGTGGTGATCGGCCACAGCGTGGGCGAGTTCGCCGCGGCCGTGGTCGCTGGCGTGTTCAGCCTGGAAGATGGTGCGCGCCTGATCGCGGCCCGCGGCCGCCTGATGCAGGCGCTGCCGGCCGGTGGCGCCATGGTGGCCGTGCAGGGCGATGCGGCGCTGGTGCAGCGCGAGATCGCGCCCCACGCCGACAAGGTGTCGGTGGCCGCCTTCAACGCGCCGGGCAACCTGGTGATCGCCGGGGCCGGTGCCGAGGTGAACGCCATTTCCGCGCGCCTGGCCGGGCAGGGCCTGCGCACGCAGGCGCTGTCGGTCTCGCACGCCTTCCACTCGCCGCTGATGGACCCGATGGTGGAGGAGTTCCGCCAGCTGGCCGCCGGCGTGACCCATTCGGCTCCCACGCTCACCTGGATCTCCAACCTCGACGGCGCCCCCATGGACTGGGCGAAATGGGGCCACCGCATGGCCGACTACTGGGCCAGCCATGTGCGCGCCCCGGTCGCCTTCGAGAGCGGCGCGCGCGCGCTGGCCGCCACGCACTGCGATGTGCACCTCGAAGTGGGGCCCAACCCGACCCTGATCGGCCTGGGCCTGCAGTGCGTGCCCGAAGGCACGGCCACCGAATGGCTGCCCTCGCTCAAGCGCAGCAAGGGTGGCTGGGAACAGATGCTCGAGAGCGTGGCGCGCCTGTACGTGCGCGGCGCGAAGCTGAACTGGACGGCGGTGCAGGGCCCGGGCGTGCGCCACAGCCTGGAGCTGCCGCTGTACCCCTTCCAGCGCCAGGCCTACCTCGTGCCCTTTGCGCCGCGCGCGCGGCGCGTGGCCGGCGACTCGGTGCACGACCTGCTGGGCGAACGGCTGAACGTGGCCGGCGTGGCCGCGCAGTTCGAACGCACGGTGGACGCCACCAGCCCCGCCTGGGTGGCAGACCACGTGATCGCCTCCGAGGCCGTGATGCCGCTGACCGCCTACCTCGAAGCCGCCCTGGCCGGGGCGCGGCAGGCGGACCCGGCCGTCACCGGCCTCACGGCGGTGGAGATCGGTGAGCCCATGCCGCTGCTCGAGGGCGAACAGCGGCTCATGCAAGTCTCGGTGGACAAAGCCCTCGGTGGTGCGCCCGCGCGCGTGCGGGTGTTCAGCCGCGACGCGAAGCGGCCCGAGGCCGAATGGACCCAGCACGCCAGCGCCGAACCGCTGCGCGGCCCGGCGCAGGGCGTGCCGGTGTCGCCCGTGGCCGACGCGGCGAAGCGGCTGACCAACGAGGTCGAGGTCGCGCCGTTCTACGAGAAGGTGCGCAAGCTGGGTGTCGATTTCGGTGCCGGTTTCCGGGGCATGCGCCGCGTCTGGTGCGGCGAGGGCGAGGCCATCGGCGAGATCGTGCTGACCGACGCGGTCCAGGCCGACGCGGGCAAGTACCTGATGCACCCCGCGCTGCTGGACGCCTGCTTCCACACCTCGGCGGTCGCCATGGACACGCTGCCCAGCGCCAACGACGGCCGTTTCTACCTGCCCATCGGCGTGGACCGCTACCTCTGGAGCGCCACGCCCACCGGCACGCTGCGCAGCCATGCGCGCGTGCGCCCGGCGCCGCCGCACAGCGACATGCTGGTGCTCGACGTGCACATCGAAACGCCCGACGGCCAGCCCGTGGCCCTGCTCGAAGGCCTGCGCTGCCGCCGCGCCAGCCGCGAACTGTTCCGCCAGCGCGTGGACGCGCAGGTGGCCGACTGGCTCTACGAACTGCAATGGAAGCCCGAGGCGCTGGTGGGCGAGCCTGCCTGTAACGCCGAGGCACCTGGCTGGTCTTCGACGAAAGGCCAGGGCCGGGGCCGGCGGCTGGCCAACGAGATCGCCCAGCGCGGCGGCCAGGCGATCCGCGTGCTGCCTTCGGGCAGCGCCGCCGACCCGGGTGCCACGGTGATCGACGAGACCCAGGCCGGCGAGTACGCGCGCCTGGTGACGAAAGCCGCTGAAAAGGGCGCGCTGCGCGGCGTGGTGTCGCTGTGGCCGCTGCGCGTGCCCGCGCTGCGCGACGACGACCTGCCCAGCGCGGTGCAGCGCTTTGGCGTCGATGCCGCGCTGCTCACCGTGCAGGCGCTGGCGCAGGCCGGTCTGCCCGCGGCGCCGCGCCTGTGGATCGCCACCGCCGGCAGCCAGTCGGTCGACGGCACCGAGGAACTGCGCATCTCGCAGGCCCCGGTGGCGGGCCTGGCGCGGGTGGCCGCGACCGAGCACCCCGAATGGCGCGTGACCCTGGTCGACCTCGACCCGCAGGCCACGCCCAGCGATGCGCGCCTGCTGCTCGATGAAATGCTCGCCGACAGCCAGGAAAACCAGGTCGCGCTGCGCAAGGGCGTGCGCTACGCCGCCCGTCTGGCGCGCCAGCCGCGCTCCAGCGCGCCTCACATCGACGACGCGCCGATCCGCCTGAACATCACCGAGCGCGGCACGCTCGAAAACCTGAACCTGGGTGCGATGGAACGCCGCGCGCCCGGCCCGGGCGAGGTGGAGATCCGGGTGCGCGCCAGCGGCCTGAATTTCCGCGATGTGCTCAGCGCGCTGGGCATGTACCCCGGCGAGATCCGCCACCTGGGCAGCGACGCCTCGGGCGAGGTCGTGGCCGTGGGCGAGGGCGTCACGCAATTCAAGGTCGGCGACCGCGTGGTCGCGATGCTCGAAGGCGCGTTCTCCAGCCACGCGGTCGCGCGCTGGGAGTTCGTCGCACCGCTGCCCGATGGCGTGAGCTTCGAGCAGGGCGCCGCGATCCCCACCGCCTACCTCACCGCCGACATCACGCTCAACCTGCTGGGCAAGATGAGCAAGGGCGACCGCGTGCTGATCCACTCGGGCGCGGGCGGCGTGGGCATGGCCGCCATCGCCCTGGCCCGCCGCGCGGGCGCGGAGATCTTCGCCACCGCCGGCAGCCCCGAGAAGCGCGAGGAACTGCGCCGCCTCGGGGTGCACCACCCGCTGGATTCGCGCAGCGACACCTTCGCCGACGAGATCGCCCGCATCACCGAAGGCAAGGGCGTGCGCCTGGTGCTCAACTCGCTGGCCGGCCACCTGCTCGACCGCAGCTTCGAGTGCCTGTCCGACGGCGGCGTCTTCCTGGAGATCGGCAAGCGCGGCCTGTGGACGCACGAGCGCGTGGCCGAGCTCAACCGGGGCATCGAGTACCACATCGTGGACTGCAACGACAACGCGCGCGACACACCCGAAATCGTGGGCCAGATCTTCACGCGCGTGCTGCAGGAGATCGAGTCCGGCGTGCTGCCCTGGCTGCCTTGCACCACGTTCCCGTTCGAGAACGCACCCGATGCCTTCCGCTACATGGCGCAGGCCAAGCACATCGGCCGCGTGGTGTTCCGCCACCGGGTCGACCCACCCAAGCGGGCGCAGGCGGTGCGCGACGATGCCACCTACCTGGTCACCGGCGGCCTCAAGGGCCTGGGCCTGCTGGCCGGCCAGTGGCTGGCTGGCGAGGGCGCGCGCCACCTGCTGCTGGCAGGGCGCAGCGCACCCGATGCCACCGCGCTGGAGGCCATCGCGGCGATGCAGGCCGAGGGGGTGAGCGTGAAGACCGTGTCGGCCGACGTGGCCACGGCCGAAGGCGTGGCGCGCCTCATGGCGGCGCTCCAGGACATGCCCGCGCTGGGCGGTGTCATCCACGGCGCGGCGGTGCTCGACGACGGTGTGCTCATCAAGCAGACCCCCGAGCGCTTCGCCGCCGTGATGGGCCCCAAGGCCGACGGCGCCTGGCGCCTGAGCGTGGCCATGGAGCGCGCCGGCCACCGGCCGGACTTCGTGGTCTTCTATTCCTCGCTGTCGGCCGTGTTCGGCTCGGCGGGGCAGGGCAACTACGTGGCGGCCAACGCCTTCCTGGACGCGTTGGCGCGGCAGCGGCGCGACGCGGACCGCTCTGCCCTGAGCGTCAACTGGGGCGCCTGGAGCGAGGTCGGCATGGCGGTGCGCGCGGGCACGGTCTCGCGCGCCGGGGCGCAAGGACTGGCCTCGCTGTCGCCGGCCGAAGGCATGCAGGCGCTGAGCGTGCTGCTGCGCGACAACGCCACGCGCAGCTCGGTCGCGCCGATCGACTGGGCGCTGCTGGGCCAGCAGATGCCGGCCGGGCAGGCGCCGCGGCTTTTGTCCGACCTGCTCGCGGCGGCGCAGAACCGCGGCGGGGGCCAGGCGCAGGGTGGCGCGGCGCGCGTCGACTACGCCAGCCTGCCGGCCGGCGAGCGCCGCGAACAGCTGGTCACGCTGGTGCGCCGCGAGCTGGCCACCGTGCTGGGCCTGGCGGGTTCGCCGCAATCGATCCCGGTCGACCAGACCTTCACCGCCCTGGGCCTGGACTCGCTCACCTCGGTGGAACTGCGCAACCGCCTGCAGCAGGCGCTGGGCCGCAGCGTGGCCGCCACCGCCGCCTTCGAGTGGCCTTCGGTGGGCGAGATGGCGACCCACCTGAACAGCCTCTATGGCGATGACGACACCTCGGACGCCTCCGATGCCAACAGCCGGGAGGAACTCACGTTGTGAGCGATACGGTAGAGCTGATCAAGCGGCTTCAAGGGCTGGACATCCATCTGAAACTCGACGGGGACCGGCTCAGCGTCAACGCGCCCAAAGGGGCGGTGACGCCGGAACTGCGCGAGGAACTGGGGCGGCGCAAGGACGAGGTCAAGGCCTACCTGGCGGCGCACGGCACGGCGCCCGCCCGCTCGGTGCTGCCGGCCCTGGAGCGCGTGCCGCGCCAGGCCGACATGCCCATCTCGCACACCCAGCAGCGCCTGTGGTTCCTGCGCCAGATGGACCCCACCAGCCACGCCTACAACATCGCGGCGTCCCTGCGCATCACCGGGCCGCTGGACGAAGCGGTGCTGGAGCGCGTGCTCGCGGTGCTGGTGGCGCGGCACGAGAGCCTGCGCACGCGCTTCATCTCGGTGCAGGGCGAGCCGCGCTTCGTGATCGACCCGAACGCGCGCGTGCACCTGGACCGCATCGACATCTCGCACCTGCAGGGACCGGCGCGCGACGCGGCGTGCAAGCAGGCCATCGAGAGCATCGCGCGGCGCCCGTTCGACCTGTCGCAGGCGCCCCTGATCCATGCCGGCCTGATCCGCGAGGCCAGCCAGCAGCAGGTGTTCACCTTCGCGCTCGACCACATCGTCTCCGACGGCCTCTCGCTCGGCATCTTCATGCTGGAGTTCCGCGACCTGTACACGCGCCTGTCCACCGGCCAGGCCGTGACGGTGGTCGAGCCGCCCATCCAGTATTACGACTACGCCGAATGGGAGCGCCGCGCCTTCGCGCAGGGCGCGATCGACGAGCACCTGGCGTTCTGGAAACGCGAGCTCGCCGGCCTGCCGTCGATGCTGCAGCTGCCCACCGACCGGCCCCGGCCACCGGTGCAGACCACGCGCGGCTCGCGCTGTGCGCTGCAGCTCACGCCGGCGTTTTCCGACCGCCTCAAGGCCTTCGGCCGCGCCGAGGGCACGACGCTGTTCATGGTGATGCTCTCGGCCTTCCAGGTGCTGATGCACCGCTACAGCGGCGAGACCGACATCGCCATCGGCTCGGCCATCGCCAACCGCAACCGCTCCGAGGTGGAGCACACCATCGGCTTCTTCGCCAACAACCTGGTGCTGCGCGCCGACCTCAGCGGCGACCCGACGGTGCGCGACCTCATGACCCGGGTGCGCGAGCGCGCGCTGCGGGCCTACGCGCACCAGGAGATGCCGTTCGACATGCTGGTCGATGAGCTGGGCACGCGCCGCGAACTCGATCACTCGCCGCTGTTCCAGGTGCTGTTCGTGCTGCAGAACCTCTCGATGACCAGCCTGGACCTGCCTGGCCTGCGCTGCGACAGCGTGGACCTGGACGTGACCGCTTCGCGGTTCGACCTGTCCGTGGACGTGTTCGACATCGTGCACGGCCTGCGCTGCTATTTCGAATACAACACCGACCTGTTCGATGTCGCGACCATCGAGCGCATGCTCCAGCATTACCGCAAGCTGCTCGAAGGCTTCGTGGAGCGGCCGCAGGCGCGCGTGAGCGAGCTCGCCCTGCTGACGGACGAGGAACAGCGCCAGCTGCTGGTGGACTGGAACGCCACCGCCATGCCGTACCCGGTCGATCAGACCGTGCACGGCCTGTTCGAGGCGCAGGCACAGCGCACGCCCGACGCGCCGGCCCTGCAGTTCGAGGACGTGGCGCTGAGCTACGCCGAGCTCAACGCGCGCGCCAACCAGCTGGCCCACCACCTGCGCGCCCTGGGCGCCGGGCGCGAGTCGCTGGTCGGCGTCTGGATGGAGCGCAGCGAGGACATGGTGGTCGCCGTGCTGGGTGTGCTCAAGGCCGGCGCGGCCTATGTGCCGCTGGACCCGGCGTTCCCCAAGGACCGCATCGACTACATGATGGAAGACGCCGAGCTGTCCATCGTCGTGACCCAGTCGGCCCTGGCCGAAGGCCTGCCTGCGGGTGTGCGGGCGGTCTGCATGGACCGCGATGCCGCCGCGCTTGCGCAGCGGCCGGCCGCCAACCCGGCGCCGGTGGCGGCCTCCAGCGACCTGGCCTACGTGATTTACACCTCGGGCTCCACCGGCCGCCCCAAGGGCGTGATGCTGGAACACCGATCGGTGGTGAACTTCCTGCTGTCCATGCACCGCGAGCCGGGCATCACCGCGCAGGACCGCTTTGTGTCGGTGACCACGCTGTCGTTCGATATCGCGGGCCTGGAAATCCACGGCCCGCTGACCGTCGGCGGCACGGTGGTGCTGGCCTCGCGGGCGACCGCGCTCGACGGCGTGCGGCTTGCCGCGCTGCTCGATCGCGCCGAAGCCACGCTGCTGCAGGCCACGCCGGCCACCTGGCGCTTGCTGCTGGAGAGCGGCTGGCAGGGCCGGCCCGGCCTGAAGATGCTGTGCGGCGGCGAAGGCCTGCCGCGCGACCTGGCCGACAAGCTGCTGGCCACGGGGGGCGAGCTGTGGAACATGTACGGCCCGACCGAGACCACCATCTGGTCCACGGTCTGGCGCGTGACCGACACGCAGCGCGCGATCTCCATCGGCCGCCCGATCGCCAACACCCAGGTCTATGTGCTGGAGCCCTCGGGCCTGCCCGCACCGGTGGGCGTGGGCGGCGAGCTGTGCATCGGCGGTGATGGCCTGGCGCGCGGCTACCGCAAGCGCGACGAGCTGACGGCGGAAAAATTCGTCACGCTGGACCTGCCAGGTGTGGGTCCGACGCGCGTCTACCGCACCGGTGACGTGGTCCGCTTCCTCGCCGATGGCCGCATGGAGTTCGTCGGCCGGCGCGACCACCAGGTGAAGGTGCGCGGCTTTCGCATCGAGCTGGGCGAGATCGAAACCGTGCTGGCGAAACACGCTGGCATCAAGGAGTGCGTGGTGCACGTGCGCGAGGACACGCCGGGCGACCAGCGCCTGGTGGCCTACGTCGTCAGCGAGCCCGGCGCCAGCTTCGAGGCCGAGGCCGCGCGCGCCACGCTGCGCGTGCAGCTGCCCGAGTACATGGTGCCCAACCTCTTCGTGGTGCTGGAGGCGCTGCCGCTCACGCCCAACGGCAAGGTGGACCGCAAGGCCCTGCCGGCGCCGGCCCAGGTGGTGGACGAGGCGGCCGACATCGCCGACGAATCCCTCATGACGCCGGTGCAGCGCCAGGTCGCCACGCTCTGGCGCGAGGTGCTGGGCACCCAGCGCGTGGGCCTGCACGCCAACTTCTTCGATCTCGGCGGTCACTCGCTGTTGCTGGTGCGCCTGCAGTCGGCGATGCAGCGCGAGTTTGGCCGGGAGTTCCCGCTGGTGGAGCTGTTCCAGCGCACCACCGTGGCCGCCCAGGCCGAACGCATGTCAACACCGGTGGGCGCCAGTGGGGCGCTGGAGCGCGCCCGCGCGCGCGCCGCCAAACAGATTCAGGGGTAAGGGGATGGGTCCCAGCGAGAAATTTCCCGCGCACGCCATGGCCATCGTCGGCATGGCCGGGCGCTTCCCGGGCGCGAGCGACCTGGAGGCGTTCTGGCGCAACATCCGCGAGGGCGTCGAGTCGCTCGAACCGTTCAGCGACGCCGACCTGCACGGCGCCGGTGTGGACCCGGCCCTCAGCGGCCAGCCCCAATACGTGCGCCAGGGCACGGTGCTGGAGAACGCCGACCATTTCGATGCCGGCTTCTTCGGCATGTCGCCGCGCGAAGCGCAGGTGATCGACCCGCAGCAGCGCATCTTCCTGGAGTGCGCCTGGGAGGCCCTGGAGCACGCGGGCTACGCGCCCGGCGCGATCGCGCAGGCCGTTGGCGTGTACGCCGGCGCCAGCATGAACACCTACCTGCTGTCGCAGATCCTGCGCGACCCGGCGCTGGCCGCTTCGGTGGGTGGCTACCAGCTCATGCTGGGCAACGACAAGGACTTTCTCTGCACGCGCGTGTCCTACAAGCTGGACCTGCATGGGCCGAGCATGACGCTGCAGACGGCCTGCTCGACCTCGCTGGTGGCGGTGCAGGTGGCCTGCCGCGCGCTGGAGCGGCACGAATGCGACATCGCGCTGGCCGGTGGCGTCTCGGTGAACTTCCCGCAGCGCGGGGGTTACCTGTTCCAGGAGGGCATGATCCTCTCGCCCGACGGCCACTGCCGCCCGTTTGACGCCGACGCCAAGGGCACGCGCCCGGGTGCCGGGGCCGGCATCGTGGTGCTCAAGCGCCTGGCCGATGCGCTGGCCGATGGCGACACCATCCACGCCGTGATCCGCGGCGCGGCCATCAACAACGACGGCGCCGGCAAGGCCGGCTACACCGCGCCCAGCGTGGACGGCCAGGTGGAGGCCATCGCCACGGCGCAGATGCTGGCCGATGTGGACCCGCGCAGCATCGGCTACCTCGAAGCGCACGGCACCGCCACGCCGCTGGGCGATCCGATCGAGATCGCCGCGCTGCGCCAGGTGTTCGAGGCCGGTACCGCCGACCAGGGTTTCTGCCGCTTGGGCTCGCTCAAGGCCAACCTGGGCCACCTCGACGCCGCCGCCGGCGTGGCCGGCCTGATCAAGACCGTGCTCGCGCTGCAGCACCGGGAGCTGCCGCCACTGGTGAACTTCCGCCAGGCGAACCCGCAGCTGGGCCTGGACGCCTCGCCGTTCACCGCCAGTGCCCAGGCCGCGCCGTGGCTGGCCGAGGGCGCCCCGCGCCGCGCCGGGGTGAGTTCCTTTGGCATCGGCGGCACCAACGCCCACGTGGTGCTGGAAGAGGCGCCCGAGCCGGTGCGCGCGCCGGCCAGCGGCCAGCCGCAGTTGCTGGTGCTCTCCGCACGCAGTGAGGCCGCGCTCGAAGCCGCCACCCAGCGCCTGCGCGAGCACCTGGCCGGGCCCGGCGCGGCGCAAGACCTGCGCGACCCGTGGCTCTGGACGCTGCAGCAAGGCCGCCGCGCCTTCGCGCACCGCCGCACCGTGGTGGCCGCGACGGCCGCCGACGGTGGCCGCGCTCGGCGCGCCCAAGCGCGCGCCGGCCATGCACACGGCCGCCACGAAGGCGGCGAAGCGCGTGGCTTTCCTGTTTCAGCGGGCAGGGCAGCCAGTTCGCCGGCATGGGTGCCGATCTGTACGCCAGACGCGGTGTACCGCGATGCCATTGACCGCTGCGCCGAGCTGCTGCGCGCGCCCATGGGCCGCGACCTGCGCGAGGTGCTGTTTGCCCCGGCGGGCGACCTCACCATCAATGAAACCCGTTACGCCCAGCCGGCGCTGTTCGTCACCGAGTACGCGCTGGCGATGCTCTGGCAGTCGTGGGGCGTGCGCCCGGCCGCGATGCTGGGCCACAGCATCGGCGAGTACGTGGCGGCCCACCTGGCCGGCGTGATGTCGCTGGCCGACGCGCTCACCCTGGTGGCCGCGCGCGGCCAGCTGATGCAGGGCATGGCCCCCGGCGGCATGGCGGCGGTGCAGCTGAGCGCCTCCGAACTGCAGAAATGGCTGGTCACGCCCGCCGGCACGCTGGAGATCGCGGCGGTGAACGCGCCCGGCCTGTGCGCCATCTCCGGCCCGCACGAGGCGCTGGAGGCGTGCCTGCGGCAATTGAAAGAGCAGGGCATCGACGCCCAGCCGCTGCACACCTCGCACGCGTTCCATTCCTCGATGATGGACGGCGTGCTCGCGCCCTTCACCGCGCTGGTCGAGAAGATGGCCCTGGCCGAGCCCGGCGTGCCCTACGTCTCCAACGTCACCGGCCAGTGGATCACGCCGGCCCAGGCCACGTCGCCTGCGTACTACGCCGAGCACCTGCGCCGCGCCGTGCTGTTCGAGGCCGGCGTGCGCACGCTGGCGGCCGATCCCTCCATGCACCTGCTCGAGGTCGGTCCCGGCCGTTCGCTGGCCACGCTGGCGGGCATGGCGCTGGGCGTGGAAGGCGTGCGCCGGACCAGCCTGTCCATGGGCCAGGCGCGCGACGCCCGCCAGGGCGCGCACGCGGTGCTCGAAGCCGCCGCCCGCCTGTGGCTCGCGGGCGTGTCGCTCGACTGGGCCGGCCTGCATGGGCCGGTGCGGCCCGCGCGGGTGCCGTTGCCCACCTACCCGTTTGAGCGCAAGCGCCACGCGGTGGACCCGGTGGCGCCCAAGGCCGCGCCGCCCAAGGCGGCGGCGCCGGTGGGAGAGACCGGGGTCCAGCGGCCCGTCGAGGACTGGTTCTGGGCGCCTTCGTGGCAGCGCGCGGGCGCCTTGCCCAGTGGCCTGGCGCCGTCCACCGATGCACCGGGCCGATGGCTGGTGTTCCGTGGCGACGATGCCGCCGCGCAGGCCCTGGCGGGCGCGCTGGCCGGTCCGGGTGTTGAGGTGGTCTCGGTGACCGTCGGTGCGGCCTTCAGACAGGTCTCGGCCACGCACTTCGAAGTGGCGCCCGGTTCGCAGGCCGACCACGACCAGCTGTTCAGCGCCCTGGGCACCGCGCCGCTGGCCTGTGTGCTGCACGCCTGGAACGCCGCGCCCGACGCGCCGCTGGCCGCCCCGGCGCTGGACGCAGCGCTGCCGCAAGGCCGCAGCCTGGCCTTTGACGCGCTGATCTGCCTGGCCCGCGCACTGGGTGGCGTTGCTCGCGCACAGCCCCTGCCGGTGCTGGTGCTCAGCAGCGACCGCGAGCCCGTGCTGGGCACCGAGTCCGTGCGGCCCGAGCGCGCGCTGCTGCTCGGCCCGGCCCTGCTCCTGCCGCTGGATGTGCCCGGCGTGCATTGCCGCGCGATCGATCTGGCGGGGACCGAGTGGACGGCCCAGGCCGCCCCGCGCCTGGCCGCCGCGCTGCGCGCCGAAGCGGCCCGGCCCGATCCCGATGGCGCCGTGGCCTACCGCGGCCGCCACCGCTGGACGCCCTCGCTCATCCCGCAGCGCCTGGGCGCCGATGCCGGCGCGCTGCCGCTGCGCGAAGGCGGCACCTACCTCGTCACCGGCGGTGCCGGTGGCATCGGCCTCACGCTGGGCCAATGGCTGGCGCGCAACGCGCGGGCTTCGCGGCTGGTGCTGGTGTCGCGCTCGGCCTGGCCCGAGCGCGCGCAGTGGGATGGGCTGCTGGCCGCACAGGACACGCCCGCACCGCAGAAGGAGCGCATCGCCGGCATCCGCGCGATGGAGGCGGCTGGCGCGGAAGTGCTGCTGTGTTCGGCCGACGTGGCCGACGAAGCGCAGATGCAGGCCGTGGTCGCGATGGCGCGCGCGCGCTTCGGCGCGGTGCATGGCGTGGTGCACGCCGCAGGCGCGCTGGGCAGCGGCACGGTGTTCGAGAAAACCGCGCAGGGCATCGAGGCCGTGTTGCGGCCCAAGCTCGAAGGCACCCTGGTGCTGGACCGCGTGCTGGCCGGTGCCGGGCTCGATTTCTTCATGATGTGCTCGTCCATCAGCACCGCCTTCGGCTCGGCCGGCATGGCCGACTACTCGGCCGCCAATGCCTTCCAGGACGCGTTCGCCAAGTCCGGCCTGGCGCGTTCGAGCGAGCGCGTGCTCGCGGTGGGCTGGGATTCGTGGCGCGATGTGGGCTTTGCCGCGCTGCAGGGCAGCGATGGCTCGCACGCGGCGCTGCGCTACGCCATCCGACCCGAGGAAGGTGCGGACGCGTTTGGGCGCGCCCTGGCCAGCGGCCTGCCGCATGTGTACGTCACCCGCCAGGTGATGCCCGACATGCTGCGCGATGTGGAGGCCTTGAAGGCCTGGCTGCGCACCTCGGGCCAGGCTGCGCAGGCCGCCCCGGCCGAGCCGGGCTCGGCCGCGCCGGTGGACCTGCAGGCCATGGCGCCCAGCGAGATCGAAGGGCGCATCGGTGCCATCTGGTCCGAGCTGCTGGGGGTGGACGACATCGGGCTGGACGACGATTTCTTCGCGCTGGGCGGGCATTCGCTGATGGCGACCCGCATCATCGCGCGCATCGAAGAACAGTTCGGCGCGCGGCTGTCGCTGCGCGACCTGTTCGAAGGGCCGAGCATCCGGCAACTGGCGGCCAAGGTGGCGGCGCAGGCGGCGTCGAACGGCAGAAAGAGCGGCCAGCCCGACGGCGGTGCTGGCGATGAAGACCGGGAGGAGATCGAGTTTTGAACGCGCATGAGTTGCTGGCACAGCTGCAAGGCCTGGGCGTCGAATTGACGGCGGATGAGGGCCGCCTGCGCGTGAGCGCGGCCCGCGGCCGCCTGGACGAAGACCTCAAACGCGCCATTGGCGAGCACAAGACGGAGCTGCTGGGGCTGCTGGCGCATCGCCGCGGCCCGGGCGCCGCTGCGGTGCCCGGCGTGGCGCACGACGGTCCGCTGCCGCTCTCGCCGTTCCAGGAGCGGCTGTGGATCCTGCAGCAGCTCGAACCCGACAGCACCACCTACCTGATGGCCACCACCTGGCTCGCGCCTGCGGGTGTGAGCGGCGAGGCCCTGGTGGCGGCCATCGAGCGCGTGCACGCGCGCCAGCTCGGCCTGCGCATGGTGTTCGTCGAGGAGCATGGCAAGCCCTGGGGCCGCCGCGTGCAGGTGCCCAAGGTGCGCATGCACGACCTGCGCCATCTCACCCCGACCGAACAGCAGTGGCAGGTGGACGCCGAGGTGGAGCGCGTGGTGCACACGCCGATCGATCTGGCGCACGAGACGGCTGCGCGCTTCGAGGTCTTCGCCACGGCCGGTGACACCTGGGTGGTGATGGTCGCCGCGCACCACATCGCCGTGGATGCCTGGTCGCTGCATGTGCTGCGCCGCGAGATCGCGGCCGAGCTGGCGGCCCCGGGTCAGGCCGAAGGCGCCACGCCGGCATTGCAGTACGCCGACTACGCCGCCTGGCAGCGCAGCGCGGTGGACACCACCGCCGGCCTGGACTGGTGGGAGCGCACGCTGCAGGGCGCGCCCCAACTCTCGGCCTTTCCTGCCGACCTGCCGCTGTCGGACGCGCCGCCCAAGGGCGCCTCGGTGGACTTCGAGCTCGACGCCGAGCTGCTCTCGGGCCTGCGCGAGCTGGCTCGCCGCGAGAACGCCACGGTCTACATGGCGCTGCTGGCGGCCACCGCCGCGCTGCTGCGCGCGCACACGTCGCAGGGCGATCTGCTGCTGGGCAGCCCCATGGGCGTGCGCGAGCGCGCGGAGTTCGAGAACCTGATCGGCCCCTTCGTCAACCTTCAGGTGGTGCGCCTGCAGGTCGGCGACGACCCGGGCTTTGCCGAGTTGGTGCGCCGGGCGCGCAACGCGCTGCTGGATGCGCACGAACACCGCGAGGTGTCTTTCGAGAGCGTGCTGGAACGGCTGCGCCCGGCGCGCTCCTTCCAGCATTCGCCGCTGTTCCAGGTGGCGGTGGTGCAGCACAACGTGAACACGGGGAACCCCGGCGCGGCCAGCGAAAGCGGCCTGGCCATCACCGGTGGTGGCGCGCTGCACGAGCTGACCTGGTTCGCGCGCGAGGAGGGCGGTCGCCTGGTCTGCAGCCTGGAGTACCGCAGCGACCTGTATTCGAGCGGGATGATGGAGCGCCTGGCTTCGCAGCTGCAGGCCCTGCTGCGCGGCGCCGTGGCGGACCGCGACACCCCGGTGAGCCAGCTGCCCCTGCTCACGCCGGCCGCGCGCGAACAGCTCGTGCACGGCTTCAACCAGACCACGCAGGCGCTGGACACCACGCTGTTCGCCCAGCGGCTGGAGCGGCAGGCCGCCCAGACGCCCGCGCGCATCGCCGCGGGCTTCGACGGCCAGACCCTGGACTACGACACGCTCAACCGCCGCGCGAACCAGCTCGCCCACCACCTGCAAGGACTGGGCGTGCGGCCCGGCGTGCGCGTGGGCATTTGCATGGACCGCTCGCTCGATCTGCTGATTGCGCTGCTGGCGGTGCACAAGTCCGGCGGCGCCTACGTCCCGCTGGACCCCGACTTTCCCGCCGAGCGCCTGGCCTACATGCTGGAGGACAGCGGCGCGCAGGTGCTGGTCGCGGCCGGCGACGCGGCCGATGCCGTCACCGCGCCCGAGGGCGTGCGCTGCGTGGACCCGCTGACCGATGCGGCCGCCATCGCCGCGCACCGTGGCGACAACCCGGCGAACGGCGCCAGCGCGGCCGACCCGGCCTACGTGATCTACACCTCCGGCTCCACCGGCCGTCCCAAGGGCGTGGTGGTGCCGCAGGGCGCGCTGGCCAATTTCCTGGCGTCGATGGCGCTGCAGCCCGGCCTGGGTGCCGACGACGTGCTGGCGGCCGTGACCACGGTCTCGTTCGACATCGCCGGCCTGGAGCTGTACCTGCCCTTGACCGTGGGCGCGCGGGTGGAACTCGCCTCGCGCGACACCGCCACCGACGGCGCGGCGCTGGCCGACTGGCTCGGCGCGTGCGGGGCCACGGTGCTGCAGGCCACCCCCGCCACCTGGCGCCTGTTGCTCGAAGCCGACTGGCGCCCGGTGCGCCCCTTGCGTGCCTTCTGCGGTGGCGAG
>NZ_JAHCKK010000066.1 GCF_026125825.1 Hydrogenophaga sp. | reverse complement strand
CATCGCCCAGATCGAGCTGTTCACGCAGCCGGAGAAATACGAAGTGGGCCAGGTCTACGTGCTGCCCAAGCACCTGGACGAGAAGGTCGCGCGCCTGCACCTGAAGAAGGTCGGGGCCATGCTGACCGAGCTCACCGACGAGCAGGCCGCCTACATCGGCGTGAACAAGGCCGGCCCCTACAAGCCGGATACCTACCGCTACTGATCGCGCCCATGCGGGCCGACCAGCTGCTCGTCGAGCGCGGCCTGGCCGCCACCCGTTCGCAGGCCCAGCGGCTCATCGCCGCGGGCGTGCAATGGCGTGCGCCTGGTGGCGACTGGAAGGCCGTCGCCAAGAACGGCGAGGAGCTGCGCGAGACGGCCGAGCTGCAGCTGCTGGACACGGCGGAAACGCGCTACGTGTCGCGCGGAGGGCTCAAGCTGGAAGGCGCATTGCGCCACACCGGCATCGACGTGGCCGGGCTGCGCTGCCTCGATGTGGGGCAAAGCAGCGGCGGTTTCACCGACTGCCTGTTGCAGCGGGGTGCGTCGCAGGTCGTGGGGGTGGATGTGGGACAGGGCCAGCTGCACCCGCGGCTTCGGGGCGACCCGCGCGTGGTCTGCATCGAGAAATGCAACGCGCGCGAGCTGGCGGCCGACACGCTGGCCGATGCGGGCGGTGCGCCGCCCTTCGATCTCATCGTGGGCGACCTGTCGTTCATCTCCCAGACGCTGGTCTGGCCGGCACTGGTGCCTTTGCTGGCGCCGGGCGGACGCTTGCTGATGCTGGTCAAGCCGCAGTTCGAACTGCAGCCCGAACACATCGGCAAAGGCGGCCTGGTGAAGGACGCGGCGAGCTACGCCATCGTGCGCGAGCGCATCGCGCAGGCCTGTGAAGCGCAGGGCCTGCAGATGCGCGATTACCTCGAAAGCGCGATCACCGGGGGTGACGGCAACCGCGAGTTTTTTGTGTATGCGAGCAAGTGATGTAAGGAGGGGGCCGTGAGTCTTCCCATCAGCCTGGAATTTTTTCCGACCAAGACGCCCGAAGGCGCGGTCAAGCTGCGCGCGGTGCGCCAGCAGTTATATGCGCTGCAGCCGGAGTTCTGCTCGGTGACCTTCGGCGCCGGCGGCTCCACGCAGGACGGCACCCTGCAAGCCGTGACCGAGATCATGGGAGAGGGCTGCCCGGCCGCCCCGCACCTGAGCTGCATCGGCCAGTCCAGCGAGAGCATCCGCGAACGCCTGGCTGCGTACACGGCCGCCGGCATCCGCCGCATCGTGGCCCTGCGCGGCGACCTGCCCAGCGGCTACGGTGTGGGGGGCGAGTTCCGCTACGCCAGCGACCTGGTGGCCTTTGTGCGCGCCGAGACGGGCGACCGGTTCCACATCGAGGTGGCCGCCTATCCCGAGACGCATCCCCAGGCGAAATCGCCCGAGGCCGACCTGGAGGCCTTCGCGGCCAAGGTGAAGGCCGGTGCCGATTCGGGCATCACGCAGTACTTCTTCAACGCCGACGCCTACTTCCGCTTCCGCGACGACCTGCAGCGCGTGGGCGTGTCGGTGCCGGTGGTGCCGGGCATCATGCCCATCACCAGCTCCACGCAGCTGATGCGCTTCTCCGACGCCTGCGGCGCCGAGATCCCGCGCTGGATCCGCATGCGCCTGCAGGCTTTCGGCGACGACACCGCGTCGATCAAGTCCTTCGGCCTGGACGTGGTGACCGACCTGTGCGAGCGCCTGCGCAGCGGTGGCGTGCCGGGGCTGCACTTCTACACCATGAACCAGAGCGGGGCCACGACGGACATCGTCCGGCGCCTCGGCCTCGCATGAGCTTCAAGCCCGCGATCACGCTGGCGCTGGCCACCTTGTTGTGGCTCGGCGGCTGCGCGACGCGAGCGCCCGAGATGCCCGACCTGGGCAGCGTGCCCGATGCCTCGGCCGACGACACCGACACCCCGGATGCCACCGAGGGCGTCATCGCGCGGGGCCTGGCCTCCTGGTACGGCGAGCCTTTCCATGGCCGGCGCACCGCCAGTGGCGAGGTGTACGACATGAACGAACTCACCGCGGCCCACAAGACCCTGCCGTTTGGCACCCGCGTGCGCGTGCGGCATGCCCGCACGGGCAAGGAAGTGACCGTGCGCATCAACGACCGCGGGCCGCATGTGCCGGGGCGCATCATCGACCTGAGCCGCGCGGCCGCTGCGGCGCTGGGCATGGCCCAGCACGGCGTGGGCCGGGTCGTGCTGCTGCGCGAGTGAGGCGCGGGGCTTTCGCGGCTTGACCTGCGTCAAGCCGTGTGCGCGCACGGGGCGGCTTGCCCGGCCGGATTGACGTGGCGCAATGCGCCGCCGCGCGCGGTCTTCTGTAATGAACGCGGGGATCCTCCCGAGTCAACGCACCACAGAAGATCATGATGAAAACGCACCACTTTGCCCTGGCCGCCCTGGCCTCTTCCTGCCTGTTCGCTTCAGGCGCCGTCCTCGCGCAGGACTTCCAGGCGGGCAGCGTGCTCGTGCGCGCCCGGGCCGTGCACCTGGACAGCGCCAACAAGGACAGCACCGGCCTGGGGCTCTCGATCAACAACAAGACCTTGCCGGAAGTCGACTTCAGCTACTTCTTCAACAAGAACATCGCCGCCGAACTGGTGCTCACGGTGCCGCAGAAGCAGACCGTGTCGTCCAATGGCATCCCCATCGGCACCCTGCGGCACCTGCCCCCTTCGCTGACCGTGCAGTACCACTTCGACGTGGGTGGTTTCAAGCCCTACGTGGGCGCCGGTGTGAACTACACGCGCTTTAGCTCCGTCCACCTGCTCGGTGGGGCGGCCGACATCAAGCGCAACAGCTTCGGCCCCGCGCTCCAGGTGGGTGTGGACATTCCGCTGAGCAAACAGCTGTACCTGAACGTCGATGTGAAGAAGGTCTTCATCAAGACCGATGTCAGCGCCGCAGGCGCCAAGGTCGGCGAGTTCAAGGTGGATCCCCTGCTCGTCGGCGTGGGCCTGGGCTGGCGCTTCTGAGCGCAGGCTTCAGCGCTCGTCGTAGCTCACCACCACGCGGTCGGTGGTGGGCCGCGCCTGGCAACTCAGCACGAAGCCCTTGTCGGTCTCCCAGGGCTCGAGCGTGAAGTTCTTGTCCATCTGCACCGCGCCTTCCATCACCCTGGCGCGGCAGGTGCAGCACACGCCACCCCGGCAAGACCACGGCAGGTCCAGCCCGGCGTTCAGGGCCACGTCGAGCACGCGCTCATCGCGGCTCATGCGCAGCTCGTGCGGCTTGCCGTCGAGCACCACGGTGAGCGCCACGTCACCCTCGGCGCGCTCGGCCGGCCGGCCCGGCATCGCTGCCTGACGCTGGGCAGCGGGCAGGGCCTCCAGCGTGGGCGAGGTGAAGCGCTCGGTGTGCACCCGGTCCGGGCGCACGCCGGCGTCGAGCAGCGCCTTTTCGGTCGCCTCGATCATGGCCTGCGGACCACAGATGAAAACCTCGTCCATGCTGCCCACCGGCAGCAGCGTGCCGATCAGGGCGCGCACCTTGTCGGCGTCGATGCGGCCTTCGAGCAGCGGCACTTCCTGCGCCTGGCGCGAGAGGATGTGGATCAGTGTGAGGCGGTCCGCATAGCGGTCTTTCAGGTCCTGCAGCGCCTCGTTGAACATCACGCTGCCCATGCGGCGGTTGCCGTACACGAGCGTGAACTTCGAGGTGGGCGATTCCTCCAGCGTGCTGGCCATCAGCGAGAGGATGGGCGTGATGCCCGAGCCCGCGGCGAAACCCACGCGATGCACCGCGCGCGGCTTGTGCACCGTGAAGCGGCCGTCGGGTGGCATGGCCTGGAGCGTGTCGCCGGCCCTGAGCGTGGTGGCGGCCCAGTTGGAGAACACGCCGCCGTCCACGGGCCGGATGCCCAGCGTGAGCTCGCCGCGCTGCGCGAGCAGGCTGCGCGGGCTGCTGATGGAGTAGCTGCGCCGCACGTCCTGCCCGTCGATGGTGGCGCGCACGGTGAGGAACTGACCAGGCTCGAACGCGAAGGTGGCGCGCTGCTCGGGCGGGATGGCGAAGGTGATGGCCACGGCGCCAGCCGCCTCGGGGCTGACCCGGGCGATCGGGAGTTCGTGGAAGCGGGCGGACGCGATGCTCATGAAATGACTCCGTTGCAATGCTCCCGGGCTGCTGGCGCGCCCGGCGGCTGATCGGGAACGTCGCGGAACCGGCCTGGCCGGGCCGCTGACGTTGCCCCCTTGAGGGGATGACGGCCTGAAAGGCCGGCGCGAGGGGGCTCCATCTAATACGGTTTGAAGTAGTCGAACGGTTCGAGGCAATCCAGGCAGCGGTACATCGCCTTGCAGGCGGTGGAGCCGAAGGGCGAGGTCTCGGTGGTGTGGGTGGATCCGCACTGCGGGCAGGGCACGGTCTCCCGGCGCAGCGCCTGGCGCGAGAACTTCAGCGGTGCGGCAGAAGCCGAGGACTCGCTGCCGCATTGCGGGGGCGCGATGCCGTAGGCGCGCAGCTTCTCGCGCGCGGCCTCGCTCATCCAGTCGGTGGTCCACGCGGGGGCGAGTTGAGTGACCACGCGCGCTTGCAAGCCTGCGTGCGCCAGCGCGGCGCGCACGTCGTCCTCGATCTGGCCCATCGCGGGGCAGCCGCTGTAGGTCGGTGTGATCACCACCTCGGGCACGCCATCGGCCCCGGTGCGCACGCCCCGCAGGATGCCGAGTTCGCTCAGGCTGACCACCGGGATCTCGGGGTCGGCCAGGCCGGCGAGCGCGTCATGGATCTCGGCGTGCATGCTGCGGTCTCACCAGACGGCGTGCGGGTGCGCGCGCGCCAGGCTCTGCATCTCTGCCAGCAGGAACCCCATGTGCTCGGAGTGCACGCCGTGCTTGCCTTGCGGCACATGGCCCTGCATGGCAGGGCGCTGCAGCGTGGCCTCTTTCAGCGTGTCGTCCACCAGCGCGTCCCAGTCGGCCCGCAGGCCCGCCACGTCGACCCCGGTGCCGTTGTGCACCGCGGCTGTCTCGGCCTCGCTGCCGATCCAGAACTCCTGGCAATAGGGCAGCAGGTGGTGCAGCGCGGCTTGCGCGCGGGCGTGCGATTCCTCGGTGCCGTCGCCCAGGCGCACCAGCCAGTCGCTGGCGTGGCGCAGGTGGTAGCGCGCTTCCTTGAGCGACTTGGCCGCGATGGCGGCGAGCTGCCCATCGGCCGACGCCTGCAACCGGTCCCAGACCAGCACCATGAGCGCGCTGTACAGAAAGTTGCGCGCCAGCGTGGTCGCGTAGTCGCGGTCGCCGCACGCGGTGGCTGCCAACGGGCCGCTGTGTGGCAACTCCAGGAGCGTGAGGTTGCGGAACTCGTGCGTGTCGCGGAAGTAGGCCAGGGTGTCCTCAGTCACCGCGCCGTCGCTGCGCGCACCCAGCAGATGGCCGAAGCGCCGCGATTGGGCCGCGTCGGCGTTGATCAACGTGGCCGCGTGCTGGTAGAGCAGGCGGGCCTGGCCCAGCAAGTCCAGGCTGTTGTTGGCCAGTGCGAGGTCTTCTTCGAGAATGGGCCCATGGCCGCACCACTCGGCGTTGCGCTGGCCCAGCACCAGCGCGTTGTCGGCCAGGTGCAGCAGGTAGTCGACGGGGGCTGTGCCGCTCATCACATGTGCCCCACTTTGTCGGGAATGTCGTAGAAGGTGGGGTGGCGGTACACCTTGTCGGCGGCCGGATCGAAAAAGCTGTCCTTGCTGTCTGGCTCGCTGGCGGTGATGCTGCTGGACTGCACCACCCAGATGCTCACGCCTTCCTGGCGCCGCGTGTAGACGTCGCGCGCCAGGTGCAGCGCGTGCTGGGCGTCGCTCGCGTGCAGGCTGCCGCAGTGCTTGTGCTCCAGGCCTTGCTTGCTGCGCACGAAGACCTCCCACAGAGGCCATTCCTTGAGGGCGGTGGTGTTCATGCGGCCTCCTTCATGGCGCGTTCCTGTTGTTTGCGGGCGTGGGCGAGGGCGGCCTCGCGCACCCAGGCCCCGTCGTTCCAGGCCTTCACCCGGGTGGCCAGGCGCTCCTTGTTGCAAGGCCCATCGCCGTTGACCACGGCCCAGAACTCGTCCCAGTCGATCTGTCCATGGTCGTGGTGGCCGCGCTCCTCGTTCCATTTCAGCTCGGGGTCGGGCAGGGTGACGCCCAGCACCTCGGCCTGTGGCACGGTCGCGTCGATGAACTTCTGGCGCAGATCGTCGTTGCTGATGCGCTTGATGCCCCAGCGCATGCCCTGAACGCTGTTGGGGCTGTCGGCATCGGGCGGGCCAAACATGGCCAGGCACTTCCACCACCAGCGGTTCACCGCGTCCTGCACCATCGCCTTCTGCTCCGCCGTGCCCTGCATCATCGTCATCAGCGACTCGAAGCCCTGGCGCTGGTGGAAGCTCTCTTCCTTGCAGACGCGGATCATGGCGCGCGCATAGGGGCCGAAGCTGCAGCGGCACAGCGGGATCTGGTTCATGATCGCCGCGCCGTCCACCAGCCACCCCACCACACCCACGTCGGCCCAGGTCAGCGTGGGGTAGTTGAAGATGGAGCTGTACTTCGCCTTGCCGCTGTGCAGCGCATCGAACATCTGGTCGCGGCTGGTGCCCAGGGTTTCGGCGGCACTGTAGAGATACAGGCCGTGCCCGCCTTCGTCCTGCACCTTGGCCACCAGGATCGCCTTGCGCTTGAGGCTGGGCGCGCGCGAGATCCAGTTGCCCTCGGGCAGCATGCCCACGATTTCGCTGTGGGCGTGCTGGCTGATCTGGCGCACCAGCGTCTTGCGGTAGGCATCGGGCATCCAGTCGCGCGGCTCGATCTTGCCGTCGGCGTCGATGACCGCATCGAAATGCGCCTGCAGGCTGGTGTCGTGGGGCACGGCCTTGAGCGGTGCGCCAGGCTGGGCGTCGCCGTCGGGCACGTTGAAGGACTGGGTGTACATGCGGGTCTCCTGCGCAGTGGGGGTGCGGATGGCAGTATAGCCAGTTAGCCGACCGATCGGTCGGCGAATTTTGCAACACCCGCCCAACGGTCCACGAATGGGCGGCGTGGTGCGGCCGAAGAACGGTCGCGGACTACATCCGCTTACCAGGCGCTGCGGGCCCGCCCGTAGAGTGGAGCGCATGCGAACCCTGTCTCCTTGTTCCGAACGCCGGCTCGCCGGCCTTGCCGTGACCCTCGGTGTCCTGCTGGCTGTGACCGCCTGTGGCGGTGGAGGCGGCGGCAGCGCCAGCGACGGGGGCTCCGGCGGCGGGGCCGCTGCCACGGTCGGCGTGCCCTCGCCGCCGAGCAGCGCGGGCGGTGCCAGTACCGGCGCGGGTGGCTCGACGCTCGTCGCCCTGGACGCGGGCACCAGCTGCCAGCTGCCCGACTTTCGCAACAGCCTGCTGCAGGCCATCAACGCGGCCAGGGCGGTGGCGCGCAGTTGCGGCGGCACGGCGATGCCGGCGGTCGCGCCACTGGCCTGGAACGACGCCCTGTTCTCCGCCGCCGCGCGGCATTCGACGGACATGGCCGTCAACAACTATTTCTCCCACACCGGGCTGGACGGCCGAAGCGCGGCCCAGCGCATCGCCGCCGAGGGCTACGCCTGGTCGTGGGTGGGTGAAAACATCGCGGCCGGGCAAACCTCGGTCTCGACGGTGATGAGCGGCTGGCTCGCCAGTGCCGGCCACTGTGCCAACATCATGCGCGCCGAGTACCAGGACGTCGGGGTGAGCTGCGTGCAGCGCAGCGGCACCACCTATGGCCGCTACTGGACCATGACCCTGGCCCGGCCGCGTTGACCTGCGCCCTCAGCCGCCCGATTCGAGCGCTTGCGACTTGCCTCGCCCGCGGCCCAGGTGGGTCAGCAGCTGGGGCAAGGCCGCCTGCAGCGCGCCCTTGAGGGTGTGCGGCGGGTTGATCACGAACATGCCGCTGGCCGTCAGCCCGGGGCGGTCGTCGGGGCCATGGGTGGGGTCCTGTCCGATGGCCAGTGTGGCGTTGAGCCAGTGCCTTTGCGCCTGGTTCGACAAGGTGCGCAGGCGCCGCGGCAGGTCGTGCGCCTCCGGTCGTGGGATCACCGGGTACCAGACCAGGTAGGTGCCGGTCGGAAATCGGCGAATGAGTTCCTGTATGCAGGCGCTCACTTTCCCATAATCGCTCTTGATCTCGTAACTTGGGTCGATCAGCACCAAGGCGCGTTTCGAGCCGGTGGCCGAGGGCGGCGGTGGGAGCAGGGGCTTGACGCCCTCGAAACCGTCCTCGCGCAACACCGCGATCTGGCGGCCGGCTTCGAGCTGGGCGATGTTCGCGGACAACGTGCGGCTGTCGGTCGGATGCAGCTCGAACAGCTTGAGCCGGTCGCGCGACTCGGCGCGCAGCAGGTGGTGCATCACAAACGGCGAGCCGGGATACACCCGCAGCGCGCCCGAGGGGTTGAAGCTGGCGACCAGGTCGAGGTAGTCGTCGATGGCGGGTGCCACCGCCTCGGGCGAAGGCCCGTCGGCCGCCCGCAGCGCGCCCATGAGCTTGACGACGCCGTCCTTGGCCTCGCCCCCGGTCTCGGTGTAGTCGCCATCGAGCCGGTACAGGCCGGCGCCGGCGTGGGTGTCGATCAGCGTCAGACCGGCCTCTTTCTGCATCAGGTGGCGCAGCGTGGCGATGAGGGTGATGTGCTTGAGCACGTCGGCGTGGTTGCCGGCGTGGAAGGCGTGTCGGTAGCTGAACATGCCCTGATGGTAGCCGTTTGCCCTTCAGGCCCGGCCATCGCAGACGGGCGGTTTGCCATCCTCAGCCGGAATTTCGTACAATCGAGGGCTTCGCAGCGATTTGCTGGCTCCGCGGCGAAGCTTTCAAAACCCACCTAAGAGCGTTCCGACAGAGAACGACCGACCGTGGAAAAGAGCCGCCAAACCAACTCTTCAAGAGAAAACTCATGACCAAAACGTTCAGCGCCAAACCCGCTGACGTGACGCACGAGTGGTTTGTGATTGACGCGACCGACAAGGTCCTCGGACGAGTAGCCAGTGAAGTTGCTCTCCGTTTGCGCGGCAAACACAAGGCCATTTACACGCCTCACGTCGATACCGGTGACTTCATCGTCATCATCAACGCAGCCAAACTCCGCGTCACGGGCAACAAGGCCCTCGACAAGGTGTACTACCGTCACTCGGGCTTCCCTGGCGGTATCTATGGCACCAACTTCCGCGACATGCAGGCCAAGCACCCTGGCCGCGCGCTCGAGAAGGCCGTCAAGGGCATGCTGCCCAAGGGTCCGCTCGGCTACGCCATGATCAAGAAGCTCAAGGTGTACGGCGGTGCAGAGCACCCGCACACCGCCCAACAGCCGCAAGTGCTGGAACTCTAAAGGAGCCTTGAGATGATTGGTGAATGGAACAACGGAACCGGCCGTCGCAAATCCAGCGTCGCCCGCGTGTTTCTGAAAAAAGGCAGCGGCAAGATCACGGTCAACGGCAAGGACATCCAGGCCTACTTCGGCCGTGAGACCTCGATCATGATCGCCAAGCAGCCCCTGGTGCTGACCAACCACGCCGAGACCTTCGACGTGCAGGTCAACGTGCACGGTGGTGGCGAATCCGGCCAGGCCGGTGCCGTGCGCCACGGCATCACCCGCGCCCTGATCGACTACGACGCGACGCTCAAGTCGGGTCTGTCGCAGGCCGGCTTCGTGACGCGTGACGCCCGCGAAGTGGAACGGAAAAAGGTCGGTCTGCGCTCCGCGCGCCGCCGCAAGCAGTTCAGCAAGCGCTAAGCACGCTGTCCATGCCCCAGAAACCGCCTGCAAGTTCAAACTTGGGGCGGTTTTTGCTTTCTGGGGCCGGGTTGCTTTTGCTTGCAGTTTGAGAGGTTTGAATGCGCTTTCGCCTGTTGCGAAGACGGCTGACGGTCAGTGCGCCCCGGGTTTCGGTGCGCAGCGCGCTGCCATGGCCCTTCCGGTGGGTGCTGGGTGCGCTGGTGCTGGGGTTTTCGGGCGCGCTGGCGGTGTGGGCCTTTGAATTCGGCAAGGACATCGCCGGGCTCGACCGCAATGCGCAGCAGGAGCTTGCACAGCTGCGCCGCGAGGTGCAGATCCTGCGCACCGACCTGATCGAGGCGCAATCGGTGGCCAACACCTCGGACAGCCTGCTGATTGCCGAGCGCAGCGCCCAGGAGCAGCTCATGATGCAGATCCGGCAGCTGCAGGCCGACAACGAGTTGCTGCGCAGCGACCTGGGTTTTTTCGAGCGCCTGATCCCTGGCTCGGGCAACGATTCGCTGAGCATCCGCGGCCTGCAGGCCGAGCGCCTCTCGCCCACCCAACTCAAGTGGCAGGTCCTCATGATCCAGGCCAGCAAGAACGCACCCGACTTCAAGGGGGCGCTGGAAGTCACGCTCACCGGCACGCTGGCGGGAAAGCCCTGGGCCGCCAAGTCCTCGCCGGTGCCGCAGCCCGTGCTGATCAAGGGCTACCTGCGCATGGAAGGCGTGGTGGACGTGCCCGCGCAGGCCGTGGTAGACAATGTGACGGCCAAGATCTTGCAGGGCAGTTCGGTCAGGTCCATGCAATCCTTCAACCTGTGACCAACGCGGTACGCCGTCGGGAGAGAACCTCATGTTTGCCAAGAAAAAACAACCCCCCATCAAGAGCCTCATCGCCCAGGGCACCCGCATCGAAGGCAATGTGTTCTTCCACGACGGCCTTCGCATCGACGGCGAGGTGATCGGCGACCTGCGCGCCAGCGACGAGAAACCCAGCATCCTCGTGATCAGCGAAGTGGCGACCGTGACGGGGCAGATCCACGCCGATCACGTGATCATCAACGGCAATGTGAAAGGCCCGGTGCTGGCATTCGAGTTGCTGGAGCTGCAACCCAAGGCCCATATCGAAGGCGATGTGTCCTACAAGGCGCTTGAAATGCACCAGGGCGCCACGATTTCCGGTCAGCTCAAGCCCATGGTCGGCGGGGTCGAGGACAAACCCACACTGAAGCTGGCGGCAAACAACGGCTGAGCACATACCCGAGCGATTTGATTTAGTATCACTCGGACATGCGGGTGTACCGCACCCACCCCCCATTTCCGTCAAGAGGTATCCCATGAGCGCAGTTGCCGAAAACATCCAGACCGACATGCCGGCACCGCTGGTCTTCACCGACAGCGCGGCGGCCAAGGTGGCCGAGCTGGTGGCCGAAGAGGGCAATCCCGATCTCAAGCTGCGCGTGTTCGTGCAGGGCGGGGGCTGCTCGGGCTTCCAGTATGGTTTCACCTTCGACGAAATCGTCAACGAAGACGACACCACCATGACCAAGAACGGTGTCTCCCTGCTGATCGACGCGATGAGCTACCAGTACCTGGTCGGTGCGGAGATCGACTACAAGGAAGACCTGGAAGGCGCTCAGTTCGTGATCAAGAACCCCAACGCCACCACGACCTGCGGCTGCGGTTCGAGCTTCAGCGTCTGACAGACCGCATTTCCTCATGAAAAAAGGGAGCCGGATGGCTCCCTTTTTTCATGGGTGCGATGCCTGGATCGCTTACTGGGCGTTTGCCTGCTGGATGCTGGCGGCGGCATTGAGCTGCATGCGCTGCAGCTGGGCCACGGCGTCGAAACGCTGGCGCAGCGCCGCCGGCACGGGCACGGACTCGCTCTGGCGCGCGATGGCCAGGGGGTCCACATGCACGCCGTTGTCGCGGAACTCCAGGTGCAGGTGTGGGCCGGTGGAGGCGCCCGTGGAGCCGACGGCACCGATGAAATCGCCCTGGCTCACGCGCTGGCCCTTGCGCACGCCGATGCGGCTCAGGTGGGCGTAAACGGTCACCTGGTTGCTGCGGTGCTTGATGTAGATGACGTTGCCATAGCCGCGCTGCTCGCCCGCGAACTCCACCGTGCCGTCGCCGATGGTGCGCACCGGCGTGCCGGTGGGGGCGGCGTAGTCCACGCCCATGTGGGCCTTGCGACCGCCGGTGATGGGGTGAAAGCGCATGCCGTACCCGCTGCTCACGCGCGAGAACTCCAGTGGCGAAGCCAGGTAGTAGCGGCGCGAGCTCTGGCCGTCGAAACCGTAGTAGCCGCCTTTGTGGCCCGGTTCTTCAAACCAGACGGCCTGGTGTTCCTTGCCTTCGTTGACGAACTCGGCGCTCAGCACGCGGCCGGTGCGCAGGCTCTCGCCGTCGGCTTCCAGGCTTTCATAGACCACATTGAAGCGGTCGCCCTGGCGCAGGTCGCGGCGGAAGTCGATGCTGCTGGAGAACATCTCGGCCAGCTGGATGGCCACGGGGTCGGGGATGCCGGCCGCGTCGGTGGCGGCAAACAGCGAAGTGCGGATGACACCGCTGGCCAGCCGGGACGAGGCGGTCAGCGCACCCTGTTCGAGGCGCGAACTGAAGGCGCCTTGGGCATCCTTCTCCACGACGAGGCGGGTGAAACTGCGTTCGTCGGCGGACAGCCAGCGTGCGGTCAGGCGCAGGAGCGCCTGCTGGTCGGTGGCTTCCACGCTCACCAGGCGGCCGGCACGGCCGAGCAGCTGGCGCGCGGTGGCGTCGTTGCGCAAGAAGGCCTGGGCCTGCGAATCGGCCACGCCCATGCGCTGAAGCAGGCTCTGGGCGGTGTCGTCGCGGCGGGTGGTCTCGCTGCGGAACAGCACCAGCGGGGACGCGGGTTGGCCCGCGAGCAGGCTGCGGATGTCTTGCTGTGTGGGGGCGTCGAGGGCTTCGACGACCTGGCGCACGGGCAGGTCGGCGGCGTCGGGTGCCAGCGGCGCGATGCCGAAGGCGGTGACACCCGTGCCCAGCAGCAGCACACCGAGGCCGCCCATGATGCGTCGGGGATGCCGGGCAAGGCTTTGGCTCGTGGCATCAGCGAAGCTGGCCAGCGTGTGAAGTAGCGAACGGGTCAAAATCGTTGTTTCCGGTAAGGCCGGCCCCGATGGTCGGGGCCGCGCGCACAAAAAAAGAGCGGTTGAGGCGGAACAAGTTCACTCAATCGCCCATGCGGTGACGAACTGGCTTGTTATCGTGCAAAAAGCGGGCCAACTAAAATCCGTCATTCGCGCCCGGCATTTTAGCCAACGACCCGACCCTCGCATCTGAAAAAACCCCTATGACCGCCCCCCGAAACGACGCCGAAAGTTCTCAGAAAACCGAGCCCCTGACGGACGGTGTCCAGGAAGCCCTCAGCGTCACCTTGCGCGGGTGCGAAGAATTGATTCCTCAGGCCGACTGGGTCAAAAAATTGTCACAGTCGGAAACCAGCGGCCGGCCGCTGCGCATCAAGCTCGGGCTGGACCCGACCGCGCCCGACATCCACATCGGCCACACGGTGGTGTTGAACAAGATGCGCCAGCTGCAGGACCTGGGGCACCAGGTGATCTTCCTGATCGGTGACTTCACGAGCCTGATCGGCGACCCTTCGGGCCGCAACAACACGCGCCCGCCGCTGACGCCGGAGCAGATCAAGGCCAATGCCGAGACCTACTACAAGCAGGCCAGCCTGGTGCTGGACCCGGCGCGCACCGAGATTCGCTACAACAGCGAGTGGAGCCTGCCGCTGGGCTCGATGGGCATGATCCAGCTGGCGGCCAAGTACACGGTGGCGCGCATGATGGAGCGCAACGATTTCCACGACCGCTTCAAGGCTGGCACGCCCATCAGCGTGCACGAGTTCCTGTACCCCCTGATGCAGGGTTACGACTCGGTGGCGCTGCAGAGCGACCTGGAGCTGGGCGGCACGGACCAGAAGTTCAACTTGCTGATGGGGCGCCATCTCCAGGCCGAATACGGCCAGGAGCCGCAGTGCATCCTGACCATGCCGCTGCTCGAAGGCCTGGACGGCGTGGACAAGATGTCCAAGAGCAAGAACAACTACATCGGCATCACGGAAGATGCGAACTCGATGTTCGCCAAGGTGCTGAGCATCTCGGACACGCTGATGTGGCGCTGGTACACGCTGCTGTCGTTCAAGTCGATGGCGCACATCGAGTCGCTGAAGCAGGCGATCGCGCAGGGCGCGAACCCCAAGGAGGCGAAGGTGGCGCTGGCCAAGGAGATCACCACGCGCTTTCACAGCGCGGCGGCGGCGGATGCGGCGGAGCAGGATTTCATCAACCGCAGCAAGGGTGGCGTGCCGGACGAGATTCCCGAGGTGTCGCTCTCGGGCGCACCGCTGGGGATCGCGCCGCTGCTCAAGTCGGCGGGCCTGGCGCCCTCCAACAGCGAGGCCAACCGCCTGATCGATGGCGGGGGGGTGCGCGTGGACGGCGCCGTCGTGAGCGACAAGGGCTTGAAGCTGCCCGCGGGCACCTTCGTGGTTCAGGTCGGCAAGCGCAAGTTTGCGCGCGTGACTTTGAGCTGAGGCCTCTCGCTCCCCCCCCCCCCACCCTCAGGCCGAGAGCGGCCACCTGAGCACGCGAAAGGCTCAGCGGGCCCCAGCCTTCTCCAGCATCGCCACCATGGCCGAATAGCCGCGAGCCCGCGCCAACGCCAAAGGCGTCTGCCCTGAACGGTCCGCCAGCTGCAGGTTCGCCCCTGCATCGATCAGCGCCTGGAGCGTGGCCCGGTGGCGCGCGCCCCCGTCGCCCAGCACGATGGACTCGATCGTCGCCGTCCAGTGCAAGTTGTTCACGTGGTCCAGCGGCGCGCCGGCCGCGATCAGCTGGCGAACCACCCCGTCGTGGCCCAGGTGCGCCGCCGCGATCAGGGCCGTGCCGTCGTAGCGGCTGGTCGTCTGCTTCGCGCTCGCGCCCAGTTGCAGCAGCACCCGCAGCGTTTCTTCGTCGTCCGCCACCGATGCGATCGTCACCGCGTCATAGCGGTCGTTCTCCAGCCGTTGGATGTCGGCACCGGCCTTCACCAGCGCGCGGATCGCTTCGCGCTGGCGCGCGAAAGTCGCCACGTGCAAGGGCGTGCGGCCGCGCGCGTCGGTGGCATCGATCGCCGCACCGCCGGCCGCCAGGCGGGCGATCTTCGCGCTGTCGCCCTGGTGGGCGGCCGCATGCAAGCCGCTGTAGGCGGCGGCCTCGGCGGCGCTGGGCCCCACCTGGGCCCAGGCCGGACCCGTGGCCGCCCAAGCCACCAGCAAGCCGGTGATGAGCGAGCGGCGCTTCACTTCAGCTGGTCCTTGACCTTGTCGAGCGCGGTCATGGCGCACTGCTCGTCCAGGTGGCCGCCGGGCGCGCCGCCCACGCCGACCGCGCCGATCACCTCGTTGCCCACCTTCACCGGCACGCCGCCGCCGAGCAGCAGGTAGCCGGGGATGTCCGTCAGGTTGGCTGCCGCCGGGTTCTTCTGTGCGCCTTCCATGATGGCCAGCGTGGTGTTCTTCGCCGAGGCCGAGGTGAAGGCCTTCAGGCGGCTGGCTTCCAGCGTGTGCGGGCCGGCGTTGTCGGCGCGCATGACTGCGCGCACGCCACCGGCGCGATCCACCACCGTGGCGGCCACGTTGTAGCCGGCGGTGCTGCAGGCCGCGACGGTGGCGCTGGCGATCTGGGTGGCGAGTTCGAGCGACATGTTCTTCTCCACGCGCACGCTCTGCGCGTTGGCCAGGGCGGCGGCGCTGAGGGACAGGGCGAGGATGGACGCTTTGGCAAGGGCTTGCATGGTGTTCTCCGGGGGTTAAAGCGGTTCGATCAACCGTGGGAGAACTGTAGGAATCCGCGCCCGAAACGACCATTCGGGCGCCTACGCGCGGCCCTCCGTAGAACTACGCAGTGCCGCTTGTGTCGCCGTCGTCCACCAGCGCGGCGTAGTGCCGGATCAGCTGCGCCAGCGAAGGGGCCTGAAGCTTGGCGAACAGATTGGCGCGGTGGGTTTCCACCGTGCGCGGCGACAGGCCCAGCGCGCGGCCGATCTCCTTGTTGGTCAGGCCCTCGACGATCAGGCCCAACACCTCGCGCTCGCGCTCGGAGAGCTGCGCATAGCGCTCCCGCGCCGCGCGATCGGCCTCGTTGCGCTGGCGCGAGCGCACGTGCTGGCGCACCGCGTTCTGCAGGGCCTCCAGCAGCACCTCGTCGTTCACCGGTTTTTCCAGGAACTCGGCCGCGCCGGCCTTGAACGCGCGCCGGCACATGTCCACGGTGCCGTGGCCGGTGAGCATGAGCACCGGCTGGTCCACGCCCTGCGCGACCAGGGTGTCGAGCACGCTCAGGCCGCTGATGCCCGGCATGCGCACGTCCAGCACGATGGCACCAATGCCCTCGCGGTCGAAATCGCGCAGAAAGGCTTGCGGGTCGCCCCAGGGCTGAACGCGCAGGCCCACGGTGCCGATCAGCAGGCCCAGGCTGTCGCGCACCGCCTGGTCGTCGTCGATCAGGTGCACCGTGGGCGAAAGGGTGTCCGGCGACGGGTTCATGGGAGACCGTCCGCCAGTGGCAGTTGCAGCCGGAACACCGCGCCCCGCTCGGGTGCGTTGGCGGCGCTCAAGCTGCCCCCCATGCCGTGGGCCAGGGTTTCGCACAGGCTCAGGCCCAGGCCCAGCCCGCCCTTGCGCGTGGAGTAAAAGGGCTCGAACAGGCGCGGCAGCACCTCGGGTGCGATGCCCGGGCCGTTGTCAGCCACGGTGATCTCGCCCCGGCGGTCCTTCGCCGACACGGTGAGCGTGAGGCGCCGCTGCGCGGCGGGCACCTGCTCCAGCGCCTGCAGCGCGTTGAGGATCAGGTTGTGCACGATCTGGTCCAGCGCGACCGGGTCGGCCAGCACCGTCACGGCCTGCGCAGCGTCGAGCACCGGCACCACGTCGCGCCGCTGGCACTCGGGCTCGAGCAGGTAGAGCGCGCGGCGCACGGCTTCCACGGCCGCCACGGGCTGGTGCTGGCCGCTGTGGTCGGGCCGCTCCACGGTCTGGCGCAGGCGGCCCACCACCTCGGCCGCGCGGCGCGCCTGGGCCGCCGCCTGCAGCATCGCGCTGCGCGCGGTGGCCAGCTCGGGGGGGTCTTCGTTGAGCAGGCGCTGCGCGGCCTGGGTGTTGGCGAGCACGGCGGTCAGCGGCTGGTTCAGCTCGTGCGCCATGCCCGCGGCGAGTTCGCCCAGCGTGTTCAGGCGCGCCACCTGGCCCAGGCGCAGCAATTCTTCGGCGCGGCGGCGCGCGCTGCGCTGGCGCTGGAGGTGGTGCAACGCCGCCAGCAAGGCCGCCACGCCCAACACCCAGGCCAGCATGAGCGCCCAGGGCAGCTGGCCCCAACCCACCGAGAGGGTGGCAACCACGTCGAAGGGCTGGCTCTCGGCCGCCAGCAGCTTGTGGAAGTCAAAGTGCCAGCCGCGCGACGGCCGCTCGTCCAGGGCCATGCCGGGTTGCACCACGTAGCGTTGGCCGTCGTGCTCCAGCGTCACGCGCACCGGGCTGGTGTCGGCCTTCATGGGCCATTCGGACCAGGGCACCATGGCCCGCATGTCGATCGTCAGCGCGTAACTGGTGGGCATGGCCGCCAGCACCAGCTGGTAGCGCCCGGCGGGCAGGTCCAGCGCCCCCAGGGCGGCGCGGCGCGCCTGGCGCGAGCGGGTCTCGGCCTGGGTGAGCTGCGGGTCGTTCCAGCGCTGGTCCGGGTCGCGCCGCTGCACGCTGAGAATCTGCGGGTAGAGGACCGGCAGGCGTTGTTCGGGCGAGGAGGCTGCACTGCTGCTGTCGGGCACCGGTTGCAGCAGGGCCAGCGTGGCCAGCATCGCGTCGTGCTGCACCACCTGCTGGCTCAGGAGCCGGTGGACGATGCGCGCGTCGGTCTCGAACAGCGCACGCTGTTCGTCCAGCGACAGGCGCGCCAGCAGCACCGCGCCCGCCAGCGAGAGCAGGATTCCGCCGCTCACCCACCATTTCAAGCGCTGCCATGACTGCCACATGCGGCGGATTCTGGCATGCCCGCAGGCGTCACAATGGCGGGATGCCATTTGTGCCTGCCCGTTTCCTGACCCCCCAGCGCCTGCTGATGGCCTCCATCGGCGTCGCGGTGGTCACCATCGCGCTCAAGACGCTGGCCTGGGTCGTCACCGATTCGGTGGGCCTGCTGTCGGATGCCATGGAGTCGCTGGTGAACCTGGCCAGTGCGGTCTTCGGCTTGGTGATGGTCACCATCGCCGCCCGGCCGGCCGACGATGACCATCCCTATGGTCACCACAAGGCCGAGTACTTCTCGTCGGGCTTCGAGGGCGTCCTCATCATCGCGGCGGCCTTGGGCATCATCTGGGCCGCCGGACACCGGCTGCTCGATCCGCAGCCCATCGAAAGGGTCGGCTGGGGCCTGGCCCTGTCGGTGGCGAGCTCCGGGCTGAACGGGTTGCTGGCCTGGGTGATGTTCCGCGCCGCGAAAGAGCACCGCTCGATCGCGCTGGATGCCGATGCAAGGCACCTGGTGACGGATGTCTGGACGTCCGCCGGGGTCGTGGTCGGCATCGCGCTGGTCCACTTCAGCGGCTGGCTCTGGCTCGACCCCCTGGTGGCCATGGCGGTCGCGGCCAACATCCTCAAGGAGGGCTTTCACCTTATGTGGCGTTCTTCGCAGGGGCTGATGGACGAGGCGGTGGAGCCCGAGGTGATGGCCACCGTGCAGCAGACGCTGGACGGCTTCGCCTCGAGCCGCGGCGAGGCCACCATCATCCGGTTCGACCACGTCAGCTCGCGCAAGGCAGGCCAACGCCGCTTCGTGGACCTTCACATGCACATGCCGGCGAGCTGGTCGCTGGGGCGGGCCGCGGCGGTGCGCACGAGCGTGGAGCAGGCGCTGATGAGCGCGGTGCCCGGTTTGCGCGCCACCATCCAGTTGCTGCCCAGCGACGTGGAAGCCCACTTCGACGATCAGAAGGACCTGATTTGATCTCGCTTCTGCAGCGCGTGAGCGAAGCGCGCGTGGACATCGATGGCCAGACCGTGGGCGCCATCGGCCCGGGTCTGCTGTTGCTGCTGTGCGCCGAACCCGACGACACCGAGGCCGTGGGCGAGAAGCTGCTGGCCAAGGTGCTCAAGCTGCGCATCTTCGGCGACGAAGCGGGCAAGATGAACCGCAGCCTCCAGGACGTCGGCGGCGGCCTGCTGGTGGTGAGCCAGTTCACCCTGGCGGCCGACACCAGGAGCGGCAACCGGCCGGGCTTCACCGGCGCGGCCCCGCCGGCCCTGGGCGAGGCGCTCTACGACGCCTTCGTCAAGGCCGCGCGCGCGCAGCACCCGCTGGTGCAGACGGGCCGCTTCGGGGCCGACATGAAGGTGCACCTGGTCAACGACGGGCCGGTGACCATTCCGCTGCGCATGGCGGCTCAAGCGTAGGGATCGGGCTGGCCCAGCCCCGCGAGGATCTCGGTCTCGCGCGCTTCCATTTCCTCGGCGTCTTCCTCGCCGGTTTCGTGGTCCCAGCCTTGCGCGTGCAGGGTGCCGTGCACCAGCAGGTGCGCGTAGTGCTGGGCCAGGGGCTTCTTGAGCTCGGCCGCCTCGCGCGCGACCACGGGTGCGCAGAGCACGAGGTCGGCCATCACCACCGGTTCGCTGGCGTAGTCGAAGGTGAGCACGTTGGTGGCGTAGTCGCGGCCGCGGTAGTCGCGGTTGAGCGCCTGGCCTTCTTCGGCATCGACGATGCGCACGGTGATCTCGGCGTCGGCGTCCAGCGCATGGCGGATGCAGCGGGCCACCCAGTGGCGGGGCAGGGCCGCGCGGTGCGTGGCGGCGTCGGCGAGCTCACCGAACTGCAGGGACAGGCTCAGGTTGTGCAGGGCCATCAGCGTTTGGCCGGTTGGGCGAAGCAGTTGGCCAGCAGGATCTGGTCCTGCACGTTGGGGTCGGTGGCGATGGCGCTCAGCTCCCCCTTCATGCCCTGGGTGTACCAGCTCAGGCGCGACTGGTCATCCAGCGCGAAGAAGCGCACGCCGGTGGTGGCGCGGCGGCCTTGCAGCATCAGCGTGCGGTCGTTGTGGTGCAGCGCCGCGAACGTGGTGCCGTTGCTCAGGTTCAGGTAGGCCAGTTCGATCTCTCGGCCACCGTCGCACTTGTAGCGCACGGCCTGGCTGCTGAAGATCAGTTGCGGCGCCTGGACCGCCGGCGGCGTGGGGGCGGAGACCTGGGCGGTGGCGTCCAGGGTCAGTGCGGCAAGGAGGCCAAGGCTGGCCAGCAAGGGGCGTGTGGGCATGGCAGGCACGTGGAAAAAAAACTCGTCAGGCGGCGCTGCGGCGCGCTCGCTTGGCGGGGGCGGGTGGCGCGTCGTCCGCGCCGGGGGTGCGGGCGTCGTAAGCATCCACGATGCGCGCCACCAGCGGGTGGCGCACCACGTCGGCGCTGGACAGGCGGGTGAAGGCGATGCCCTGCACGCGCTTCAACACGCGCTCGGCGTCGATCAGGCCACTGAGCTGGGTGCGCGGCAGGTCGATCTGGCTCACGTCGCCCGTGACCACGGCCTTGCTGCCAAAGCCGATGCGCGTGAGGAACATCTTCATCTGCTCGACGGTGGTGTTCTGCGCCTCGTCCAGGATCACGAAGGCGTGGTTGAGCGTGCGCCCGCGCATGAAGGCCAGGGGCGCGATCTCGATCTGCTGGCGCTCGAACGCCTTCTGCACCTTGTCCGCGCCCATCAGGTCGTAGAGCGCGTCGTAGAGCGGGCGCAGGTAGGGGTCCACCTTCTGGCCGAGGTCGCCGGGCAGGAAGCCGAGCTTCTCGCCCGCTTCCACCGCCGGGCGGGTCAGCACGATGCGCTGGACCGCGCTGCGCTCCAGCGCATCCACCGCGCAGGCCACGGCCAGGTAGGTCTTGCCGGTGCCGGCCGGGCCGATGCCGAAGGTGATGTCGTGCGTGGCCATGTTTTCCAGGTAGCGCGCCTGGTTGGGCGTGCGCCCGCGCACCTCGCCGCGCCGGGTCTGCATCGCCAGCGCGCCGTCGCCGGGCTCGGCCAGGGCGGTGTCGCCGCTGAGCATGAGCTGCACCTGTTCGGCCGGTATCGGCTTTCTCGCCATCTCGTACAGCGCCTGCAACGCCTCCAGCGCCTGGGTGGCCTTGGCCTTGGGCCCCTCGATGCGGAATTGCTCGAAGCGGTGCGCCACCTTGACCTGCAAAGCGGCCTCGATGCTGCGGATGTGGCTGTCCATGGGGCCGCAGAGGTGCGCCATGCGGGTGTTGTCCGGCGGTGAGAAGGTGTGCCTGAGAATCAAACCGATAATCCAGTGAGTTGATGGCCCCCAACCCTGGCGGTGCCAGGCCCCCCTGGAGGGGGTGCAGTCTTTCTTGGGGATGGCCCTGCGAACGACTGGAAAGGAATTTCCCGATGATAGGCAAGTTGACCGGAACGCTGCTGGAAAAAAATCCGCCCCAGATCCTGCTGGACTGCCATGGGGTGGGTTATGAGGTGGATGTGCCCATGAGCACGTTCTACAACTTGCCCGCGACCGGCGAGAAAGTGGCCCTGCTCACGCACTTCGTGGTGCGCGAGGACGCGCAGATCCTCTACGGCTTCGGCACCTCGGCCGAGCGCGAGGCCTTCCGCCAGCTCATCAAGATCAGCGGCGTGGGCCCGCGCACCGCGCTGTCGGTGCTCTCCGGCATGAGCGTGAGCGATCTGGCGCAGGCGGTGAGCGCACAGGAGAGCGGGCGCATCGTCAAGGTGCCCGGCATCGGCAAGAAGACCGCCGAGCGACTGTTGCTCGAACTCAAGGGCAAGCTCGGCGCCGACCTGAATCTGCCCGGCGCCGGCCCGGCCCAGAGCGACGTGCAGAGCGACATCCAGCAGGCGCTGATGGCCCTGGGCTACAGCGACAAGGACGCCACCGCCGCGCTCAAGGCCCTGCCCAAGGACGTGGGCGTGAGCGACGGCATCAAGCTGGCGCTCAAGGCACTGGCCAAATAAACCATGAGCATCCAGACCGACGATTTCGCCCCCGCGCCGCGCGTGGTATCCGCCGCGCCGGCTTCGCCGAAGGAAGAGGCCATCGAGCGCGCGTTGCGCCCCAAGCTGCTCGACGAGTACGTGGGCCAGACCAAGGTGCGCGAGCAGCTCGAGATCTTCATCGGCGCGGCCAAGAAGCGCAGCGAGGCGCTGGACCACGTGCTGCTGTTCGGCCCGCCCGGGCTGGGCAAGACCACGCTCTCGCACATCATCGCGCAGGAGCTCGGTGTGAACCTGCGCCAGACCAGCGGCCCGGTGCTCGAAAAGCCCAAGGACCTGGCCGCGCTGCTGACCAACCTCGAAGCCAACGACGTGCTGTTCATCGACGAGATCCACCGGCTCAGCCCGGTTGTCGAGGAAATCCTGTACCCGGCGCTGGAGGACTACCAGATCGACATCATGATTGGCGAAGGCCCGGCCGCGCGCAGCATCAAGCTGGACCTGCAGCCGTTCACGCTGGTGGGCGCGACCACGCGCGCGGGCATGCTGACCAACCCGCTGCGCGACCGCTTCGGCATCGTCGCCCGGCTGGAGTTCTACACCGCCGAGGAGCTTGCGCGCATCGTCAAGCGCAGCGCCGGGCTGCTCAACGCGCCGATGGACCCCGAAGGCGGCTTCGAGATCGCGCGGCGCTCACGCGGCACGCCGCGCATCGCCAACCGCCTGCTGCGCCGCGTGCGCGACTTCGCCGAGGTCAAGGGCCGCGGCACCATCACCCAGGACATCGCCAACCGCGCGCTGGCCATGCTGGACGTCGACCCGCAAGGCTTCGACCTCATGGACCGCAAGCTGCTGGAGGCTGTGATCCACCGCTTCGACGGCGGACCGGTGGGGCTGGACAACATCGCGGCGAGCATCGGCGAGGAGCGCGACACCATTGAGGACGTGATCGAGCCCTACCTGATCCAGCAGGGTTTCCTGCAGCGCACGCCGCGCGGACGCATCGCCACGCTGGCGGCCTACCGCCACCTGGGCGTGGCGCCGCCGAGCAACGCGGGCGAACTCTTCGCCGACTGAGGGCATGCCAGCAGCGCGCCAGGTGTTTCGCGCGACCTGGCGCGGCAGTGCGGTGTGGGTGGCCTTGCTCGTGGGCCTCATGGCGGCCGGTTTTGCGGCGGGTGCCGTGGCATCGCCGCGTGGCACCTGGCTGCTGGGCGCGCTGGCGCTGATCTTCGGGGCGGTGGCCTGGCTGCTCCTGCAACCCCTATTGAGCGCGCACCCCATCCTGAGCGTCGGCCCTGAGGGCATCTCGGGATACCAGCTCAAAGGGCAGACCATCCCCTGGAGTGACATCGCCGATGTGGAGCACCTCTCGGTGCAAGGCCAGGACCACATCCAGATCCGCTTGCGCGAGGGCGCTGTTTTGCAGGCCGCCACGGCCGGGCTGTTCCGGGGCGGGCTCACCCGCGCCATCGTGCTCTCGCTGCTTCGCCGCGCCGAGCGCCAGCCCGCCGTGCAGGCGGCGCTGGAGGGTTTTCAGCGCCACGCTTCGGGCCAGGCACAGGCGGCGTTGACCCAGCGGCTGGACGCGATGCGGGCGCACGGCGCGTTCGAAGAGCGCCTGCGCCACCTCACGCCCACGCCCTGGGCGCTGTATGCGGTGATGGCGGTCAATGTGGCGGTCTGGGTGCTCAACCTGTTCGACGGCATGAGCCCCACCCAGCCCAGCTCGGCCGAGCTGTTCGCCTGGGGCGCCAACTCGGCCACGGCGGTGGTGCGCGACGGCGCGTACTGGCGCCTGCTCAGCGCAACCGCGCTGCACGGCGGCGCCTTGCACCTGGGCCTGAACATGTTCGCGCTGTGGGACGCCGGGCGGCGCGTGTGCCGCTGGTTCGGCAACGGCCAGTTTCTGCTGATCTACCTGGCAGCAGGCTTGGCGGGCAGCGCTTGGAGCCTGCATTTTGCTTCTCAGCAGGCGGTGTCGGTCGGGGCCTCGGGCGCGGTGTTCGGTGTGCTGGGGGCGCTGCTGGTGGGCGTGTACCAGCACCGCGCGAGGGTGCCCAAGGCCGTGGCGACGCAGCTGTTGACCAGCCAGGGCCTGTTCGTGCTGATCATGCTGGCGCAGGGTTTCGCGCGCCCGGGCATCGACAACGCGGCCCACGTCGGCGGTCTCGCCATGGGCGCGCTGCTGGCCTGGCTGCTGGTGGAGCTGGTGGACGAGCGCGCCTCGCGCGCCGTTCGCCAGC
>NZ_JAHCKK010000065.1 GCF_026125825.1 Hydrogenophaga sp. | reverse complement strand
GGCGTAGGCGGTCCAGCCGGTGCGCTGGTCGCACAGGGCCTGCAGGCGTTCGTGGGCCTGGGTGTGGGCGTGCGCGCAGGCGGCGCGCGCGGCGTCGTGCGCCTGGCGAAGGGCGTGGTAGGCCGCCTGCTCTGCGGCGCTCAGGGCCGCCACGGCGGGCAGGCGGGCGAGCAGCGCGGCGAGCTGTCGATCGGTGCGGGCCAGCGCGGTCCAGTCGGCGGCCTGCGTCTCCTGGCGCAGCCGCGCCGCGAGGTCCAGGAAGGGCTGGCGCTTATCCATGGTGGGCCTGCATGCCTTCCCAGCCTTCCTGCAGCGTGCGCAGCAGTCGACCCACTTCGTCGACCATGCCCACGTCCAGCCGGACGCCGGCCTCGTGCAGGCGGCGGGCGCAGTAGTCGTAGACCTGCGCGACCTGCGCGACCACCTCGCCACCGGCGTCCGTGTCCAGCGAGCTGGACAGGCCGTTGAGCATGCCGACGCATTTGTCCAGGCTCCGGGCCTTGGCCTCGAAGCGGCCGCCCTCGATGTGGGCGCGCGCGCGCGCCAGCTCGTCCTGCAGGCCGTTCATCAGGATGAGCACCAGCTGCACGGACGAGGCCTGTGCGGTCTGGGCGCCCAGGTTGACCTGGGCGTAGCTCTCGTATGCGTCGTATGTCAAGGAAGTCCTCGTCGGGGGTGGTGGCAGGCGGTGCGGCCGGTCCTCAGGCGGTGGCCGAGGACGACGAGCCGAACATGCCCGAGGTCTGGTTGAGCTGGCCCATCAGGGATTGGAGTTGGGTGAACTGCAGCAGGTAGCGCTCGTAGGACATCGCGAACTGCTCGTCCAGGCGGGCCTGGCGGGTGGTGATGTCGCGCTGCTGGGCCTGGACGGAGTCCTGGCGGCGCTTGATCTGGCCGTTGCCCGAGTCGAGCCAGGTCTTGAGGTAGGTGTTCATCGAGCCCAGCACGCCCGAGGGCGCGGACAGGCTGGACGAGCCAAAGGCCTTGTCGAGCGCATCGGGCTTGATGTCCAGCGTCTTCTTCAGCTTGGCCGCGTCGAAGGTCAGCGCGCCCTGGCGGTCGGTGGAGATGCCCAGCTCGGACAGGCGCACGCCACCGAAGTCCTGGCGCAGGATGTCGTTGAGGCGGGTGCGCAGGGCGCGCACGCCGCTGTCGCTGGCAAAGATGCCGCGGGAGGCCGCGCTGATGTCGGTCTTGGTGAGGTCGTTGATGACGCCCTGGAGGGTGTTGAAGGCGGTCACGAAGCTGCGCACGTTGTCGGCGGTGCCGCTCTCGTCGGCGGCCACGGTCAGCGTGGCGGGGGCATCGCCCGTGGACATGGCGCGGGTGAGGTTGAGGGTGACGCCGTCGATGGCGGTCACGGTGTTGCTGGCCTGCTGGATGCGCACGCCGGTGCCCTGGTCGCCCAGCCACACGACCGCGTCGCGCGCCTGCGCCAGTTCGTTGGGGGTGGCGCTCAGGGCGTCCTTGAGCGCGCCGGCGGGCAGGCCGCTGGCGTCGACGGTGATCTCGCCGCCTTCGCCGCTGGCGCCGGAGGAGAGGATGAGCTGGGCGCCGTTGCCGGTGTTGACCACCTGGGCCGTCACCTTGCCGGCGTTGCCCGTGGACTGGTTGATGGCGCGCGCGATCTCGGCCTGCGAGAGGGTGCCATTGCCATCGGCGTCGGCCATCAGGAGGTTGACATTGAAGCTGCTGCCATCGGCCTGCTGGATCACCAGCGGCCCGCCGGTGGCCACGGGCACGGCGGGCAGGTCGGCGTAGGCGATCTGGTGGTTGGAGGCCACGGCCTCGACGAAGTAGCTGTAGGTGCCGGGCTGGGCCGAGGCGGAAGCCGTGCCGGTGGCTGCTGCGTTGCCGGCGAAGCTCACGCTGTTCTTGACCAGGCCCTTCTTGCCGGAGAGCGCATCCATCGCGGTGTTGAACGCCGAGAGGGCCGAGCGCAGGCGGGTGAAGCCCGCGTTGGTGGCATCGGCGCTCTTGCTGTCGCGCGTGATGATCTCCTGCGTGCCCTGGGTGTAGATGGTGGCGAGCTGGGTCGCCATCTGGGTCGGGTTGATGTCCATGGTTGCTCCTGGTCAGGCAGGAAAAGCCCCGCCCATGCCCGACAAGGCGACCGGGAGCGGTGGTTTTTGAAGGGCGCGCGGCATTTTTTTCACCGCCGGGCCGTCCCAAGGTGAAAACGCCCCCCTGGGGGGCAGCGACCCGCGCAGCGGTGGAGCGTGGGGGCCATTCCTCATCGCGGGTTGCGCCGCCAGACGGTCAGGGCCACGTCATCCAGCTGCTTTCGCGCCCGCACTTCGCCGGCCAGGCGCCACTCGCTCTCGCGCTTGTGCAGCACCTGGGCCACGCCTTCGCGCTTGCGGTAGGCGACGTGCAGGGCCGCGCGAGCCGCCTCCACGTCGACGCTGTGGCGCTCCAGGCTGCGCTGCTGCTCCTGCGCCAGCCCCATGACCGATTGCTTGTAGGCCGCGCAGTTGGCGGCCAGCAGGAAGGGCTGGCTGCCCGAGGGCCCGGCGGCTTCGCAGATGGCGTGCAGGCGGTCCACGCTGCGCTGCATGCGCTCGCGCACCGATTGCTGGCGGCTGAGCTCGGCCCCCAGGCGCTCCTGCTCGCGCTCGCGCGCGGTGACCAGGTGGCCCAGGGTGATGAGGTGGGTGGGTGGGTTCATGCCATGAGCTCGTTCAGGTCGCGCAGGCAGTCGGCCAGCGGCGCGCTTTCTTTGACGCCCTGGTGCAGGTAGGCCTCGATGCGCGGGTACAGGCTCACGGCGCGGTCCGCCTGCGGATCGGCGCCGGGCACGTAGGCGCCCATGGGCAGCAGGTCGCGCACCTGCTGGTAGCTGGAGAGCAGCGCTTTCAGGGTGCGGGCCGAGGCGCCGTGCGCCGGCCCGGCCACCAGCGACATGCAGCGGCTGATGGACTGGCCGATGTCGATCGCCGGGTAATGGCCGCGCTCGGCCAAGGCGCGCGAGAGCACGATGTGGCCGTCCAAAATGGCGCGCGCGGTGTCCACCACCGGATCCTGCTGGTCGTCGCCTTCGGCGAGCACGGTGTAGATGGCAGACATGCTGCCCTCGCCTTCGCCGTTGCCCGCGCTCTCGACCAGCTGCGGCAGCGCGCTGAAGACGGAGGGTGGGTAGCCGCGCGTGGCCGGCGGCTCGCCGAGCGAGAGGGCGACCTCGCGCTGCGCCATGGCGTAGCGGGTGAGCGAGTCCAGCAGCAGCAGCACGTTCTGGCCCCGGTCGCGGTAGTGCGCGGCAATGGAATGGCACAGCTCGGTGGCGCGCAGGCGCATCAGCGGCGATTCGTCGGCCGGCGCCACCACGACCACCGCGCGGCGCAGGCCGTCCGGGCCGAGGGAGAGGTCGATGAACTCGCGCACCTCGCGGCCGCGTTCGCCGATGAGGCCGACGACGACCACATCGGCCACGGTCTGGCGCGTGATCAGGCCCAGCAGCACGCTCTTGCCCACGCCGCTGCCGGCCATCAGGCCCACGCGCTGGCCGCGGCCGAGCGTGAGCAGGCCGTTGATGGCGCGCACGCCCACATCCAGCGGTTCGTGCACGGGCCGCTTGCGCAGCGGGTCCACGCGCGGTGGCTGGCTGCCCAGCCGGTGTTCGCCCCCAAGGCGGCCCAGGCCGTCCATGGGTTCGCCCAGGCCGTTGACGATGCGGCCCAGCCAGGACGGGCCGATGAGGAGTTCGCCGTCCGAGGCCATGGGCAGCACGCGCGCGCCGGCGCTCAGGCCATCGGTTTTCTTGAAGGGCATGACCGAGGTCATCTCGTCTCTGAAGCCCACCACCTGCGCTTCGACCCAGTCGCCCGGCCCCACTTCGATGCGGCAGCGCTGGCCGATGCGCAGCTGGCAGCCTTTGACGTGCAGCAGCATGCCTGCCGCGCCCACCAGCCGCCCCGTGGGCACGGAGACGGGCACCTGTGTGAGCTCGACGGACTTGAGGCGCTCGGCGATCACGCGGCGGGCTCCGTGTCGGGCGCCGGTTCGGCCGCCAGGGGGTCGGCGTCGAGCAGCTGGGCGCCGATCTGTTCCATGCAGGCCTGCAGCCGGTGGCGGCAGCCGGCGTCGGCTTCCTGGCCGCCGCAGTGCACGCGGCACTCGCCGGCGTCGAGGCGGCTGTCGGCCATGAGTTTCCAGGCCCGCGCACGCGCGGGGTCGAGCTCGCGGATGCGCTCCAGGTCTTCGGGGTTGAAGAAGACCTCGATCTCGCCGCTGGCCGGTGGCATGGTTTTGAGCGCTTCTTCCACCAGCGCCAGCAGCTGCGAGGGCTGCAGCGTGAGTTCGGCCCGGATGACCTGGCGGGCCACCTTGCCCACGAGGTCGACGACCTCGCTGCGCAGGGCTTTCTGGTAGTCGTCCTGGGCCTGGTGCAGGGCGGCCAGCGCGGCATCGACCGGCGCGGCGTGGGCCTGCCAGCGGGCCAGCACGGCAGCGCGCGCTTCGGCCTGACCTTCCTCGCGGCCTTCGCGCAGGCCCTGCAGGCGGCCTTCGGCCACGCCGCGCTCCACGCCACTGTCGTAGCCTTCGCGGTAGCCGCGGTCCATGCCCTGCTGAAAGCCTTCGGCCAATGCCGCCTGCGCGCGCTCGGCGTCGCCGGGCGAGGCCGCGTGGGCCGGCGTGAAGCGGCTCAGCGGCGGGAAGCGGTGGGGCCGGTAGGTCTTCATGCGACCACGGCCTCCGCGAACAGCTGGATCTGGATTTCGTCGCTGTCGGCCAGCGCCTTGACCTCGCGCATGATCTCGGCGCGCGCCTGTTCGACGCGGCTCAGCGGCACCGGCCCGGTGCGGCGCAGGGTGTCCTCGAAGGCCTGCGCCTGGCGCCGCGGCATGGCCTGCAGCACTTTGCGGCGCACCTCGGGGTCCGCGCCCTTGAGGGCCACGGCCCACAGGTCCAGCGGCGAGGCTTCGATGATGCGGGTGATGACGTCTTCGCTCTGGCGCGAGAGGATGAAGAAGTCGTACATGCTGACCTCGATCTGTGCCACCACGGCCGGGTCGCGCGCGCGCATCTGCTCGACCACCTTCTGGCGGTTGCCGGGCATGCGGTTGATGATCTCGGCGGCCTGGCGCACGCCCTCGACCGTGGCGCTCTGGGTCTCCAGGCTGGCCAGGTAGGCGTCGACCAGGACTTCGAGCTCGCGCAGGATGTCGTGCTCGACGTGTCCGAGCTGGGCGATCTGCATCAGCACGAGGTCGCGGTTGTCCTCGGGCAGGCGCTCGATGACTTCGCTGGCCAGGGCCGAAGGCAGGAAGGCGAGAAAGACGGCCTGCATGTGCTCGTGCTCGGCCGCGATGCGCTCGGCGATCCAGCGCGACGAAGCCCACTGCAGCCGGGCCATCTTCGGCCGGATGGCGTCGCCATAGATGCGGGTGAGCACGCTGCTGGCGATGTTCGAGCCCAGCGCCATGTCGAGCGAGCTTTTGAGGTAGGCGCGCGAAGCGCCGTGCACGCCGCTTTGTTCGCGGTAGTCGTCGAAGAAGCGCTGCAGCGCGGCGCGCGCCATGTCCACCTTGATGCCGCTCATGCGCGACATGACCTGGGTGACATCGAGCAGCTCCTCGCGCGAGAGGTGCTGTAGCACGGCGGCAGCGGGTTGTTCGCCCATGCTCAGGAGCACGATGGCGGCCTGTTCGGTGGACGAGAGCGAGCCGGCATCGGGCCCTTGCAGATCAGGTGATGGCGGCATTTTTCTGGACCCACTGTTTGACAACTTCGGCGACGCGCTCGGGCTCTTTCTGGGCCAGCACCTTCAGGTGATTGACCAGCACCTCCACGGGCGAGCCGGGCGGCGGCAGGTCGTAGTCGGCGAGCAGGGGCACCATGGCACCGGAGTTCGCCGGCTGGGCCTTGTTGGGCAGCGCGACGGCGGCCGGTGCCGGGTTGGCGAGCGCGGGCGGCTCGGCGGTGGCGCCCGCCGCACCGCCCTCGAGGGCGATCAGGTCGGTCATGCCGACCTCGGCCGGCGGCTTCTGGCGCTCGCGCAGGATGCGCAGCAGCGGGCGCGCCAGCAGGAAATAGCACAGCAGCGCGCCCAGGGCGTACAGGCCCCAGGTCACGAACTCGAACACGGTCTCGCGCTCTGCGTACCAGGGCACGGCGGGCGTGGCGCCGGGAAAGGCCAGCGAGGAGACCACGAGCTGGTCGCCCCGCTCGGCGTTGATGCCCAGGCCGCCGCGCAGCAGGTTCTCCATGCGCGCGATGTCCTCGGGTGTCCAGCCCGCGGTGGCGCCGGGCGCGGCGCCGTCGTTGAGCACCACGGCCACGCTGAGTTTCTTGAGCTGGCCGCGCGCCCGCTGGATGGTGGTGACGCTGCGGTCGTAGGCGAACTGGCGGGTGACGGCGCTGCGCTCGGCGGTGTTGGGTGCGGCATCGGGAGCCGGCGTGGCCGGGCGGTTGCTCAGGGAGCCAGGCACACCCAGGGCCACGCGGTCGCGGTTGCTTTCTTCGCGCGAGGCCTCGTTGGTGACCTTGGGCACGTCACCGTAGCGCTCCTGGGTTTCCTGCACGCGGTCCTGGCCGAGTTCGACGGCCACGCTCACGTTGTAGTTGCCCGCGCCGAGCAAGGGTTGCAGCAACTGGTGTGCGTTCTGCAGGATGTCGCTCTGCGCTTTGCGCACGGCTTCGTCGGCAAAGCTGCCCTGGTCGATGCCGTCTTTCACGTCGACGCGCGCCGAGAGCAGGCGGCCGGCCTGATCGACCACGCTCACGCGCGCCGGGTCCAGGTTGGAGACGCTGCCGGCCACGAGCTGGATGATGGAGGCGATCTGTTCGTTGCCCAGCGTGCGGCCCGGGTGCAGGTTCAACACGACGGAGGCGGTGCTCTTGTCCTGGGCGTTGAGCACGAAGGTGGAGGAGCGCGCCACGGAGAGGTGGACCCGGGCCGAGCGCACGGCGTCCATGGAGGTGATGCTCTGCACCAGCTCGCCTTCGAGGCCCCGGCGGAACCGGATGTCCTGCACGAACTGCGTGACGCCCAGGGGATCGTTCTTGTCCATGAGCTCCAGCCCTTCGGGCAGGCGGGCGGTGACGCCCTTGGCCGCCAGCAGCATGCGGGCGCGGCCCAGATCGGAGGACGAGACCAGGACTTGCCCCGATTCGGGGTGCAGCCGGTAGGCGATGCCCTCGGCATCCAGCGTGGCCATCATGTCCGACACCGGCACCTGCTCGCGCGCACCGAACACCGGCTTGTAGCTGGCCTGGTCGTTCCACAGGAACATCATCACCAGGGCCGTGATGCCGATCGCCAGCAGCACGACGGGCAAAAGGCGGGTGATCTGTTCAGGACGCAAGGCGCCGCCCAAGGCTTTGCCCGAGGGCAGCTTGTCGCGCATGAGCCTGAGTGCATTCATTCAATGGGTCCTGTTGGAGTACGGATGGATTCTTGGCGCTGGCCACCCCTTGACCGCTTCGCTCTTTGAGCCCAAATCCCCCCGTAGCTCCGGGTTCGCGCAGCGCTCTTTCGGCAAACGACTGCTTTCGAACTAACGCGCGCTCGCCTGCCACACGGACCTGCCGCCGTGTGGACGGCGCCCCCCAAGGTTGGGCCGGGCAAGCGTGCCAATTTGCTCGCAAGGGACGAAAAAATTTGGCGGCGATGCGGGCGGGATGCGCCGGGCAGTCGCACCGCCGCCACAGGCTGCTGGTATGGTTGACGCCGCGCGCGCCGCCCCGTCTTCGGGCGTTGGCTGGTGTGCAAGGCTGCGCACAGCAGCGCCACCGACAGAAAGCACTTCTCCCCATGCCCACCCTTGAACCGTCCGCGTCCCCCTCATCCCAGGCCGCAGAAGAGGCCTCCTGTGCCCTGACGATCGAGCGGCTGCAGGCGCAGGCGGCACTGACGCGCTCGATCGCCGACCGCTTGCCGTGGCAACTCGCGTACTTCGATCCGGATCTGCGCTGCCGCTTCGGCAACCAGGCGTTCTGCGACGGCCTTGGCGTCGATCCCTCGGCCCTGGAAGGCCGGCCGTTCCAGGACTGTTTCCCCCAGGAGGCCCTGCCCGCCCTGCTGCCACGCTTCATGCAGGCCCTGGCTGGCGAGCAACAGCTGCGGCGCACCGAACACCCGGCATCGGGGCCAGGCGCCGCCTGCACGGAAACCGCGTTCACACCCGACGTGCACGACGGCGTGATCCGGGGTGTGTTTGTCGAGACGAAAGAAGTCGCGCAGCGCCAGCAGGCCGATGAGCTCGCGCAGAACAAGCGCCGCTTCGAGCTCATGGCCGATGCGCTGCAGGACTCGTGCCTGTACTTCCTCGACCCGGCGGGCCGCATCGCCGAGTGGAGCGAAAGCGCGCGCCGCCTGCACGGTTTCTCGCGGGAACAGGTGGGCAACATGCACCTGGCCGACATGGCGGCGCCACGGGTCGGTGAAGAGGCGGAGATCGGCATCGACGACACCATCCGGCTGGCGATCGATCGCGGCCAATGGGAAACCCGCGGCTGGCTGCGGCGCGCCGGTGGCGAGGCGTTCTGGGGCCAGACGCTCATCACCGCGCTGCGGGGCGACGACGGCGAGCTCGAAGGCCTGTCCTGCATCACGCGCGACATGACCGCGATGAAGGACCTGGACCGGGTCATGAACGACCTCAACGCCGAGCTGGACCGCCGCGTGACACAGCGGGTGCGCCAGCACACCGTGCCCAACAAGGACCTGGACATCTTCACCCACTCCATCACGCACGATCTGCGCGGGCCGGTGCGGCACATCAACACCTTTGCCGGCCTGATCGCCGAGGAACTGGGCGAGAACGCCAGCGAAGAGGTCCGGCATTTCCGCGACGCCATGAAGCGGGCTTCGCAGCGCCTCAACGCGATGATCGAGAACCTGCTGACCTACTCGCGCATCGGCCGCATCGACCTGCACCCGGAGCGGCTGGCGATGGCGCAGGTGCTCGACGGCGTGATCGCGCGCCTGCAGCAGACGGACCCTGGCCGCCCGATCCGGTGGGAGATCCAGCCCGAGCTGCCGGCCGTGGTGGCCGACGCGGCGATGGTCACCGACCTGTTCACGCGGCTGCTGGACAACGCCATGAAGTTCACGCGCAAGGTCGAGCCGGCCGAGATCCAGATCGGGTGCCGCATGGAGAGCGATGGCACTTGCCTGTTCTTCATCGTGGACAACGGGGTCGGCTTCGATGTCGCCAAGGCCAGCAACCTCTTCCTGATGTTCCAGCGCCAGCACCATTCGCTGGATTTCGAGGGCCACGGCGCGGGCCTGGCCCTGTGCCAGCGCATCGTGCAGCGCCACAACGGCCGCATCTGGCTCGACAGCACGCCGGGCCACGGTTGCGCGGTCTACTTCACGCTGCCCGTGGAGACGACGATGGCAGGCGCCGGCCTGGCCGCGCTCGGTTGCTGATCGCGCGGGCGCTCAGCCGCCGGCCAGGCGGCCCAGCCATCGCTGCAGCAGGTTCGCCCTGCGCTGGCGCAGGCGGCTGATGTCGAGCAGGCGGATGGCGGCGGCGCGGCATTCAGCCAGATAGCGCTCGCGCTGCGGGATCGCCCAGTCCGGCTCGTTGAGGGCCTTGTTGCGCACGGCCGCGAGGTAGCGCAGCCGCCGGTCCAGCCGGGCGGGCACCGGGTGGCGCACGCTGTCGAGCTTGGAGTGGATGCCCCGGCCCTTGCCGCCGAAATCCCGCGCCAGCACCGAGTCGATCACCGCGGTGATGTCCAGCACGTCCTGCATGGCCTTCATGTGCGGGGTCTTCACCATGTGCTGGAAGATCGGGATCACATCGCCTGCGAGGTGATCGGTATCGAATGTCGGGTTCATAGCCACACGCTCCTCCTTTCGCTTTCCATGGCCTCCTGGTTCTGCAGCTCTCTCAAGGCGGCGCGCACCAGGATGTGATCAAAGCCCCTGAGCACTTCACCCACGCTGGTGTAGGCCTCGCCCGGGGGCTGGGGCGGATGGCCGCGCGGGACCTGGCTGTGCGCGTGCCGCAGCGCGGCGCGCACGACATCCTCGCCGCCGTTGCGCTGCCAGCGGCCGGCCTTGCGCAGGTGGGTGACGCCCTGCCCCGCCGCGTTGCAGCTGTGGACCACCAGCGGGTCGTCCGGCAGGCGCGGCGCGAACGCCAGGTGCACGATGCTGCTGTGGGCGACCTCCTCGTCGGTGAGGCTGGCGGTCTGGGCCCAGGGGATGGGCGCCAGGCGCAACAGCACCTCGGCCAAGGTGCCCGCCTGGCCCTGGGTGGCCAGGGTGTCGAACACCGACAGGGCGAATGGCCTCGGTTCGTGCGGGTCGCCCGATCGCAGTTCACCCCATGAGCTGGTGTCGCCGAAATCGAGGGCATCCGGGCCTGTGCCGGCATCGAGCTGCGAATGCGCGTGGACCACGCGAAGCATCAAGGCCGGCCCCTGGTGGGGCGCGTGCCCCCGCTCCTGCAGCACCTGGAGGATGCTCGAGAGCATGTACTTGTGGCACGCGAAGCAGCTCGCCGGGTTGTGGCGCGGAGCGCGCCGCGCGCTCAGGCCATACAGAAGAGCTTGGTCATCGCTGTGCATGGCAACCGGCGCTGGTCATCACCCTTGGGCGGCGTGCTTCATGAGGTAGCCGGTGTCGATCGGGTCCGACACCTGGACGACCATGTGCGTGCGGATGCCCACGACCGCGACCTCGGCGGGCAGCGCATCCGACACCTCGGCCACCAGCGTGTCGATGCCCAGGCGCAGCGCCCAGGCCTGCAAGGGCTCCGAAAAATGCCGCCAGCGCTGCACCATGCCGAACCGGTCCACGCCCGAGATGGAGACGCGCGCGACGTCCTTCGCGTGCATGGTCAGGCCGTAGAGGTACACGCCGACGAAGCGGCCGGTAAAGGTCTCACCGTTGCCGACGGCCACCTCCGAACGCTTGACGGCCTCGCCGATGGCGCGCACCAGCAGGGAGCTGCCGTCCTCGCACGGCCAGCAGGGTGTGATGAAGGACGCCAGCCGGAGCGTGGCCTGCTTGAGGTTGGGTTGCTGCGCCCAGCAGGACAAGCCAAAGCCTTCGTAGGGTTGGCCCGCGAGCGCATCGTGGATCCATTGCTCGGGCCCGCCCGACTCCAGCGCCTGCAAGGGCCAGTAGGCGGTGCCTGCGCCGCCCTGCGCCGCCCTTGCTTGGCGGCTGCGCGCCGCGTTGAGCGAGACGATCTGCGTCATGTCGAGCCGCGCGCGCGGGAAGGCGCGGACGCATCATGCGCCAGGCGGATCGGCCAGGATCGCGACGGGAGGGATGAAAGCCACGTTTCAAGCATCCGGGTATTCTTCTACCCAATGGCTCGGCGGCCGCTCGGCCTACGGTGCCGTTTGGCCCCGTAGAGGGAAGGTGTCAGCCAAACTTCGGCATCTGGTTGCGCGATTGGCGGTAGGCGGCGATGCGGGCCTGCACTTCGGCGCGCGCTTCGTCCATGCGCAGATCCTGCGTGGCGCATGCGGGGCAGTGGACGGGGCCCTGGTGCTGCTTGACCACCGGGTGCTTGGTGTTGCAGGAGCCGCATTGCCGGACTTCGATCTCGCGGCTCTGCAGGCCCTCGACCAGCAGCGCATAGGTCTCGAAGGTGATGCGCTGGCTCTCACCCACCGGGGGCACGGTTCGGCGGTACTTGTTGTAGACCTCGATCATCTTGTCCAGCGCCTTGCCGAAATTGGTCTCGACCACGGCGTACTCGCCAATGCCCCGCGTTCCGAAATGCAAGGCCATCAGGTACGAGGCCTCGAAGCGCTCCGCCGCACTGTCCAGGAAGGTCTTGGCGGTCGTGGTTTGTCCCAGGCCCCGGGGCCGCTTGACCTTGATGCCGTACTGCCCGAGGCGGCGGTCCATCTCCTATTTGATCCGCTGCTCGCTCACATCGGTGCCCAGCAGCTTGACGATCAGCTTGGTGCGCGAGGTCAGCTCGATCAGGGCCTCGAATCGCTCGTCCGATACCTGGTCCTCGAAGAGGACGCGTTTGTGTCCAGAAGAAGCAAGGGCGCGGCCTGCGGTGTTGATCATGGTGATGTCCCTGGTTTCAGTGAATGCGGTTCTTCGAACGCCGGCTCATGACCATGAACTGCGTTTTCTGCGAAGAAGTCAGGTCGCGCGTGGCGGCGGCCTCGAAGTAGTGGTCGCTGGCGACCGGAAACATCACCAGGCCCGGGTTGGCCGAGATGTCCCAGAGCTCATGAGGCCCGAAGCGGCGCACGTGCACGGCCTCGCTCATCGAAAGATCAAACAGCACGCAAGCCTCGTCGAACGAGGTCTTGATGCTGTCAACGCGCACCGCCAGGGCCATGAAGGCTTCCTGCCGATTGGCGGCCTCGAACTCGCCAGGCTGCACGAGCGAGGCCGACGTCGTGGGCAGCAGCCCCGTGTGGATCATCATGGAAAACAGCGGATGCGAGCAGTCCGCCAGCTTGATGACTTCGTCCTCGCTCAGCAGGGCCAGCAGCTCCAGCAGATTGCGCTGCCCCGGGAACCAGCGCGCGATGACGCGCGGGTCGACCAGCTCGGAACTGCGCGCGATGTGCCAGCGCCGGGCCAGCGCCTTGAGGTTTTCGGCGCGAATGGCCCGTTCGTACGTGGGCAGATGCAGATTGCCTTGAATCCGCGAGTCCATCAGCGCCGTCATCATGTGTACATTCCCTAGTTTGTTCTTGATCAGCGTCCCCAATGCGCCTGCTGGGCGCATTGTGTTACGCCCAGCGAGCCGGTTGGCGTCTACCATGGCATCAGGCCGTTTGCAACGCCCACACTCCAACGCCCAGCCCTCATGCCAAGTCTTGAACCTCTGTCTATCGGCGATCTTTCCGCACGCTTTAGGGCTCGATTGAGAACAAGCCTGGATCAGCTGGGCTTCCCGGCTGCCATGCGTGAGAAAAGTCGCGAACTGGCCTTCCGGCTCGGCGTGGACGAAAGCCTGGCCTCGGCCTTCCTCACGGGCGACGTGCTCCCGGACTACGAGGCCCTGCTCACCCTTTGTGCGCTGACCCAGAAGTCACCCGGGTACTTCTTCGACGCCGGCGCCGAGGCGATGCCCCAGGGCACCCGGGTCGTTCCCGCCATCGGCCCGGGGGAGGATCTGGCGATCTGCCTGCCCGAGGGCATGGTGGATGGGCGTGCCAGCGAGGATGATGCCGAGCTCGGTTACTTCCGCGCCCGCCGCGACATGGGCTTTGGCGTGCGGGCGGGTGACTGCATCCTGGCGGTGCTGGTGCCCATGGAGCCGGCCTCGATGCAGAAGGACCGCATCTACCTGATCGGCTGCGAGACCGGCTTCGACCTGCGCCGCTGCGTGGTGCAGACCCCGGTGCGGGCCGCGTTCACCAGCTTTGACGGCAAGTCGGCTCAGACCATCAAGCCCAACGTGGCGGCGGTGGGGCAGGAGCGGCCGAGCTTTCGCGCCGAAGGCCTGGGGGACGAGGTGCACGCCTTCGCGGAGGTGTTCGGCCTGCTGCGCGGCGCGCAGAACCTGCCACTGGAACCCAACGCCCTGGATTTCGAGAGCTGAGCGATCGATCGCGCGAAGACGAAAAAAAAGCCCGCCGTGGGCGAGCTTGGGTCGGTGGGAAGATCAACTGTTTTGGAGGCGCGATCCGGAGTCGAACCGGACTAACCGGATTTGCAATCCGGGGCATAACCGCTTTGCTATCGCGCCGTCAGGACCGGTGCCAAAGACACCGCTCTCAAACTCCGACAAAAAAGGGAAGCAGAGCTTCCCTTTTGAATTTGGAGCGGGAAACGAGATTCGAACTCGCGACCTCAACCTTGGCAAGGTTGCGCTCTACCAACTGAGCTATTCCCGCATTTTTTACCGCTTGCCGCTGCGTTTGCTGCTGCATTTCGGTAAGCCATGATTCTAACCCGAAAAAAGGGCCTCTTTCAAGCCCCTCGAAATTTTTTGATCAGTGTTTCACTGCATCGGGCGATGCCGTCGGCTTGCTGACGCTGGCCGCCGCAATCTGGGCCGCGACCTCCTCTTCGGTGAGCGGCACGGGCTGGCGTTCGAGCGCGATCGACAGGACCTTGTCGATCCATTTCACCGGCACGATCTCCAGACCCTGCTTCACGTTGTCGGGAATCTCGGCGAGGTCCTTCACGTTCTCTTCAGGGATGATCACGGTCTTGATGCCGCCGCGCAAGGCAGCCAGCAGCTTTTCCTTCAGGCCGCCGATGGCGGTGACTTCACCGCGCAGCGTGATTTCGCCCGTCATGGCCACATCGGCGCGCACAGGGATGCCCGTGAGCGAGGAGACCAGCGCGGTCGTCATCGCCGCACCGGCGCTCGGGCCGTCCTTGGGCGTGGCGCCGTCAGGCACGTGGATGTGGATGTCGCGCTTGTCGAATTGCTCGTCCTTGATGCCCAGCATGCGGGCGCGGCTGCGCACCACGGTGCGGGCCGCCTCCACCGATTCCTTCATCACATCGCCGAGCGAACCCGTGCGCGTGATGACGCCCTTGCCGGGCATGATGGCCACTTCGATGGTCAGCAGATCGCCGCCCACTTCCGTCCACGCCAGGCCGACCACCTGGCCCACCTGGTTCTGCGCCTCGGCGCGGCCGTAGCTGTACTTGCGCACGCCCAGGAATTCGCTGAGGTTCTCGGCATTGACCACCACGGTGGGCGTGTACTTCTTGAGCAGCAGGCCTTTGACGACCTTGCGGCAGATCTTGGAGAGCTCGCGCTCGAGCGAACGCACCCCGGCTTCGCGGGTGTAGTAGCGCACGATGTCGCGCACGGCGTCGTCGCGCACTTCCAACTCGCCCTCGCGGATGCCGTTGTTCTTGAGCTGCTTGGGCAGCAGGTAACGGATCGCGATGTTGGTCTTCTCGTCTTCCGTGTAGCCCGAGAGGCGGATCACCTCCATGCGGTCCAGCAGGGCCGGCGGGATGTTCATCGAGTTCGAGGTCGCGACGAACATCACATCGGAGAGGTCGAAGTCGACCTCGATGTAGTGGTCGCCGAAGGTGTGGTTCTGCTCCGGGTCCAGCACCTCCAGCAGCGCGCTGGAAGGGTCGCCACGGAAGTCCGTGCCCAGCTTGTCGATCTCGTCGAGCAGGAACAGCGGGTTGCGCGTGCCGACCTTGTTGAGACTCTGCAGCACCTTGCCCGGCATGGCACCGATGTAAGTGCGGCGGTGGCCGCGGATCTCGGCTTCGTCGCGCATGCCGCCCAGCGCCATGCGCACGTACTTGCGGCCCGTGGCCTTGGCCACCGACTGGCCGAGCGAGGTCTTGCCGACGCCGGGTGGGCCGACCAGGCACAGGATGGGCGCCTTGACCTTGTCCACGCGCTGTTGCACCGCGAGGTACTCGAGGATGCGGTCCTTGACCTTTTCCAGGCCGTAGTGGTCTTCGTTGAGCACCGCCTCGGCATGCGCGAGGTCGTGCTTGATCTTGGTCTTCTTGCTCCAGGGCAGGCCGACCAGTGCATCGATGTAGTTGCGCACCACGGTGGCCTCGGCCGACATGGGCGACATCAGCTTGAGTTTCTTGAACTCCGCATCGGCCTTCTTGCGCGCTTCCGCGGGCATCTTGGCGGCCTTGATCTTTTTCTCGATCTCTTCGATGTCGGCGCCCTCTTCGCCTTCGCCGAGTTCCTTCTGGATCGCCTTGACCTGTTCGTTCAGGTAGAAGTCGCGCTGGTTCTTTTCCATCTGGCGCTTCACGCGCCCACGGATCTTCTTGTCGACGTTGAGGATGTCGACTTCGCGCTCGAGCTGCTCGAACAGGTTTTCCAGCCGCTTGTTGACCGGATCAAGGTCGAGCACCACCTGCTTGGATTCGAGCTTGAGCGGCAGGTGCGCGGCGATCGTGTCGGCCAGGCGACCCGGATCGTCGATGCTGGAGATCGAGGTGAGGATCTCCGACGGGATCTTCTTGTTGAGCTTGACGTACTGGTCGAACTGCTGCATCACGGCGCGGCGCAGCGCTTCGAGTTCGTTGGTCTGGGTGTCGGCCCGCTCCACGGCCGGGTCGACCGGATTCACGCTGGCGATGAAATGGCTCTCACCATCGCGGATGGCCAGCACCTTGGCGCGCTGCACGCCCTCGACCAGCACCTTCACGGTGCCGTCGGGCAGCTTGAGCATCTGCAGGATGGTGGCGACGCAGCCCATTTCGAACATGTCGTCGGTCGACGGTTCGTCCTTGGCGGCGGCCTTCTGGGCCACGAGCATGATGCGGCGCTCGGCCTCCATCGCCGACTCCAGCGCCTTGATGCTCTTGGGGCGGCCCACGAACAGCGGGATGACCATGTGCGGGAACACCACCACGTCGCGCAAAGGCAGGAGTGGCAGTTCGACCGGCGTGCTGGGAAGGGGGGTCTGTCCGGACATTTCAACCTCGACTAAAACGGGTAAATGGGGTCGGTGCGATCGATCTCAACCGGACGCATCCGTGACGGGGTTGGACGAAGCCGGCGCGTCAAGCCTGCTTGGCCGCCTCGCGGTACACAAGCAAGGGTGGCTTGTTTTCCTCGATGGTCGATTCGTCGACCACCACCTTCTCCACATTGCTCATGCCTGGCAGATCGAACATGGTGTCGATCAGCGCGTTTTCCAGGATCGAGCGCAGGCCACGCGCGCCCGTCTTGCGCGCCAGGGCCTTGCGGGCGATCGCCTTGAGGGCGGCGGGGCGCACTTCGAGTTCGGCGCCTTCCATCGCCAGCAGGCGGGAGAACTGCTTGACGACGGCGTTCTTGGGCTCGGTGAGGATTTCGACCAGCGCATCCTCGCTCAGCTCGGACAGCGCGGCGATCACGGGCACGCGGCCCACCAGCTCGGGAATCAGGCCGAACTTGATCAGGTCTTCCGGCTCGATTTCCTTGAACGCTTCGGTGATGCTGCGCTGCTTCTTGCTCTTGACCACGGCGCCGAAACCGATGCCCGAGGCCTCGGTGCGGTTCTCGATGATCTTCTCCAGGCCGGCGAATGCGCCGCCACAGATGAACAGGATGTTGGTGGTGTCGACCTGCAGGAAGTCCTGGTTGGGATGCTTGCGCCCACCCTGCGGCGGCACCGAGGCCATCGTGCCCTCGATCAGCTTGAGCAGGGCCTGCTGCACGCCTTCGCCGGACACGTCGCGGGTGATGGAAGGGTTGTCGGATTTGCGCGTGATCTTGTCGATCTCGTCGATGTAGACGATGCCCTGCTGGGCGCGCTCAACGTCGTAGTTGCAGCTCTGCAGCAGCTTGGCGACGATGTTCTCGACGTCCTCGCCCACGTAACCGGCCTCGGTCAGGGTGGTGGCGTCGGCCATGACGAAGGGCACGTTGAGCATGCGTGCCATGGTCTGGGCCAGCAAGGTCTTGCCCGAGCCGGTCGGGCCGATCAGCAGGATGTTGCTCTTGGCCAGTTCGACGTCGTCCTTCGGGCGGCTTGTCGCAGGCGCTTGTAGTGGTTGTAGACGGCCACGGCCAGCGCGCGCTTGGCGCGCTTGCTGGCCGATGACGTAATTGTCCAGGTTGGCCTTGAGCTGGGCCGGCGTGGGCACGTCGTCGCCCGAGGCCTTGACGGATTCGAGGCCCGGCAACTCGTCACGGATGATGTCGTTGCACAGGTCGATGCACTCGTCGCAGATGAACACCGAGGGGCCGGCGATCAGCTTCTTGACCTCGTGCTGGCTCTTGCCGCAAAACGAGCAGTAGAGCGCTTTTTCACTGGAGGCGGCTTTTTTGTCGGCCATAGGTCTGGGGGCTCGGGTGAGGCGGTAGCAACAATGATAGTTCAAGCCCCATGGGGGCCAAACGAGGGAAAAGCGCCGGTTTTGGCACCGTCTCCCCGGTTTGGCGGCCCATGGGTGGCCATGGCCAGGACGGGGTCAGAGGGCGCCGGGGCGCTTTTCAATGACCTTGTCGATCAGGCCGTACTCGGCGGATTCGGCGGCCGAGAGGTAGTAGTCGCGCTCGGTGTCGCGCTCGATCTTCTCCAGCGGCTGGCCCGTGCGCTCGGCCAGGATCTTGTTGAGCTGTTCGCGCGTCTTGAGGATTTCGCGGGCGTGGATCTCGATCTCGGTGGCCTGGCCCTGGGTGCCGCCCAGCGGCTGGTGGATCATGACCTTGGAGTTCGGCAGGGCGAAACGCTTGCCCTTGGCGCCAGCGGCCAGCAGGAACGCGCCCATGCTCGCGGCCATGCCGACGCACAGCGTGGAGACGTCGGACTTGATGAAATTCATGGTGTCGAAGATCGCCATTCCTGCGCTCACCGACCCCCCGGGCGAGTTGATGTAGAACGAGATGTCCTTGTCGGGGTTTTCGCTTTCCAGGAACAGCAGCTGCGCCACCACGAGGTTGGCCGACTGGTCATTGACCGGGCCCACCAGGAAGATCACGCGCTCCTTGAGCAGGCGCGAATAGATGTCGTACGCACGCTCGCCGCGGCCCGACTGCTCGATGACCATGGGCACCATGCCCAAACCTTGAATGTCCATTGCGCTCATGCGTTACTCCGTGTGTTGAGGCTTGCCATATCACTACTGTAACCAACCCCATGTGGCCCCACGGCGACCGGTGGCTTGACCGGGGCGACCGCGGGACGGACGGGGTGGCAGTGGCAGATGGGGGGCAAACCCGAAAAAGAAAGGGCGGATCGCTCCGCCCTCTTCCAGCAGCCTGCCGCGCGGCAGATCAGGCCTGGGCCATCAGTTCGTCGAAGCTGACCGACTTTTCGGTGATCTGCGCCTTGGACAGCACGTACTCCGTGACGTTGTTCTCGATCACGATGGCTTCCACCTCGGCCATGCGGTTGCTGTCGCCCTGGTACCAGCGCACCACGTCGGCCGGCTTCTCGTAGGAGGCGGCCAGCTCTTCGATGTGGGCCTTGACCTGCTCGGGCTTGGCGTGCAGCTCGTTGGCGCGCACCAGCTCGGCCACCACCAGACCCAGGCGCACGCGGCGCTCGGCCTGGGGACGGAACAGCTCCTCGGGGATCGGGGCCTTGTCGGCATCCTTCACGCCACGCTGCTTGAGGTCGGCGCGGGCGCCTTCCACCAGGCGCTCGAGTTCCGATTGCACGACGGCGTTGGGCAGGTCCAGCTCGGCCTTGGCGACCAGGGCGTCCATCACGGCCTGCTTGTTGCGGGCCTGCAGGCGGAACTTGACTTCGCGCTCCAGGTTCTTGCGGATGTCGGCGCGCAGGCCTTCCACCGTGCCATCGGCGATGCCCAGGGACTTGGCGAAGGCTTCGTCCACGGCCGGCAGGTTGGCGGCTTCGATCTTGTTCACGGTGACCAGGAAATCGGCCGTCTTGCCGGCCACGTCCTTGCCGTGGTAGTCGGCGGGGAAGGCCAGGGGGAAGGTCTTGGACTCGCCCGACTTCATGCCACGCACGGCGTCTTCGAATTCCTTGAGCATCTGGCCGTCGCCGACGATGAACTGGAAGGCCTCGGCCTTGCCGCCTTCGAACGGCTCGCCGTCGATCTTGCCGGCGAAGTCGATGGTGACGCGGTCGCCGTCCTGGGCAGCCTGGTCCTGCGCGCGCTGCGCGAAGGTGCGGCGCTGCTTGCGCAGGATGTCGAGCGTGCGGTCGATGGCGGCGTCGTCCACTTCGGCCGACACCTTCTCCACCGAGGCGGTGGTCAGGTCGTCGATCTTGACCTGCGGATACACCTCGAAGACGGCGTCGAAGGTCAGCTGGCCTTCGGGGGCGCCTTCCTTCTCGGTGATCTTGGGCTGGCCGGCCACGCGCAGCTGGGCTTCGTTGGCGGCCGTGGCGAAGGCTTCACCGACCTTGTCGTTCATGACTTCGTAGTGCACCGAGTAGCCGTAGCGCTGTGCCACGACGTTCATCGGCACCTTGCCCGGACGGAAGCCGTCCATCTTCACGTCGCGCGCGATGCGCTTGAGGCGGTTGGACACTTCTTTCTGGATCACATCGGCCGGCAGCGTCAGCGTGATCTTGCGCTCGAGCTTTTCCAGGGTTTCAACGTTCACGGTCATGGCATTCTCCAAAAGGGTGTCGGTCAACCAGCCTGTCTGGCCGACCCGGGGGGTCTGTCTGTTCGTCTGTGGTGTGGTGCGCGGGGGGGGACTCGAACCCCCACACCATTGCTGGCGTCAGGACCTAAACCTGGTGCGTCTACCAATTTCGCCACCCGCGCGCCTCATAGGGGGTTTTCCGGTGCAGCGCAAAAGCAGCGCTGGACGGCCGGTTGTCCACTTCACGGCAACCTTAGATTGTAGCTGCAGCGCCCACCCCGGCCGGGAGGCCTCAGGCCCCCAGGCGGTGCCGCAGGGCGCGGACCGCGCTGCCGGGCGTGGTGAGCACCGGAATGCCCACGGCCTTGTGCACCGCCAGCTGCGCGCGCGCCATGCTGAACTGGGACAGCGCGATCACGTCGCAGCCCTGCCCCACCAGCCAGCGCGCGGCTTCGACCACGCGCTCGTCATGGCCGGCGTCATCGCCCCGGTTGAGGGCGTCCATGGCCCCCTCGGCCAGGCAGGTGACGAGTTCGGTGCCGGCCGGGAATTCCGGCGGCATGGAAGCGAGCGTCGGCGCGAAGGACGCCACCAGACCGATGCGCCCCCCGCGCGCCACGGCCACCGCTTCGGCCACCATGGCCTCGTTCGGCTTGAGCACCGGCATGTGCGGGCGCCGCGCCGCTGCGGCCTCGATGCACGGGCCGAACGCCGAGCAGGTGAACAGGATGGCGTCGGCCCCCGTGCTTTCGGCGTAGGCCGCCAGGGTCTCGAAGCGCTGGTGCATGGCCGCGTCGAGCCCTCTGCCGCTTCGCGCCAGGTCGGCCGACAGGCTGTCGTCGAGCAGGTTCATGCGGTCGGCCTCGGGCCAGGCGCGCGCGAGTTCCTCGTTGATGGGCGCGACCGAATGCGCCAGCGCGTGGATCAGGGCAATGCGCATGTCAGGCGGCCTTCCGGGTTCGCGCCACGCCCAGGCGCCGGCCCTGGTTCCACCAGACCAGCGCGACCAGCAGCAGCGCCGGCAGGTAGAACCAGTGAGTGGTGGGCCGGTCGTTGGGCACCTGCACGGCGCTGACATCCCAGCCCTGCTCGAAGCCCGATTTGGCCGCCCGCGTGCCGAACTTGACCTGCCCGATCTGCACCGCTGTACCCAGGGGCACCAGCTGAAGACCGGCGTCGCTCAGGCGCTTTCGCCCGTCCTCGCCTTTTTCGCCGAGCTGCACGGCCACGGTCTTCACCACGTCATCGCCCTCGATGGTGGTTCCCTGGATGACCATCACCACCCGCTCATCGGAAGGGGTATCGCGCGCCACGTCATACACCTGTGTGGCAGGCACCTGGCGGTATTCCGGTGCGAGGCGGTCCATGAAAAGGTCGGGGCGAAAGAGCAGCACCACCGCACACAGCAGGAGCACCGTTTCCCACCAGCGGCTTTTCACGCGGAACCAGTTCATCGTCACCGCCGCGAAGAGCAAGGTGGCCAGGGTGCAGGCCAGGAGCAGGCGGATGAGTTCACCGGTGCCGTGCACATTGATCAGCAACAGCTGCGGGTTGAATATCCAGATGAAGGGCAGGATGACCGTGCGCAACGCGTAGATGGCGCCCTGCACGCCGGTCTGGATCGCGTCTTCACCCGAGATGGCCGCGGCGGCGAAGGTCGCCAGCCCCACGGGCGGCGTGATGTCCCCCATGATCCCGTAGTAGAAGACGAAGAGGTGCACCGCGATCAGCGGAATGATGAGCCCGCTCTGGGCGCCCAGCTCCACCACCACGGGGGCCATCAGCGTGGCCACCAGCACGTAGTTGGCGGTGGTCGGCACGCCCAGGCCCAGCACCAGGCACACGAAGGCGATGAAGAGCAGCATCATCATCACGTTGCCCTGCGCCACGAACTCGACGAACTCCGTCATGCGCAGGCCCAGCCCGGTGAGCGTGATCGCGCCGACGATGATGCCCGCCGTCGCCGTGGCCACGCCAATGCCGATCATGTTGCGCGAGCCGTCGTTGAAGCCGTCCACGACCGAGCGCCAGCCCTGCAGCCAGGTGCCCGCGCCGCTGGTTTTGCGGAACAGCGCGATCAATGGCCGCTGCGTCAGCATGAGGACGACGAGCACGGTCACGGCCCAGAAGGCCGAGAGTGCGGGCGACATTTCCTCGACCATCAGGCACCAGATCAGCACCGCGATCGGCATGAGGTAGTGCAGGCCGGCGCGCACGGTGGGCCAGGTCTGCAAGGGCTGAGGGTTGTCGATGTCGATGTCCTCGGGCAGGTCCGGACAGCCCGCGGCCTGGTAGACCGAAAACAGGTAGAGGCCGAGCACCACCGCCGAGACGGCATAGGGCGCGGCCACGCCCATGAAGGCCTTGATCGCCTGCAGCAGGTAGTACACGGCGCACACCACCACGATGCTGCCCGCGAGGCCGATGGCGTTGCGCATCACGCGCACGCGCCAGGGCCGCGCCACCGCCTGCACGATGGGTTGCATGCCCAGTTTGAGCGCTTCGAGATGCACGATGTACAGCAACCCGATGTACGACAGGGTGGCGGGCAGGAAGGCGTGCTTGACGATGTCCGCGTAGGGAATGCCGACGTACTCCACCATGAGGAAGGCGGCCGCCCCCATCACCGGCGGCATGATCTGGCCGTTGACGGAGCTCATGGTTTCGATGGCCCCAGCCTTCACGCCACCGTAACCCGCTTTCTTCATCAGCGGGATCGTGAAGATGCCGCCCGAGACGACGTTGGACACCGACGAGCCGGAGATCATGCCGTTGAGCGCCGAGGACACCACGGCGACCTTGGCTGGCCCCCCTCGCAAATGGCCCAGCGCCGCGAAGCTGACCTGCATCATGTAGTTGCCGCCGCCGGCCCGGTCCAGCAGCGCGCCGAAGAGCACATACACAAAGATGGTGCCGGCCGACACCCCGAGCGCGATGCCGTACACGCCTTCGGTGGTGAGCCACATGTGCGAGATCAGCCGGTTCACCGAGGCGCCCTTGTGCGAGAGCACTTCCGGCAGGTGCGGCCCGAGCAGGCAGTAGGCCAGGAAGATGGCGGCCAGTGCGGCCATGGGCCAGCCCACCGCGCGGCGCGTGGCTTCCAGGAGCAGCACGACGCCCACGAAGCCGACCGCGATGTCCAGGCTGTTGGGCTGGCCCGGCCGGGTGGCCAGCTCGGCGTAGAACAGCATGATGTACGCGCCGCAGAACGCCGCGGCCAGCGCCAGCAGCCAGTCCACCACCGGCACGCGGTCGCGCGCCGATCGCTTGAACGCCGGCCAGGCCAGGAAGGCCAGGAACAGCGCAAACGCGAGGTGGATGGCGCGCGCCTCGGTGTCGTTGAGGATGCCGATGCCCAGCTCGAACGGCAGCGGCGAGGCGTACCAGTACTGGAACAACGCCCAGAGCAGGCACACGGTGAACACCACGCCGGCCGTCCAGCCGGTGGGCTTGCGCCCCCCGGTGTCGCTGTCGGCCACGAGTTGCTGCAGGGCTTCGGGGGCTTTTTCGATGTCGGTGCTCATGGGCGCTCCGGGCCTGGGTGGCGATGGTGAAGATCACAGGAAATGGCGAAGCACCTTCGCCATCTGGACAGGCGGGCCGTTCGCACGGCCCGCTGCCTCACCTCACTTGACCCAGCCCTTTTCTTTGTAGTACTTCAACGCGCCTTCGTGCAGCGGCGCGCTCAGTCCGTCCTTGACCATGCCCTCTGGCGTGAGGTTGGCCAGCGCGGGGTGCAGCTTCTTGAACTCGTCGAAGTTGTCGAACACCGCCTTGACCACCTGGTACACGGTCTCGGCCGAGGTCTTGCTCGACGCCACCACGGTGGCGGACACGCCATAGGTCTGGGTGGGCTGGGGATTGTTCGGGTACAGGCCGCCAGGCAGCGTGACTTTGGCGTAATACGGCTTTTCGGCCACCAGCTTGTCCACGGCCGGGCCGGTGATGGACACCAGCTTGGCGCCACACGACGTGGTGGGGTCCTGGATGTTGGCGCTCGGGTGGCCCACGGCGTAGTAGAAGCCATCGATCTTGCCGTCGCACAGCGCCGGACCGTGCTCGTCGGCCTTGAGCTCGGAGGCGAGCGAAAAGTCGCTCAGCTTCCAGCCCATGCCGGCCAGCAGCTCTTCCATGGACGAGCGCGTGCCCGACCCCGGATTGCCGACGTTGAAGCGCTTGCCCTTGAAGTCCTCGAACCGGGTGATGTTGGCTTCCTTGCGAGCCACCACCGTGAAGGGCTCGGGATGCACGGCGAACACCGCGCGCAGGTCGCCGTAGGCACCCGCATCCTTGAACTGCCCCACGCCCTTGAGCGCGTTGAACTGCACGTCGGACTGGGTGAAACCGAGGTCGAGTTCACCGGCCTTGATCGTGTTGACGTTGAACACCGAG
>NZ_JAHCKK010000064.1 GCF_026125825.1 Hydrogenophaga sp. | reverse complement strand
TCGGATGTGTGCGAACACTGCCTTCTCAACTTCAGGCGCCTGACTTTTTTGAGTTGAGCGCTTTGGGCGCTGGGTAGTTGCCCTCTTTTCGGTTGCTTTGGGCAACGATTGACCAGGCAAAGAGGAAAACACGGATTCAGCAGCGGTTGTCCAGCTAAGTAGGTGGCGGTCAGAAGAGGCAGTCATTTTTCTTTCTCCGATTCAGGTTCAGATACAGGGCCGTTCACCTTCTCCCACTTCTCAAGCTGCAGCTTGAGCGCCCGGATGATGCCAGGAACTAAGGTGGGTGCGACAAGAATGGTTACCTCTGGCTCGAGTTGTAGCAAGCCAGTCTCACGTGCCTGCTTAAAACGCTCTGCGGGCATTTTCCCAGGCACTCGACCGGCGAGAATCGTGAATTCGTGTCGCGTATGCCCTACTTCGATGTGATTCGCGTACACAGGGACAGTTTCGAAGGTCGGCTCTAAAGACACCTTCACTTGAGCCTCGGTGGATGCTGATGCCGCAGCTTTCCGAGGCGCTCTCTTGACTACTTTGCTTGTTGCCACGTTCGCTCCATTGAATGTCGCAAATGTACCTGCCCTGCCGTAGTAGGCAAGTGGCAATCATCACGTTTGGCTGGGAGCAATGTTGCCGTATTGCCAACATCAAACGATTGATGGACGCTTTGATGGACAAAACAAAAAAGCGGCCCGGAGGCCGCATGTTTGCTTGTGTCGTGGCGGAGAGGGTGGGATTCGAACCCACGGTACGTTGAAAACGTACACGGGATTTCGAGTCCCGCGCATTCGACCACTCTGCCACCTCTCCGTGTTCGAAGCCTCAGATTCTAGCAGGCCGCGCAGCGGGTTTTGCCGCAGGTGTTGCTCGCAGGCCGGGTGAGACAATGCGGCATCGCTTGTCCGCTGGTCTTTCATGCTCGTCGATACCCAACCCGCCACCTACCAGCATGTGCCCGCGTCGCCCGAAGTGCGCGACCACTGGGTCAATTCCCAACTCATCGGCGTCCTGATGGACAACATGGGGCCCTCGCTGCTGGCAGGCGTGCTTTCGTTGCCGGTGCTGGTCTACCTGATGGCCGGGCAGACGAACACCATCGCGCTGGCGGTGTGGGCGACCCTGACGTTCGCCATGCTGGTGATGCGCTACCGCCTGATCGGCATCTACCGGCTGCGCCACGACAGCCTGGAAGGGCCTCAGCGCATGAATTTCGTGGAGCGATACCGGTGGTCCTGGACGGCGATGGCGCTGCTCTGGGGCGGCCCGGTGCTGCTGAGTTACCAGCAGTCCACCCAGGCCACCCAGTTCGTGTGCGGGCTGGTGGTGCTCGGCCAGGGCTTGCTCACCCTGACGGCCTTCAGCGCCTACCTGCCGGTGTTCCGCCAGTACGCCAACGCGCTGATCTTCTCGGTCTTTGTCGGGCTGGCCTGGAACACCTTGTGGATGCTGCACAAGGCCGAGGCGGTGCAGATTGGCCTGGTGCTGATGGCGCTGCTGTTTGTGTTCTGGGGCTTGCTGCTCATGGCCGGCCGGCGGCTGCACGAGGTGCATCGCTCCAGTTTCGAGCTGCAGTTCTCCAACCAGGAGCTGATCGACTCACTGACGCTGCAGACCCGCGCCTCCCTGCGCGCGGTGGCCACGAAGAACCGGTTTCTCGCCTCGGCCGCCCACGACCTGCGCCAACCGGTGCACGCGCTCAGCCTGTATGCGGACTGGCTGGCGACCGAGCCGGAGATGGCGCGCGACATCGCGCCTCGCATCCTGCAGTCCACGCGCGCGATCAACGAGCTGTTCGACTCGCTGTTCGACCTCACCCGCATCGATGCCGGCAACTACAAGGTGAGGCTGCAGCATGTGGACGTGAAGAAGTTGTTTGCCGACCTGTCGCTGCAGTTCGAGCCGGTGGCGGTGGGCAAGTCGCTGCGCCTGCGCACGCACACGCGCACCTGCACCATCTGGTCCGATCCGGTGGTGCTGCGCCGCATCCTGGGCAACCTGGTGTCCAACGCCCTGCGCCACACCCAGCAAGGCGGCGTGCTGCTGGGACTGCGCCACCGAGAGGACATGCTGGTGTTCGAGGTCTGGGACACCGGCGTGGGCATCGCCCGTGAGCACCAGCAGGCGATCTTTCAGGAGTTCTTCCGCGTCTCGCAGCACCAGGGCACCGAGGACAGCCTGGGCCTGGGTCTGACCATCGTGTCCAAGCTCACCTCGCTGATGGGCTACCAGCTCGCCCTGAACTCGGTGGCCAACCGGGGCAGTGTGTTCCGGGTGATGCTGCCCAACTTCACCCAGCGAGAGCCGCACGAAGGCCACGCCACCACGGTGGGCGTGAACTCCGGTTTCTAGGGGCGGCAACGCCGGCCCGCCCAGCAGCAGGGCCGGCCCGGCGGCACAGGGTCAGAGGTCGAGCAGACCGGCCGTGCGGGCCAGGTGGCTCGCCTGCGAGCGGCTCTTCACGTTGAGGCGGCGGAACAGCCGCCACAGGTGCACCTTGACGGTGTGTTCGCTGATCTGCAGCTGCTCGGCGATGTCGCGGTTGCTCAGACCCCGGTCGAGCATGACCAGAAGCTGCTTCTGGCGCTTGGAGAGCTTCTCCGGAATGGTGGGCGCGTTCTCGTCTTCCACTTCGTCGGCCAGGAACTCGCGCAGCACCTTGGCGATCTGCGCGGCACCGGCGGACTTCTCCACGTAGGCATCGGCGCCGGCTTCGCGGGCCAGGTCTTCGTAATCGGAGGAGGGGGAGGCCGAGAGAACGATCAGAGACGTATCGGGCAGCATCTGGCGCACTTCCCGCACGCCCGAGACGCCATTGGTATCGGGCAGCTTCAGGTCCAGGCAGACGAGCTCGGGCTCGCCGTGTTCGGCGATGGCCTTGCTCACGGCCGCCAGACGTTCAAGTTCAACGACCTGCGTGGAAGCACGCAGGCGTCGCAACAGCATGACGACGGCTTCGCGCATCAGCGGGTGGTCGTCGATAACAAAAATACTCATGTCTGGCGGGCCGGTAATAACGGAGGTCGAGTTGACAGCATATCGAGAATGCACGTGTTTGGCGATAGCCAATAACGGGCCAATGCAGTCGTTCTTTTTACTTTTGGAGGCAAACGCCCGGGGTATTTGAGCCGAGCGGCTCAAAGCCGCAGAAAGATCGAGGTCGGAAGGACACGTGCTCAGGTTGCACAGGGAGCCCCGATTGTGTATCAAAGCTCGAACAAGGGCGACACAGGGCGGACACTCATGCCTTGTCGAGTCCGAAATGGGCCAGCGCCTGGGCCACTGCCGCGGGGTCGGCCTCGGTGGCCAGTTGCGAACGCAAGCCATCCAGCGCCCCGCTGCCTTCCTGCTGGAGGCGTGCGATCGCCGCGGCCGCTTCCTTGCCCGAAGCGAAGCCAGTGCTCTGCAGCAGCAACTGCCCGCCGGCATCGACCAGCTTGAAATAGAAGAGGCCATCGCTTTCGCGGTACTGCTTGAAGGACGGTGCAGACGACTTGGCGGCCTTGGTGGTGGCGGCCGAGACCGCGCTGTCGAGCCGGCGCAGGCCGACGGCGGCTCGCAACCGGGCCGTGAACGGCGTGGCAATGGCGCGGGCCTTGTCGGCGCCGGCCTTGAGCGTCTTTTCGATGCGTGCCGGGTCCTGGATGAGCTGGTTGTAGACCTCGCGCAGCGGCGCGATCTCGTGGTCCAGGCGCTCGAACAGGGTTTGTTTGGCGTCGCCCCAGGCAATGCCATCGGCAAACGCCCGCGCCAGCGCGGTGGTCTCCTCGGCCGAGGCGAAGGCCTGGTACAGCTGGAACAGGGCCGAACCCTCGGTGGACTTGGGTTCGCCAGGCGCGCGCGAATCCGTCACGATGCCCATGATGAGCTTGCGCAGCTGTTCGCGCGGGACGAACAGCGGGATGGTGTTGTCGTAGCTCTTGCTCATCTTGCGGCCGTCCAGGCCGGGCAGCAGGGCGACGTGGTCTTCGGTCACCGCCTCGGGCAGGGTGAAATGCTCGCCATAGAGGTGGTTGAAGCTCGATGCCATGTCGCGCGCCATCTCGATGTGCTGGATCTGGTCGCGGCCCACCGGCACCTGGTGCGCGTTGAACATCAGGATGTCGGCCGCCATCAGCACCGGGTACATGAAGAGGCCGGCGGTCACGCCCGCGTCGGGGTCTTCCCCGGCGGCGTTGTTCTTGTCGACCGCGGCCTTGTAGGCGTGGGCGCGGTTGAGGATGCCTTTGCCGGTCACGCAGGTGAGCAGCCAGGTGAGTTCGGGGATCTCGGGGATGTCGGACTGCCGGTAGAAGGTCACCTTCTCCGGGTCGAGCCCGCAGGCCAGCCAGGTGGCGGCAATCTCCAGCGTGGAGCGCTGCACGCGAGCGGGCTCGCCCACCTTGATGAGGGCGTGGTAGTCGGCCAGGAAGTAGAAGCTCTCCACTTCGGCCAGGCGGCTGGCGCGCACGGTCGGGCGGATGGCGCCGACGTAGTTGCCCAGGTGGGGGGTGCCGGAGGTGGTGATGCCGGTAAGGACGCGGTGGGTTTTCATGGCGGGATCAGAACAGCAGCATGCGAAGGGGTGTGAGCAGCACCTCGATGGCGCTCTGCGTGAACGACATCAGCGGGAGCAACCAGAAGGCGCCGACCACGCCGGTGATCACCAGGGCCATCACAATGAAGAAACCCCAGGGCTCGACGCGGGAGAGCAGAGCGGCCTGCTTCCAGGGCAGCAGGCCCACCAGGATGCGACCGCCATCGAGCGGTGGCAGCGGAAACAGGTTGAAGGCGTACATGACGAGGTTGACCTTCAGGCCCGCCTCGCACATCTTGAGGAAGAACGGCTCTTGCACACCGGCGGCCACCAGCCCATAGAACAGCACGACCCAGGCGACGGCCTGGATCAGATTGGCCGCCGGGCCGGCCAGAGCGACCCAGATCATGTCGCGCTTGGGGTTGCGCAGGCGGCCGAAATTCACCGGCACCGGCTTGGCGTAGCCGAACAGGAAGGCGCCGGAGGTGGCGAAGTACAGCAGCAGAGGCATGGCGATCGTGCCCAGCGGGTCGATGTGGCTCAGCGGGTTGAGCGTGATGCGACCCATCACATCGGCGGTGTTGTCGCCGTAGTGCCGTGCCACGTAGCCGTGCGCCGCCTCGTGCAGGGTGATGGCGAACAACACCGGGATGGCGTAGAGAGCGACGGTTTGAACGATCTGGGCGAAATCCATGGTGGGCGGCGGCGGGCAAACGGGTATTGTCCCAGACTGGGACGGGCCGCCCGCGGGGACGCCTCAGAGGCCCAGGCGAGCCAGCGTGCCCTGGCCGGTGCGCACCACCTCGGGCTCGCCACCCGTGCCCATGGGCGTGAGGTCCACCACCGTGGTGGGCGCGAGCGCGCAGGCGCCCGCGTCGATCACGCCGGCCAGGTCGTGCTCGAGCCGCTCGCGGATGTCCTGCGCGTCGTTCAGCGGATCGGTCTCATCGGGCAGGATCAGCGTGGTGGCCAGCAGCGGGGCGTTGTGCAGGTCGAGCAGGGCTTGCAGGGTCTTGTGCTCGGGCACGCGCAGGCCGATGGTCTTGCGCGAGGGGTGGCTCACCCGGCGCGGCACTTCCTTGCTGGCTTCGAGGATGAAGGTGTAAGGGCCGGGGGTGGCGAGTTTGAGCAGGCGGTATTGCCGGTTGTCCACCTTGGCGTAGCTGGCAAGCTCGCTCAGGTCGCGGCAGAGCAGGGTGAGGTGGTGCTTGTCGTCCACCTGGCGGATGCGGCGCAGGCGGTCGGCCGCCGCCTTGTCGTCCAGGTGGCAGACCAGGGCGTAGCTCGAATCGGTGGGCACCGCCAGCACGCCGCCGCGTTCGAGCAACTGCACCGCCTGCTTGAGCAGGCGAGGCTGCGGGTTCTCGGGATGGACTTCGAAATACTGGGACATGGCGACATTGTCACCCGGCCCGCGCCATCGGCGCATGCCGGAGGAGACAGTAGAAATTGCCGCAAAACGGGGCACAGCTGGTGGGGGCGCGCCGCCGCAGAGACTGCAGCGGCGGCGGGCGCGCCCTTTGCCCTGTGAGGTGCATGACGGCCACCACCTCTCTCGATCTGTTGCAGCGGTACAAGGCCAAGCGTGATTTCGCGCGCACGCCCGAGCCTGCCGGCGAGGTCGGCCGCGCGGCCAAGACCCTCGAATTCGTGGTGCAGAAGCATTGGGCGAGCCGGCTGCACTACGACTTCCGCATTGAACTCGATGGCGTGATGAAGAGCTGGGCCGTGCCCAAGGGCCCCAGCCTGGACCCCGGCGACAAACGCATGGCAGTCGAGGTGGAAGATCACCCGCTGGATTACGCCCGCTTCGAAGGCACGATTCCGCCGAGCCAATATGGGGCGGGCAAGGTCATCGTCTGGGATAAAGGTGTGTGGGCGCCGCAGGGCGACCCCCACGCGGGATTGCGCCGTGGCAACCTGAAGTTCGAGCTGGTGGGGCACAAACTGCGAGGACGGTGGGCCCTGGTGCGCATGAAGACGCGCGACGAGAAGAAGCCCGCGTGGCTGCTGATCAAGGAGCGCGACGCCTTTGCCCGCCCTGCGCAGGCGTTCAGCGTGGTCGATGCCGCGCCGGACAGCGTGGCCTCGCAGGGCATGCCGTCGAGGGAAGAGGGCGACTGGCCGCCCGAGGCCGTGCCTGGAGAGCTGCCGGCGACCTTGTCACCGCAACTCGCCACGCGCTCGCAGAGCGTGCCCGCTGCCGACGCGGGCTGGTTGTACGAAATCAAGTTCGATGGGTACCGCATGCTGGCGCGCATCGACGGCGCCGACGTGAAGCTCTTCACCCGCAACGGCCACGACTGGAGCCACCGCCTGCGGCCCCTGCGGCAGGCGCTGCAGGGCCTGCACCTGCCCGCTGGCTGGTACGACGGAGAGATCGTCGTGCTCGGCGAGAAAGGCCTGCCGGACTTCGGTGCGCTTCAGCGCTCGCTGGAGAACGAGCGCACCTCGGCGGTGGTCTTTTATGTGTTTGACCTGCCCCATGTGGGCGGACAGGATCTTCGCGCCGCGCCCCTGGTGGCGCGCCGCGCTGTGCTGGAGCGCCTGTTGGAGGACCGTCCGAGCGATGCGGTGCGCTTCAGCGCCGTGTTCGAGGAGTTCGCCGCCAGCGTGTTGAGCTCGGCCTGCCGGCTCGGCCTGGAGGGCGTGATCGCCAAGCGCAAGGACGCCCCCTACCGGTCCACGCGCAGCACCGACTGGCTCAAGCTCAAATGCGGGCAGCGGCAGGAATTCGTGATCGGGGGCTTCACCGAAGGCAAGGGCTCGCGCACCGGCTTCGGGGCGCTGCTGCTGGGCCTGCACGATGCGGACGGCTCGCTGCGCCATGTGGGCAATGTGGGAACCGGTTTCGACACCGGCACCTTGGCCCGCCTGCACCAGAAGCTCAAAGGCCTGGAGCGCCGGACCAGTCCTTTTGCCGACGGCGTGGCGCTCGCAGGCCGACCCCACTGGGTCCGCCCCACGCTGGTGGCCGAAGTGGCGTTTTCGGACTGGACGCACGCCGGCCACATCCGCCATGCGGTGTTCGTCGGCCTGCGGGAAGACAAGGCCGCCAAGGCGGTGGAACGGGAGGTGGATGTGCCCAAGCCGAACGACTCGCCCGCGCCGCTGCGCAAACCGGGCCATCCGCCCGTGCCGGCGCAGAAGCCTCCCGCGCCCTCCGCAGGGCGGGTGACGCATCCCGAGCGGGTGATCGACCCGAGCAGCGGCGTGACCAAGCTCGATCTGGTCCAGTTCTACGACACCGTCGGGCCGTTGATGATCGAGCACCTGCGCCAGCGGCCGGTGGCCCTGATGCGCGCGCCCTCGGGCCTGGAGGGCGAGCTCTTCTTCCAGAAGCACCTGCCCCCTTCGATGAAGATGGCGGGCGTGGTGCAGCTCGACGCCGCGCTGGACCCGGGCCACGACCCCTGGGTCGCGGTGGCCAATCGGCGCGGGTTGCTCTCGGCCGCGCAATGGAACGTGGTCGAGTTCCACACCCAGAACGCGTTTGCGCGTTCGTTCGAGAAGCCCAACCGCATTGTGTTCGACCTCGATCCCGGTGAAGGGGTGGCCTGGGCGCAAGTGCAGGAAGCTGCGCAGCTCACCCATTCTCTGCTGGACCAGCTGGGCCTGGTGAGCTTTCTCAAGACCAGCGGTGGGAAGGGCCTGCACGTGGTCGTGCCGGTGCGCCAGCAGCACGACTGGGACAGCGTGAAAGGCTTTGCGCAGGCGGTGGTGCGCCACATGAGCGAGACCATTCCGCAGCGCTTTGTGGCCAAGAGCGGACCCAGGAACCGGGTCGGCAAGATCTTCGTCGACTACCTGCGCAACGGTCGCGGCGCGACCACCGTCAGTGCCTGGTCGGCTCGCGCGCGCCCGGGCATGGGCGTGTCGGTGCCGCTGGACTGGAGCGAGCTGCCGGCTTTGCGCGGCGGCGACCACTGGCACGTGCGCAACATCGGTGAACGCCTGCCCGTGGGCAACCGGCCCTGGAACGGCTACACGCGGTCCGCGCGCTCGCTCACGGCGGCCATGAAGTTGCTGGGGTACAAGCCATGAGCCCGCGCGTGATCTGGAAGGGCGCCATCAGCTTCGGTCTGGTGCACGTGCCGGTGGCGCTCTACCCGGCCTCGCAGGACAGCGGCATCGATTTCGACTGGCTGGATCGGCGTTCCATGGACCCGGTGGGCTACCAGCGCATCAACAAGCGCACCGGCAAGCCCATCAAGGGCGAGGACATCGTCAAGGGCATCCAGCAGGACGACGGCGAGTACGTGATCGTGAGCGACGAGCAGATCAAGGCGGCCTACCCCGTGTCCACGCAAACCATCGAGATCGAGACCTTCGTGCAGGCGGCGGAGATCCCGTTCCTGCTGCTGGAGAAGCCGTACTACCTCGAGCCCATCGGCAAGGGCGAGAAGGTCTATGCCCTGTTGCGAGAGGCGATGGCGCAGGCCGGGGTGATCGGCATCGCACGCGTGGTGATGCACACCAAGGAGCATCTGGCCGCGCTGATCCCCATGGGGCCGGCGCTGGTGCTCAACACCATCCGCTGGGCCAGCGAGATTCGCCCCATCGAGGACCTGAAGCTGCCGGCGAGCGGCAAGTCGGCGGCGGGCGTGAAGGCGGCCGAGCTGAAGATGGCAACGCAGCTCATCAGCGACATGACGGGCCCCTGGGATCCGCTGGCCTATGAGAACCGGTTTGTCAGCGCGGTGCAGGACCTGGTGCGCCAGAAGGTGAAAGCCGGCGACACCCAGACCGTCACACCGCTGGAAGACGCGAGCGCGGCGGCGGCGCCGTCGAACGTGGTCGATCTCACCGAGTTGCTGGCGCGCAGCCTGGCCGGCCGCAAGGGCGGTGCCCCCAAGGCCGCCCCGGCGAAGAAAGCCGCGCCGGCGCGTCGGCGCGCCTGAGTCACTCCGGTGGGTGGGCGTCGGCGGGCAGGCGGTGGTCGCGCGCGGTGAGCCAGCTCGCGGTGGCGCCGCACAGCACGATCATGGCGATGCCGATGAGCTCCATGCGCCCGGGCACGTGGCCGAACACCAGCCAGCCGCAGAACATCGCGAAGCCGATCTGGCCGTACAGGTAGGGCGTGAGCGTGGAGGCTGGCGTGCGCTGGAACGCCAGGATCAGCAGGAAGTGGCCCACCGTGCCCATGAGCCCGATCAGGCACAGGATGGCGAAGGTGGCGGCATCGGGAATCGTCTGCCAGACCACCGGGAGCACAAGGCTGGACACCAGCGCCCCCACCCAGCCGGTGTAGAAGTGCATGGTCATCGGATCTTCGGTGCGCGCCATCTTGCTGGTGAGAATCTGGAACCAGGCGTAGGTGAACACCATCGCCAGTGGCAGCAGGCTGGCCCACGCGATCACATCGCCGCCTGGCTGCACCACCAGCAGGGCGCCGGCAAAGCCGCCTCCCACCAGCAGCCAGCGCAGCGGCGACACGCGCTCGCGCAGGAACAGGGCGGCCAGCAGCGTGACCACCAGGGGGGTGATCATCACGATCGCGGTGAACTCGCCCACGGGCATGTATTGCAGGGCCACGAAGGACATCGCGCTGACCGTCAGCAAGAGCATGCCCCGCAGCAGCTGGAAGCGCGGGTGGTCGGTGCGCACCAGGCGGCGACCGCGCACCGGCAGCATGACGGCGGTGACCACCACCGCATGGAACACGTAGCGGAACCACACGGCCATCAGCACCGGCACGTAGGCGCCGACGTACTTCACCGAGGTATCGAGCACCGCGAAGAAGGCCGTGGCAAGGATCAGGAAGACGATGCCCACCACGGCCTGCGCGGGCGAGTGGCGCGGAGGCTGCGCCATCACTGAAGGATGCGCGACTGCAGCAGGGCCCAGACGGGCGTGACGCTGCCCGGCAGGTCGGGCAGCTGGCCCAGGTCGGTGTGGCTTTCCTCCGGGCTGTGGAAGTCGCTGCCGCGCGATGCGGCCAGGCCAAACTCCTGGCAGAAGCCCGCGTACTTGGCGTAGTCGGCCTGTCCGTGGGCGCCTGTCATCACTTCCACGCCCTGGCCGCCATGGGCCTTGAACTCGGTGAACAGCGCGTATTCCTCATTGGGCGTGAGCTTGTAGCGTCCGGGGTGGGCGATCACCGCCACGCCGCCGGACTGCGTGATCCAGTCCACCGCGTCGCCCAGGGCCGCCCAGCGGTGAGGCACATAGCCGGGCTTGCCTTCGGTGATGTACTTGCGGAACACCTCGCTGGTTTCCTTGCACACGCCGATTTCGACCATGTAGCGCGCGAAGTGCGAGCGCGAGATCAGCTCCGGGTTGCCCACGTACTTCAAGGCACCTTCGTACACGCCCTTAATGCCCACGCGGGCCAGGTCGTCGCTCATTTCGCGCGCGCGCTCTTCGCGTCCGCCGCGCGTGGCGCGCAGGCCGGCCAGCAGGGCGGGGTGCTGGTGGTCCATGCCCAGGCCGACGATGTGCACGGTGATGCCGGCGAAGGTGACCGAGATCTCGGTGCCCGTGAGGTAGGGCAGGCCGGCCTCGCGCGCTGCGGCGATGGCGCGCTCCTGGCCGCTGAGTTCGTCGTGATCGGTCAATGCCCACAGCTCGACGCCATTGGCTTTGGCGCGCTGGGCCAGCGCCTCGGGCGTGAGGGTGCCATCCGAGATCACGGAGTGGCAGTGCAGGTCGGCGTTGAGCAAAGGGTTCACCGGTTCATTTTAGGTGGCGCTGCCATGGCCCTGTGCAACCAGGGGTTCAGCCCGTGTTGCGCAGTCCCGCGGCAATGCCGTTGATCGAGATGTGGATGCCCCGGCGCACGCGCTCGTCGCGGTCGGCCTGGTGCTCCCCCGCCCGGTAGCGGCGCACCAGCTCCACCTGCAGATGGTGCAACGGGTCGATGTAGGGGAAGCGGTGGCGCATGGAGCGCTGCAGAGCGGCGTTGTTCACCAGCCGCTGCTTTTCGCCGGTGATGAGCGCCAGCGCGTCGGCGGTGCGCTGCCACTCGGCCTCGATCGCCTTGAACACCTGGTTGCGCAGGCGCTTGTCGGGCATGAGCTCGGCGTAGCGCGAGGCCAGGGCGAGGTCGCTCTTGGCCAGCACCATGTCCATGTTGGAGAGCAGGGTGCTGAAGAAGGGCCACTGCTTGACCATCTTCTGCAGCAGCGCCTTCTGCGCGGCCACGCCCTTGGGGCCGTCCCGGTGCAGGAAGGCGTGCACGGCCGAGCCGAAGCCGTACCAGCCGGGCAGGGTGAGGCGGCACTGGCCCCAGCTGAACCCCCAGGGAATGGCGCGCAGATCCTCTATCTTCTGCGTGGCCTTGCGCGAGGCCGGGCGAGAGCCGATGTTGAGCTCGGCGATCTCGCGGATCGGGGTGGCCGCGAAGAAGTAGTCGGCAAAGCGCGGGGTGTCATAGACGAGTGCGCGGTAGGCCGCCATGCTCTGGCGCGAGAGTTCGTCGGCCGCGGCGAGGAAGGCAGCGGGTGCATTGCGCGTGGGTTTGAGCAGCGTGGCTTCGAGCGTGGCGGCCACCAGGGTTTCGAGGTTGCGCCGGCCGATCTCGGGGTTGGCGTACTTGGAGCCGATCACCTCGCCCTGCTCGGTCAGGCGGATCTGGCCGCGCACCGTGCCCGGGGGTTGTGCCAGGATGGCCTGGTAGCTCGGGCCGCCGCCCCGGCCCACGGTGCCGCCGCGCCCATGGAACATGCGGAGCTGGATCGGCTTGTCGGCGCCTTTGTTGAGCGTGTCGAACAGATCGACCAGCGCGATCTCGGCGCGGTACAGCTCCCAGTTGCTGGTGAAGATGCCGCCGTCCTTGTTGCTGTCGGAGTAGCCAAGCATGATGTCCTGCTCGCTGTAGCCGTCGCCCGCGCCGCGCTGCACCATGGCGCGCACGCCGGGCAGGGCGAGGTACTCGCGCATGATGGGCGCGGCGTTGCGCAGGTCTTCGATGGTCTCGAACAGCGGCACCACGATGAGGTCGCACACCGCGTCCTCGGCCAGCGTGCCGCGCATCAGGCCGGCTTCCTTCTGCAGCAGCAGCACTTCGAGCAGATCGCTCACCGTTTCGGTGTGGCTGATGATGGCGTGGCGGATCGCCTGCGCGCCGAAGCGCTCGCGCCCGCTGCGCGCGGTGTCGAAGATGGCCAGCTCGCCCAGGGTGTGGGCCGTGTAGGCGACACCGGGTACGCGCAGCGGGCGCGCGTCGTTGAGCTGGCGCAGCAGCACGGCGCGCTTGCCGGCTTCGTCGAGCTGCGAGTAGGCGTGTTCGATGCGCGCGGCCGCCAGCAGCTCGGTCACCACTTCTTCATGTTTGTCGGAGCTTTGCCGCAGGTCCACCGTGGCGAGGTGAAAACCGAACACCTGCACCGCGCGCATCAGCGGCAGCAGGCGCGCGCGCGCCAGGGCCTCGCCGTGGTGGGCCTTGAGCGAGGCCTCGATCGTGCGCAGGTCGTCCAGCAGCTCGGCGGCGCTGGCGTAGGGATCTTGCGGAGCGATGGCATGGCGGGCCGCCTCGCCCCCGGTGAGCTTGCCCAGCGTGGCGGCGAGGCGCGCGTACATGCCGGTCAGCGCGCGGCGGTAGGGCTCGTCCTGGCGATGGGCGTTGGTGTCAGGCGAGCGTTCGGCCAGCGCCTGCATGGCCGGGCTCACACTGTTGAGCATGGCCGAGACCGACAGCTCCGCGCCCAGGTGGTGAAGTTGCGTGAGGTGATGGCGCAGCACCATGTCGGCCTGGCTGTGCAGGGCGAGCTCCAGCGTCTGCGCGGTCACATTGGGGTTGCCGTCGCGGTCGCCGCCGATCCACTGGCCCATGCGCAGAAAGGGGGCGACCGAGGGCACCGCCTCGCCACCGACGCCCAGGCCCTCTTCCAGCTCGCGATAGAGGCGGGGGATCTGCGTGAGGAAGGTCGCCTCGTAGTAGCTCAGCGAGTTCTCGATCTCGTCGGCCACGGTGAGTTTGGTAAAGCGCAGCAACCGCGTCTGCCACAGCTGCGTGACGCGCGCGCGGATCTGCGCTTCGATGTCGGCGCGCTCGCGCGGCAGGCGCTGCGGATCATCGCGCTCGCCCAGCAGGCGCGCGATGGCGCGCTCGGCATCCAGGATGCTCTTGCGCTGCACCTCGGTGGGGTGGGCGGTGAGCACGGGCGAGATGTGAGCGCTCGCCAGCGTGTGCACCACCTCGGATGGCGCGATGCCGGCCTTGTGCAGTCGCTGCAGTGTGCGCGCCAGGCTGCCTTCCTGCAGGTTGCCGGCGCGCTCATGCACCGCGCGGCGGCGGATGTGGTGGCGGTCTTCGGCCAGGTTGGCCAGGTGGCTGAAATAGGTGAAGGCGCGGATCACGCTGACAGCCTGGTCGCCGGAGAGGCCTTTGAGGAGCTTTTTCAAAGCCTTGTCGGCCGACTGGTCGGCATGCCGGCGAAAGGCCACTGAAAGCTGGCGGATCTGCTCGATCAGGTCGAAGGCGGCCTGGCCCTCCTGTTCGCGGATCACGTCGCCCAGGATGCGACCGAGCAGCCGGATGTCGTCGATGAGTGGCTGGTCCTTGTCGGCCCGTCCGGCGCCCTGGGTGGTGTGGGTTTGGGGGGCGGGGCGGGCGGGCTTTCGCGTCATGGTGGGTGGTGGTTGGAGGTGGACGGGCGCTCGACGGAACAGGGCATGCTAGCATCCAAAATCAGCGCTTCCGTTACCAGCCGGGTACCAAAATCGCCCGCCCTGTCCGGCCTTCCCGGACCCTTCTTCCCGACCCATGTCCCCATCCTCTTCCCCCGCCCTGGCCATCACCATCGCCACCCGTGAAAGCCGCCTTGCCCTGTGGCAGGCCGAGCACGTCAAGGCCTTGCTCGAAGGCCTGGGCCATCGCGTCACGCTGCTGGGCATGACCACCCTGGGCGACCAGATCCTGGACCGCAGCCTGTCCAAAGTGGGGGGCAAGGGCCTGTTCGTGAAGGAACTCGAGCTCGCCCTGGAAGACGGCCGCGCCGACATCGCCGTGCACTCGCTCAAGGACGTGCCGATGGAATTGCCACCCGGCTTTGCCCTGGCCTGCGTGATGGAACGCGAAGACCCGCGCGATGCCTGGGTTTCGCCGCACTGCGCCGGGCTGGCCGATCTGCCGGCCAACGGCGTGGTGGGCACCTCCAGCCTGCGCCGCCTGGTGCTGCTGCGCGCGGCGCTCGACCAGCTGGGCCGCAGCGACGTGCGCATCGAGCCCTTGCGTGGCAACCTCGACACGCGCCTGCGCAAGCTCGATGAAGGCCAGTACCACGCGATCGTGCTGGCCGCCGCGGGTCTCAAGCGCCTGGGGCTGGAGGCACGCATCCGCCACATCTTCGAACCGATCGATTCCTTGCCGGCGGCCGGGCAGGGCGCCCTGGGCATCGAGGTGCGCGCCGATCGCGCCGACCTGATCGCCGCGCTGGTGCCGCTGGTGCATCAGCCCACCTGGCTGCGCGTGGCCGCCGAGCGCACCGTCTCGCGGGCCATGGGCGGCAGCTGCTCCATGCCCCTGGCCGCCTATGCCGACTGGGGCCGCGAAGGCGCGCTCCGGCTCGACGCGGCCTGGGGCGACCCCGAAGGCCGCTCGCCCCTGGTGCGCGTCGGCAACCAATCGGCTGTCACCACCCTGGGCGAAGCCGAGGCGCTGGGCCAGCAGGTGGCCCAGGCACTGCGCGCGGCGGGCGCCGCCTCCCCGGCCGCGGAGACCTGAGGCCTTGGTGGACACCGCCGCCCACCCGCCTGGCACCCGGCGCCGGCTGGAACGGCTCATCGTCACGCGGCCGGCGCCCGAAGCCCAGGCCTGGGCGGACGCCCTTCGCGCCGAAGGCTGGCCCGCTCAGGCCCTGCCGCTGATCGAGATCGCGCCCCCCGATGCCGAGGCCGACCAGGCCACGTTGCGCCATTGGCGTGCGCACTGGACGCAGGCCGATGCCATCCTGTTTGTGAGTGGGGCGGCCGTGACGCATTTCTTCGAGAGCGGCGTTGCACCCGCCCGCCAGCCGCCTCGCACCCGTTTCTGGGCGCCGGGGCCTGGCACGGCGCGCCTGCTGGCCCAGGCCATCGAACCGCTGGGCCTGAGCGCGGCCCACATCGACTCTCCGCCCATCGATGCCGCTCAGTTCGACTCCGAGCACCTGTGGCCGGTCGTCTCGTCCCAGGTCGGCCCGGGGCGGCAGGTGCTGATCGTGCGCGGCACCTCGGCCCAGGGCACGGCCGAGGCCGGGGTGGCCGGCACCGGCCGAGACTGGCTGATCCGCCAATGCACCGCCGCGGGTGCGCAGGTGCAGGGATGTGTGGCTTACGCGCGACGCGCGCCCGCGCTTTCGGCCGCCGATCGCGCCGTGATCGACGCGGCGGCCACGGCGCACAGCTTGTGGCTGTTCAGCAGCTCCGAAGCCCTGCTGCCGCTGCAAAATCTGCGCCCCGCACCGGCGTGGGCCTGCGCGAGCGCGCTGGTCACGCACCCGCGCATCGCCGTCGCTGCCGGCCAGACGGGCTTCGTGCAAATCTGTCAGACCCGTCCTGCACTGGCCGACGTGGTCCGCGCTCTAGAATCAGGCTGGACCCGACCATGAGCGCCGACACACCCGACCCCATCCCCCCCGTTGCGGCGCCCGCGCCCGCCGTCGTTGCGCCGCCGCCGGCGCCTGTGGCCGCTGCGCGGCGTTCCGGCCAGGTGTTTCAATGGCTGGCCCTGCTGATTGCCGCGCTGGCGCTGGTGATGACGGGTCTGCTCTGGCAGAAGCTTGGCTTCACCCAGCAGGAGCTGGCCCGCCGCAGCCAGGACACCGTCGCACAGGCCGTGGAGGCGCGCACGCTGGCGGCCCAGGCCGAAGCCCTGACGCAGGAGCTGCAGGCGCGCCTGGCCGTGGCCGAAGTTCGGCTGTCGGAGGTGACGCTGCAGCGCAGCCAGCTCGAAGAGCTCATGCTGTCGCTCTCCCGCTCGCGGGACGACAACCTGGTGCAGGACCTGGAATCCGCGCTGCGCCTGGCGCAGCAGCAGGCCCAGCTCACCGGCACCGCCCAGCCGCTCATCTCGGCACTGCAGGCGGCCGACCAGCGCATCGCGCGCGCCGCGCAGCCGCGCCTGAACCCGGTGCAACGCGCCATCGGGCGCGACATCCAACGCATCCAGGGCGCGTCCCTGGCCGATATTCCGGCCTTGACGCTGCAGCTTGACGAACTCGCCAGGCAGGTGGACGACTGGCCGTTGCTCAACCAGGTGGGCCAGCCGGTGGCCACCCCGGCGGGCAAGGGCAAGGCGGCGCGCAAGCCCGCCGCGCCTGCGGCCGAGCCCGTGGCGTTGAAAGACGCCGCTGCAGAAGCCCCTGCCGCGCCAGAGGCGGCGGCTGAACCGGACGCGACCGGCTGGAGCCGCGTGTCGGCCTGGTGGAATGCGCTGTGGTCGCGCATCTGGGCCGATGTCACCCGCAACGGCCGCGAGCTGGTGCGCGTGAGCCGCATTGACCGGCCCGAGGCTGTGCTGATGGCGCCCGACCAGGCCCTGTTCATGCGCGAGAACCTCAAGCTCAAGCTGCTCAACGCCCGCCTGGGCCTGCTGGCTCGCCACATGCAGGCCAGCCAGGCCGACCTGATGGCCGTGGAAGCCGCGCTTGCGCGTTACTTCGACACCCAATCCCCTCGCGTCACCGCCGCCCAGGCGACGCTGGCGCGCCTGCGCAAGGACCTTGTGGACAGCGAGCTGCCCCGGCCCGAAGAAACCTTGACGGCCCTCACCGCCGCGGCAGGGGGACGCTGATGGCCGCCCGTTTTGGTGGTGCCATGCGCAGCGTGTTCTGGCTGCTCGGCCTTGCGGCATTGGCCGTGGCGCTCGCGCTGCTGGTGGGCCACAACGAGGCCACGCTCACCCTGTTCTGGTCGCCTTATCGCTTCGACGTCTCCTTCAATTTCGTCGTCTTTTGCCTGATCGGTGGCTTTGTGCTGCTGTACGCCGCGCTGCGCGCGTTCTCCATGCTGCGCGACCTGCCCGCCCAGGCGCAGCGCTGGCGCAGCCAGCAGATCGAGCGCGCGGTGGTCGGGTCGGTCATGGTCGCGCTGTCTCACCAGCTGGCGGGCCGCTTTGTGCGCGCTCAGTCGGCGGCCCAGCAGGCACTCGACCAGCTCAAGGGCGTCGCGCCTGGTCAATGGCCCCGGCGCGACCAGCTCCAGTTGCTGGCCCACCTGCTGCTGGCCGAGAGCGCGCAATCGCTGCAGAACCGCGAGCGCCGCGATGAGAACCTGCAGGCTGCGCTCAGTCCCCAACTGGCCCGCAGCGCGCCCGAAGCCCATGAAGGCGCATTGCTGCGCGCGGTGCGCTGGGCGGTGGAAGACCACGATGTCGATGCAGCGCGCGCGCGTCTGGCCGAGCTCCCGCAGGGCGCGGGCCGGCGCATCCAGGCGCTGCGCCTGAAACTTCGCATCGCCCGCCTGGGCGGCGAGACCGCCGAGGCCCTGGAGACCGCCCGCGTGCTGGCCAAGCACCGCGCGTTTTCGCCCGAAGCCTCGCGCAGCATCGTGCGCGGCCTGGCGCTCGACGCCCTGCGTGAGGCGCACGACATGGCGCAGCTGGACGCTTTCTGGAGTGGCCTGGACGCCACCGAACGCGCCATGCCTGAAGTGGCCCTGGCCGCCGCGCGGCGTGCCAACCAGTTGGCCAGCCCCGCCGCCAGCGAGCAGGACCGCGCGTTGATCCACACCCGCGTGCGCGCCTGGCTCGATCCCTTGTGGCCCGAGTTCGGGGCGCTGGATGGGGCGCAGCAGCGCCAGCTCGTGCTGGCGCTCGAGCCGGGCCTGGCCGAACTCGATGCCGCCGGGCTGGCCCGGCTGGAGCAGTTGCAGCGCCAGTGGCCGCAGAATGGCTTGCTGCAGTACCTCGCGGGCCAGGCCTGCATGCGGCGCCAGCTGTGGGGCAAGGCCGCGCAGATGCTGACCCAGGCCAGCCACAGCCTGGACGATCCGGGCCTGCTGCGCCGCACCTGGCGGGGCCTGGCGCAACTGGCGCAAGAGCGCGGCGATGAAACGGCTGCGCAGGCCGCCTGGAAGCGGGCCGCACTGCTGGACTGAGTCGAGCCGCAAGCACGGGATGCGCGCAGCATCCCCCAAGAAAAAGCCGATCGGGATTCCGATCGGCTTTTTCTTTGGGGACCTGCCGCCACACGCCCGCAGGCGGGGCGGCGGTCTCGGCGCTTAGGTGTTCGGGTTCTCGAACGGCAGCTTCATGTCGCGCAGGTCCTTGCGCGTCTCCACCAGCACCAGCGGGCCCTCGTCCAGCACCACGGGCGGCTTGGGTTCCCGGGGCACATGGATGGGCTTGGGTTCGGCTGCGATGGCGGCCTGCACCTGGGCCACCTTCTCCGCGTTGGAGTTCACCCATTCCAGGCCGCTGGCCTGTGCCACCTGGTCGAGGGCCTCGACCGACAGCGTGAACGGCTGAACCTTGGGCAGGCCGCGGGTGCCGGGGGCTTCGACCGTGCTGCGGGGCGCGGCCGCGGCCACAGGGGCGGCGGCGCGCGGCGCGCGAGGTGCTTCCGGCACCACGGCAGCAGGTGCCGGCGCCGGTGCAGTCACTTCGGTCACGGGTGCGGCGACGGGGGCCGCGGCAGGCGCCTCCACGGTCGGGGCGGCCTCGGCCACGGCCACGGGTGCCGCTGCCGGTGCTTCGTTGGCTTCTGCGACCGGGGCAGGCGGCGTGGCCATGCTGAAGTAACTGCGCACCGGTGCCTCGTAGGTCGAAGCCTCGGGCGAGTCGATGGCCACTTCGCTGCGCTCGGCGGGCATCGCGGCTTCGGCGGCGGCCGGTGCCTCTTCGCCTTCGACGGAACCTTCGCGGGGGCCGCGCTCCCGACGGTCACGGCCATAACGGTCGCGGCTGCGGCGCTCGCGGTTGCCGCGCGGCGCGGCGTTCTCGGCATCGCCCTCGCGTGGAGCCTGCGTCTCGCTCACGCCTTCGGTGGCGGGCTGCTCGCCTTCAATGGCTTCGGGGCGGGGAGCCGCCTCGGCACCTTCGGCGCCGGGCTGGCGACGGCGGTTGTCGTTGCGCGGACGGCGATCGCGGTCGCGTTCACGGCGTTGCTGGCCTTCGGCCGATTCGGGCGCGTCGCCCGGCGTGGCGTCCAGCGGCAGGGCGTTGTTGACGTTGCTGCCTTCGGCTGCCACCGGCGCTTCCCGGCGACCACCTTCGCGGCGGTTGCCCTGGCGACCCTCGCCCCGGGCTTCACCGCGCGCTTCATTGCGGTTGTCGTTGCGGCCTTCACCGCGGCTTTCGTTGCGTCCTTCGCCACGGCCTTCACCGCGCCGGCCTTCGCCGCGGGAGGGCTCGTTGCGGCCTTCCACGCGGCCGCCCTCGGCGCGAGCCTCGACCGAGCGACCCTCAGAGCGGCCACCATTGCGGCCACCGCCTTCGCGGCCTTCGCGCGAACCACGGCCTTCGGCGCCACCACGGCCACCGCGGCTGCGGCCATCGCGGCCACCTTCGCGGCGACCGCCGTCGGCGCGTTCCTCGCGGGCACCGCCCTTGGCGGCCGGTGCGGCCACGGCAGGCGCGGGCGCCGGCTTGGCCGGTGCGGGCTCGGCACCGAACAGGCTCTTGAGCCAGCCGAAGAAGCCCTTCTCGGCCGGCGCGGGTGCAGCCGGCACGGGCTTGGCGGCCACGGGCGCTGCCACCGGTGCGGCAGCAGGGGCTGGCGCCTCGGGGCGTGGTGCGGCCACGGGTGCCGGACCATCGGGCAGCACGCCCTTGATCACCGGCTCCTGCTTGTTGGTCCGTTCCTGGCTGCGGCGCGTGAAGCTGGCGACGTCGTCCACCTCATCGGCCAGCTTGTAGCTTGCGTCCAGGTTGTCCAGGCGCGGGTCGTCGTGCTTGAGGCGCTCGAGCTTGTAGTTGGGCGTATCGAGCGACTTGTTGGGCACCAGCAGAACGTTGATGCGTTGCTTGAGTTCGATCTTGGTGATCTCGGTGCGCTTCTCGTTGAGCAGGAAGCTGGCCACTTCGACGGGCACCTGCACCAGCACGGCGGCTGTGCTGTCCTTGAGCGACTCTTCCTGGATGATGCGCAGGATCTGCAGCGCCGAACTCTCGGTGTCGCGGATGTGGCCGGAACCGCCACAGCGTGGGCAGGGGATGGAGGCGCCCTCGTTGAGTGCGGGCTTGAGCCGCTGGCGGCTCATCTCCAGCAGGCCGAACTTGCTGATGGCCCCGAACTGCACGCGGGCGCGGTCCTGGCGCAGCGCGTCGCGCAGGCGGTTTTCCACTTCGCGGCGGTTCTTCGACTCTTCCATGTCGATGAAGTCGATCACCACCAGGCCACCCAGGTCGCGCAGGCGCGCCTGGCGGGCCACTTCGTCGGCGGCTTCGAGGTTGGTGCGGGTGGCGGTTTCCTCAATGTCGCCGCCCTTGATGGCGCGGGCCGAGTTCACGTCCACCGCCACCAGCGCTTCGGTCTGGTCGATCACGATGGCGCCGCCCGAGGGCAGGTTCACGGTGCGGCTGTACGCGGTCTCGATCTGATGCTCGATCTGGAAGCGCGAGAACAGCGGCGCGTCGTCGCGGTAGCGCTTCACGCGGTGCCCGTGCTCGGGCATCACGTGGCTCATGAACTGGTGAGCCTGTTCAAAGATGTCGTCGGTGTCGATCAGGATCTCGCCGATGTCGCTGTTGAAGTAGTCGCGGATCGCGCGGATCACCAGGCTGGATTCCTGGTAGATCAGGAAGGCGCCCTTGCCGCCCTTGGTCGCGCCGTCGATGGCGTTCCAGAGCTTGAGCAGGTAGTTCAGATCCCACTGCAGTTCGGCGGCGTCGCGGCCGATGCCGGCCGTGCGCGCGATGATGCTCATGCCGTTGGGGTATTCGAGCTGGTCCAGTGCCTGCTTGAGCTCCTGGCGGTCTTCGCCCTCGATGCGCCGGCTCACGCCGCCGCCGCGCGGGTTGTTGGGCATGAGCACCACATAGCGGCCGGCCAGGCTCACGAAGGTGGTGAGGGCGGCGCCCTTGTTGCCGCGTTCTTCCTTTTCAACCTGGACCAGCAGTTCCTGGCCTTCGCGGATCACGTCGTTGATCCGGGCTTGGTTGACCGGGACGCCAGCGGCGAAATACTGGCGCGAAATTTCCTTGAAAGGCAGGAAGCCGTGGCGTTCCTCGCCGTAGTCGACGAAGCAGGCTTCGAGCGACGGCTCCACGCGGGTGACCACCGCCTTGTAGATGTTGCCTTTGCGCTGTTCGCGCCCTTCGATTTCGATTTCGTAGTCGAGCAGTTTCTGCCCGTCCACGATCGCCAGGCGGCGCTCTTCGGCCTGCGTGGCGTTGATCAGCATGCGTTTCATGATGCGTTCCTTCGTTCAAACACAAGGACGCAGGGGCCACCGGCCCATGCGCCAACCTGCCGTGAACCAGCGGAAGCGCGAACGAGGGGAGGAATTGCCGGAGAGCCGTTGACCCGCGGTTCGGGGAAGCGTTCAACACAGGCGGGCACCGAGGTGCCGCGTCGAACCGCCAGGTCAGGGCGTAGGCGCGTGGAGGTGGGTGAACAGGGAAGAAGGCTCGATGGCTGTCATTGACATGGATCTGGCCGGTGTCTCTCTGGCTTCACTTCGTCCTCACCCAGCCACGTGTTGCGGGCTGGGCGATTGGGGTATTCCGTATTCGGGTTCGTGTTCTTCTGCGGATTCGCCCGCGGCTTCGACCGGTCCGCCGCCGCGCCCGCATTCGCATGGGAATGCATCAGGCAACGGCACCAGACCCGGGTGCTGCGGGTGGCAACCCACCCGCGGCGGACGCCTTGCCTTGCAAGCTGCGCTCCCTTGCCATGGGTGACTGCCTTAAACTCAAGGTAAATCAATCACTTACGGCACACGACGGGTGTGACGCATTATAGTCAGCTCCCCGCCATTCGTGGTGGCCTTATTCACACCCATGCTCAGCAGCCCGAATTCGGGAGAAATCCGACACATCACGGTTGACGAAGAGTCGGCGGGGCAGCGGTTGGACAACTTCCTCATCCGCATCCTCAAAGGGGTGCCCAAATCCCACATCTACCGCATCATCCGCTCGGGTGAGGTGCGCCGCAACAAGGGGCGCGTGTCGGCCGACGATCGCGTGGCCCTCGGCGATGTGCTGCGCATCCCGCCGATCCGGCTGTCCGAACGCGCCGAGGAGAAGGCGGCCCACCCCGCACCCGCGCGCGAATTCCCGATCGTGTTCGAGGACGAGGCCTTCCTGGCGATTGACAAGCCCGCTGGCGTGGCGGTGCATGGTGGCAGCGGCGTGAGTTTTGGCGTGATCGAGCAAATGCGCCAGGCGCGACCGCAGGCCCGATTGCTCGAATTGGTGCATCGGCTGGACCGTGAAACCAGCGGCCTGTTGTTGATTGCCAAGAAGAAGAGCGCGCTCAAGGCATTGCAGGACCAATTCCGCGAGCGGGAAACCGGCAAGACCTATCTCGCGCTGGTCAAAGGCAACTGGCCCGCCCGCCTGAAGGTGCTGGACCAGCCATTGCACAAATACCTGTTGCCCGATGGGGAGCGCCGCGTGAGGGTGACCACGCCCGACGATCCGGACGGCATGCGCTCGGTCACGCTGGTCAAGGTGGCGCAGCGCGTGCCCACTCCTGCAGGGCTGGAAGCGGCCCTGCCCGAGGGCTTGAGCCTGCTCGAGGTCACCATCAAGACCGGCCGCACCCATCAGATTCGGGTGCATTTGTCCAGTGCGGGCCATCCGATTGCCGGGGACGACAAATACGGCGATTTCGAACTCAATAGGCAATTGGCGCGAATTGGTTTGAAGCGCATGTTCCTGCACGCATGGCGTTTGAGGTTGACACATCCTGTCACCAAATCAACCTTGGAACTGCAGTGCGAATTGCCGCCGGAGCTATATAAATGGCGATCCGCCGGAATAGAATGACGGTCTGCGTCGTTGGCAGACATCCGTTTGCGGATGGATCAAACAGTACCTAAAAGGACAATTTCAATGGCAAGTTATTCCGAACTCATGGCGCAAGCCCAGAAACTGATGGCGGAGGCCGAGCAGGCTCGCAAGGACGAGCTCTCCGCGGTCATCGCCGATATCAAAGCCAAGATGAAGCAATTCGGCATCACCACCGCCGATCTTGGCAGCACCTCGGTGAGCAAGAAGACCGGCAAATCCAAATCGGCCGCGCCGGCCAAATACAAGGGTCCGAATGGCGAACTCTGGGCAGGTGGGCCGGGCCGCAAACCCGAATGGGTTCGCGCCGTGCTGGCATCGGGCAAGAGTCTGGACAGCTACCTGATCTGATCCACCCGCCGCCTCTTGCACACGGCCCGCCTCTGGCGGGCTTTGTCTTTGGTACCCTCGAAAGCATGTTCCGAATACTTGTCGTCTGCATGGGCAACATCTGCCGCTCGCCCATGGCGGCCAGCGTGCTGCACGCTGCCATCGCGCGCCGCCAGGTGGCGCAGCGGGTGGCGGTGGACTCCGCAGGCACCTATGCCGGTCACCAGGGGGAGAAGGCCGACCGCCGTGCCATCGCCCTGGCGATGGCACGCGGCTACCCGCAGATCCAGCACGAGCGCGCCCGTCGCGTGCGCGATGAGGACTTCCAGAACTTCGACCTCATCCTGGCCATGGACGCGGACAACCTGGACAACCTGCGGTTCAAGTGCCCTCCTGAGCATCAGCACAAGCTGCACCTGTTCCTGGAGTACGCGGGGGTGGAGGGCCGGCGTGAGGTGCCCGACCCGTACTACGGCAACGCCCAGGGTTTCGAGGTGGTGCTGGGCCTGTGCGAGCAGGGCAGCGAGGGCGTGCTCAAGCGGGTGCTCAGCACGCTGGACTGAGGCGGGTTCAGGCCCGGTGGTACTCGCGGTACCAGCGCACGAACCGGTCGATGCCGTCCTTGAGCGGCGTCGATGGGGCGAAGCCCACCCAGCGGTGCAGGGCCTCGGTGCTGGCGTAGGTGGCGGGCACGTCGCCATCCTGCATGGGCAGGAATTCCTTGATCGCCTCCCGGCCCAGGGCCTGCTCGATGCAGCCGATGAAGTCCATCAGCGGCACCGGGTCGTGGTTGCCGATGTTGAAGATGCGGTAGGGCGGGCCACCCGCGTTCTCGGGCGTGGCAGGCTTGTCGAGCACGCGAAGCACGCCTTCGACGATGTCGTCGATGTAGGTGAAGTCGCGCTTCATCTTGCCGTGGTTGAACACCTGGATCGGCCGCCCCTCGAGCACCGCCCGCGTGAAGCTGAAGTAGGCCATGTCGGGCCGGCCCCAGGGGCCGTACACCGTGAAGAAGCGCAGGCCGGTCGTGGGCAGGCCGTAGAGGTGGCTGTAGGTGTGGGCCATCAGCTCGTTGGCCTTCTTGGTGGCTGCGTACAGGCTCACCGGGTGGTCGACCGGGTCGG
>NZ_JAHCKK010000063.1 GCF_026125825.1 Hydrogenophaga sp. | reverse complement strand
CCGGGCCTTCGTAGACCTTGCCCACTTCCACTTCGGCAGTGATCTGCTCGATGCGGCGCTTGGCTTCGTCGGCCTTGGCCGAGTCGGTCGAGGCGATGGTGATGGTGCCGTCTTCGTCGATGTTGATCTGCGTGCCGGTTTCCTCGGTCAGCGCACGGATGACAGAGCCGCCCTTGCCGATCACGTCACGGATCTTCTCGGGATTGATCTTCATGGTGAAGAGCTTGGGCGCGAAGTTGGACACCTCGGTCTTGGCTTCGCCCATGGCTTCCTGCATCTTGCCCAGGATGTGCATGCGGGCTTCCTTAGCCTGGGCCAGCGCGACCTGCATGATTTCCTTGGTGATGCCCTGGATCTTGATGTCCATCTGCAGCGCCGAGATACCGTTGGTGGTGCCGGCCACCTTGAAGTCCATGTCGCCCAGGTGATCTTCATCGCCCAGGATGTCGGTCAGCACGGCGAAGCGGTTGCCGTCCTTGATCAGGCCCATGGCGATACCGGCCACGTGGGCCTTCATGGGCACGCCAGCGTCCATCAGCGCCAGGCAGCCGCCGCAGACGGAGGCCATCGACGAGGAGCCATTGGACTCGGTGATCTCAGACACCACGCGCATGGTGTAGGGGAAGTCTTCCTTGCTCGGCAGCGCGGCGATCAGCGCGCGCTTGGCCAGACGGCCATGGCCGATCTCGCGGCGCTTGGGCGTGCCGAAACGGCCGGCTTCACCAGTGGCGAAGGGAGGCATGTTGTAGTGCAGCATGAAGCGGTCTTCGAACTCGCCGGCCAGCGCGTCGATGCGCTGCGCGTCACGATCGGTGCCCAGCGTGGCCACGACCAGCGCCTGCGTTTCACCGCGGGTGAACAGGGCCGAGCCGTGCGTGCGGGGCAGCACGCCGTTGCGGATTTCGATGGCGCGCACGGTGCGGGTGTCGCGGCCGTCGATGCGGGGCTCGCCGGCCAGGATCTGGCCGCGCACGATCTTGGCCTCGATCTCGAACAGCAGGGCCTCGACGGCCACGCTGTCGAACTCCACGCCTTCGGCCTTCAGGGCGGCGAACACGTCGGCGTAAGCCGTGCGGCAGGCCTGGGTGCGGGCCTGCTTGTTGCGGATCTGGTAAGCGGCCTCGAGCTTGGCCTTGGCCAGCGCGTCGACCTTGGCGATCAGCGGCTCGTCCTTGGCGGGCGGCTGCCAGTCCCAGGCCGGCTTGCCGGCGTCGCGCACGAGTTCGTTGATGGCGGCAATGGCGATCTTGCCCATGTCGTGGCCGTAGACCACGGCGCCGAGCATGACTTCTTCGGACAGCTGGTCGGCTTCGGACTCCACCATCAGCACAGCGGCTTCGGTGCCGGCGACCACGAGGTCAAGCTGGCTGTCCTTGAGCTGGGTCTGGCCCGGGTTGAGCACGTACTCGCCATTGACATAACCCACGCGGGCGGCGCCAATGGGACCGTTGAACGGGATGCCGCTGACGGCCAGCGCAGCGGAGGTGGCAATCATCGCGGCGATGTCGGCCTGCACTTCGGGATTCAGGCTGACGACGTGCACGATCACCTGCACTTCGTTGTAGAAGCCTTCAGGGAACAGCGGGCGGATCGGGCGGTCGATCAGGCGGCAGGTCAGCGTCTCGAGTTCGCTCGGGCGGCCTTCGCGCTTGAAGAAGCTGCCGGGGATCTTGCCGGCGGCGTACGACTTCTCGGTGTAGTCCACCGTCAGGGGGAAGAAGTCCTGACCGGCCTTGGCCTCGGTCTTGGCGACCACGGTGGCCAGGACCACGGTGTCGTCGATGTTGACCAGCACGGCGCCGGTGGACTGGCGCGCGATTTCGCCGGTCTCCATCGTGACGTGGTGGGGGCCCCACTGGAAGCTCTTGGTGACTTTGTTGAACATGCTCATGGTGTCTCTCCGTTAAATGCGTGCAGCTTTGCTGCACAAAACCCGGAGACACAACCCAGAACACGATGCCATTCCAGAAGGACTGCAGGCGCCACACTTGGCGCACAACCCGTTTGGAATGACACAGCTTCGCTCTGTTGTCGGGGCTCCGGAATCAAAAAAGGCGCGTGACAAGCAAAAAACGCCCGAGCCAGCGAACCAACTCAGGCGTTTCGTGTGTCACAGCCGTGCCAATTACTTGCGCAGGCCCAGTTTCTGGATCAGGGCGATGTAGCGCTCGGCGTCCTTGGACTTCAGGTAGTCCAGCAGCTTGCGGCGGCGGCTCACCATGCGCAGCAGACCGCGGCGGCCATGGTGATCCTTGGCGTGGGTCTTGAAGTGAGGGGTGAGCTCGTTGATGCGGGCGGTCAGCAGCGCGACTTGCACTTCGGGGCTGCCGGTGTCGTTGGCGGCGCGGGCGTTGGCCGCGACCACTTCGGCTTTGATGGATTGGGCGATCATGGATAGCTTTCTGGACCAGTTGCCTGGCGTTACGTGCGACCCGCCGCAGCCGATGAGGGCCGCCGCAGGCGTGAATTTGCCGTCCGTGAAGACAGCAAACGCGAATTATAGACCAGAAGGACTCAGCGGGCAGCCGGTGGCTGGGCGGCCAGCCAGCCCTGCAGGCGCTCCACCCCTTGCACCAGGCGAGCTGTGTCGCGGCTGGCGAAGCACCAGCGCAGCCAGCCCGCGGCCTGCGGGCTGAAGGCGCTGCCGGGAGCCAGGCCCAGGCCGGCTTCGCGCACCAGGCGCTTGGCCACGGCCAGGCAATCGTCATGGCCGTCCAGCCGGAAGAAGGCGTACATGCCCCCCAGCGGCTCGGCCAGGGTCACGCCGGGCTGCTGGCGCAGCAGCGGCACCAGCGTGTCGCGGCAATGCCGCAGGTGCGCCACCAAAGCCGGGGTGACTTCGTCGCCGCGCTCCAGCGCCACGGCGGCGGCACGCTGCACGAACACCGGGGCGCAGGAGGTGTTGTATTCAATGAGCTTGCCGATGGCGTCCGTGAGCGTCGGCGGCAGCACCAGCCAGCCCAGGCGCCAGCCCGTCATGAGGAAGCTCTTGGAGAAGCTGTGGGCGACGATGACGCGGTCCTCTGGTTCGGCCACGTCCAGGAAGCTGGGCGCGGCGCCGTTGGGCGTATCGTCCGCAAAATAGAGCCGCTCGTAGACCTCGTCGGCCACGATCCAGGTGCCGGTGCGGCGGCAGTGCGCCAGGATGGCGCGTTGCTCGGCGGCGCTCAGCGTCCAGCCCGTGGGGTTGTTCGGCGCATTGACCACCAGCAGGCGGGTGGCGGGCGTGATGGCCGCCAGCAAGGCGTCCAGGTTCAGCACCCAGGCGCCGGCGCGCGGCCCGTCGGCCTGCACGCGCAGCGGCACTGTGTGGACTTTCGCGCCCAGAATGAGCGGCTGGGCCACCAGGTTGGGCCAGGCCGGCGAGACCACGACCACCTCGTCGCCCGCCTCCACCAGCGCCTGCGAGGCCAGCATCAGGCCGTTGACGCCGCCCGAGGTGACCGCCAGGCGATCGAACCAGTGGCCCGCGCCGCGCCCGGGGTGGAGCTTGTCGGTGTACGCGGCGAGCGCCTCGCGCAATGCCTGCAAGCCCAGGTTGTGGGCGTAGAAGGTTTCACCGGCCTGCAGCGACGCCACGGCCGCGTCGCGAATGAAGCCGGGCGTGACCTCGTCGCTCTCGCCGAACCAGAACTTGAGCACGTCGGCCCGGCCCAGGCCTTCGTTGGCCACTTCCCGGATGCGCGAGGCCTCCAGCTGTTCCACCACCTGTCTCATCGGCACACGCTCCCGCTCTGTCAAGGTCGCTGCATGGTACAGGTGTGCGGCAGTTCCGCCTGCTGCGGGCTGAGGTTGCGGATGACGCGAAAGCCATAGCCCGACCCTTCGACGTCGAATTTGACGCCGGGCGCACCCTGGCGGTCCATCACGGCCACGGCCAGCGATTGCTGGAACTGGTGGTCGGCCGCGCGCATGCGGGCGCGCTGGCCGGCGAGCGTGACGTCGGCCTTCTCCAGCTGGGTGGCGATGGTGGCGGCGTTGACCGGCCCGGCCGCGCCCGCGCGCTCGATGGCCTGCGCCAGCGCCTCGACCAGCAGTTGCATGCGCATGTGCACGTAGTCGTCCGCTGGACTGGGGAAGCGCTCGCGGAACGACTTGTAGAAAGCCTCTGACTCGGGCGTGGGCACGTTGGGGAACCAGTCGGCCACGGCGATCACCTTGCCGATGCCGGCGTCGCCCATCGCAGCGGGTGCGCCCAGCGCATTGCCGTAGAAGGTGTAGAAGCTGCCCTCGAAGCCGCTCTCCCGAGCGGCCTTCACCAGCAGCGTGAGGTCGTTGCCCCAGTTGCCGGTCAGCACGGCCTGCGCACCGCTGGCCTTGATCTTGGCGGCGTAGGGCAGGAAATCCTTGACGCGCGCCATGGGGTGCAACTCGTCGCCGACGATGGCGACATCGGGCCGCTGGGTCGCGAGCTGGCTGCGCGCCTCGCGCAGCACGGCCTGGCCAAAGCTGTAGTCCTGCCCGATCAGGTAGATCTTCTTGAGCTGCTTGTCTTCGCGCAGCACGCTCATCAGGGCCTTCATGCGCATGTCGGCATGGGCATCGAAGCGGAAATGCCAGAAGCTGCATTTCTCGTTGGTCAGCACCGGGTCCACCGCCGAGTAGTTGAGAAACAGCACCTGGCGCGCCGTGTCGCGCTCGTTGTGCTTGTTGATGGCGTCGATCAGCGCGGTGGCGGCGGCCGAGGAGTTGCCCTGGGCGACGATGGTGATGCCCTTGTCGATGGCCGAGCGCAGCGCCGAAAGGGCCTCGTCGGTCTGGCCTTTGCTGTCGAAGCGCTCAATCACCAGGGGCCTGTTGCCCCCGGGCAGCTTCACGCCGCCGCGGGCATTGACCCGCTCGGTGGCCCAGACCAGGTTGCGGAACACGGCATCGCCGGTGTTGCCGATCGGGCCGGAAAGGCCTTCGATCATGCCGATGCGGATCGGGGCGCCCGTGGCAGGGGCCTGCGCCAGCGACAGGGTGGCGGTCAGCCCGCCAAGCAGCGCGGCCACGAGCGCACGGCGGCGCGACGAGAACAGGGAATCGAACAGGGCATTCATCAGGCAAGGGCTCCGGGTGCGTGGCTGGGGCCGGGAATGGCCCATGCAGTCGAGTCGCCTAGGCGACAGCGCCAGGAGTTTAATTCATAATTACAGAGACCCGCCGCCCGCTCATCCGGTGAGGGCCGAGGGCAAGCGCAGGTCGGCGAGGGGCCAGCGCGGCTTCACATCGAAGGGGTACCCCCCCGCTTCAGCCGCATCAACAGCGGCCAGACCCGCCTGGGCCCGCATGCCACCGGCCAAGGCGATCATGGCGCCGTTGTCGGTGCACAGGTGCAGTTCGGGGTAATGCACGCGCACCCCGGCCTGGGCGCAGGCCGCGCCCAGTTGCTCGCGCAGCAGCGCATTGGCCCCCACCCCGCCCGCCACCACCAGGCGGCGCAAGCCGGTGCGGCGGATCGCCATGAAGGCCTTCTTGACCAGCACCTCGACGATGGCGGCCTGCACGCTGGCAGCCACATCGGCCTTTTGCTGTGCGCTCAGCGGGTCGGCCAGGTGCAGCGTGGCCGGGCCGTCCGGGTGGGCGTGGGCGAGCCGCTTCACCTGGGTGAGCACCGCCGTCTTGAGGCCGGCAAACGAGAAGTCGAGGTCGCCGCTGTGCAGCAGCGGGCGCGGAAATTTGTAGGCCTGGGCGTCGCCCTGCTGAGCCAGGCGCGAGAGCGCCGGGCCGCCCGGGTACGGCAGGCCCAGCAGCTTGGCCGATTTGTCGAAGGCCTCGCCGGCCGCGTCGTCGATCGTCTCGCCCAGCAATTCGTAGCGGCCCACGCCATCCACGCGCATGAGTTGGCTGTGGCCGCCGGAGACCAGCAGCGCCACGAAAGGGAATTCAGGCGGGTCGGCACTCAGGAAGGGTGAAAGCAGGTGTCCCTCCAGATGGTGCACGCCGATCACGGGTTTGCCCAGCGCGAAGCCCAGGGCACAGGCCACGCCGGAGCCAACCAGAAGAGCGCCGGCCAGCCCCGGCCCTCGGGTGTAGGCGATGGCGTCCACGGCGCGCAACGGCAGGCCGGCCTGCGCCAGCACGGCGTCGGTCAGGGGCAGCACGCGGCGGATGTGGTCGCGGCTGGCGAGCTCGGGCACCACCCCGCCGTAGGCCTGGTGCATTTCGATCTGGCTGTGCAAGGCATGTCCCAGCAAACGGGGTGTGGCGCTGCCGCTGGCATCGACCAGGGCCACGCCGGTTTCGTCGCACGACGACTCGATTCCCAATATCCGCATGCGGGGAGTGTACGAGGCGGCACGGTTGTTGCTGGGAAAGGGGCACCTCCTGCGCCGCCACCGGCGCCTCCCCCTGGGAGGGGGGCGACACCCGAGGTTCCTCGGTGTCCCTGGAAGATGCGCATCCAAGCACCACCACGAAATGAAGTCGGGTCTGAATTTTCTCGTCGCGGCCAAGCGCTGCGAGATCGCCGAGCTGCAACAGCTCGCGCTCACCAGCGCCCTGGTCAACGTCACCGGCAGGCTGATCCATGGCTTGCAGCGCGAGCGCGGCCTGTCCAACCTGCACATCGGATCGCAGGGCGCGCGTTTCACCGACATGCGCGCCCGCCAGATCGAGGAGTGCCGACAGATCGAGGCCGAACTGCGCGCATGCTTCGAGAGCCTGGACACCGAGTCCGCCCGCGTCGGCCATGGCGCGCGTCTGTTCAGCCGCATCGCCTACGTGCTGCACGGTCTGAACGCGCTCGAAGACCTGCGCGAACGCGCGGCTTCTCTGGCCTGGACCACGCGCCAGGCGACCGATGCCTACGTGCGATTGATCGCCGGCCTGCTGGCGGTGGTGTTCGAGGCCGCCGACAGCGCGAGCGACCCGGAGATCTCGCGCCTGCTGGTGGCGCTGTTCAATTTCATGCAGGGCAAGGAGTTCGCGGGCCAGGAACGCGCCACCGGCTCGGCCCTGTTTGTCAGTGGCCGCGCCGAGGCGGTCGAGCAGCAGCGGCTGCTGCACCTGATCGAGTCGCAGGAGCGTTGCCTGCAGGTGTTCACGGAGTTCGCCAATCCCAAGGCCGCGGACCTGTGGGCGGCCAGCCAGGCCAGTGCCACCCTGGCCGAACTGGAGCGCCTGCGCCGCGTGCTCTGCACCGCCTCGCAGGGCGCGCCACTCAACGTGCAGCTCAGCCAGGTCTGGTTCGACTGCTGCAGCCAGCGGATGGACCGCATGAAGGCGGTGGAAGACCGCCTCGCCCTTGACCTGCTGCGCGCATGCGAAGACAAGATCGCTGCGGCCCGGGCCGAACTGGAGGCCTTCGAGGCCCTGAGCACCACCGCCCCGCGCGAGGCCGATGCCCTCTCCTTCTTCCAGGACGCGCCTTCGGCGGCCGTGCCCGGTGGCCTGGGTGGGGCCGCACAGGGCTATGGCCTGCAGCTGGAGCGCTCGATCCTCGATCTGGTGCAGGACCAGGCGCGCCGCCTGCAGACCATGGGCGAAGAACTGGACACGGTGCGCGCCAGCCTGAACGAGCGCAAGCTGATCGAGCGCGCCAAGGGCCTGCTGATGGCGCACCGACAGCTCAGCGAAGAAGAAGCGCACAAGACCATGCGCCAGATGGCCATGAACCAGAACCGCCGCCTTATCGAAGTGGCCGAGGCCGTGCTGTCCATGGCCGATGTGCTGCCCGCGCCGACCCGGTCAGGCCAGGCACGCGCTGCGGTGCACAAATAGCGTGCCTGCCGATCGGGCCGCACCAGTTTGAAGCCCCCGCTCCAGCCGCATGCCTTCCAGGCGTCGGATTTTTTTCCTTTGAAATCAAGCGCCACGCCGGCCACCCAGGGACAACCCTGAGGCTGGCACGGGACCTGCTTTGATCCAGGCACAGGCAAACCAGGCCAATGGCGGCCAGGCTTGCCGACTGTCTACCCAGACACGGACAACGGCGTCCATTTCCCGCCCGCTCAGCGCAGGCACGGAAATGGGCGCCGTTGTGCTTTGGGGCACCGCTTTTTTCATCAGCAAGGAGTTGGACATGAACGCAGACACCCCCACCCCAGCCGAAGGCCCGACCGCCTCGCGCCGCGAGTTCATCAAGAAGGGCGGCGCCGTCGGCACAGCCGCCCTCTTCTCCACGCTGGGCCACCATGGCGTGTGGGCCGCCGGCTCCGACGCGCCCGAGAAGACCGAGGTCAAGATCGGCTTCATTCCGCTGACCGACTGCGCCAGCGTGGTCATGGCCGCCGAACTCGGCATCGACAAGAAATACGGCGTCAAGATCGTTCCGACCAAGGAGGCCAGCTGGGCCGGCGTGCGCGACAAGCTGGTCAATGGCGAGCTGGATTTCGCCCACGTGCTCTATGGCCTGGTCTACGGCCTGCAACTGGGCACCGCCGGGCCGAAGAAGGACATGGCCATCCTGATGAACCTGAACCAGAACGGCCAGGCCATCACGCTGTCGAAGAAGCTGGCCGACAAGGGCGCGGTGGATGGCCCCTCGCTGGCCAGGCTGATGGCCAGCGAAAAGCGCGAATACACCTTTGCCCAGACCTTCCCCACCGGCACCCACGCCATGTGGCTCTACTACTGGCTGGCCGCCGCGGGCATCGATCCCTTCAAGGACGCGCGCGCCATCGTGGTGCCGCCACCGCAGATGGTGGCCAACATGCGCGTGGGCAACATGGACGGCTTCTGCGTGGGCGAGCCCTGGAACCACCGCGCCATCATGGATGGCATTGGCATCACGGCCAACACCACGCAGGACATCTGGAAGGACCACCCCGAGAAGGTGCTGGGCACCACGGCCGAGTTCGTGCAGAAGAACCCCAACACCGCACGCGCGGTGACGGCGGCCATTCTGGAAGCCGGCAAATGGATCGACGCGGGCCTGCAGAACAAGAACAAGATGGCCGAGACCATCGCCCAGCGTTCCTATGTCAACACGGGCGTGGACGCCATCAACCAGCGCATCCTGGGCCGCTACCAGAACGGCCTGGGCAAAACCTGGGACGACCCCAACCACATGAAGTTCTACAACGACGGGGCGGCCAACTACCCCTACCTGAGCGACGGCATGTGGTTCCTCACCCAGCACAAGCGCTGGGGCTTGCTCAAGTCGCACCCCGACTACCTGGCCGTGGCCAAGCAGGTCAACCGCATCGACATCTACAAGGAAGCCGCGTCCGCCACCAAGACGGCGCTGCCCAAGTCCGAACTGCGCAGCGCCAAGTTCATCGACGGCGTGGTGTGGGATGGCAAGGACCCGGCCAAGTACGCCGACAGCTTCAAGATGAGGGCGGCCTGACCAGGCCCGCCGCACCCGAGGAACACCACCATGGTCAGTGCCGTTTTCCATACCCCCCTGGAGGCCGTGGCGCCCGCCCCGGCCATGGCCGCCGCGCCCCATCCCAAGCCCGCAGCAGCCGCGCCGGCTGCCGTTGAGCGTGCGCGGCCGGGCCCGTCTTCGCCCTGGCGCGAGCACATCGCGGGCCTCACGCGCAGCGTGCTCCCGCCGGTGCTGGGCCTGGGCTTTCTCGTGCTGGTGTGGTCGCTGGTGGCCGGCAGCGGCCAAAGCGGCATCCCCACGCCGCTGGACACCTGGAAGCAGGCCCTGGACGTGTTCTCCGACCCGTTCTACCAGGCCGGTCCGAACGACCAGGGCGTGGGCTGGAACGTGCTCATGTCGCTGCAGCGCGTGGGGGTGGGCTTTGGCCTTGCCGCGCTGGTGGGCATTCCGGCGGGCTTTGCCATCGGCCGCTTCGACTTCCTCAGCCGCATGTTCAACCCCCTCATCAGCCTGCTGCGCCCGGTCTCGCCGCTGGCCTGGCTGCCCATCGGCCTGCTGGTGTTCAAGGGCGCCAACCCGGCCGCGATCTGGACCATCTTCATCTGCTCGATCTGGCCCATGATCATCAACACCGCCGTGGGCGTGCAGCGCGTGCCGCAGGACTACATGAACGTGGCGCGCGTGCTCAACCTCAGCGAATGGAAGATCTTCACCAAGATCCTGTTTCCCGCCGTGCTGCCGTACCTGCTGACCGGCGTGCGCCTGGCGGTGGGCACGGCCTGGCTGGTCATCGTGGCCGCCGAGATGCTGACCGGCGGCGTGGGCATCGGCTTCTGGATCTGGGACGAGTGGAACAACCTCAACGTGGCCAGCATCATCATCGCCATCTTCGTGATCGGCATCGTCGGCCTGGCGCTCGAATTCGGCCTCATCAAGCTGGCCACCCTGTTCACGTTCGAAGAGGTGAAGTCATGACCGCCACGTCCAAGTACATCGAGATCCAGGGCGTCGAGCAGACCTTCAAGACCCGCAAGGGCCTCTTCCCGGCGCTGCGCGGGATCAACCTCACCGTGGCCAAAGGCGAGTTCGTCACACTGATCGGCCACTCGGGCTGCGGCAAGTCCACGCTGCTCAACCTCATCGCCGGCCTGACCACGCCCACCAGCGGCGTGCTGCTCTGTGCCGGCAAGGAGATCGCCGGCCCCGGCCCCGAGCGCGCGGTGGTGTTCCAGAACCACTCGCTGCTGCCCTGGCTGACCTGCTTCGAGAACGTGCACCTGGCCGTCGAGCGCGTCTTCGGCGCCAACGAAGGCAAGGCGCAGCTCAAGTCCCGCACCGAAGCCGCGCTGGCCCTCGTGGGCCTGAGCGCGGCCGCGCAGAAGCGCCCGGGTGAAATCTCCGGTGGCATGAAGCAGCGCGTGGGCATTGCGCGCGCCCTGTCGATGGAGCCCAAGGTGTTGCTGATGGACGAACCCTTTGGCGCGCTCGACGCGCTCACCCGAGCCAAGCTGCAGGACGAACTGCTGGAGATCGTGGCGCGCACGCACAGCACGGTGGTGATGGTCACGCACGACGTGGACGAGGCCGTGCTGCTGAGCGACCGCATCGTGATGCTGACCAACGGCCCGGCCGCGACCATCGGCGAGGTGCTGCAAGTGGACCTGCCGCGCCCGCGCCAGCGCGTGGCGCTGGCCGACAGCCCGACGTACCAGCAATGCCGCAAGGAAGTGATCGACTTCCTCTACACCCGCCAAACCCACGTGGAAAAGCTGGCCTGACCGGCCGCCCAGGAGACCCACCATGGACATGCGCCCCCCTCCCTCACAACGCCCCAGACTGGTCATGGTCGGCAACGGCATGGCCGGTGTGCGCACCCTGGAGGAGTTGCTCAAGATCGCGCCCGACCTCTACGACATCACGGTGTTCGGTGCCGAGCCCCACCCCAACTACAACCGCATCCTGCTCTCGCCGGTGCTTGCGGGCGAGCAGACGCTGGACGAGATCGTGCTCAACGACTGGGCGTGGTACCAGGAGCACGGCATCACCCTGCACGCGGGCAAGACCGTGACGGAGGTGGACCGTGTCAGGCGCACCGTGCGCGCCAGCGACGGCCAGGGCGGCACGATCGAGGCGCCCTACGACCGCCTCATCATGGCCACCGGCTCCAACCCCTTCATGCTGCCCATTCCGGGCAAAGACCTGCAAGGCGTGCTGGCCTACCGCGACATCGCCGACACCCAGGCCATGATCGACGCCGCCACGCAATACCAGCATGCCGTTGTCATCGGCGGCGGCCTGCTCGGCCTGGAAGCGGCCAATGGCCTGATGAAGCGAGGCATGACGGTGAGCGTGGTGCACGCCGCGCCCTGGCTCATGGAGCGCCAGCTCGACGAGGTGGCCGGCAAGCTGCTGCAGCAATCGCTGGAGCAGCGCGGCATGCGCTTCCTGATCGGCGCACAGACGCAGGAACTGGTGGGCGACGAGGATGGGGACAGGTCTTCGCCCAAAGGCCGGGTCCGGGCCATCCGCTTCAAGGACGGCACCGAGCTGCCGGCCGACCTGGTGGTGATGGCCGTGGGCATCCGCCCCAACACCGCGCTGGCGGAGTCGATGAACCTGCACGTGAACAAGGGCATCGTGGTCAGCGACACGCTGCAGACCGTGACCGACCCGCGCATCTACGCGGTAGGAGAATGCGCGGCGCACCGCGGCATCGCCTACGGCCTGGTGGCGCCCCTGTTCGAACAAGGCAAGGTGCTGGCCACGCACCTGGCTGAATTCGGCATCGGCCGCTACGTCGGCTCGCTCACCTCCACCAAGCTCAAGGTCACCGGCATCGACCTCTTCTCCGCCGGCAACTTCATGGGCGACGGGCACACCGAAGAGATCGTGATGAGCGACCCGTCGGGCGGCGTCTACAAGAAGCTGGTGATCCAGGGCGACAGGCTCGTGGGCGCATGCCTGTACGGCGACACCGTGGACGGCAGCTGGTACTTCAAGCTGCTGCGCGACGGCCGCAGCGTGGCCGATATCCGCGACCGCCTGATGTTCGGTGAATCCAATATCGGCGACGTGGGCCACCAGGGCCACAGCAAGGCCGCCGCCATGGCCGACAGCGACGAGGTCTGCGGCTGCAATGGCGTCACCAAGGGCCGCATCTGCAAAGCCATCCAGGACAAGGGCCTGTTCACGCTGGAAGAGGTGCGCAAGCACACCAAGGCCAGCGCGTCCTGCGGTTCGTGCACCGGGCTGGTGGAACAGATCCTGATGTTCACCGCTGGCGGCGACTACTCCGCCACGCCCAAGCTCAAGGCCATGTGCGGTTGCACCGATCACGGCCACCAGGCGGTGCGCGACGCCATCCGCGACAGCCGGCTGCTGAGCATCGGCGCGGTGTTCGAGGGCCTGGGCTGGCGCACGCCCAACGGCTGCGCCACCTGCCGCCCGGCCGTCAACTACTACCTCATCAGCACCTGGCCCAAGGAAGCGAAGGACGACCCGCAAAGCCGCTTCATCAACGAGCGCAGCCACGCCAACATCCAGAAGGACGGCACCTACAGCGTGATCCCGCGCATGTGGGGCGGCGAGACCACGGCCGACGAGCTGCGGCGCATTGCCGACGCGGTGGACAAATACAACATCCCCACCGTGAAGGTCACCGGTGGCCAGCGCATCGACCTGCTGGGCGTGAAGAAGGAAGACCTGCAGGCGGTGTGGAAAGACATCGGCATGCCCAGCGGCCACGCCTACGCCAAGGCCCTGCGCACGGTGAAGACCTGCGTGGGCAGCGAGTGGTGCCGCATGGGCACGCAAGACAGCACGCAGATGGGCAAGGACCTGGAGCGGGCGATGTGGCGCATGTACGCGCCGCACAAGGTGAAGTTTGCCGTGAGCGGGTGCCCGCGCAATTGCGCCGAAGCCGGCATCAAGGACGTGGGCATCATCGGCGTGGACTCGGGCTGGGAGATGTACATCGCCGGCAACGGTGGCATCAAGACCGAGGTGGCCGAGTTCTTCACCAAGCTCAAGACCGCCGAGGAAGTGCTGGAGTACACCGGCGCCTTCATGCAGCTCTACCGCCTCGAAGGCTGGTACCTGGAACGCACGGTGCACTACGTCAACCGTGTGGGCATGGACCACGTGAAGAAGAAGATCCTCGACGACGCCGAAGGCCGCAAGGCGCTGTGGGCGCAGCTCCAATTCGCGCTCGACGGCGAGCCCGATCCCTGGTTCGAGCACCAGAAGGCCTCGGTGGACACGCGCCAGTTCATTCCCATTCAGCCCGTGTCGCTCGAAAGGAGTACCGCATGACCGCCTGGATTGCCATTGCCCGCGTCGACGACATCCCCGTGCTTGGCTCGCGCTGCGTGCAGCGCGAAAAAGGCCTGGACGTGGCCGTGTTCCGCAACGACCGCGACGAAGTCTTCGCCCTGCTCGACCGTTGCCCCCACAAAGGCGGCCCGCTGAGCCAAGGCATCGTCTTCGGCAACCAGGTGGCCTGCCCGATGCACAACTGGACCATCGGTCTGGACAGCGGTTGCGCCCGCGAGCCCGACGAAGGCTGCACGCCGCGCTTCGCGGTCAAGGTGCAGGACGGCGTGGTGCACCTGGACGCGCACGAACTCGCGACCCAGGCGATCGACCTGGCGCGCCCCATCGCCGGCCCCGCCCGGCGGGCCACCGATCCCCACGCGCACCCAGAGGGGCTTCGGTCTGGCTCGGCGGTCTGCGCCTCCGCATGAGCCCGATCACCACCCGCTCCACCTGTCCTTACTGCGGCGTGGGCTGCGGGGTGCTGATCGAGAGCGTGGGCAGCCAGATCACCGGCGTGAGCGGCGACCCGCAGCACCCGGCGAACTTCGGCCGCCTCTGCACCAAGGGCCAGACCCTGCACCTCAGCGCAGCGCCCGCCATCGCGCAGCAGGTGCGACTGCTGCAACCCCATCAGCGCCTGCAACGCGGTGCGCCCGCGAAGCCCCTGGCGTGGGACGCGGCACTCGACCTCGCCGCCGGGCGCTTCGCCTCCGTGGTCGAACGGCACGGCCCCGACGCGGTCGGCTTCTACATCAGCGGGCAGTTGCTCACCGAGGACTACTACGCCTTCAACAAGCTGGCCAAGGGCCTGATCGGCACCAACAACATCGACACCAACTCGCGCCTGTGCATGAGCAGCGCAGTCGCAGGCTACAAGCTCACCCTGGGCGCCGACGCGCCACCCACCTGCTACGACGACGTGAACCACGCCCAATGCCTGTTCATCGTCGGCAGCAACGCCGCCTTCGCGCACCCCGTGCTGTTCCGCCGCGTGGAGGAAGCCCGCCAGAACAACCCGGCCATGAAGGTGATCGTGGCCGACCCGCGCCGCACCGACACCGCCGGGCTTGCCGACCTGTACCTGCCTTTGCAGCCCGGCAGCGACGTGATGCTGTTCCACGGCTTGCTGCACATCATGCTCTGGGAAGGCTGGATCGACAGCGGCTACATCGCCGCGCACACCACCGGTTTCGACGCGCTCAAGGCCCTGGTGCGGGAACACACGCCCGAGCGCGTGGCACAGGCCTGCGGCCTGCGGCGCGAAGACCTGTTCACCGCCGCCCAATGGTTCGCCACAGGCGCCAGCGGCGACCCGCAGCGTCGCGCGGCCACGCTCAGCCTGTACTGCCAGGGCCTGAACCAGAGCAGCAGCGGCACCGCCAAGAACGCCACGCTGATCAACCTGCACCTGGCCACGGGCCAGATCGGCAAACCCGGTGCCGGCCCTTTCTCGCTCACCGGCCAGCCCAACGCCATGGGCGGGCGCGAGGTCGGTGGCCTGGCCAACTTGCTCAGCGCGCACCGCGACCTCGCCAATCCCCGACACCGCGCCGAAGTGGCCGCACTCTGGGGCCTGCCTTCGGTCCCCGAGAGACCCGGCCTGAGCGCGGTCGAGCTGTTTGAAGCCGCGGCCGACGGCCAGGTCAAGGCCCTCTGGATCGCCTGCACCAACCCGGCCCAGTCCATGCCCGACCAGGCCACCGTGCGCCGCGCGCTGGATCGCGCCGAATTCGTCGTGGTGCAGGAGGCCTACGCCACCGCCGCCACCTGCGATTACGCCGACCTGCTGCTGCCCGCCACCACCTGGGGCGAGAAAGACGGCACCGTCACCAACAGCGAGCGCCGCATCAGCCGCGTGCGCGCCGCCGTGCCCGCCCCCGGCCAGGCGCGGCACGACTGGCGCATCGTGGTCGATTTCGCGCAGCGGCTCGAAGCCCGCTGGCGCCCCGGCCAGCCCACGCTGTTCCCCTACCCCGATGCCGAGAGCCTCTGGCTGGAACACCGCGAATCCACACGCGGGCGCGACCTCGACATCACCGGCCTGAGCTACGCCATGCTGCAGCAGCAGGGGCCACAGCAATGGCCCCTCAAGGCCGGCGAACCGCAGGGCCGCCAGCGCCTGTACGAGGATGGGGTGTTCGCCACGCCCGACGGCAAGGCCCGCTTCGCCGCCCTGGACTTCGTGCCCCTGTCCGAGCCGCGCGACTCGCGCTACCCGTTCTCGCTCACCACCGGCCGCCTGCGCGACCAGTGGCACGGCATGACGCGCACCGGCACGCTGGGCCGCCTGTTCGGCCACGTCGCCGAACCCTCGGTGCAACTGCACCCGCAGGACATGGAACGCCGCGGCCTGAAGGACGGGGATCTGGTGCACGTGACCAGCAAACGTGGCTCCATCCTCGTGCCCGCCATGGCCTCGGACGACATCGGCCTGTCGCAGGCCTTCATCGCCATGCACTGGGGCGCGGAATACCTCAGCGGCCGCAGCAGCACCGGCGAGCCGCTGGCCGGCGTCAACGCGCTCACCACCTCGTCGCACTGCCCCACGTCGAAACAGCCCGAGCTCAAGCATGCGGCGGTGAAAGTGCTCAAGGCCGAATTGCCCTGGACGCTCCTGGCCGTGGGCTGGCTGCCCGAGGCGACGGCGCAAGCCGCACGCGAAGGCCTGCGCGCCCTGATGACGGAATTTCCGTTTGCCGCCTGCGTGCCGTTTGGCCGCGAGCGCACCGGCGTGCTGTTTCGCGCCGCCGCGCACGATGCGCCCGAACCCGGGCTGATCGAGCGCATCGAAGCCCTGCTCGGCCTGCAGGCGGCCGAGGCGCTGCGCTACGTGGACAAGCGCCTGGGCCAGCGCCGCACCGCGCGCCTGGTCCGCGAAGGCGATGCCACCCGGCTCGAAGCCTTCGTGCTGGCCGGCGACACCCGCGCCGAGGTCTGGATCAAGCCCCTGCTGCAGGACGGGCTGCCCGCGGGCGCGTACGGCCGCCTGCTGCTGATGCCGGGCGCCAAGGCGCCGGTGGCCTTGGCGGCCAAAGGCCGCCAGGTATGCACCTGCTTCAACATCCGGGAAGACGCCATCCAGACCCGTCTGGTCCACTGCGAGGGGAGCGACGAACAGCGCCTGGCCGCACTGCAGGCCAGCCTGCAGTGCGGCACCCAATGCGGCTCCTGCGTGCCCGAGCTCAAGCGGCTGGTGCGCGCCCGTGCACCCCTGACCCAGCCCCAGGCCGCCTGAGCAGCCAGATCCCCCATATAACGATAAGTCATCAAACTTGCCGGACAATTCGCGGAAATTTGCAAGTCATGGCCATCAGTCAATACATCAAGGAAATTGGTCGGGGTAAGGACGGCGCCCGCTCGCTCACGCGCGCACAGGCCACGGACCTGCTCGGCCAGGTGCTGGACGGCACGGTGACCGATCTCGAGATCGGCGGTTTCTGCCTGGCCATGCGCATCAAGGGCGAGACGCCCGACGAAATGGCCGGCTTCCTCGATGCCACCCATGCGCGCCTGCGCCGCCTGCCCGACAACGGCCGGACGACCGTCGTGCTGCCCAGCTACAACGGCGCGCGCAAACTGCCGGTGCTCACGCCGCTGCTGGCCCTGCTGCTGGCGCGCGGTGGCGCGGCGGTGCTGGTGCACGGCACAGCCACCGAGGACCTGCGCGTGTTCGCCGCCCAGGTGTTCGAGGCGCTGGGCGTGTCCCCGGCCCGCGAGGTGCCTGCGCTGGGAGCGGGCGAAGTCGCCTTCGTGCCCACCGAGGTGCTCAGCCCCGGCCTCAAGCGCCTGCTGGACGTGCGCCGCGCGGTCGGCCTGCGCAACCCCGCCCACAGCCTGGTGAAGCTGATGAACCCGTGCGAGGGCAAGGCCTTCATCGTCGGCAGCTACACCCACCCGGAGTACGCCACCTCCATGGCCGCCACCTGGGCCCTGACCGGCGCGCACGCGCTGCTGCTGCGAGGCACCGAAGGCGAACCCGTGGCCGACGCGCGCCGCACGCCGCGCATGGAGGTGTTGCGCGACGGCGCGCGCGCCGAAGTGCAGGCGTCGCAGGACGGGCCGCTGGCCCGGTTGCCCGAACTGCCGCCGGTGGACGCCGGGCAGACCGCCGCTTACATCCGCGCCGTGCTCGATGGCACGCAACCCATCCCCACACCGATCGCCCTGCAGGTGGAACACATCTTGCGAGAGGTCGTGCAACATGAAACCGCAACCCATGCCCTTGCCGTCTGAGTTCCTGCCGGGTACCGTGGCCCTGGTCGGCGCCGGCCCCGGCGACCCCGAACTGCTCACGCTCAAAGCCGTGAAGGCCATCAGCGCCGCCACCGTCCTGCTGGTCGACGACCTCGTGAGCGAAGGCGTGCTGGCGCACGCCTCACCCCGCGCGCGCATCGTGCACGTGGGCAAGCGTGGCGGCTGCAAAAGCACGCCCCAGGCCTTCATCGAAAAGCTCATGGTGATGGCGGCGCAGGAAGGCGAAATGGTGGTGCGGCTCAAGGGCGGCGACCCGTTCATCTTCGGCCGCGGCGGCGAAGAGGTGGAGCACCTGCGTGCCGCCGGCATCGAAGTGCAGGTGGTCAATGGCATCACCTCGGGCCTGGCGGGCCTCACCTCGCTGGGCGTGCCGCTCACCCACCGCGAACATGCACACGGCGTGGTCTTCGTCACCGGCCACGCCAAGCCGGGCGACGCTGGCACCGACTGGCAGGCCCTGGCCGCCACCGCGCGCGAGGCCAAGCTCACGCTCGTGATCTACATGGGCGTGTCCAGTGCCGCGCAGATCGAACGGGACCTGCTCACCGGCCTGCCGGCCGAGACACCCCTGGCCGTGATCCAGCACGCCACGCTGCCCCAACAACGGCACGCGCTCACCACACTGGGGCAACTCAGCGCCACCATCGAGCGCGAAGGCCTGGGCAGCCCCGCCGTGATCGTGGTCGGTGACGTGGTCAGCGGCATCGCCGCCGTGCAGGCGCCGCAGGCACTCGCGCGCGTCGCCTGAGCGCCGGTCGGGCCGCCATGGCCCGGCGATTGCTTGATGTCAGCCCCATGACATCCCTCGCCCCCACCCGCCCCGTCCACCGCGACACGCCCGCCCACATCGCGGGCCTCTCGCTGGTCAACCTCGCCGCGCGCCAGCGCATGCTCTCGCAACGCATGATCCTGCAGACCGTGCTGGCGGCCAATGGCGATCTGGGCCGGCTGCCGGCCGCACAGCGCAGCCTGCAGATGTTCAGCGAGAGCCAGCAACACCTGGTGGGCACGGTGGACCTGCTGGAGGCGCAGGGCGCCCGCAAGATTCAGGAGACCTACCACGGCGCGCGAGGGGTCGGTCCGGTGGTGCAGGCATTCATCCAGCTCATGCACAGCGCGCTCGAACAGATCGAGGCCTACAGCCCGCGCGTGCCGACCACCCTGGCCGAGCTGGTGGATCACACCGACCGCATCCTCGACGCCCTCAACACCGCGACCACCGCCTTCGATGAGGTCGCCAAGGCGCGCTCCGACGCGATGATGAAAGAGCTCGCGGGCATCGTCGGTGACATCCAGAGCGTGGCCAAGGAGGCCAAGGTGGTGAGCTTCAACGCGCAGGTCGTCGCTGCACGGGCCGGGCAGCACGGCCGTGAATTCGCCGTGGTCGCCAACGTGCTGTCGGACATCACGGGCGAGATCGACGCCCTCACGCACAAGGCCGCCACCCTCGCCGAACGCAGTCGGCACACGGGTTGAACGCCGGTGCGCCTACACTGCGCGCCATGCAAGATTTCGACGCCATCGTCATCGGCGCGGGCGCGGCCGGCCTTTTTTGCGCTGGCATCGCCGGCCAGCGGGGCCTGCGCGTGCTGGTGCTGGACCACAGCGACAAGGTCGCGGAGAAGATCCGCATCTCGGGCGGTGGGCGCGCCAACTTCACCAACCGGGAGCTCGACCCACAGGCGCCGCACAAGCACTTCCTGGGCGCCAACCCGCATTTCTGCCGCTCGGCGCTCTCGCGCTACACACCGGCCGACTTCATCGCCCTCGTGCAGCGCCACGGCATCGCCTTCCACGAGAAGCACAAGGGGCAGCTGTTCTGCGACCGCTCGGCCGACGACCTGATCCAGATGCTGCTGCGCGAGTGCGACGCGGGCGGCGTGCAGCGCTGGCAACCCTGCGGTGTGAAGGCCGTGCGCCAGGGCGGCGACGGCCTGTACGAACTCGACACCGACCGCGGCCCGGTGCGCGCCCGCGCGGTGGTGGTCGCCACGGGCGGCCTGTCCATCCCCAAGATCGGCGCGAGCGACTTCGGCTACCGCATCGCCAGCCAGTTCGGCCTGCGCCTGGTGGCCCAGCGCCCGGGGCTGGTGCCGCTCACTTTCGACGGCGATGGCTGGGCGCCCTACGCCGGCCTGGCCGGGCTGGCATTGCCCGTGCGCATCGAAACCGGGGAGAAAAAGGGCCGCATGGCCTTCCTGGAAGACCTGCTGTTCACCCACCGGGGACTGTCCGGCCCGGCGGTGCTGCAGATCTCCAGCTACTGGCAGGAAGGCACGCCGATCCGCCTGAACCTGGCGCCAGAGACCGAACTGCCCACCGCCCTGGCGCGCGCCAAGGCCAGTTCGCGCAAGCTGCTGGGCAACGAACTCGCCGCCCTGGTGCCCAGCCGCCTCGCCGAGGCCTGGGTGCAGCAGGACGCCGACTGGCAGCGCCCCGTGGCCGAAGCCTCGGACAAGGCCCTGGCGCGGCTGGCCGATCGGCTCTCGCGCTGGGAACTCACACCCACCGGCACCGAGGGCTACCGCAAGGCGGAGGTCACGCTGGGCGGCGTGGACACCCGCGACCTGTCTTCCCAGACCCTGGAATCCAGGCAGCCGGGCCTATATTTCATCGGGGAAGTGGTCGATGTGACGGGCTGGCTGGGCGGCTACAACTTCCAGTGGGCCTGGGCCAGCGCCCACGCCTGCGCACAAGCGCTGTGACCGCCGCTGCGCCGCGCGCCCTGCGATGCGGTAGCCAATCGCATGGAAACGGCTATAATCCAGGGCTTTGCTGGCAAATCCCCGTCGGCCAATACTAGTTAATGACGGGACATTTTGCGGAAACGACGCCCGGGCCCGATCTTCCCGTTCATCCTCTTTCCGCGCATTCTGGATATTTTTCGCCAATGACGACCATCCGTGTAAAAGACAACGAGCCCTTTGACGTCGCCCTGCGCCGTTTCAAGCGCACCATCGAAAAGCTCGGCCTGCTGACCGATCTGCGCGCCCGCGAGTTCTACGAAAAGCCGACCGCCGAGCGCAAGCGCAAGAAGGCTGCCGCCGTCAAGCGCCACTACAAGCGTGTGCGCTCGATGCAGCTGCCCAAGAAGCTGTACTGAGCACGAGCCGCCGGGCCCTGCTGCCCGGTCGCGAACAAGCCCGCTGGAGGACGCTCAGGCGGGCTTTTTTGTTGCCGATTCCTCTTTCCCGACCCACTTCCCAGGAGCCTCCATGAGCCTGAAAGACCAGATCACCGAAGACATGAAAGCCGCCATGCGCGCCAAGGACAGCGAGCGCCTGGGCACCATCCGCCTGCTCACCGCCGCGATGAAGCAGAAGGAAGTGGACGAGCGCGTGGAACTGGACGACGCCATGGTCATTGCCATCGTGGACAAGCTGGTCAAGCAGCGCAAGGACAGCATCGAGGCCTTCACCAAGGCCGCGCGCCAGGACCTCGTGGACAAGGAAGCCGCCGAAATGGCCGTGCTGCAGGGCTACCTGCCCGCGCGCCTGTCGGCCGACGAGGTGGCCGCCGAAGTGAAGGCCATCGTGGCCGAGCTGGGCGCCAAGGGCCCTGGCGATATGGGTAAGGTCATGGGTGCGGTGAAAGCCCGCCTGGCCGGCAAGGCCGACATGGGCCAGGTCTCGGCGGCGGTAAAGGCCGCTCTTTCCGGCGCGGGAAGCTGAAAGACCCGCATGCCGTGGAACGGGCTCTGCCGAGCCACGGCATGGCCCCCTTGAGGGGAAGACGCGCCGCCGCAGCGGCGCGGGGTGGGCCTAGCTCCCGGCCACCTTCATCCGGTTGATCAGGATCGACCCCGTGGTCTTCGCCCCGTAGTTGTAGGCATCGGCGCCGATGGCCTCGATCCCCAGCAGCATGTCCTTGAGGTTGCCGGCGATGGTGATCTCGTGCACCGGGAACGCGATCTCGCCGTTTTCCACCCAATAGCCTGAAGCGCCACGCGAGTAGTCGCCGGTCACGTAGTTCACCCCCTGGCCCATCAGCTCGGTGACGAACAGGCCGCGGCCGAGTTTCTTGAGCATGGCGCGCAGGTCGTCGCCCGGCTGGGTGAGGCGGCTGGTGAGCGTGAGGTTGTGCGAGCCGCCGGCGTTGCCGGTGGTGCGCATGCCCAGCTTGCGCGCCGAATAGGTGGAGAGGAAATAGCCCTGCACCCGCCCGCCCGAGAGCACCTTGCGCCTGGCCGTGCGCACGCCCTCGTCGTCGAATGGCGCGCTGCCCTTGCCATTGCGCACGTGCGGGTCTTCGAGAATGTCCAGGTGCTTGGCCGTCACGCGCTTGCCCAGGCTGTCGTGCAGGAAAGTGGTGTTGCGGTAGAGCGCGCCGCCGCTGGTGGCCTGCACGTAGCTGCCCAGCAGGCCGGCCGCCAGGGGCGACTCGAACAGCACCGGGCATTCGGTGGTGGCGATCTTGCGGCCGTTGAGGCGCGCAAGCGTGCGCTCGGCGGCATAGCGGCCCACCGCTTCGGGCGTGGCCAGTTCGGCCGGCGAGCGCATCGAGCTGTACCAATAGTCGCGCTGCATGTTCGCGCCCTTGCCGGCGATCGGCGCCACCGACAGGCTGTGGCGCGAGCTGGCATAGCCGCCGCTGAAGATGCCGGGCTTGCCGCGCTCGCCGCCGCGCAGGTGCGCGGTGAAGAAGTGCGACTGCTGGGCCGACACGCCCGCGCCCTCGCTGTTGGTGATCTTCTTGCTGGTGGCGAAGGCCGCAGCCTCGCAGGCCAGGGCGATGCGCGCGGCCTCTTCCGAATCGAGCGACCAGGGGTGAAACAGATCGAGGTCGGGGTAGCTGTCGGCCACGTCCTGGGTGTCGGGCAAGCCGGCCACCGGGTCTTCGGCGGTGAAGCGGGCAATGTCGTAGGCGGCCTGCACCGTCTGGCGCACCGCGGCGGCAGAGAAGTCGGAGGTGGAGGCGTTGCCGCGCTTTTGCCCCAGGTAGACCGTCACGCCCAGGGACTTGTCGCGGTTGCGTTCCACGTTCTCCAGCTCGCCCTTGCGCACCGAAACGCTCAGGCCGGCGCCCTCGGAGACCTCGGCCGCCGCGTCCGCAGCGCCGAGCTGCTTCGCGTGGCCCAGGGCCAGATCGACCAGTTCCTCGAACTGGCTGCGGGCGTACTGGAAACCGGAAAGGGGGGAACGGGGGTCGGCCGCGGGGGCTTGGGAGGGTTTTTTCATGTCGACGGCTATGATACTTGCGCCCCCTTCCGGCCGCTGCCATTCGCGCAGAAGGCCTATTCAACGATCCACATGTCCCGCAAACCCACCAAAGGCTATTTCGTTCGTGGCCAGTTCGTCGCCCTGGGCAGCGAACTGGACCTGGAGCTCAAGCGCGAGCTCAAAGGCGACGCCGAGATGAGCAAGACCGACCTGAAGCGGGAAAGCGACCGCCTGCAGGCGCTCGGCGAAAACCTGCTCACGCTGCGCACCGACCTGACACAGAAACTCGACCTGCCGGAAAAACTGCTGGACGCAGTCGCCGAAGCCAGGCGCATCACCAACTTCGAAGGCCGCCGCCGCCAGATGCAATTCATCGGCAAGCTGATGCGTGCGCTGGACGAGGACACGATCGCCGCGGTGCAAGCCGCGCTCGACGAACAGGCCAAAGGCTCCGCCAAGGGCACGCTCTCGCTGCACCTGGCCGAGCAATGGCGCGACCGCCTGATCGCCGACGACGAGGCGCTCACCCCCTGGCTGCAGCTCGACGCAGGCGCCGACGTGCAGCACCTGCGGGCGCTGATCCGCCAGGCGCGCAAAGACGCCCAGGCCACGCAGGCGCAGGAACGCCCAGGCGAGGCCGTGCGCCACGGCAAGGCCTACCGGGAAATCTTCCAGATCGTCAAGGCCGCGCTGAACCAGGGCGAGGACGACGACATCGCTCCCACCGACGACCAAGACCAGCCATGAGCGAGCCCCTGAATGCCCCCGCCGACCCGGTGCGCATCGGCATCGTGTCCATCAGCGACCGCGCCAGCACTGGCGTCTATGAAGACAAGGGCCTGCCCGCGCTGCAGGACTGGCTCACCCGCGCGCTGCGCAACCCGATCACGTTCGAGCCGCGCCTGATTCCCGACGAAGAGGCGCGCATCAGCGCAACGCTGGTCGAGCTGGTGGACGCCGGCTGCTCGCTGGTGCTCACCACCGGCGGCACCGGCCCGGCGCTGCGCGACGTCACGCCCGAGGCCACGCTGGCCGTGGCGCACAAGGAAATGCCCGGATTTGGCGAACAGATGCGCCAGATCAGCCTGGCCTTCGTGCCCACCGCCATCCTCTCGCGCCAGGTGGCCGTGGTGCGCGATCAGAGCCTGATCATCAACCTGCCTGGCCAGCCCAAGGCGATTGCCGAGACGCTCGAAGGCCTGAAGAACGCCGACGGCACGCAGCGCATCAACGGCATCTTCGCCGCCGTGCCTTACTGCATCGACCTGATCGGCGGACCCTATCTCGAAACGCACGACGAGGTCTGCAAGGCCTTCCGCCCGAAGTCCGCCGTGCGCCCCGCCCGCTAACCCTCTCAAGCGACCCGACATGAAGATCACCAAAGACACCATCGTCACCCTCACCTTCCGCGCCGTCGATGCCAAGGGCAAAGTGCTCGAAGACGGCAAGGAGCCGCGCGCCTACCTGCACGGGGGCTATGGCAACACGCTGCCGGGCGTCGAGCTCGCCCTGGAAGGCCAGGAGAAAGGCTTCAGCACCACCATCAAGCTGCAGCCCTCGCTGGCCTTTGGCGAGCGCGACGAAAGCCTGGTGACCACGATCTCGAAGAAAGACTTCCCGCCCGGCGTGAAGGTGGGTGGCCAGCTCGAAGGCAGCGACGCCGAAGGCAACCGGCAGATCTTCACCGTGACCAAGATCAAGGGCGACACCGTGATGCTCGATGGCAACCACCCGCTGGCCGGGCAGGACCTGACATTCACCCTGAACGTGGTCGACGTGAAGGCGGCCTCGGCCGAAGAGATCGCCCATGGCCACGCGCACGGGGCGCACGGCCACCATCACTGACCCCCCGCGGATCGAAAGCCCCGGCATCGGGCCGGCGCGCGCGTGCGCCTACTTCCCGACCAACTGATTGAGTTTCTCGGCCTCGAAGCACTCTTCGCGCGCCGCATCCTGCGGCACGCAGTCGCGCTTCCTGGTCTCGGCCAGCGTCTCGATGGCCTGCCAGAGCAGCGCGATCTGGTGCTCCTGCCCGGCGGCGTTGTCGATCAGGCCTCGCATGGCCTGCGACAAGGGGTCGTCTTCCTGGGTGAGGCCGTAGGCCTGGAACTTCTGGCCCTGCTCGGTCACATCGGCGCTCTCACCGGTCTTGCTCGGGATGATGCGGGCCGGGATGCCCACCGCCGTGGCGCCCGCAGGCACCGGCTTGATCACCACGGCGTTGCTGCCGATCTTGGCGCCGTCGCCCACGAGGAAGCCCCCCAGCACCTTGGCCCCTGCGCTCACCACCACGTCGCGGCCCAGCGTGGGATGGCGCTTGGTGCCCTTGTAGAGCGAGGTGCCGCCCAGCGTCACGCCCTGATAGATCGTGCAGCCATCGCCAA
>NZ_JAHCKK010000062.1 GCF_026125825.1 Hydrogenophaga sp. | reverse complement strand
CTGCGGCCTGGACGCCCCCCGCACGCCAGGCGCCTTTTGCATTCGCACCGCGCGAGCCCGAAGTGGGCCACCGCGTGAGCGACGTGGGCGCCCTGTGGGCGACTGCGCCCGCCGCCGCGCCGTCGCTCACCGCCCGCCCCCATGAAGACCCCGGGAGCCCGCCCGCGCGCAGCGCCGAGCCGGCGCCTGCCCATCCCCTGCCCGAAGGCGACTGGCCGCTGGGCCGCGCCATTGCGCAGCTGCAAGGGGTGTACATCCTGGCCGAAAACGCCCACGGCCTGGTGGTGGTGGACATGCACGCCGCCCACGAGCGCATCGTCTACGAACGGCTCAAGCAGCAGCTCGATGAACGGCAACTTGCCAGCCAGCCCCTGCTGATCCCGGCCACCTTCTCCGCCACGCCCGACGAGGTGGCCACCGCCGAGGACGGTGCCGAGGTGCTGGCCACGCTCGGCCTGGAAATCACCGCCCTCTCCCCCAAGACGCTGGCCGTGCGTGCCGTGCCGACCACGCTGGCCCAGGGCGACCCGGTGGAACTGGCGCGCAGCGTGCTCGCCGAACTCGGCCAGCACGAGGCCAGCACCGTCGTGCAGCGCGCCCGCAACGAACTGCTGGCCACCATGGCCTGCCATGGCGCGGTGCGCGCCAACCGGCGGCTCACGCTCGACGAGATGAACGCGCTGCTGCGCCAGATGGAAGTGACCGAGCGCTCCGACCAGTGCAACCATGGCCGACCCACCTGGCGGCAGATGGGCATGAAGGAGCTCGACGCCCTGTTTCTGCGCGGCCGCTGACACGCGACCGCTTTTTTGCACCAAAACAGGCGGGTCACCTCGGGTAAACGAGGGGGGCGTCGGGCATTCGCTGCGCCAAAACAGGGCGTTTTGTGTCGCGAAATGCAGGTTGCGCATAATCTCATGCACTTTTTTAAAGCATGAGACACATGAAATACACCTCGGCCCATCATTTCCTCGAACACGTCGCGCAGCAGAACCCCGGTCAACCCGAATTCCACCAAGCCGTCTCGGAGGTCATGGAAAGCCTGTGGCCTTTCATCGCCGCCCACCCCAGGTACGCCGAACACGGGCTGCTGGACCGCCTGGTCGAGCCCGAGCGCGTGGTGATGTTTCGCATTTCCTGGGTGAACGACCACGGTGACGTGCAGGTCAACCGCGGCTATCGCATCCAGCACAGCTCGGCCATCGGCCCCTACAAGGGCGGCATGCGCTTCCACCCCTCGGTGAACCTGTCGATCCTGAAGTTTCTGGCCTTCGAGCAGACGTTCAAGAACGCGCTGACCACGCTGCCGATGGGCGGCGGCAAGGGCGGCTCCGATTTCGACCCCAAGGGCAAGAGCCCGGGCGAGGTGATGCGTTTCTGCCAGGCCCTGGTGAGCGAGCTGTTCCGCCACGTGGGCAGCGACACCGACGTGCCGGCCGGCGACATCGGCGTGGGCGGGCGCGAGGTCGGCTTCATGGCCGGCATGATGAAAAAGCTCAGCAACCGCGCCGATTGCGTGTTCACCGGCAAGGGCCTGTCCTTCGGCGGCTCGCTGATCCGTCCCGAAGCCACCGGCTACGGCACGGTGTACTTCGCCGAGGAAATGCTCAAGCAGCGCGGCATGAGCTTCCAGGGCCTGCGCGTGAGCGTCTCCGGGTCGGGCAATGTGGCGCAGTACGCGGTCGAAAAAGCCATGGCGCTGGGCGCCAAGGTGGTCACGGTGTCCGACTCCAGCGGCACGGTGATCGACGAAGCAGGCTTCAGCCCCGCCAAGCTGGCCGAGCTCATGGAGGTGAAGAACCACCTGTACGGCCGCGTGAGCGACTACGCCCAGCGCACCAAGACGCGCTTCGAGCCCGGTGTGAACCCCTGGGCCGTGCCGGTGGACGTGGCCTTGCCGTGCGCCACCCAGAACGAACTCAACGCCGAGGACGCCGCCACCCTGATCCGCAACGGCGTCATCTGTGTGGCCGAGGGCGCCAACATGCCCACCACCATGGACGCGGTGCAGCGTTTCGAGGAAGCCGGCGTGCTGTACGCGCCGGGCAAGGCCAGCAACGCCGGCGGGGTCGCCACCTCGGGCCTGGAAATGAGCCAGAACGCCATGCGGCTGTCGTGGCCGCGCGACGAGGTCGACTCGCGCCTGCACACCATCATGCGCGGCATCCACGAGGCCTGCCTGCAACACGGCCGCCGCGCCGACGGCACCGTGAGCTACGTGGACGGCGCGAACATCGCCGGCTTCGTGAAGGTGGCGGACGCGATGCTGGCCCAAGGCGTCATCTGAAGCACCCCCTGCGCTGCTGGCGCACGGCGTGATCTGGTGCACATCGGCGAGGGTTTGACCCGGGGCCGGTGATGGCATGGAAACTGCACCATGGGGAAAAGGACCTGAACTTTTCACCCATCAGGTGCATCCATCATCGCCATGAAGCGTCTCATTGCCTCCTTGCTCGCGGCCCTGGCCCTGCTGGCCGGGTGCGCCACGCTGGACGAGAAGCAGCGCTTCTGGATCTTCCAGCCCTCCGATCGCACCTGGGCCGGCGGCCTCAGCGCCGCCGAGGGCATGGAGGACGTGTGGATCGACTTCGCCTCCCCCAAGACCGGCAAACCGGTCAAGCTGCACGGCCTGTGGGCCGCGCACGAGAACTTCGAGCGGCGCAAGGACGCGCCGGTGCTGCTCTATCTGCATGGCGCGCGCTTCAACGTCACAGGCTCGGCCTTCCGCGCCCGGCGCATGGAAGACCTGGGGTTCTCGGTGCTGGCCATTGACTACCGCGGCTTTGGCAAGAGCACCAACGAGCTGCCCTCGGAGACGACCGCCTACGAAGACGCCCGCGCGGCATGGGACTGGCTTGGTGAAAGATACCCCGGGCGGCCGCGTTACATCTTCGGCCACTCGCTGGGCGGCGCCATCGCCATCGAACTGGCCGCCCAGGTGGACGACGAGGCCGGTACCGTGGTCGAGGGCACCTTCACCTCCATCCCCGACGTGGTGAGCACCTTCAAATGGGGCTGGCTGCCGATCTCGCTGCTGATCACGCAGCGCTTCGAGGCCGTCAAGCGCGTGCCCGACATCGGCTCGCCGCTGCTGGTCGTGCATGGCGGGGACGACCGCCTGATCCAGCCCGAGCTGGGGCGCAGGCTGTACGAGGCCGCCAAGGGCCGCAAGGCTTTCGTGCTGGTCGAGGGCGGCTCGCACCACAACACCAACTCGGTCGGGCAGGCCCAGTACCGCGCCGCGCTCTCTAGCCTGTTCGGCATGCGAGACGAGCACTTCGATGCCTTGAAAGTGGTCGAGAAGTAAACCCGCACAGGTGCCGCAGGAGGGTGTTCTGCTACCCTCGACCGGATGCCCGCCTCGCCCTCTTCTTCCGCCATGTCGCCCGGCCTGATCGTGCTGGTGCTGTCGCTCCTGCTGGGCCTTCAGCCGATCGCCACCGACCTCTACCTGCCGGCGCTGCCCGCACTCACCTCGGGCTTTGGCGCGCCCATGTCGCAGGCCCAGCTCACGCTCACGGCGCTGCTGCTGTGCTTTGGTCTGTCGCAGCTGGTGTGGGGCCCGCTGTCGGACCGCTACGGCCGCCGGCCCGTGCTGCTGGTGGGCATGAGCGGTTTCGTCGCGGCCTCGATCGGCAGCACCTTCGCGCCGTCGATGGAGCACCTCATCGTCTGGCGCGCGATGCAGGGTGCGGCCATGGGCGCGGGCGTGATGTGCGCGCGCGCCATCGTGCGCGACCTGTACGCGCCCGCCGAGGGTGCGCGCGTGATGTCCAAGGGCCTCACCGGCCTGGGCGTGATCGCCTGCGCCGCTTCGCCCACGGGCGGCCTGCTGTCGGACCTGTTCGGCTGGCGCGTCTCGCTGATGGCGCTGGCGGTGTTCGGCGCCCTGACCCTGCTGGTCGTCGCCTGGCGCTTCGAAGAGACCCTGGCGCAGAAGAACCCGCGCGCACTGGCCCCCAGCACGCTGTGGGGCAACTGGTTGCAGATCGCGCGCCACCCCACGTTCTGGGCCTTCGCGCTGCTGTCCACTGCGTCCTACGGCGGGCTGTTCACCTTCCTGGCGGCTTCGTCCTTCGTGTTCATCCGCGTGCTCGGCCTGTCCACCACGGCCTATGGCGTGGTGATGTTCAGCATGTCCCTGGTCTACATCCTCGGCACCTTCCTGTGCCGCGAATTGCTCCCGCGCCTGGGCCTGCGCCGCACGGTGGCCGTCGCCGGGGCCATGACACTGACCGCCGGCACCAGCATGGGCGTGCTGGGGCTGATGGGCGTGCAGAACACCTGGGCCATCCTGGTGCCGTTCTGGCTGTTCATGCTCGCCCACGGCGTGCACCAGCCCTGCGGCCAGAGCGGCGCGGTGGGCCCGTTTCCGCAAGCCGCCGGCGCGGCGTCGGCGCTCAGCGGTTTCCTCTCGATGGCGACGGCCTTCGCCATGGGTGGCTGGCTCGGCGTGAGCCTGGCGGGCATCGGCCAAGGGCGCGGTTCGGTGCTGCCGCTGACCAATGGCCTGTGGTTCTGGAGCGTGCTCATCGCCCTGGTGGCCTGGACGCTGGTGCAGCGCCATGGCGAGGCGCACAGCGCGCCGCAACGTGTGACCGCACCGGCCCGCTGACACGCATCACCATGGCAGGCATCCCTCACTGCATCGCGCTCGCCGGCCCCACGGCCAGCGGCAAGAGCGCCGCATCCCTGGCCATCGCGCAGCGCTGGCCGGTGGAGATCATCAGCGTCGACTCGGCGCTGGTGTACCGCGGCATGGACATCGGCAGCGCCAAGCCCAGCGCGGCCGAACGCGCCCAGGTACCGCACCACCTGATCGACATCCTCGACCCGCTGCAGAGCTACAGCGCCGCCGACTTCGTGCGCGACACCACGCGCCTGGTGGGCGAGATCGCCGCGCGCGGGCGCACCGCGCTGCTGGTGGGCGGCACCATGCTGTATTTCAAGGCCCTGCTGGTGGGCCTGGACGACATGCCCGAGGCCGACGCCGGCGTGCGCGAACGCATCGAAGCGCGGGCGCTCGAACAAGGCTGGCCCGCGCTGCACGCCGAACTCGCGCGCGTGGACCCAATCACCGCCGCGCGACTGCCGCCCAACGACTCGCAGCGCATCCAGCGCGCATTGGAGGTGTACGAAGTGTCGGGCCGCCCCATCTCCAGCTTCCAGACCGGCCGCACCCACAACCCCGACAGCCCGCTCGCACCCGAGCACCTGATCTCGCTCGAACCGCAGGACCGCGGCTGGCTGCACGCGCGCATCGCGCAGCGCTTCGACGACATGCTCGCCGCCGGGTTTCTCGATGAGGTGCGCCGGCTGCGTGCGCGCGGCGACCTCACCACCGAGCTGCCGTCCATGCGCTGCGTGGGCTACCGCCAGGCGTGGGACATGCTCCAGGCCCACGGTGACGCACTCACGCGCGAACAGATCGCGGCGTTGCGCGACCTCGGCATCTTCGCCACCCGCCAGCTCGGCAAGCGCCAGCTCACCTGGCTGCGCTCCATGCCGCAGCGCCGCGTGATCGCCTGCGACGCGCCCGATGCGCTGGCCCAGGTGCTGCACACCGTCGAACACCTGCTGGGACCGGCGGCATGAACACGCCGGCGCTGGTGGTCCACGAACTGGGCAAGCGCTACGGCGACACGCCCGTCTTCAGCCAGGTCAGCCTGAGTGTGGCTCCGGGCGAGTTCGTCGCCATCGTGGGCGAGTCGGGCGTGGGCAAGTCCAGCCTGCTCAACTGCCTGGCCGCGCTGGACGACTGGAGCGAAGGCCACATCACCCACCAGGGCGTGGACCTGGGCACGCTGGACGAGACGCAGCGCGCGCACTGGCGGCGCGAGCACCTGGGCTTCGTGTTCCAGGCCTTCCACGTGCTGCCGCACCTGGACGTGGCGCAGAACGTGGGACTGCCCCTGCTGCTGCTGGGCCGGCCCGACCCGGCGCGCGTGCAGCAGATGCTCGACGCCGTGGGCCTGGGCGGGCTGGGCGGGCGGCTGCCGGCCGAACTCTCGGGCGGCCAGTTGCAGCGCGTGGCGATCGCGCGCGCACTGGTGCACCGCCCCGGCCTGCTGCTGGCCGACGAGCCCACCGGGAACCTCGACACCCGCACGGCCACCCAGGTCATGGACGTGCTGCAACAGCAAGCCGCCGAGAGCGGCGCGGCCCTGGTGCTCGTCACGCACTCCAGCGCGGCGGCAACGCGCGCACAGCGCGTGCTGCACCTGACCGCCACAGGGCTGGCGCCCGCCGCGTGACCACCCACTGACACAGTGGGCGCGTGCAAGGCACGGCGCATCGCGGTAAGGTCCGGGGCATGGCCGGGCGAGAAGAACCCGGCATGTAACTTGATTACAATAAAATCCAAAATCACAAGTAACTAAATTAGATCATGGCCACAACGCATCCCGCCCCCGCCCCCGCCCCCGCCGAACCGCTTGATCTGGTGATCTTCGGGGGCGCTGGAGACCTCTCGGTGCGCAAGCTGCTGCCAGCGCTCTACATGGCGCACCTGCACCGCAACCTGCCCGAGGCCACGCGCATCCACGCGCTGGGTCGCCAGCCCTGGGACCGCGAGGCCTTCACGGCCTTCATTCACGAGAAGGTGCGCGGCTTCATCGCGCCCGAAACGCTGGACGAAACCGCCTGGGCCGGTTTCGTGGCGCGCCTGGGCTATGTGTGCCTGGACGCCACGCAAGCGGCCGACTTCACCGCCCTGGCCCGCGCGTTGCAGCCCGGCTCGGACCGCGTGTACTACCTGGCCACCGCGCCCACGCTGTTCACCGGCATCTGCGCCCACCTGCACGGCGCCGGCCTGATCGACGAGCGCTCGCGCGTGGTGCTGGAAAAGCCGCTGGGCCACGACCTGGCCTCCGCGCGCGCCATCAACGACGAGGTGGGCCGCTACTTCAGCGAGGCGCAGACTTTCCGCATCGACCACTACCTGGGCAAGGAAACGGTGCAGAACATGATGGTGCTGCGCTTTGGCAACACCATCTTCGAGCCGCTCTGGCGCAGCCCCTACATCAAGAGCGTGCAGATCACGGTGGCCGAGTCGGTCGGCGTGGGCAGCCGCGCCGGCTTCTACGACGGCACCGGCGCCTTGCGCGACATGGTGCAGAACCACCTGCTGCAACTGCTGTGCATCGTGGCGATGGAGCCACCGGTCTCGCTCGACCCCGATGCGGTGCGCGACGAGAAGCTCAAGGTGCTGCGCTCGCTGCGCCCCATGACCGAGGCCGACGTGGCGCGCGACACCGTGCGCGGCCAGTACACCGCCGGCGCCTCCAACGGCGACAGGGCCGCGGGCTACCTCCAGGAAGCCAACGTGCCCCCCGACAGCACCACCGAGACCTTCGTGGCCCTGCGCGCGCACATCAACAACTGGCGCTGGGCCAACGTGCCGATCTTCCTGCGCACTGGCAAGCGCATGGCCGAGCGCCGCTCGGAAATCGTCATCGAGTTCGCCGACCTGCCGTACACCATCTTCCCCGACGCGCCTCGCCAGCCGGTCAACCGCCTGATGATCCGCCTGCAGCCCGAGGAACACGTGCAGCTGCAGATGATGGCCAAGGAGCCCGGCAGCGGCATGCGCCTGCGCCCGGTGAGCCTGGACCTGGACCTCGAATCGGCCTTCAGCGCACGCCGCGCCGAGGCCTACGAGCGCCTGCTCATGGACGTCATCAAAGGCCGCCTGACGCACTTCATGCGGCGCGACGAACTCGAAGCGGCCTGGACCTGGGTGGAGCCCATCCTCGATGGCTGGCGCAACCTGAGCGAAAAGCCCCGCCCGTACACCGCCGGCAGCTGGGGGCCCGCCGCATCGTCCGCCTTGATGGCACGCGAAGGCTCGGCCTGGGTGGAAGAAGCCTGAACATGGGCACGCAACACCGCCTCCCACCGCACGGGCCGCAGGTGCACCCCGCCAGCAACCCGGCCGAACTCGCGGCGCAGCTGGCCTTTCATGTCGCGCAGCGCCTGCGCGAAGCCATTGGCGCGCGCGGCCACGCGGTGCTCGCGGTCTCGGGTGGCAAGTCGCCCGTGGCGATGTTGGAGCGCCTGCGCGAGCAACCGCTGGAATGGCGCCATGTGAGCGTGCTGCTGGTGGACGAGCGCTGCGTGCCGCACGACCACCCCGACAGCAACACGGCACTGGTGCGCACCCACCTGCTGCAAGGCGCCGCGGCGGCGGCCCGCTTCGTGCCCTTCTTCGACCACCTGCCCGCCACGCTTGGCGATGCCGCGCTGGTCGCGCTGGCCGAAGGGGCCAACCACCGCCTGGCCAACCTGCCCTGGCCCATGGACCTGGCCGTGCTCGGCATGGGCGAGGACGGCCACACCGCGTCGATCTTTCCGGGCGCGCCCGGCCTGGCTCGCGCGCTGCACGGCAGCGGCCCGGTGACCTGGCAGCGCCCGGCGCCAGCGTCGCGCGCACCGCACGCGCGCCTCACCCTCACCCTGCCGGCTTTGCTCGCCACGCGCGAACTGGCCTTGTCCATCAGCGGCGCCAGCAAGCTCGCCGTGTACCAGCAGGCCCGGCTCGCCGCCGACGAAAGCCTGCCGGTGTCGCTGGTGCTGAACCAGCACCTCACACCCGTGAGCGTCTGGCTCGCCTGAACGAGATTCCCATCATGACCACCCCCCACGCTCCCCTGCACCCCACCCTGGCCCACGTCACGCAGCGCATCACCGAGCGCAGCGCCGCCAGCCGCGCGACCTACCTGGCCGCCATGGCCGCGCAGCGCAAGAAAGGCACGCAGCGCACCGGCATGGGCTGCGCCAACATGGCCCACACCACGGCCGCGCTGCCCCAGGCCGACAAGCTCAAGATCCACGCCGAACGCTCGCCGCACCTGGGCATCGTCACCGCGTACAACGACATGCTCTCGGCACACCAGCCCTACGAGACTTACCCGCAGAAGATCCGCGACCACGCGCACGGCCTGGGCGCCACGGTGCAGGTGGCCGGCGGCGTGCCCGCCATGTGCGACGGCATCACGCAGGGTGCAGCCGGCATGGAGCTCTCGCTGTTCTCGCGCGACGTGATCGCGCTTTCCACCGCCGTGGCGCTCTCGCACAACGTGTTCGACGCCGCGCTCATGCTCGGCATCTGCGACAAGATCGTGCCGGGCCTGTTCATGGGTGCGCTGCAGTTCGGCCACCTGAGCACCGTCTTCGTGCCCGCCGGCCCCATGACCTCGGGCCTCTCCAACGACGCCAAGGCCAAGGTGCGCCAGCAGTACGCGCAAGGCCTGGTGGGGCGCGACGCGCTGCTCGAATCGGAGGCCCAGGCCTACCACAGCCCCGGCACATGCACCTTCTACGGCACGGCCAACAGCAACCAGATGCTGATGGAGATCATGGGCCTGCACCTGCCCGGCGCGTCCTTCGTGAACCCCGGGACAGCGCTGCGCGAGGCGCTCACGCTGGGTGCGGTCAAGCGCGCAGTGGCCAACACCGGGCGCACCGGCGAGCCCGCGCTGAGCCTGGCCGACATCGTGACCGAAAAGGCCCTGGTCAACGGCATCGTCGGCCTGCTGGCCACGGGCGGCTCGACCAACCACACCCTGCACCTGGTGGCGATGGCGCGTGCTGCCGGGGTGCTGATCGACTGGGACGACTTCGCCGAGCTCTCGCACGTGGTGCCGCTGCTGGCGCGCGTCTACCCCAACGGCAGCGCCGACGTGAACCATTTCCACGCGGCCGGTGGCATGGGCTACCTGATGCAGCAGTTGCTGGCGGCCGGCCTGCTGCACGCCGACGTGAACACGGTGATGGGCGCGGGCCTGGAGAGCTACACGCGCGAACCCTGGCTCGACAACGGCCAGCTCGCCTGGCGCCCGGTGCCCGGGCACAGCGGCGACCTCTCGGTGCTGCGGCCGGTGAGCGAGCCCTTCAGCGCCGACGGTGGCCTGCGCCTGCTGCAGGGCAATCTGGGGCGCAGCGTGGTGAAGGTCTCCGCCGTGAAGCCAGAGCACCGCGTGGTGCGCGCCCAGGCCGTGGTGGTGAGCGATCAGCAGGACCTGCTCACCCTGTTCAACGAAGGCAAGCTCGAACGCGACCTGATCGCCGTGGTGCGCTACCAGGGCCCGCGCGCCAACGGCATGCCCGAACTGCACAAGCTCACGCCCCCCCTGGCCGTGCTGCAGGACAAGGGCTTCAAGGTGGCCCTGGTCACCGACGGCCGCATGTCCGGCGCCTCGGGCAAGGTGCCCGCGGCCATCCACCTCAGCCCCGAGGCCCTGGCCGACGGTCCGATCGCGCGCGTGCGCGACGGCGACTGGATCACGCTCGACTGCGAACGCGGCGTGCTCGAACTCGAAGTGGACGCCCGCACGCTGGCGCGCCGCCGCATCAAGCACCCCGACCTGAGCGCCAACGCGCACGGCAGCGGGCGCGAACTGTTCGGCCTGTTCCGCGAAAATGCGGGCGCGGCCGAATCGGGCGCCTCGCCCCTGTTCGCCCCGCTGGCGGCAAGCCGCCTCGAGACCCCTGTTGCAATCCCCAACGCCTGAGCCCGGACACCATGACGACCACCTGCTTCACCCGCCCTGCCTTCACCGCCCGCGTCGTGCCCGTCATCGTGCTGAGCGACGAGGCCCAGGCCGTGCCGCTGGCCCATGCGCTGCTCGAAGGCGGCATCGACGTAATGGAGATCACCCTGCGCTCGGGCGTGGCGCTGCGCGCCATCGAGGCCGTGGCACGCGCCGTGCCCAGGATGCACCTGGGCGCCGGCACGGTCACGCGCGCGGCCGAAGTGGCGCAGGTGATGAACGCGGGCGCGAAATTTGCCCTCTCGCCGGGATGCTCCGAAGCCCTGGTGGAGGCCGTGAAGGCCGCAAGACTGCCTTTCATTCCTGGCGTGATGACGCCCAGCGAGGTCATGCGCGCGCGCGATCACGGCTTCACCCTCATGAAGCTGTTTCCCGCCGCGCAGGCCGGCGGCATTGCCATGCTCAAGGCGCTGGGCGCGCCACTGCCCGATGTGCGCTTCTGCCCCACGGGCGGTGTGAGCCCCGAGAACCTGCGCGAGATCCTGGCGCTGCCCAACGTGGCCATGGCCGGTGGCTCCTGGCTCACACCCTCGGAGGCCCTGCGCCAGGGCGACTGGAAACGCATCGCCCGCCTCGCGCGCGAAGCCACCACCCTGGCCACCGCCGTCTGACGCCACCGCACGCCCCTGACCCATGACCCTGCCCACCACCCTGCCCGCCTGGGCCCAGTTGCAGTCCCTGGCCGGGGCACCACAGCCCCACCTGCGCGATCTGCTGCCCGCCGACGCTGGCCGCGCCGAGCGCATGGCGCTGCGCGCTGCCGGCATCACGCTGGATGCGAGCCGCCAGCGCGTCTCGCCCGCGATCCAGCAGGCGCTGCTGGCGCTGGCCGACCAGGCCGGCGTGGCGGCGCAGCGCGACGCGATGTTCCGCGGCGAGCCCATCAACACCACCGAGGGCCGCCCCGTGCTGCACGTGGCGCTGCGCGGCGACCCGCTGCACACCGGGCCATGGGGCGCGGACGTGCAGAAAGCCGTTCAGCACGAGCTGGCCCGCGTCTGCGACTTTGCCGAGGCCCTGCGCGCGGGCACGGTGCGTGGGCACAGCGGCGAAGCCATCACCGACGTGGTGAACATCGGCATTGGCGGCTCCGACCTCGGCCCGCGCATGGCGGCCGACGCCCTGGCGCACCTGGCCCACCCAGGCGTTCGCGTGCACTACGTCTCCAACCCCGACGCCTGGGCGCTGTGGAGCGTGCTGCGCGGGCTGGACGCCGCGCGCACGCTGTTCATCGTCTCCAGCAAGACCTTCACCACGCAGGAAACCCTGACCAACGCCGCGAGCGCGCAGCGCTGGCTGAGCGACCACGGCTGCCCGGCCGATGCGCTGGGCAAGCACCTGGTGGCCATCACCGCCAGCCCGGCGCAGGCCGCGAAGCTGGGCTACCCGGCCGAGCGCACCTTCCTGTTCTGGGACTGGGTGGGTGGGCGCTACTCCGTGTGGTCGGCCCTGGGGTTGCCGCTGGCCATCGCCATCGGCACCGAGCACTTCCGCCTCTTCCTGGCCGGCGCCCGGGCCATGGACGGGCACTTCCGCAGCACGCCGCTGGCGCAGAACCTGCCCGTGCAACTGGCCCTGCACGGGATCTGGAACCGCAACTTCCTGGGCCTGCCCACGCAGCTCATCGTTCCCTATGCCTCGCGCCTGGTGCGCTTCACGCCCTTCGTGCAGCAGATGGACATGGAATCCAACGGCAAGCGCACGCACTGCGACGGCACGCCCGCCACGGTGGACACCGGCCCCATCGTCTGGGGTGGCCTGGGCATCGACGGCCAGCACGCCTACTTCCAGCTCATCCACCAGGGCCGGCACACCGTGCCGGTGGACTTCATCGGCGTGCAGAACGAGGACACGCCCCTGCCCCTGGCCGCGACGCACCACGAGGTGGTCAACCTCAACCTGCGCGCCCAGGCCGAGGCCATGGCCCGGGGGAGGTCGCAGGCCGACACGCAGGCGCTGCTGCAGCAAGACGGCATGAGCGAGGACCAGGCACGGGCCATGGCACCGCACCGCAGCTTCGAGGGCAACATCCCGAGCCACATTCTCTGGCTGGACCGCCTCGACCCGTCGCGCCTGGGCGCCCTGATCGCGCTGTACGAGCACAAGGTGTTCACCCAGGCGGCGATCTGGCGCATCAACGCCTTCGACCAGTGGGGTGTGGAACTGGGCAAGACCATGGCCAAGGCGATGGAGCAGGCCGGCCGCTGAGCCGCTGGGGGCCGGGCCGTTGTCGCGCAAATGTGCGGCAAAAAATACGGTATCGGGTATAAACGCAAAAGTTCCCGAAAGGGCAGGCGCTATTCCATCAGGTTCGGCACACACGGACAGCATCCATCAGCATGCAAAGAGTCAAGACCTTCCTCAGCAGCCTGACGTCGATCCTCACGCCGAATTCGGAGTCCGCGCCCAGGGCGCCCGACCCGCAGGCCATGGTCCTGATCCAGAAATCGATGCTTCGCCTGCTGGGTGTGCGAGGCGCTGAAATCAACCCCCAGCTGGAACACCGCATCCGCTACGCCTCCAGCATCGAAGCCCTCTGGTTCCTGCGCGCCGACCTGGCCCAGGCCCTGTGCCTGCAGCGCGACGAGTCCAGTGCCCTGGCGGCCGTGTCCGACCTCACCCCCCTCTTCGAAGGCAACGTCTCCAAGGCGCAGTTGCAGTCCTTCCAGCGCGGCCAAGGCCAGCGCCGTTGAACGACCCACGCGACCCGCGACGCCTGACGCAACGCCCACCAGAGGCATCGAGGGTCCGGCTCTGCCGGCCCCAGATGCCGTCCCCCTCCCAGCCGAAGGCGCCAGAGAGGGGGAAGCCGCGAAGCGGCGCAGGGGGTGTTTCCTCCCTCAGGCCAGGCCGCCGTTGGCGCGCAGCACCTGTCCATTGACCCAGCCACCGGCCGGGCTCACCAGAAACCCCACCACCGAAGCGATGTCGGCCGGCTCGCCCAGCCGCTGCAACGGGGGCATCTGCGCGTGCATCTGGATCTGCTCGGGCGTCTTGCCGTCGAAGAACAGCGCCGTGGCCACCGGGCCGGGCGCCACCGCGTTGACCGTGATGCGGCGGCCGCGCAGCTCCTTGGCAAACACCTGGGTCAGCGACTCCACCGCCGCCTTGGAGGCGATGTACACGCTGTAGCCCGGCAGGTTCAGCGCCACCGTGGTGCTGGAGAAGTTGACGATGCGCCCGCCCTCGTTCAACCGCGCGGCGGCCTCGCGCAGGGTGTTGAACGTGCCGCGCACGTTGGTGTCGAAGGTGCGGTCGTACAGCGCATCGCTGGTCTGCGCCAGCGGCACGGTCTGGAGCACGCCGGCATTGTTCACCAGCACGTCCACCGGGCCGAGTTCGCGCTCGGTCGTGTCGAACAGGGACCGCACCTCGTCGGCCTTTGAGACATCGGCCCGCACGGCGATGGCGCGGGCGCCGCCGGCGCGCAACTCGGCCACCAGGGCATCGGCCTCGCGGGCGCTGTTGGCGTGGTTCACCACCACGGCATAACCGTCGGCGGCCAGGCGGCGCGCCAGCGCGGCGCCAATGCCGCGAGAGGCACCGGTGACGATGGCGACGGGGGAGGAGGCCTTGGCATTCATGGGATCTTTCCTGAGAAGTTGAACGAGGGCCCGATGATGAATCGTTCCACCAGAAAGATCATTCCCTCAATTTGGTCAACATTGTTCGATTTCAATTAACAATAGCGCCATGGACCGATTCCAGGAAATGCAGGTGTTCGTGCGCATCGCCGAACGGGGCAGCTTCACGCAAGCGGCGGACGACCTTCAACTGCCGCGGGCGACGGTGAGCAACCTGCTCCAGCGCCTGGAGGCGCGCCTGGGCGTGCGCCTGCTGGAGCGCACCACGCGCGCGGTGCGGCTCACGCCCGACGGCGAGGCCTACCGCCAGCGCTGCGTGAGCCTGCTGGCCGACCTCGAGGAGGCCGACGGCCTGTTTCGGCAGGCCGTGCCCAGGGGCCTGCTGCGCGTGAACCTGCAAGGCACGCTGGCGCGCCGCTTCGTCGTGCCCGCCCTGCCCGACTTTCTTGCGCGGCATCCGCAACTGGCGCTGCAGATCGGCGAGGACGATCGCCTGGTCGACCTGGTGCGCGAAGGCGTGGACTGCGTGCTGCGCGCCGGGCAGCTGCGCGACTCGTCGCTGGTGGCGCGCCGGGTGGCGCAGTTGCAGCAGGTCACTTGCGCCAGCGCCAGTTACCTGGCGCAATTCGGCGAGCCCCGCGCCCTGGCCGACCTGGCGGGCCACCGCGCGGTGAACTACCTCTCCAGCGCCACGGGCCAGGCCCTGCCGCTGGAGTTCATGGTGAAGGGCGAGCTGCGCACGCTGAACCTGCCCGGCCCGGTTTCGGTGACGGGCGCCGACGTCTACGCGGGCGCGGCGATCGCCGGCCTGGGCCTGGTGCAGGTGCCGCGCTACCGCGTGGCCGACGAACTGGCATCGGGCCAGTTGCGCGAGGTGCTCGCCGACCTGCCGCCCCCACCGCTGCCGGTGTCCGTGCTGTACCCGCAGAGCCGCCAGCTCTCGGTGCGGGTGCGCGCCTTCGCGCAGTGGCTGGGCGAGCGGTTCGAGGCGGTCGCCTGAATCGCCACGCCCGGCGCGGGTGCGAGGCGGCTTACTTCGCCGCGCGCGCCTTGGCCACCGCGGCCTGCGTTTCCTTCCACAGGTCCTCGCCCACGTTGGCGGCGATGCCCGAGTTCACGGCGGCGAGCTTTTCGCGCATGCGGTTGGCTTCGGCCGGCGAGAGCTGGTTGATCTGCATGCCCTTGCCCTTGAGGTCGGCCAGCGCCTTCTCGGCTTCGGCTCGCGTGTCCTGGCGCTCGAAGTCGCGGCTCTTCTTCGCGGCGTCGAGCAGCACCTTGTGCTCGTCCTTGCTCAGGCCGTCCCAGTACTTCTTGCTCACCAGCACGATCCACGGGCTGTAGACGTGGTTGGTCACGGTGAGGTACTTCTGCACCTCGTAGAACTTGCTCGAGAGGATGGTGTTGTACGGGTTCTCCTGGCCGTCCACGGTCTTGGTCTCGAGCGCGGTGAAGAGCTCGGAGAAGGGCAGCGGCACGGCGTTGGCACCCAGGGTCTTGAAGCTGTCGATGAACACGTTGTTCTGCATCACGCGCAGCTTGATGCCGTCCATGTCTTCCAGCTTGGTGACGGCGCGCTTGTTGTTGGTGAGGTTGCGAAAGCCGTTCTCCCAGTACACCAGGCCGACCAGGCCTTTCTCCTGCAGCTTGTCCATCACCTTCTGGCCCACGGGGCCGTCGAGCACCACGTCGGCCTCGCGCGCGTTGTCGAACAGGAAGGGCGTGTCCCAGATCGCCATTTCCTTGGTGATGCCCACCAGGGTGGCGGTGGAGCCCACCATCATTTCCTGCGCGCCGCCAATGAGCGCCTGCTGCATCTGCAGGTCGGAGCCGAGTGCGGCGGCGCCGATGGCGCGGATCTTCATCTTGCCGCCCGAGGCCTTCTCCACCTCTTCGGCAAACAGCTTGGTCGCACGGCCCTGGTTGGAGATTTCATTGAGGCCGTAGCCAAAGCGGATGATGCGGGGCTTGATGTCCTGCGCCCAGCTGGCGGCAAAGGGGGTGGCGAGCGCGGCGGCCGCGGTGGCGGCGATCAGGGTGCGGCGAAACAGGGTCATGGTTGTCTCCTTGGGGATGGGTGAGGGGAGGAAGCAAGGTCAGCGCATCCAGGCCACGGGCGCGGTGACGATCTGCGGGAACACGATGAACAGGGCGAGAACGATCAGGTAGGTGATCAGGAAGGGATTCACGCCCCTGATGACCTGGTGCATGGGCAGTCGGCCGACGCCGGCCACGACATTGAGCACCGTGCCCACCGGCGGCGTGACCAGGCCGATGGCGCCGTTGAGCACGAACATCAGCCCGAAATACACCGGGTCGATGCCCGCCTTCACGGCGATGGGCAGCATCACCGGCGCGAAGATGAGGATGGTGGGCGTGAGGTCCAGCGCGGTGCCGATCGCCACCAGCACCAGCATCATCACCACCATCAGCACGCGAGGGTGTTCCACCAGCGGGCCCAGCCAGCCGGTGAGCGTGGACGGCAGGTCGGCCAGCGTGATCATGTAGCTGGCCACGGCGGCACCCGCGCACAGGAACATCACCACCGAGGTCGTGCTCGCCGCGCGCACCAGCGCGCCGTAGAGCTCGGGCAGGCGCATCTCGCGATGCACGAAAAGCGCAATCACCAGCGCATAGAACGCCGCCACCACGGCGGCTTCCGTCGGGGTGAAGATGCCGCTCTTCATGCCGCCGATGATGATCACCGGCATCACCAGGGCCCAGACCGCGCGGCCGGTGAGCCGCAGGCGCTCGGCCATGGGCACCGGCGGCGAGCTCGTCAGCGTCATCTTGCGCAGCACCACGCGCCAGGCCACCAGCAGCGCCGCGCCCATCACCAGGCCGGGCACGATGCCCGAGATGAACAGCGCCGAGATCGAGGTGTTGGTGGTGACGCCGTAGATCACGAAAGCCATGGAAGGCGGGATGATCGGGCCGATGACACTGCCCGCGGCGATGAGCCCCGCCGACGAGGCCACCGGGTAGCCGTGCTTGCGCATCATGGGCAGCAGGATGGCCGACATCGCCGCCGCATCGGCCAGGGCCGAGCCCGACATGGCCGAGAGCAGCACCGCCGCGCCGATGGCCACGTAGCCCAGCCCGCCGCGCACATGGCCGACCCAGGCCTGCGCCATGTCGATGATGCGCTTGCTGATGCCGCCGGCGTTCATCAGCTCGCCGGCCAGAATGAAGAAGGGCACGGCCAGCAGCGGAAAGCTGTCGATGCCGGCCACCATGTTCTGGGCCAGCAGCTGGGTGTCCCAGAAGTCCATCACCCAGGCCATGGCGGCCCCGGTGAGCAGCAGCGCGAACGCCATGTTCATGCCGATGCCCATGAGCACCAGCATGCCGGCCATGAAGACCACGAAGGCCAAAGCTTCGACGCTCATCGTGTCACTCCATGTCCACCGCATGGCCCAGATCGAGCGGCGTGCGCCGAACGATCTCGACCAGCACCATGCTGCCGATGGCCAGCGAACACAGCAGCGCCGGCAGGGGCAACAGCGCCACCGGGTAGCCCAGCACGACGGAATGGCTGTCCATGCCCACCACCACCTGCTGCCACGCGCCCCGACCGAGCAGCACGCACGCCAGCAGCACCAGCCCGCGGATGGCCAGCGTGGCCAGGGCGAACGCACCGGGCCGCTCGCGCAGCATGCCGACCAGGCTGGTGAAGGCCATGTGCTGGCCCAGTGGATAAGCGGCTGTCGCACCCAGGAACACCATCCAAACGAACAGCAGGCGCGAGAGCTCTTCGGTGGCGTTGATGCCGCTGCCAAAGCCGTAGCGCAGCACCACGTTGGCAAAGACGCAGACCACCATGCCCGCCAGGCACAGCGCGAGCAGGGCCTCGGCCCCGTGTTTCAAGACTTGCGACGGTTTCATGAACGAAGCTCCAGGGACGGGGGGGTGGCATGGCCGTGCACCCAGTGCACCACCGCTGAGCCCAGTTCGGCCAGCGGGCGCGTGGCGTCCAGCGGCAGCACGCCGGGTTCGCGGCGCGGGTCTTCCAGGGTGGCGAACTGGCTGGCCACCAGGCTCACCGGGAACAGGTGGGCGGGGCGCGCGGCCACGCGTTCGCGCGCCTGCTCCTGCGTGAGTTCGAGGAAGACGAAGCGCAAGCCCGGCACGGCGGCGCGCAGGCGATCGCGGTAGCGCAGCTTGAGGGCCGAACAGGTCAGCACCACGCCCTCGGCATGGGCCTGCAGTTGCTCGGCCAGGGTGTCGAGCCAGGCCGCGCGGTCATCGTCGCTCAGGGGGATGCCGCCGCGCATCTTGGCGACGTTGCCAGCGGAGTGGAAATCGTCTCCCTCCAGCAAGGGCACGCCCAGCGCCCGGGCGCACCACTGGCCCAGGCTGGACTTGCCGCAACCCGCCACGCCCATGACGACAAGGAAGGTGTTCGGGGGCGATGCATTCATTTGGTAGCGCTGTCCCAACGGGGTAAAAAGAAAAACCGGTCCGCATGTCCGGCCGTGCCCGCCTACCTGGGTGGGACTTTGGCCGGCCTGAGGCACGATTCAGGGTAAATTCGGGTGTCCATGGCATTGGACAGCGCTATCCTAATGCCAGCCTCACGGCATGCAACACCGGGAAAACCCTTGGAACCGACCGAACGCAAACGCCGCCACAGCGGCCGCACCACCCTCAGCGACGTGGCCCGCGCGGCCGACGTGAGCCCCATCACCGCCTCGCGGGCGCTGCGCGGCGAGCGCAGCGTGGCGCCGGAGCTGGTGGAGCGCGTGAAAGCCGCCGCCGAGCAGTTGGGCTACGTGCCCGACCCTGCGGCGCGCGCCCTCGCCTCCCAGCGCAGCACGCAGGTGCCCGTGCTGGTGCCGCTGCTGTCCAACGCGCTGTTCGTCGACGTGCTGGAGGCCGTGCACCGCACCCTGCTGCCCCACGGCTACCAGACGCTGATCGGCGTGACGCACTATGAACCGCGCGAGGAAGAGCAGTTGCTTCGCAGCTACCTCGCGCACCGGCCCGCGGGCCTGCTGCTCACCGGCTTCGACCGCACCGAGGCCGCACGCCAGCTCATCGCGGGCAGTGGCGTGCCCTGCGTGCACCTCATGGAGCTGACGCAGGCGCCCGGCGTCTATTGCGTGGGCTTCTCGCAGGTCGAGGCCGGCCACGCGATCACCGAGCACCTGGTGCAGCGAGGCCGCCGCCGCATCGCCTTCGTGGCCGCGCAACTGGACCCCCGCACCATGCAGCGCGCCGAGGGCTACCGCCGCTGCCTGCGCCAGCATGGCCTGTACGAGGCGAAGCTGGAGCTGCTGAGCCCTCAGCCCTCGTCCATGCAACTGGGCGGCGAACTGCTCGAAGACCTGCTGCGCACGCGCCCCGAGGTGGACGCGGTGTTCTTCTGCAACGACGACCTCGCCCAAGGCGGCCTGCTGTGTGCGCTGCGGCTGAAGATCGAAGTGCCCGCTCGCATCGCGGTGGCGGGATTCAACGACCTGTCGGGCAGCGACCAGATGGTGCCTCCGCTCACCACGGTGCGCACGCCGCGCCGCGCCATCGGCGAGGCCAGCGCGCAGATGCTGCTGAGCCTGATGCGCGGCGAAGTGCCGCCCACGCCCTCGCTGGACCTGGGTTTCGAGCCACTGATCCGCGGCAGCAGCTGAGGCACCCCGAGATCCCCCTTCTTTTCAGGAGACACCATGCCCGCTTACATCTACGGCAACATCGAAATCACCGACGCGGCCCTCTACGAGACATACCGCCGCGAGGTGCCCGCCCTGATTGCCGCGCACGGTGGCCGCTACCTGGTGCGCGGCGGCGCCGTGAAGGTGCTCGAAGGCCAGGGCGTGCCGCAGCGCCAGGTGATCCTCGAGTTTCCCGACATGGCGCGGCTTGAGGCCTTCTACCACTCGCCCGAGTACCAGCGCCTGGTGGCGATCCGCCAGCGCGCGGCCACCGGCACGCTGTATGCCATCGAGGGCTACACAGTCCCTGGGCCTTGAGCCGGGGCCCGCCAGCAGGCCGGCCAGCAGCGAGCCCGTCACAGCTGGTTACGCGCACGACTTTTGACCACACGCCGGCTTCACACGGGGACGGGATAATGCCTCCCCATGCTTCAGCTCACCCCCCGCCGGACGGTTCTCGCCCTGGCGTTCTCCACGGCGCTCATCGTGGCGTTCCCGGTCCCGGCGTCGACCTTCGACCTGCCGTCGCTCGACCGCATCGTCCACTACCAGCCCAAGCTGCCGCTGCAGGTCATCACCGCCGACGGCGAGGAGATCGCGCAGTTCGGCACCGAGCGGCGCGACTACCTGCCGCTCTCGCGCATGCCCAAGCAGCTGCAGCAGGCTCTGCTGGCGGTGGAAGACGCGCGCTTTCGCGAGCACTCGGGCGTGGACCCCAAGGGCATGGCGCGGGCGGTGCTCTCCGTCATCACCGGCGGGCGCAAGCAGGGCGCCTCCACCATCACGCAGCAACTGGTGCGCACCATGCTGCTCACGCGCGAGTTCTCGGCCGAACGCAAGGCCAAGGAAATCTGGCTGGCCCTCAAGCTGGAGGAAGAGCTCTCCAAGGACCGCATCCTGGAGATCTACATGAACGAGATCTTCCTCGGGCAGCGGGCGTATGGCTTCGCCGCCGCCTCGCAGATCTACTTCGGCAAGCCGCTGGACAAACTCTCGCTGGCCGAAAACGCCATGCTCGCGGGCCTGCCTCAGAACCCGTACTACGCCAACCCGGTGGCGAACTTCGAGCGCGCCACGCAGCGCCAGCGCGTGGTGCTCGAGCGCATGCGCGCCACCGATGCGATCGACGACAGACAGCTCGCCGCCGCGCGCGCCGAGAAGCTCGTCATCCGCACCCCGGGCTCGCGCAGCGTGCACGCGGCCCATGTGGCCGAGATGGCCCGGCGCGCGGTGGTCGAGCGCTTTGGCACCGAGGCCTATTCCAGCGGGCTGCGCGTGACGACCTCGCTGCGCGCAGCCGACCAGCGCGCGGCACACGCTGCGGTGCAGCGCGGCGTGCTGGCCTTCGAACGCCGGGGCGCATGGCGCGGCCCGGAAGACACCGAGTCGCTGCCCTCGGGCAACGGCGCCGAACTGGAGCGCGCGGCCGCCGAGGCGCTCAAGGACCACCGCGACGACGAAACCCTGCGCGTGGGCATCGTGTTGTCGGCCAGCCCGACGGCGCTGGAGGTGCAGCTGGCCAGCGGCGAACGCATCACCGTGCAGGGCGAAGGCCTGCGCTGGGCGCAGAAGGCGCTCGACGCCAAGGCCAAGGCGCCTTTAAAGATCACGCGCGGCGCCATCGTGCGCGTGGTCGCCAACGGCAAGGCCAAGGACAAGAAGACCACGCTGTGGGCGATTTCGCAGTGGCCCGAGGCCGAGGCCGCGCTCGTCGCGCTGGACCCGCAGACCGGGCGCGTTCGCGCGCTGGTGGGCGGCTTCGACTTCACCAACCAGCCGTTCAACCACGTCACGCAGGGCTGGCGCCAGCCGGGCTCGGCCTTGAAGCCCCTGCTCTACTCCGCCGCACTCGAAGCGCGCGTGATGCCGGCGACGCTGGTGGACGACCTGCCCTTCACCGCCGCCAACGGCTGGAGCCCGAACAACGCCAGTGGCGAACACCTGGGGCCGATCTCGGTGCGCGAGGCGCTCAAGCGCTCGAGCAACCTGGCCAGCGTGCGGGTGGTGCAGCACACCGGCACCCAGCCCGCGCGCGAATGGACCGGCCGCTTCGGCCTGGACGTGGCGCGCCAGCCCAACGACCTCACCCTGGCACTGGGCACCGGCAGCGCAACGCCCATGCAGATGGCCCAGGCCTACGCCACCCTGGCCAACGGCGGCTGGCCGGTGGCGCCGGTGGTGATCGAGAAGATCACCGACGCGCAGGGCAAGGTGCTGTTTGAAGCCCCGCCGCCGCCGCCGCTGACCGAAGAAACCCGCGCCATTCCGGCGCGCAACGCCTACGTGGTCGGGAGCATGCTCAACGACGTGGCGCGCGCTGGCACCGCCGCGCGGGCGCAGGCCCTGCTCAAGCGGCCCGACATCTACGGCAAGACCGGCACCACCAACGACGCGGTGGACGCCTGGTTCGCCGGCTACCAGCCCTCGCTGGCCGCCGCCGTGTGGGTGGGCTACGACAAACCCCGCAGCCTGGGCGGCGGCGAGTCGGGCGGTCGCATCGCCCTGCCGATCTGGATCGACTACATGGGCGCGTCGCTCAAGGGCGTGCCCGTGGCCCAGCCACCCGCGCCGCCGGAAGGCCTGGTGCGCGATGGCGAGGACTGGCTGTACGCCGAGTGGCACGACGGCGGCTGGGTCTCGGCCATCTCGGACACGAGCGGGGTTCAGTACAAGACCACCATCGGCAACGAAATCGGCAAGGTGTTCAACTCGTTTGGCGCCTGGCTGCGCGGCGAAGCGAGATCCGCGCCCCCCGCACTGCCCGGCGATTGACGACGGGGCGTGGGCTGGCCACGCTTCAGCCCATCAGCCCGCCAGCCGCCGCGCGCACTCGGCCCAGCGTGCCACGCGCCATCCACGGCTCGCTCGATGCGAAAAAGCCGGCGCAAGGCCGGCTCTTTCGGTTCAGCGAAACGCGCTCAGCCCGCGCAGATGCGTGCCTTGGCCTCGGCGTATTCGCGCTTGAATCGCGCAATCAGGTCGGCGGCGGGCAACACCTCGCGGATCGCGCCGATGCCCTGGCCGCAGCCCCAGATGTCGCGCCAGGCCTTGGCGGCGTTGGCGCCCTCGCCGGTGGAGAAGTTCATCTTGCTCGGGTCGCTCTGCGGCAGGTTGTCCGGGTCCATGCCGGCGTTCTTGATGCTGCCCTTGAGGTAGTTGCCGTGGATGCCGGTGTAGAAATTGCTGTAGACGATGTCGTCGGAGTCCGACGTGGTGATCATCTCTTTGTAGCCATCCACCGCGCGCGCTTCGTCGGTGGCGATGAAGGCCGAGCCGATGTAGGCCAGGTCAGCGCCCATGGCCTGTGCGGCCAGGATGGCACCGCCCGAGGCGATGGCGCCGGACAGCGCGATCGGGCCGCCGAACCACTCGCGGATTTCCTGCACCATGGCAAACGGGCTCTTCACGCTGGCATGGCCGCCGGCGCCGGCCGCCACGGGGATCAGGCCGTCGGCGCCCTTCTCGATCGCCTTGTGCGCGAACACGTTGTTGATCACATCGTGCATCACGATGCCACCCCAGGCGTGCACCGCCTGGTTCACGTCCTCGCGCGCGCCCAGGCTGGTGATCACGATCGGCACCTTGTACTTGGCGCACAGCTGCATGTCGTGCTCCAGCCGGTCGTTGCTCTTGTGCACGATCTGGTTGATCGCGAACGGCGCGGCCTTGTTGTCGGGGTGGGCCTTGTCGTGCGCCGCCAGGGCCTCGGTGATTTCGGCCAGCCATTCGTCCAGCTGCGAAGCGGGGCGTGCGTTGAGCGCAGGCATGGAGCCCACCACGCCGGCCTTGCATTGCGCGATCACGAGCTTGGGGTTGCTGATGATGAACAGCGGCGAGCCGATCACCGGGAACTTCAGGTTCTTGAGAACGGGCGGCAGGCTGCGGGCGGGTGCGGTCATGGTGTCTCCGTTGGGTTTCGTCAGGATTCTGAGGGCAGCGCAGTGCAAGGCCCTGTCGATGCGGCGACAGGGCCGGGGAACACAGCGGTCAGAAAGCCTCGATGGCGAGCGCGGTGACGGCCTCGGCGCCGTCCACGATGCTGTCTCGCACGCCCGGGGCGCGGCTCAGGATGTGGTCAGCGTAGAAGCGCGCGGTGGTGATCTTGGCCTGCATGAAGGCCGCGTCCGTGCCCTGGGCCAGCAGATCCTCGGCCACCATCAGCGCGCGCGCCATCTGCCAGCCGGCCACGAGGTTGCCGGCCAGCATGAGGTAAGGCACGCTGCCTGCGAAGGCCGCATTGGGGTTGGCGCGCGTGTTGGCGGCGATGAACTCGACCACGTCCACGAAAGATTCCCGCGCGGCCTTGAGCCGGGCGTGCACGGCCTTGGCATTGGCGCTGTCGCGCTTTGCCAGTTCGGCTTCGGTCTTTGCGATCTGGGCCGCAATGGCTTTGGCGCCGGTGCCACCGTCGCGCGCGGTCTTGCGACCCACGAGGTCGTTGGCCTGGATCGCCGTCGTGCCTTCGTAGATGGTGAGGATCTTGGCATCGCGGTAGTACTGCGCGGCGCCGGTCTCCTCGATGAAACCCATGCCGCCGTGCACCTGCACGCCCAGGCTGGTGACTTCCAGGCTCATCTCGGTGCTGTAGCCCTTGACCAGCGGCACGAGGAACTCGTAGAAGGCCGCGTTCTGCTTGCGCACCTCGCCATCGGGGTGGTGATGGGCGGCGTCGTACGCCGCAGCGGCCACGCTGGCCATGGCGCGGCAGCCCTCGGTGGAGGCGCGCATGGTCATGAGCATGCGCTTGACGTCCGGGTGGTGGATGATGGGCGCGGCCGTGCTCATCGAGCCATCGACCGGGCGGCTCTGCACACGGTCCTTCGCGTAGCCCACGGCCTTCTGGTAGGCGCGCTCGGCGATCGCGATGCCCTGCACGCCCACGGCGTAGCGCGCGGCGTTCATCATGATGAACATGTACTCCAGGCCCCGGTTCTCCTGGCCCACGAGGTAGCCCACGGCACCGCCGTGGTCGCCGTACTGCAGCACGGCGGTCGGACTGGCCTTGATGCCCATCTTGTGTTCGATGCTCACGCAATGCACGTCGTTTCGCGCGCCCAGCGAGCCGTCCTTGTTGACCATGAACTTGGGCACCACGAACAGGCTGATGCCCTTCACGCCCTCGGGCGCGCCGGTCACGCGCGCCAGCACGAGGTGCACGATGTTCTCGGCCATGTCGTGCTCACCGTAGGTGATGAAGATTTTGGTGCCGAAGACCTTGTAGCTGCCGTCGGGCTGCGGCTCGGCGCGGCTGCGCACGGCGGCCAGGTCGGAGCCGGCCTGCGGCTCGGTCAGATTCATGGTGCCGGTCCATTGCCCGCTCACCAGTTTTTCGAGGTAGGTCGCCTTGAGGTCGTCGGAGCCCGCCGTGAGCAGGGCCTCGATCGCACCGTCGGTCAACAGCGGGCACAGCGCGAAGCTCATGTTGGCGCTGTTGAGGATTTCGCCGCAGGCCGCACCGATGGTCTTGGGCAGCCCCTGGCCGCCGAAGTCCACCGGGTGCTGCAGGCCCTGCCAGCCGCCTTCGGCGTACTGCTTGAAAGCGTCCTTGAAACCGGGCGTGGTGGTGACCACGCCGTCCTTGAAGGACGAGGGATTCTTGTCGCCCTCGAAGTTCAGCGGTGCGATCACGCCCTCATTGAGCTTGGCGCACTCCTCCAGCACGGCTTGCGCGGTTTCCAGGCCCGCTTCCTCGAAGCCGGGCATCTGCGCCACCTGATCGATGCGGGCCAGGTGCTCGATGTCGAACAGCATGTCCTTGAGGGGGGCAACGTAGCTCATCGTCTTGTCTCCAGGGGGGATTTAGGGGGGCAGATGCGGCAAGGGCATCGCGAACGATGCCCTTGCAGTTCTCACATGGCTCAGAGGGCCTTGACCAGT
>NZ_JAHCKK010000061.1 GCF_026125825.1 Hydrogenophaga sp. | reverse complement strand
GTCGCTGCTGGGCACGCTGGCCCTGATCGGCACGCCGCTGTTCTCCGGTTTCTATTCCAAGGACAGCATCATCGAGGCGGTGCACTTCAGCACCCTGCCGGCCGCCGGCTTCGCGCACTTCGCGGTGCTCGCTGGCGTGTTCGTCACCTCGTTCTACTCGTTCCGGCTCTACTTCCTGGTGTTCCACGGCAAGGAGCGCTACGACCAGAATCCGGATGCCCACCATGATGACCATGGCGACCACCACGACGACCATGCCCATGGCCACGGTGATGGCAAGCCGCACGAGTCGCCCTGGGTGGTGACAGTGCCCCTGCTGCTGCTGGCCATTCCTTCGGTCGTGATCGGGTTCATCACCATCCAGCCCATGCTGTTCGGTGACTTCTTCAAGGACGCCATCACCATCAACACCACGGCCCATCCGGCCATGGCGAAGTTTGCCGAGATGTTCCACGGCCCCCTGGCCATGGCGACCCACGCGCTGTCGACCGCGCCGCTGTACCTGGCCCTGGCCGGCGCGGTGTGCGCCTGGTACATGTACCTCATCAACCCCGCGGTGCCGGCCGCCATCGCGCGCGCGCTGCGCCCGGTGATCGTGGTGCTGGAGAACAAGTACTACCTGGACTGGTTCAACGAGAACGTGCTGGCCCGTGGCGCACGCGCTCTTGGTGTCGGCCTCTGGAAGGGCGGCGACCGGGGCGTGATCGAAGGTGGCGTGGTCAACGCCAGCTGGAAGCTGGTGGGTGTGGTGTCCTCGGTCGTGCGCCGCGCGCAGACCGGCTACCTCTACCACTACGCGCTCATGATGATCGTGGGCGTGCTGCTGTTCATGACGTACTTCGTCTGGCTCGCCAAATAAGAAGAGGGATAACAAGATGGGTTTGCTGAGCCTTGCAATCTGGACGCCGATCTTCTTCGGTGTCGTGCTGCTGGCCCTGGGCCGCGACGATCAGGCGCATGTGGTGCGCTGGATCGCGCTGGTGGGCGCCATTGCCGGCCTGGCCGTCACCGTGCCGCTGTACACCGGCTTCGAGTTGGGCACAGCGGCGATGCAGTTCGTCGAGAAGCGCGCCTGGATCGAGAATTTCAACGTCAACTACCACCTGGGTGTGGATGGCATCTCGCTGTGGCTGGTGTTGCTGACCGCCTTCATCAACGTGGTCGTGGTGGTGGCGAGCTGGGAGTCGATCACCTCGCGCGTCAACCAGTACATGGGCGCCTTCCTGATCTTGTCTGGCCTGATGATCGGCGTCTTCAGCGCACAGGACGCGATGCTGTTCTATGTCTTCTTCGAAGCCACGCTGATTCCGATGTACCTCATCATCGGCATCTGGGGCGGACCGAACAAGATCTACGCCGCCTTCAAGTTCTTCCTGTACACCCTGCTGGGCTCGCTGCTCATGCTGGTGGCCCTGATCTACCTGTACACGCAGTCCGGTGGCAGCTTCGCCCTGGCCGACTGGTACAAGCTGCCGCTGGGCGGCACCGCGCAGACCCTGCTGTTCTTTGCCTTCTTCGCGGCCTTCGCCGTGAAGGTGCCGATGTGGCCAGTGCACACCTGGCTGCCCGACGTGCACGTGGAAGCGCCCACCGGCGGCTCCGCCGTGCTGGCGGCCATCATGCTCAAGCTGGGCGCCTACGGCTTCCTTCGCTTCTCCATGCCCATCCTGCCCGACGCTGCGCACGAATGGGCCTGGCTGATGATCGCGCTCTCGCTCGTGGCCGTGATCTACGTGGGCCTGGTTGCCATGGTGCAACAGGACATGAAGAAACTCGTGGCCTACTCGTCGGTCGCGCACATGGGCTTCGTCACCCTCGGCTTCTTCGTCTTCAGCGACCTCGGCGTGTCGGGCGCGATCGTGCAGATGATCGCTCACGGCTTCGTCTCGGCGGCCATGTTCCTGGGCATCGGCGTGCTGTACGACCGCGTGCATTCTCGTGAGATCGCCGACTACGGTGGCGTGGTCAACACCATGCCCAAGTTCGCGGCCTTTGCACTGCTGTTCACCATGGCCAATGCCGGCCTGCCAGGCACCGCCGGGTTCGTGGGCGAGTGGATGGTCATCATCGCCGCCGTCAAAGCCAACTTCTGGATCGGCCTGTTGGCCGCCTCGGCCCTGATCTTCGGTGCCGCCTATTCGCTGTGGATGTACAAGCGCGTCTATCTCGGCAGCGTGGGCAACGACAACGTCAAGGCCCTGGTCGACATCAACGCGCGCGAATTCCTGGTGCTGGCCGTGCTGGCGCTGGCCGTGCTCTACATGGGTGTCTATCCCAAGCCCTTCACCGATGTGATGGATGCGTCCGTGGCCGAATTGCTGCGCCACGTGGCCATCTCCAAACTGAACTGAGCTCACGCTACACGAGAGAACGCTCACATGATTGACAAGCTCAGCTGGGTTGCGGCCTACCCAGAAATCCTTCTGATGACGATGGCCTGCGTGATCGCGCTCGTCGATCTCGCGGTGAAAACGCCGTTGCGCGGTGTCACCTATGGCCTGACCTTGCTGACGCTGGGCGTTATCGCGGTGCTGCAAGGCCTGGCCGCCACGTCGGGCAACACCGTCTACGGCTTCGGCGGGATGATCGTCAGCGACCCGATGGGCAACTGGCTCAAGTGCTTCGCGTCCATCGCCATGATGGTCACCTTCGTGTACGGCCGCGCCTACTCGGGCCAGCGCGACATGCTGCGCGGTGGCGAGCTCTTCAGCCTGGGCATGTTCGCGTTGCTCGGCATGTTCGTCATGATCTCCAGCCACCATTTCCTGGTGATCTACCTCGGCCTGGAGCTGCTCACCCTCTCCAGCTACGCCCTGGTGGCGCTGCGCCGCGACGACGTGAAGGCCACGGAAGCGGCCATGAAATACTTCGTGCTGGGCGCGCTCGCCAGCGGTTTCCTGCTGTACGGCCTGTCCATGGTCTACGGTGCCACCGGCTCGCTGAACCTCACCGAAGTGATGCTCACCATCGCGGGTGGGGACGACACGCTCGTGGGCTCGCCGCAGGTGCTCACCCTCGGTCTGGTGTTCGTGGTCGCAGGCCTGGCCTTCAAGCTTGGCGTCGTGCCTTTCCACATGTGGGTGCCCGACGTGTACCACGGCGCCCCGACCGCCATCACCCTGATGATCGGTGGCGCGCCCAAGCTGGCCGCGTTCGCCATCGTGATCCGGCTCTTGGTCGAGGGCCTGCAACCTCTGGCCGTGGACTGGCAGCAGATGCTCGCGGTGCTTGCCGTGCTGTCGCTGCTGGTGGGCAACCTCGCGGCCATCGCGCAGAACAACCTCAAGCGCATGCTGGCCTTCTCGACCATCGCGCAGATGGGCTTCCTGATGCTGGGCCTGCTCGCGGGCGTGGTGCAGGGCGCCGACGGCCTGGACAGCAGCAACATGGCCAACGCCTACGGCTCGTCCATGTTCTACGTCGTCACCTACGTGCTGACCACGCTGGGTACCTTCGGCGTGATCCTGCTGCTCTCGCGCAGCGGTTTTGAATCGGAGAACATCAGCGACCTCGCCGGCCTGAACCAGCGCAGCCCGCTGTACGCCGGCGTGATGGCCGTCTGCATGTTCTCGCTGGCTGGCGTGCCGCCGCTGGTGGGTTTCTACGCCAAGCTTGCCGTGCTGCAGGCGCTGCTGGCATCGAGCGCCGCCTTCTATGTGGGCCTGGCCGTGTTCGCGGTGATCATGTCGCTGATCGGCGCGTTCTACTACCTGCGTGTTGTCAAGATCATGTACTTCGACGCGCCCACGCAGACCGCCGAAATCGAGGCCGGGCTCGACGCGCGCGCGGTGCTGTCGGTCAATGGCCTCTTGGTGCTGGTGCTCGGCATCGTGCCCGGTGGCCTCATGACCCTGTGCGCCCAGGCCGTGGCGCAACTGCTGGGCTGAGCGCGTTGGCGATGCACCGGTGAACTTGCCGGTGCCCGCCGGCTCACACCGTTCCATGACCCACACATTCTCTGTCTGGCTGGTGCTGATCACCGCCTTCGTCGCGGCCAACCTGCCTTTTCTCAACGATCGCTGGCTGGCCGTGCTGCCGCGCCGTGCGCCCAAGACCCTGTGGATGCGTGTGGGTGAATTGGTGTTGCTGTACTTCGTCGTCGGCGCGCTGGGTCTGGCGCTCGAACGCGACGCGGGCCAGATCGCCCCTCAGGGCTGGGAGTTTTACGCGACCACGGGCTCGTTGTTCCTGACCCTGGCCTTCCCCGGCTTCGTCTACCGCTACCTGTACCGCCGCCGCGGCTGAAGCCCCATCCGCCCATGGCCGACGACAGCCACCTCCGAGAAACGCCGCTGTCGCGCACCGAGTTGCTGCGCGGGCATTTCCTGCACGTGGTGCGCGACACGGTGCGCATGCCCGACGGCGCCCAGGCCACACGCGAGTTCGTGCTGCACCCGGGCGCGGTGATGGTGATCGGGCTGCTGGACGACGGCCGTGTGGTGATGGAGCGGCAGTTCCGCCACCCGATGCAGGCGGTGATGATCGAGTTTCCCGCCGGCAAACTTGACGCGGGCGAGGGCAGCCTGGCCTGCGCGCAGCGGGAACTGCTTGAGGAAACCGGCTACAGCGCCCGCGAATGGGCCTTCGCCGGCCGGCTTGCGCCCACCATTGCCTATTCAGACGAAGTCATCGACATCTGGTTCGCCCGTGGCCTCACGCTGGGTGAGCGTCGCCTCGACGAGGGCGAATTCCTGGACGTGTTTGCCGCCACCCCGGCCGAGCTGCAAGCCTGGTGCTTCAGCGGTGAGGTGATCGACTGCAAAACCCTGATTGGCTCCATGTGGTTGCAGAACGTGCAGCGCGGTGAATGGGTTCTGCCATGGGCTGCCTCGCCGGGCGGGGCGGATGCGGGAGAATCCGGCACATGAAAGTCCTCAATCTGCAGTGCGCGCATCAGCACGAATTTGAAGGCTGGTTCGGCTCCGAAGACGACTACACCAGCCAGCTGGAGCGCGGCCTGGTGTCGTGCCCGATGTGTGGCGATGTGCACATCCAGAAGAAACTCTCCGCGCCCAGGCTGAACCTGCGCGCTGGCCGCCGCGAGACCCCGGCAGGGCCGGCGGCGGGTGCGGCGGTGGCCATGAGCAACCACGGCGGACAACCCGATCTGGTGGCCATGCAGGCGCGCATCATGCAGGCGCTGCGCGAGGTCATGGCGAACACCGAAGACGTCGGTGAACGCTTCGCCGACGAAGCCCGGGCCATGCACCATGGCGAAGTCGAACATCGACAGATCCGTGGCCAGGCCAGCCCGCAGGAAGCGCTGGAGTTGATGGAAGAGGGCATCGAGGTGATCGCCTTGCCTTCGGTGCCGGGGATCAAGGAAACCTTGCAGTAGCTGGGGCTCCCCCCTGCGCCGCTGCGCGGGGCCGGCGCAGCCGCCCCTCGCTGTCTCTCGAGGATGCGCCCTGAGCGCCGCAACTTTTTCTTCGGCAACCCCGAAGTCCTATCTCCGAAGCGCGTGTCGTGCTCCAGAGATGCCGTGGAACCGGCTTCGCCGGGCCACAGGCATCGTCCCCCCTCCAAGCGCCGAAGGCGCGCCAGAGAGGGGGGAAGCCGCGAAGCGGCGCAGGGGGGTGTTACGGATACAGCCCGCGCAGGTCGCGCGCGTGCAGGATGCGCTTGCAGGCCACGATGAAGGTGGCGGTGCGCAGGCTCACCTTGTTCTCGTCGGCCACCTGCCACACGGCGGCGAAGGCGTCCTTCATGATCTTGACCAGGCGGGCGTTGATCTCGTCCTCGCTCCAGAAGAAGCTGGAGAAGTCCTGCACCCACTCGAAGTAGCTCACCGTCACGCCGCCCGCGTTGGCGATCACGTCGGGCAGCACCAGCACGTTGCGTTCATGCAGGATGTCGTCGGCCTGCGGCGTGGTCGGGCCGTTGGCGCCCTCGATCACCATGCGCGCCTGGATGCGTCCGGCGTTGGCCTCGGTGATCTGCGACTCCAGCGCCGCCGGAATGAGGATGTCACACGGCACGTCCCAAAAGGCGTCGTTGGCCATCACTTCGGCACCAGCAAAACCAGCCACCGTGCCGGCGCGCTTCACATGGTCCAGCAATGCGGGCACGTCGAGGCCGGCTTCGCGGTAGATGGTGCCACCATGGTCCTGCACCGCGACCACCTTCGCACCGGCTTCGGCAAACAGCTTGCCGGCCACACCGCCCACGTTGCCAAAGCCTTGCACGGCCACGCGCGCGGTGGCCACGTCCAGGCCGATGCGGCGCGCCGCTTCGACGCCCACGGTGAACACACCACGGCCCGTGGCTTCGCGCCGGCCGAGCGAGCCGCCCAGGTCCACCGGCTTGCCGGTGACCACGCCGGTGGCGGTGGCGCCTTCGTTCATCGAGTAGGTGTCCATCATCCAGGCCATGATCTGCTCGTTGGTGTTCACGTCCGGCGCCGGGATGTCCTTGGTCGGGCCGATGATGATGCCGATCTCGCTGGTGTAGCGGCGCGTCACGCGCTCGAGTTCACCGATCGTGAGCTGCCGCGGGTCCACGCGGATGCCGCCCTTGGCGCCGCCATAAGGCACGTTCACCGCGGCGTTCTTGATCGACATCCACGCTGAAAGCGCCATCACCTCGGACAGCGTCACGTCCTGGTGGAAACGCACGCCGCCCTTGCCCGGGCCGCGCGAAGTGTTGTGCTGCACACGGTAACCCTCGAAGTGGGCCACGGTGCCGTTGTCCAGGTGAATGGGCACGTCCACGATCAGCGTGCGCTTGGGCCGCTTGAGGGTGTCAACCCAGCGCGCCAGAGGCCCGAGGTAGGGCGCGACACGGTCCACCTGCTGCAGGTAGACGCCCCAGGGGCCGAGGTGCTTGGGGTCGAGGTAAGAGGGAAGGGCTTGCGTGAAAACGGCCGGGGCGCTGGTGGCGCTGCCGGCCGGACGGGGCGGTGTTTGTGACATGGAAGATTCCTTGTGGGTTGTGACCCATGCACCGATGGGCCAACACGCGGAAGCTTACGGAGATGGTCTCGTCATGTCCAAGGCCATGATGCCATTGTGTTATGCATCGTTTGCATACTTGGGCCTTTTGATGGCAGACCGCTCAGGCGTTGAACTGCAGCGCCGCCAGCCCGGCGTACACGCCGCCTTGGGCCACCAGCTCGGCATGCGTGCCTTGTTCCACCAGCCGGCCGTGGTCGAGTACCACGATGTGGTCGGCCTGCTGCACGGTGGCCAGGCGGTGGGCGATTACGAGGGTGGTGCGGTCCTTCATGGCCGACTCCAGTGCTGCCTGCACCATGCGTTCGCTCTGCGCGTCCAGCGCGCTCGTGGCTTCATCCAGCAGCAGCAGCGGCGGGTTCTTGAGCATGGCGCGTGCGATCGCGATGCGCTGGCGCTGCCCGCCCGAGAGGCGCACACCGCGCTCGCCCAGGAAGGTGTTGTAGCCCTCGGGCAGTTGTTCGATGAACTCGTCGGCGAAGGCCGCGGCCGCCGCTGCGCGCACCTCGGCATCGCTCGCGCCAGGCTTGCCGTAGCGGATGTTTTCCATCGCGCTGCTGGAGAAGATCACCGGGTCCTGCGGCACGATGCCGATGCGCTGGCGCAGCGCGTGCAGGTCGAGCTGGTCGATCGGCACGCCATCGAGCCGGATGCCGCCCCGCGCCGGGTCGTAGTAGCGCAGCAGGAGGCCGAAGACCGTGGTCTTGCCCGCGCCGCTGGGGCCGACCAGCGCCACCGTCTTCCCCGGTTGCACCGCCAGAGAGAACCCGCTGAGTGCCGCCTGCGTCGGGCGCGAGGGGTAGTGGAAGGTCACGTCGTCGAAGGCCAGCGCGCTGCCGCCTTGCGGCGCCGCGGCCTGCAGGGGCCGCGTGGGCGACTGCACCGGCGATTGGCTGGCCAGCAGCTCCATCAGCCGTTCGCTTGCACCCGCGGCGCGCAGCAGGTCGCCATACACCTCGCCCAGCACCGCCACCGCGCCCGCCAGGATGATGATGTAGACGACCGTCTGCCCCAGGTGCCCGGGCGTGATGGTGCCGGCCAGCACCGCCTGCGTGCCCTGGTACAGGCCCCAGAGCAACAGCGCCGCGGTGCTGATGATGATGAAGGCCACCATGCCGGCGCGGGCCTTGGTGCGGCGGATGGCGGTGGTGAAAGCGTTCACGGTCGAGTCCTTGAAGCGCTGTGCCTCGCGGTCTTCGGCGGTGTAGCTCTGCACGATGGGAATGGCGTTGAGCACCTCCGCCGCGATCGCGCTGGAGTCGGCCACGCGGTCTTGGCTGGCGCGCGAGAGCTTGCGCACGCGCCGGCCGAACCACATGCTGGGCAGCACCACCAGCAAGATGATCAGCAGCACCTGCAGCATCACGTAGGGGTTGGTCCACACCAGCATGATCAGTGCGCCGATGCCCATCACGCCATTGCGCAGGCCCATGGAGAGCGAGGAGCCCACCACGGTCTGCACCAGCGTGGTGTCGGTCGTCAGGCGCGAGAGCACCTCGCCGGTCTGGGTGGTCTCGAAGAACTGCGGGCTCTGGCGCAGCACATGGCTGTAGACCGCGTTGCGCAGATCCGCCGTGATGCGCTCGCCCAACCAGCTCACGAGGTAGAAGCGCGCGGCGGAGAACAGGCCCAGCGCCACCGCCACGCCGAAGAGCTCGAGAAAGTGGCCGCGCAAGCCCATGGCCTGCGCGCTGCGATCACCCGCCACCAGGCCGCCATCGATCAAGCCGCGCAGGGCCACCGGAAACAGCAGCGTGGCGACCGCCGCGAGCACCAGGAACAGCATGGCCAGCGCGATCTGCGTGCGGTAGGGCCGCATGAAGGGCCGAAGACCTCCGAGCGAGGTGGGCGATTCGGCTTTGGGGCGGTCGGAAGAGGGGGTGGGCATGGTGCAGAGTGTGCCGGGTTTGGTGGTCGGGCGCGAACACGGCCGCGATGCTAGGATGCCTTCCAATTTCTCAAAATCAAGGGGGCGGGGATGGCACAGCAGGACGAATTCGCGCCCACGGTGGCGCTGGCGGACGAGCCTGCGCCGGTGCAGGCGCTTGACATCCGGTTCACCGGCTCGGGCAGCGAGTACTTCCGCATCTGGATCGTCAACCTGCTGCTCACCCTCGTCACCTTCACCCTGTACGCGCCGTTCGCGCGCGCGCGGCGCATCGCCTATTTCCAGAACAACACCCTGGTGGGCGGCGACCCGCTGGGTTTCCACGCCGACCCGCGCAAGATGTTCCGCGGCTACCTGCTGATGCTGTTGCTGGGCGTGGGTTACTGGGCGGTGTCGAACTTTCAGCCCGAGCTGGCGTGGGTCGCGCTGCTGGTCTTCATGGCGCTGTGGCCCGCCCTGTGGCGCGCTTCGCTGCAGTTTCGCCTGCGCAACACCAGCTGGCGCGGCGTGCGCCTGAGCTTTGTGGGCGACCTGAAGGGGGCGTACCTGAGCATGCTGCCCTTCTTTCTGCCGGCGCTGGCCTTTGTGCTGTTCCTGCCCGAAGTGACCGAAGGCGAGGAGATGGCGCCCGAGGCGGGGCGGCGCGCGGGCATCGTGATCGGCTCGGTGGTGCTGCTCTTCATGGCCCTCGTGCCCTGGCTGATGGCGCGCATCAAGCGGTACCAGCACGGGGGCTATGGCTTCGCGCAGCAGCGCACGCGGCTGACCAGCAGCAACTGGCGTTTCTACGGGCTGTTCCTGAAGACGGGGGGCGTGAGCCTGGCGGTGGGCCTCGTGGGCGCCGCGCTGGTCGCGCTGGTGCTGTTCGTGCTGGCGCGCGGCATGTTCGGCGAGCTGGCCGCGGGCCAGCGGCGGGCCCTGGTGGCGCTGGTGGTGCCGGTGGCACTGGGCGTGATCTACCTGCTGATTCCGCTGGTCAGCGCCCCGTACTTCGGCGCGCGTTTCCAGGACCTGCTGTGGAACGGCACGCGCAGCGAGAAGATCCGCTTGGGCAGCGCGCTGCGTTTTCGCAGCCTGTTCCGCGTCACCCTGGTCAACTGGTTGCTGATCGTGGTCACGCTGGGCCTGTACTGGCCTTTTGCCAAGGTGCGCACCGCGCGCCTGAAACTCCAGGCCATGTCGCTGGAGGTCGATGGTCCGGTGGATCAATGGCTGGCGAGCGCGCAGCAAGCCGGCACAGGGGTGCTGGGCGACGCCGCTGGCGACTTCTTCGGCATGGACATGGGCCTCTGATGGGCGCAGCGCCTGCCTCGCTCCACAGCCAGTGGTTCGACGGTCGATCGCCCAGGCCGCACGCGGTGACGCTGCGGGTGGAAGCGGGCGAGTTGCTGATGCAGGTGGGCGAAGACACGCGGCGCTACCCGCTGGCGCGCGTGCGCTGGCCCGAGCGGCGCACGCACGGCCAGCGCCAGGCCGAGTTGCCCGATGGGGGCCTGATCCAGCACGCCGATGCGGCTGCGTGGGACGCCTGGGCGCAGGCCAGCGGCCTGCAGGACAGTGCGGTGGTTCGCTGGACCCAGAGCTGGCGCGCCACGCTGGTCGCGCTGGCGGGTTCGGCGGTGTTTCTGGGGGCCGCCTGGTTGTGGGGCGTGCCCTGGTTGAGCCAGGCGCTGGCGCACCAGGTGCCCGATTCGCTGGACCGGCACGTGGGCCAGCAGAGCTTGCAGCAACTGGACCGCCTGTTCCTGCGGCCCAGCCGCTTGCCTCAGAAGCAGCAGGACGAGCTGCGCCAGCGCTTCAAGGCGCTGGTGGATCGTGCCTACCCGCAGGGCGATGCGCCGCATTGGGAACTGGCATTCCATGCCTCGCCCGTGCTGGGCGCGAACGCCTTTGCGCTGCCAGGGGGGTACCTGGTGATGACCGACGAGCTGGTGCAGCTGCTGCACGACCAGCCCGATGCGCTCGTGGGCGTGCTGGCGCACGAACTGGGCCACGTCGAGCACCGCGACGGGCTGGACATGGTGGTGCGCGCGAGCCTGATCAGTGCGCTGGTGGGGGTGGTGCTGGGCGATGCCAGCGGATTCCTGGCGACGGTGCCCGCAACCTTGGCGACCCAGGCCTATTCGCGCGACACCGAGCGCCGCGCGGATGCGCATGCGGCCCGGCTGATGCACGCGGGTGGCGTGCCGCCGGCGGCCATGGCGGTGTTCTTCGAGCGCATGCTTGCCAAGGCCGACTCGGACGCGACTTCGCAGGACGATGACGACGAGCGCGTGTCGTTGCCCATCGCCATCGGAAGCCATCCGGATCACGCGGAGCGCATCCGGTTCTTCCGCGAGTGGCGGGCGGATTTCTAGCGCCGGGTTGCTGGCCTGCGAGTCACGGCGGAGCAAGACTCAGAGCACCAAGCGCTGCACATACCCCGTCATCTCCAGGTACCCGCGCCCCACCGCCTTGCCATGTCGGTCGATCAAATCCGACAGACCTTCCCAGTACACGGTGCCGGTGCTGGCGCGGCTGTCGAGTTCCTGCGGATCGATGACCGCCTTCACCGTGTAGGTCTCGCCCGGCGTGCGCACCACCCACTCCACCGGGTAGCGCGCGCGCGTGAGCGGGCTGGTCCACCAGCGCCGGGGCTGGAAGTCCACCTCGGCCGGGCTGAAGCGGGCGATGTCCGTGCTGCTCTGCGCGCTGCCTGCTGCGCGGAACGAGCCCCCGGCCCAGAGCTTGCTGCCGTCCTTGCGCCGCAACTGAAACGCCGTGAGGCTGTGGCCATCGAACAGGTTCATGCCGATCCAGTCCCAGCCGACCGCCTCCGGGTGCAGCAGGGCCTCGCTCCACTCGTGGTCCAGCCACGCAGTGCCGCGCACCTCGAAGCGCTGGCCTTGCAGCGCCAGCGTGCCCTGCACGGCCAGGTGCGGCTGGCTCACATAGAAGCTGGCCTGCGAGGCGTCCGGCCCCTTGCGCGAAAACCCCTGCTCGCCCTGCAGCAGCCAGGCTTGCCGGGGCACCGCCTGGAGATCGATGCCGAGCTCATCGCCCACCACGCGAGCGGTGTAATGGCCGCCGCCGGGGTGGCGCTGCAGCGACCAGTCCCGCAGCACCACATGCGTGTCTTCGGCGCTGGCAAACACACCGCGCTCCAGTGCCTGCACCGGTGCCTCGCCGTTCCAGCGCGCGATGCGCTGGTCGTGCAGCAAGCGCCCGCCCTGCACGTCGGTGATGGCGGCGTGCGCGAACAGCAGCTGGCGCGCCGCCAGCGCGCTGCGCAAGCCCTGGGTGCCGTCCACGCGGCTGCGGAAGAAGGTGACCTGAAAGCCGAAATCGCGCCCCGCTGCGTCCCTGGCCTGGCCGGTGAGGTACCACCACTCGGTGCGCGTCTCGTTGTGCGTGCCGTGGTCGCGGGGGAAGTGCAATGCACGCGGTCGCAGCGCCTCACCCGGGCGGTGCACCGGCTGCGCGTGAGCCGCGGGCCACGCCAACCCCGCCGCACCCTGCAGCAGCTGCCTTCGCGACGGGCGCCAGGGTTGGTTCATGGCGCCTTCAACCCAGCAGGTGCGCCCGCACCTGAGCCAGCGCAGGCGCGGTGTCGCCGAATCGCTGCAGCGCCCAGGCCGGGTCGAAGTAGGTCTGGCGGTAGCGCTCACCGCTGTCGCACAGCAGCGACAACAGGGCACCGCTTTCGCCGCGCGCCTTCATCTCCTGCGCCAGTTCGAGCATCGCCACCAGATTGGTGCCGGTGGACGGGCCCACGCGCCGGCCCAGCAGGTCGGACAGGGCATGCATCGCCGCCAGCGAATCGCCATCGCGCACTTCCACCATGCGGTCGATCAGGCTGGGGATGAAGCTGGGCTCCACGCGCGGGCGTCCGATGCCTTCGATGCGCGAGCCCGGCGCGGTGAGCGTGCTGTCGCGCAGCCGGTGGTAGGCGCTGAACACCGAGCCCGTCGGGTCGGCCACGCAGAGCTGGCTGGCATGGCGCCGGTAGCGCAGAAAACGGCCGATGGTGGCGCTGGTGCCCCCCGTGCCCGCCCCCACCACGATCCAGCGCGGCACCGGGTGGCGCTCGTGTGCCATCTGCTCAAACATGCTCTGCGCAATGTTGTTGTTGCCGCGCCAGTCGGTGGCGCGCTCGGCGTGGGTGAACTGGTCCATGTAGTGGCCACCGGTGGCCTTGGCAAGGGCCTGGGCAGCGGCGTACACCTCGCAGGCTTTCTCCACGAAATGGCAGCGCCCGCCGTAGTGGGCGATCTGGTCGAGCTTTTCCTGCGAGGTGGTGCCCGGCATCACGGCGATGAAGGGCAGGCCGAGCAGGCGGGCGAAGTAGGCTTCGCTCACGGCGGTGGAGCCGCTGGAAGCCTCCACGATGGTCGTGCCTTCGTGCACCCAGCCGTTGCACAGCGCGTAGAGAAACAGCGAACGGGCCAACCGGTGCTTGAGGCTGCCGGTGGGATGGGTGGACTCGTCCTTCAGGTAAAAGTCGATGCCGTGCGCGGCCCAGCCCGGCAGGGGCAGGGCGATGAGGTGGGTGTCGGCGCTGCGGCAGAAGTCGGCCTCGATGCGGGCGATGGCCTGGTGAACCCAGGGGGTCGAAGGGGTCATGTCGGTGAGCGGCGGAGGTGTCAAGGCAAGAGGGAGTGGGGCATTGTGTATTACCAGTCTTCCTTCACCGCACGCACCGCATCGCGGCTGGCGGCGGCCTGGCCGGCGAGCCAGGCGGTCAGCGTGCCGGCCACCACCACGGCAGCGCACAGCGCGAGCAGGCGGGCCCAGGGCAGCACGAGGTCCATGGTCCAGTGAAAGCTCTGCGGATTCACCACATGCACCAGCACCACGCTCACGGCCAGGCCAAGCGCCAAGCCGGCGAGCGCGCCGAGCACCGTCCAGGCCAGGCCTTCGAGCGCCACCACGCCCAGGATCTGCGAGCGCGTGAGGCCCAGGTGCGCGAGCAGGCCGAACTCGCGCCGGCGCGCCAGCACCTGCGCGCTAAAGCTCGCGGCCACGCCGAACAGGCCGATGCCGATCGCCACCGCCTGCAGCCAAACGGTGACGGCGAAGCTGCGGTCGAAGATGCGCAGCGAGTTGGCGCGGATCTGGCCGACCGAGGCGAACTCGATCGCATCGGCCGCGCCCTGTGCCTGGGCCCATGCCCGGATGCGCTCGCGCACCGCGTTTTCATCGGCACCCTCGGCCAGGTGCAGGGCGAGGTCGTTCACCCGCGCATCGCCGGTGAGGCGCACGAAGTCGGCGCGGTCCATCACCACGCTGCCGTGCTGGCGCGCATAGTCGCGCCACACCCCGGCCACAAAGAAGCGCGTGCCGCGCACCTGCGGCTCGGCAAAGGCCTGGGCGAGTGAGGGCAGCCAGCCACCCGGTCGGGCGCCGTACAGGTCCACCATGGCCTCGCTCACATACACCGTGACCACGCGCTCCCCCTCGGGCACCGCGGGGGCGGGCAGGGGGTTGCCCACCAGCGGCAGGCTGAGCGTGCCGCCGGCCGTGCTCTCCAGCGGGCGCGTGAGCAGCGCGATGGCGGGGCGCTCTGGCGCGAGCTGCACGGGGGTGGCGCGCAGCGTGTCCACGCGCGCCACGCCCTCCACCTGGGCCACGCCGGCCACGAACGCCGCCGGCAGGTGGCTGCCATCGCCGCCGCCGCTGCCCACGCTGCGCACATAGAGCTGCGCCGGCAGCACGGCGTCGAGCCAGTGCGTGACCGAATCGCGAAAGCTCGCCACCATCACCGTGAGCGCCACCGACAGCGCCAGGCTCGCCACCACGCCGCTGGTGGCCACGGCGGCGGTTTCACGCAAGCGGCGCGCGCGCTCCACCGCCAGCACCGGCAGCGCGTGGCGGGCGATGCGCGGCGCGATCCGGTCCAGCAGCCAGCCCACGCCCAGCGGCAGCGCCGCGATGCCGCCCACCAGCAGCAAGCCCACCGAGACGTAGGCCGCCAGCGCAATCCCCGCCACCGGCGGTGCCCAGGCCATGGCGGCGGCCAGCAGCACCAGGGCCAGCGCGAGCGTGTGGCGGCGCGCACCGGGCCTCAGCGGCGCGCCCAGGCCCTTGAGCGCCAGCGCGGGCGCCAGGCGTGCGGTGGCCTGCGCAGGCCACCAGCCGCCCACCAGCGCCGCCACCACGCCCAGAAGCAGGTACACCGTGGCCGCGAGCGGGCTCCACAGCAGTGGCGGCGTCACGCCCGAGAAGTAGCCGCCGCCCAGGTCGCCGCCGAGCAGGCGCAGCGCCAGCGCGGCCAGGGCCGTGCCCAGTGCGATGCCCAGCCCGCTGCCCAGCAGGCCCAGCAGGGCGGACTCGGCCAGCACCAGGCGCAGGCGCTCGCGGCTGGACAGGCCCAGCACGCCCAGCAGCGCGAACTGCGGCTGGCGCCGCGCCACCGACAGCGACAGCACCGAAAACACCAGGAAGGCGCCGGTGAACAGGGCCACCAGCGCGAGCACCGTGAGGTTGACACGGTAGGCGCGCGAGAGGTTGCTCACCCGCTCGCCCGACTGCTCGGGCCGCTGCGCGATCACGTTCGCGGGCAGGTCCAGCGCGGCCAGTACCTCGCTGGCGCGCGCGCCGCTGGCCAGGCGCAGGTCGATGCGGCTGAGCTGGCCCACGCGGCCCGTCAGCGCTTGCGCGGCGGCCACGTCCATCACCAGCAGCGGCGCACCCGGCGCGTTCACGCGCCCGGCCACGCGCAGCCGCGGGCCGCTGTGCAACCGCACGGTGTCCTGCCCGGCCAAGGCCTGCTGCGCCGCCGCGTTGAGGAACACGGCATCGGGCGCGAAGAGATCGAAGCGCCGCGAGGTGTTCTCGCCGTCGCTCAGCGGCATCAAGGCCGGCGAAAGCGCTGCCACCACCAGCGCGTCCACGCCCATCAGCTTGGCGCCCAGGCGCTCGCCGTCGCGCACGACGGCCTGCACGGCGTCCTCCAGCACCGGGCTGGCCTGCGCCACGCCGGGGTGCGCGGCCACGCGCGCGAGCAGGGCGTCGTCCAGCGAGCCCTGGCGTGCGCGCAGCTCCAGGTCGGGCTGGCCGTTGACCGAACTCACCGCGCTGGAGAACTCGGCCAGCGCCGAGGCGTTGATCAGGTGCACGGCGAACGCCAGCGCCACGCCCAGCATGACCGCCACCACCGCCGAGGCGTTGCGCCAGGGGTGGTGGCGCAACTCTTGCAAGGAGAAGGTCGAGAGCAGCGCGCGCATGGCGTGGAGCTTAAGCCCATCGCGTTTGGTGGGACAGCGCACCGACGGCCAGCGGCCTGCACGCGTAAGATGGTCCAACGGTTGTCTGGCGTTCACCGATCCCACAGCGCTCCACGCGCATTTGCCTGCCGCAAGGCCGGCCCACCTCTCTCCACACGGTGACCCCATGGTTCGCATTCACCTCGCCATCGATCTGCAATACGAGATCCACCCCCCCGGTGCCGATTTCATCTTCAACGTGCAGGCCGCGCATTCGCCCCAGCAGACCGTCAGCTGGGAGCAGCTGCAGGTCAGCCAGCCCGTGCCCCTGCTCATGCACACCGACGCGGCCACGCGCACGCGCACGTTGCGCCTGAGCGCCGGGCCGGGCCCGCTGTCGGTGCGCTACCGCGCCACGGTGGACATCGAGCACCACGTGGCGCAGCCCGAGAGCGTGTTCGAGACGCCGGTCGCCCAGCTGCCGCCCGAGGCGCTGGCCTACATCTACCCCAGCCGCTACTGCCAGTCCGACTGCGTCACCGCCATGGCCAACGAGCTCTTCGGCCAGCTGCCCATGGGCTACACCCGGGTGCAGGCCATCCAGCAGTGGGTGCAGAGCCAGGTCACCTTCGAGTCGAACACCAGCAACTCCATGACCTCGGCGCTGGACACCCTCAACGACCGCAAGGGCGTGTGCCGCGACTTCGCGCACCTCATGATCACCATGTGCCGTGCGCTCAACATCCCCGCGCGCTTCACCACCGCCGTCGACTTCGGCGCCGACCCGGCCCTGGGCCCGACCGACTTCCACGCCTACGTGGAGGCGTACATCGGCCACCGCTGGTACATCTTCGATCCTTCCGGCACCGCCATTCCCATGGGCTTCCTGCGCATCGGCACGGGGCGCGATGCGGCCGACGCCTCGTTTGCCACCATCTTCGGCGGTGTGGTCACGCACGCACCTCGCATCGACATCTCGGCCCAGACCAGCCCGCAGCACGGCTGGCTGATGCCCGTGCACCGGCCCGAGGCGCTCTCGACCGATGGGGGATGGCAGGCGGGGGGCTGACCCCGCCCGCCCGGCGACCCGCACCATCGGCCCCGGCGCGAGCCAAGCGCTCGTGCGGGGCCCCCCATTGCCGGCACATAGCCGAGCAAATTACTCTGTGAGCCACTTCCCACGCTGCGCGTTTGCCGGTAGAATTCGGTTCGTTTCAAGTAAGAAACACGGGTTTACTAAAGAAACGTTTGGGCGCCCGGGGCGGCCAGGCACTTCAAGGACTGCAGATGAGCGTACTGGGCATCGATCAAATCACCTACGGCGCCGCCGACCTGCCGCGCTGCCGCCAGTTTTTTCTCGACTGGGGCCTCTCGCTGGTGCAGGAATCGCCGCAGGAGCTGGTGTTTGAATCGCTCAACGGCTGCCGCGTGGTCGTGGCGCATTCCGACAAGCCCGGCCTGCCCGCCGGCGTCGAGCCCGACCCCACGCTGCGCGAGGTGGTCTGGGGCGTGGACACGGCCGAGAGCCTGTCGCTCTACCGCAGCCGCCTGCAGGGCCAGCCCGGCTTCGTGGACGCCGAAGGCCGCGTCGGCTGCACCGACCCCAATGGCCTGGCCGTGCGCCTGCAGCTCACGAAAAAGCGCGACGTGAAGATCGAAAGCGCGCTCGTCAACACCTGGAGCGACCGCCCGCGCCGCAACCAGCGCAGCCCGGCCTACGACCGCGCCACCCCGGTCGAGGTGGGCCACGTCGTGTTCTTCGTGACCGACCTCAAGGCCACCGGCGCTTTCTACATCGACCACCTGGACTTCGTGGTCTCCGACCTCTACCCCGGGCGCGGCCTGTTCCTGCGCTGCGCGGCCGAGGGCGGCCACCACGACCTGTTCCTGCTGCAGCCACCCGAGCCGCGCAAGGGCCTCAACCACGTGGCCTTTTCGGTGCGCGACCTGCACGAAGTGGTCGGCGGCGGCATGCACATGTCGCGCAGCGGCTGGAGCACCGAGCTCGGCCCGGGCCGGCACCCGATTTCATCGGCGATGTTCTGGTACTTCGAGAGCCCGGCCGGCGCGCTGGTGGAGTACTACACCGACGAGGACGAACTCACCGCCGACTGGGAGCCGCGCGAATTCACGCCCGGGCCGACGGTGTTCGCCGAATGGGCCATCAAGGGCGGCATCGACGGCCACACCCGCCGCCAGGTGAACGCCGCCGCGCCCAGCGGCCAATTCATGACCGACAAGCCCAAGCCGCCCACGGAATGACGACACCGAAGGAGACACCGCATGCGAACCCCCGACCTGTACAACGAAACCCACCAGTCGCGCACCGCGCCGCCGACCTCGTATGAGGGCCTGCTGGGCGATTCGATCGAACGCGCCTACGCCCAGGGCATCCACGACCTCGAAGGCCTGGTGAAGCACCTCAACGACGCGGGCCCCTCGGGCCCCAATGGCCAGCGCTGGACCGAGCAGTCCTTCCAGCAGGAAATGGCCCGCCTCGGCGCCTGAACCGCGCCGCCCGACCCCAGCCCCCCGCCAGGAGACACGTCCCATGGATACCTCTGTCATCAACGTTCAGCTCGACCCGGTCGACGCCGTCCTCGAAGTCGGCCTCAAGGACCTGTGGTTCCCGGTCTGCCCATCCGGCTTCGTGAAGAACGACCCGATCTCGATCCGCCGCCTGGGCTACAAGATCGCGCTCTGGCGCGACCAGGCCGGCCAGGTGCACGCACTCGAAGACCACTGCCCGCACCGGGGCGCGCCGCTCTCGCTGGGCGTGAACCTGGGCGATCGCCTGGCCTGCCCGTACCACGGCGTGGAGGTGCGCTGCGACGGCACCGTCACCCGCGTGCCGGGCAGCCCCGGCTGCAAGCTCGAAGGCTCGCGCCCCGCGCGCATGTTCCACGCCACCGAAGCGGCCGGCGCGATCTTCCTCTACAACGCGAGCAACCCCATCCTGGACGAAGCGCCCCCGCTGCGCCTGCCCGAGGAACTCACCTCGCCCGAGTGGTCGTCCTTCCTCTGCTACACCGAGTGGGGTGGCGACTACCGCTACGTCATCGACAACGTCATGGACCCCATGCACGGCGTGTACCTGCACAAGCAGTCGCACACCATGAGCGAAGGCGACAGCCAGGCCGAATTCCAGATCCGCGACATCCCCAACGGCTTTTGCTTCGAGAAGAAAGGCCAGCGCGGCGTCAACTTCGACTGGACCGAGTGGATGGACCTGGGCATCCACGTGATGCGCCTGGAAATCCCTTACCCCAAGACCGGCGGCCCCGGCGGCAACTTCACCATCATCGGCAGCTACACGCCGATCAACAACCGCACCTCGGGCGTGTTCCACTGGCGCTGCCGCCGCGTGACCGGCTGGCAGCGCGACACCTGGCGCTTCCTCTACAAGAACCGCCTGGAAGAGCGCCACTGGAACGTGCTGGAGCAGGACCGCGTCGCCGTGGAAAACATGGAGCCCGACGCCAACAAGCGCGAGCACCTGTACGCCCACGACATGGGCATCGTGCGCCTGCGCCGCCACCTCAGAAACCTGGCCAAAGCCCAGCTGGACAAGCCCGTGTGAGAATCGCGGGATGAGCAACAACGCCACCACCCTGCAAGCCTGGGTCCACACCCTGCGTCACGAAGCCGACGACATCATCAGCGTGGACCTGCGTCCCGCCCCCGACGTCGTGTTCCCCCCGTTCACGGCCGGCTCCCACATCGACCTGCACCTGCCCAACGGCATGGTGCGCAGCTACTCGCTGTGCAACAACAGCCAGGAGCGCCACCGCTACGTGGTCGGCGTGCTCAAGGACCGCGCCAGCCGGGGCGGCTCGCGCTGCGTCCACGAGCAGCTGCGCGTGGGCATGCGCATCACCATCAGCGCGCCGCGCAACCACTTCGGCCTGCACGAAGAGGCCGGCCACACGGTGCTGGTGGCCGGTGGCATCGGCGTCACGCCCGTGCTGTGCATGGCGCGCCGCCTCAAGGACCTGGGCCGCAGCTTCGAATTCCTGTACTTCGCGCGCTCGCGCAAGAGCGCGGCCTTCATCGACGAAATCGAAGCCCTGGGCGTGCCCGTGACCTGGCACTTCGACGACGAAAAGGGCGGCCCGCCCGACCTCCCGGCCCTGCTGGGCCGCCGCCCGCCCTCGGCCAGCGAGCACTACTACGCCTGCGGTCCGGCCGTGATGCTGGACAACTTCGAGAAAACCTGCGCCGCGCTGGGCCACGCCAACGCCCACATCGAGCGCTTCGCGGCGGTCGAGGTGGCGGCCGCGGACGACGCCAAGACCCGCTTCACCGTCGAGCTGCGCCGCAGCGGCCAGATGTTCGAGGTCACGCCCGAGACCACGCTGCACAAGCGCCTCATCGAAATCAACGCCGACGTGCCCTTCAGCTGCGAAGAAGGCATCTGCGGCTCGTGCGAGACCAAGGTGCTCGAAGGCATCCCCGACCACCGCGACATGGTGCTGACCGACGCCGAGCGCGCGGCCAACAAGGCCATGATGGTCTGCGTCTCCGGTTGCAAGAGCGACCGGCTCGTCCTGGACCTCTAAGCGACCGCGTCGTCGTCGGCGGCGGCAGTCCCGCACTGCCGCCGCAACTTGCCGAGCACCGTGTACAGCATGCGGCGCTCGTCCCGGCTGAGCGTGAGGATCATCTGCGCCTGGCTGCGCCGCGCCAGCGGCATGATCTCCTGATACAGCGCCTCGCCGGCCTCCGTCATGCGGCAGGTCAGGCCCTTGCGCCCGCGAGGGCCCGGCGTCTGCGTCTGCACCAACCCTCGATCGCCCAGCAGCCGCAGCGCGCGGCTGACCTGCGCCTTGTCGGCCGCCGCGAGTTCCACCAGCTCTGCAAACGGCAGTGAGCCCGCGTGCGCCAGCACCGAGAGGATGCGCCACTCCGACACCGTGAGCTCGAAGCGGTCCGCGTAGGGCAGGGTGATCGCGCGCCGCAGCCCGTTGCTGGTGTGGCTGAACATCGTCGTCAGGAAGTCGTGCACCGCCAGACCGGCGCCGTCGGGCGCCAGGTCCGCCCAGGGGTTGTCGATGTCGTCGGCGCCCGCTTCGGGCGGCGCGGCGGCGGGTTTCTGCAGGGGCTCGTCTTGGGACATGCGGGCATTCTCAGCGAAGCAGCGCGCCCGATCCGCGCCCCGCACCGATCCCGTCGTTGATCCGTCAATTAAATTGCAACAAATTGTGAGAATGCGGGATTTCATCGTTGATCAGTCAACGACGAAGGAATAGGATGAATGCGTTTCCGTTGTAAACCCATGTTTCCAATATGAAACCAACCAACGGCGCGGACGGACACCGGCCTGGACCCCACCCAACGGCATGAATCGCCTTTACAGGAGTGCATTGATGAAAACGGATCGTCGACAGTGGATGGCCTTGGCCCTGGCGGCCACGGCTTTGATCGCGGGTGGCGCAGCCGCCCAGACCTACCCGGACAAGACCATCAGCCTGGTCGTGGCCTATCCGCCCGGCGGCGACTCGGACGCCACCGCCCGCCTGTTCGCCGACAAGCTCTCGCAGCGGCTCAAGCAGACCGTGATCGTGGAAAACAAGCCGGGCGCGGGCGGCACGCTGGGCAACACCTACGTCTCGCGCGCCAAGCCCGATGGCTACACGCTGCTGTTCACGCCCAACCCCTTCACCACCGCACCCATGGTGCTCAAGCTCGCCCCCAGCGCCAGCTACGACGTGCTGCACGGCTTCGAGCCGGTGGTGCTCACGGCGATGCAGTCGGTGCTCCTGGTCACGCACCCCGACAGCGGCATCAAGACCGTGGCCGACCTCGTGGCCCAGGCCAAGGCCGGCAAGCAACTCACCTACGCCAGCCCGGGCGCCGGTTCGCCGATGCACATCGTGGCCGAGTGGCTCAACCGCGCCGCCGGCATCCAGGTGCAGCATGTGCCGTTCCGCGGCGTCGGTCCCATGATTCCCGACATGCTCGCGGGCCGCGTCACCATGGGCTACGCCACGCTGGGCGCCGTGGAAGCGCACCTCAAGACCGGCAAGCTGGTCGCGGTAGCGCTCACCGATGGCGAACGCAGCCCGCTGGTCCCCAACCTCTCCACCGTGGCCGAGCAGGGCTACAAGGACGTCAAGCTCGGCGCCTGGAACGGCATCTTCGCCCCCAAGGGCACGCCGCCGTCCGTCGTCAAGCTGCTCAACGAGCACATGAACGAGATCCTGCGCATGCCCGACGTGGTCGAAAAGATGGCGACCTTCGGCTCGCGCCCGGTGGGCGGCAAGCCCGAGGCGCTGGCCAAGATCAACGCCGACGACCACGCGCGCCTCTCCAAGCTCATCAAAGACCTGAACATCCAGGCCGACTGAGCCCAAGCCGAGGAACATCCATGAGCGAATCCACCCTGGGCCGCGACACGCCGCAGGTCAACGCCCGCGCCAAGGTGCTGGGCCGCGCGGTGTACGCCGGCGACATCAAAGTCGCCGGCATGCTGCACGGCAAGATCCTGCGCAGCCCCTATCCCCATGCGCGCATCGTGAGCGTGGACACCTCGGCCGCGCGGGCCCTGCCCGGCGTCAAGGCGGTGCTCACCGGGGCCGATGCGCCGCGCACCCTGTGGGGCGTGCACCAGAAGGAGCGCCGCATCCTGGCCGAGGGCGCGGTGCGCTTCGCGGGCGAAGAGGTGGCGGCCGTGGCCGCCACCACCGAGGAGATCGCGCGCGATGCGCTCGACCTCATCCACATCGAATACGAAGAGCTGCCCGCGCTCCTGAGCCCCGAGGACGCGCTCGCCCCAGGCGCCAGCGGCGTTCATCCCGGGCGCGGCAACGTCGCGCACGAAATCCGCTTCGAGCGCGGCAGCGTCGAGGCCGGGTTCGCGCAGGCCGACCTCATCCACGAAGCCACCTACACCACCCACGCTCAGTACCCGGGCTACCTCGAACCCATGGCCAGCGTGGCGATGATCGACCCGGACGGCCGCCTGCAGGTCTGGACCTCGACGCAGTCCGTCTTCCTGGCGCGCGCGCGCCTGGCCGCGGCGCTGGAGCTCCCGGTCTCGCGCGTGCGGGTGCAGGCCGCCACCGTGGGCGGGGGCTTTGGCGGCAAGATCGTCGAAGACGACAACCAGCTCGTGGCCGGCTTGCTCGCCCTCAAGACCGGGCGCGCGGTGCGCCTCGTCAACAACCGGCTCGAAGACTTCCAGGCCGCCTGCTCCAGCGTGCCTGAGCGCATCACCCTCAAGCTGGGCATGACACGCGAAGGCCTGATCGTCGCCAAGGACGTGCACATCGTCGCCGACTGCGGCGCCTACTGCGGCCTCTCGCCCGAGGTCATGCATGTGAGCGCCATGCGCAGCGACAACATGCACCGGCTGCAGAACGTGCGCTCGCACGCCACCATGGCCTACACCCACACGCCGCCGCACGGCGCGTTTCGTGGCTTTGGCGGCACGCAGATGCTCTTCGCCCTCAACAGCCACATCCACACCATGGCCGGGCAGCTCGGGCTCGACCCGGTGGAGATCCACCGGCGCAACGCCATCGGGCGCGGCGAGACCTCCATCCACGGCTGGCACATCGGCAGCACCGGCCTGCTCGAATGCATCGCGCAATGCACCGAAGCCATCGGCTGGCAAGCGAAGCGCGCGCGGGCGCCGGGCACGGGCAGCCGTCGCCGTGGCGTGGGCATGGCCGCGGCCATGCACGTCAGCGGCAACCGCACCATCGGCAACTGGGACGGCTCCACCGTCATGATCAAGGTCAACGAAGACGGCCGCCTGGTGGTGCATTGCAGCGAGGGCGACATGGGGCAGGGCGCCATGACCATGCTCAGCCAGGTCGTGGCCCACGAGCTCAACCTGCCGCTGGCCCACGTGCACGTGGTCGCGCCCGACACCGACACCGCGCCCTTCTGCATCGGCACCCTGGCCTCGCGCGTGACCATGGCGGCGGGCAATGCCGCCATCGTGGCCGCGCAGGCCGCGCGCGACAAGCTTTTCGCCCTGGCCGCGCAGATGCTCGGCGCGCGGGCCGACCAGCTGGAAATCGCCGACGGCCACATCCGCGTGCGCGGCCAACCCGGGGCGCAGCGCTCCCTGGCCGAAGTGGCGCGCCAGCACATCTGGCGCCACGGCGGCGAAGGCATCCAGGTCATGGGCAGCTGGGACGCCAAGACCCAGATGCACGACGACCAGGTCCACGGCAACATCGCGCCCGCCTACTCGTTCGCGGCGCAGGCGGTCGAGGTCGAGGTGGACACCCAGACCGGCCAGGTCACGGTGATCGACAGCTTCGTCAGCGACGACTGCGGCAAAGCCCTCAACCCGCTGGCCATCCACGGCCAGACCAACGGCGCCACCGTGCAGGCCATGGGCTGGACGCTCTACGAGCAACTCCAGCTCGAAGGCGGGCGCCTCATGAACGGCAACTTCGCCGACTACAACATGCCCACCGCCGACGCCGTGCCCCTGCTGCGCGGCGGGCTGGTCGAGTCCGACGAGCCCAACGGCCCGCACGGCGCCAAGGGTGCGAGCGAGACCGCCATCCTGCCCGGTGCACCCGCCATCGCCAACGCGGTGTACGACGCCGTGGGCGTGCGCATCACCGACCTGCCCATCACCCCGCAGAAGGTGCTGGCCGCCCTGCGCGCCCTGGAGGAGACGGCCCATGCATGACTTCGACTACCTCGAACCCGCCAGCGTGGCCGAGGCCAGCCGCATGCTGGCCGATCTCGGCGACGAATGCCGCGTGATCGCCGGTGGCACCGCGCTCATGCTCGGCATGCGCCAGCGCATGCTCACGCCCTCGCACCTGGTGTCGCTGGGCCGGCTGGGCGCGCTGCGCGGCATCGCGCTCGACGAGCGCGGCGGCCTGCGCATCGGCGCGCTCACACTGCACGCCGAGGTCGCCGCATCGCCGCTGGTGCGCGAGCGCTTTCCCATGCTCGCCAGCATGGCCGCGCGCGTGGCCAACCCGCAGGTGCGCAACCAGGGCACGATCGGCGGCAACCTCTGCTACGCCGACCCCTCCACCGACCCGCCCGGCTGCCTGCTGGCGCTCCACGCGCAGGTGGTGCTCGCCAGCGCGCGCGGCGAGCGCGTGCTGGCCCTGAGCGACTTCCTGGTGGACTACTACACCACCGCGCTGGAGCCCGACGAACTGCTCAGCGAGATCCGCGTGCCCGCGCTGCCCGCCGACGCAAGCGGCCAGTACGCGCGCTTCCTGCGCACGGCGGCCGAGCACCGGCCCCTGGTGAGCGTGGCCTTCGTCGCGCGTCGCCAGGGTGCCGTCTGCACCGAAGCGCGCATCGCCGTCGGTGCGTCCACCCCCATCCCCGTGCGCCTGCCGCGCGCCGAAGCGTGGCTGGCCGGCAAGACCATCACCGCCGAGGTGGCGGCCGAAGCCGCCGACATCGTCGCCGCCGACATCGAGCCCGTGTCCGACGCCCGCGGCGACGCCGACTTCCGGCGCGACATGGTGCGCGTGGTCGCCCGGCGCAACATCGCAGACCTCTTCGGCCTGCCCCAGGAATAGGAACAGACCCCAGCCATGAGCCAACACCCCATCACCCTCACCGTCAATGGCGAAGCCGTGCAGAGCACCGTGCCCGCGCGGCGCCTGCTCGCAGACTTTCTGCGCGACGACCTGCACCTCACCGGCACCAAGCGCGGCTGCGAAACCGGCATCTGCGGCGCCTGCTCCGTGCTGGTCGACGGGCAGGTCGTCAAGTCCTGCCTGAGCCTGGCCGTGCAACACAGCGGGCGCCACATCACCACCGTGGAAGGCCTCTCGCAGGGCGAGACCCTGCACCCCTTGCAGGAGAGCTTCATGCAATGCGGCGGCCTGCAATGCGGCTACTGCACGCCCGGCTTTCTCATGACCTCGTGCGCGATGCTCGCGGCCAACCCCGCGCCCAGCGAAGACGAGGTGCGCCATGGCCTCAACGGCAACCTCTGCCGCTGCACCGGCTACACCCAGATCGTCGAATCCATCCTCAACGCCGCGGAGAAGATGCGTGGAAATTGAAAAAACCCTGTTGCTCGACGCGCCGCCGGAAGACGTCTGGGCGCTGCTGCTCGACCCCCACGCCATGGGCGCCTGCGTGCCCGGCATGGAGTCCATCGACGTCGTGAGCGAGGACGAGTACGTGGCCGTGATGAAGGTGAAGATCGCCTTCATCAGCGCGCGCTTCAAGCTCAAGACCCGCATCGTCGAACGCGATGCACCGCGCTACCTGCGCGCCGAGGGCACCGGCGAAGACGCGTCCGTCGCCAGCTCGCTCAAGCAGAACAGCGAGATGTGGCTGCAGCCCCGCGAAGGCGGTGGCACCGAACTGCGCATGAAGGTCAAGGTGGACGTGCTCGGCCGCATGGGCACCTTCGGCCTGGGCGTGATGAAAACCAAGGCCGACCGCCTGTGGGACGAGTTCGGGGTGAACGCGGCCGCGCGCCTGGCCGGCCCCGGTGCGGTGGCCGTGGAGACCCCGGCCACCGCCGCGGAAGCGCCACCAGTGCCC
>NZ_JAHCKK010000060.1 GCF_026125825.1 Hydrogenophaga sp. | reverse complement strand
CGCCAGCCGCTTCACATGGGCCTTGGCCGCCACGCGGATCTTGTCGACGATGTCGCCTGCCAGCTCGTTGAGGCCACTGCTCACGCCGATGCGCGGCTTGGCCACGAAATCGACCGCGCCCATCTCCAGCGCGCGCAGCGTGATCTCGGCACCTTGCTCGGTCAGGGTGGAGACCATCACCACCGGCATCGGCCGCAGGCGCATGAGGCGCGAGAGGAATTCCAGGCCGTCCATGCGCGGCATTTCCACGTCGAGCGTGATGACGTCCGGGTTGAGTTCGCGGATCATCTCGCGCGCCACCAGCGGGTCGCTGGCCGCACCGATGCAGGCCATGTCGGGCTGCCGGTTGATGATTTCGGTGAGCAGGCTGCGCACCAGGGCCGAGTCGTCGACCACGACGACCTTGATCTTTGCCATGTTGTTTTCTCCCTTAGAACAGGTCCACCGAGCCGCCGGCCGTGGCCTTGACCACGACGGCCGCACTGGCCTTGCGTTCCTGGGTCTCGATGGTTTCGGGGTGCGAGTGCGCCAGGCGCTTGACCATGGCCTTGCCCGTGGCGGGGAAGTAGCACACCTTGCGCGGGTAGATGTCGAGCACGTCCTTGGAAACCACGGCGATGCGCTCGGTCTGCAGGTAGTCGAGCACGAAGGCGGTGTTGCGCTCCCCGACGTTCATGGTGGTGAAGGTGTGCATCACCTGGCCGCCACCGAACACCTTGGCCTGCATGGTCTCGCGCCGGGCGCCGAGCTTGATCATCTCGTTGATCAGCAGTTCCATCGCGTAGGAGCCGTATCGGCCGCTCGAATCGTTGCCACCGTCGGGCAGCATGAAATGGTTCATGCCTCCGACGCGCACGCGCGGGTCCCAGATGCAGGCGGCGATGCAGGAGCCCAGCACCGTCATCACCACCAGGTCGTCGCCGGTCACGAAATACTCGCCGGGCAGCACCTTGACCGCGTCGTGCTTGAAGTGGTGGTCGTGGTAGAAGAAACTGGCCTCGCCAGGTTTGGGGGAACGCGCCTTGAGAGCCGCCAGACGGGTGTTGCCCGCCGCGGGGCGCGTGGCAACGGCATCAAATGCGCTCATACACGGTCTTTCCGCGAAGGGCAAAGAGGCTGCGGGCGTCGCTGAAGTTCTCCGCGTGGCCCACGAACAGCATGCCGCCAGGCTTCATCACGCGATGGATGCGCTCGAGCACGGCGCGCTGCGTCGCCGCGTCGAAGTAGATCATCACGTTGCGGCAGAACACCACGTCGAAGGGCTCGCGAAAGGGCAGGTTCTCGATCAGGTTGACGCTGAGGAATTCCATGTGCTTCTGCAGTTCGGGCTTCACGCGCATCAGGCCGGCGTTGCCCGCCTTGCCGCGCATGAAGAAACGCTGCAGGCGTTCCGGGCTCAGGCCTTTGACGCCGTCGGCCTTGTAGATGCCGCGCTGCGCGGTGGCCAGCACCTTGGTGTCGATGTCGCTGTTGACGATCTGGAAGCTGCCCGAGGTGCCCAGCGCCTCGGTGGCCGTCATGGCGATGGAGTAGGGCTCCTCGCCGGTGGAGGCGGCCGAGCACCAGATGCGCCAGGCCTGCGTGCGCTTGGCGGCCAGCAAGTCGTGCAGGATGCCGAAGTGGTGCGATTCGCGGAAGAACGCGGTGAGGTTCGTGGTCAGCGCGTTGATGAACTCCTGCCACTCGGCACCGTCGTGCTTCTCCAGCCAGTCGAGGTAGGTCTTGAAGCTGTCGTGGCCGGTCTCGCGCAGGCGGCGAGAGACACGGCTGTAGACCATGGCGTGCTTGCCGTCGTGCAGGCTGATGCCGGCCTTCTTGTAGATCAGGGCCTTGATGCGCGTGAAGTCGTCGTTGGACCAGACGAATTCGCGGCCTTCGGTCAGGGGGCCGTCTTCGGGGGCGGACCGTGCCTTGTCCAGAAGCACCGCGGAACCGGCTGCGCCGGGCCGCTGGTGTTGCCCCCTCGAGGGGGTCGCGCGAAGCGCGGAGGGGGTGTTCAACATATCAATGGCGCGAGCGGCGCACCAGACCGGAGGTGTCCAGGATCAGGGCGACCTTGCCGTCGCCCAGGATGGTGGCGCCCGAGACATTGGGCACCTTGCGGTAGTTGGACTCCAGGTTCTTGATCACCACCTGCTGCTGGCCCAGCAGTTCATCCACCATCAGCGCCACGCGCGAGCCTTCGGCCTCGACCACCACCATGATGGGGCTGGTGCCGTTGAATTCGAAGCGCGGCACCTGGAACACGCGCTCGAGTTCGACCACGGGCATGTACTCTTCGCGCACCTTCACCACCTGGGCGCCTTGCGCCATGGTGTTGATGTCGCTCGGCTTGATCTGGAACGATTCGATCACGTTGGACAGCGGCAGGATGTACACCTCGTCGCTCACGCGCACCGACATGCCGTCCATGATGGCCAGCGTCAGTGGCAGGCGCACCGAGACGCGCATGCCGAAGCCCTCGGCCGAATCGATCTCCACCGTGCCGTTGAGCGCGGTGATGTTCTTCTTGACCACGTCCATGCCCACCCCGCGGCCGGACACGTCGGTCACTTCCTCGGCGGTGGAGAAGCCGGGCGCGAAGATCAGGTTCCAGACTTCGCTGTCGGTCAGCGTGTCGGGCGCGTCGATGCCCTTCTCGCGGGCCTTGTGCAGCAGTTTCTCGCGCGAGAGGCCCTTGCCGTCGTCGCGCACCTCGATCAGGATCGAGCCGCCCTCGTGCGTGGCCGACAGCGTGATCGTGCCGCTCTCGCTCTTGCCCTTGGCGCGGCGCTCTTGCGGCATCTCGATGCCGTGGTCGCAGCTGTTGCGGATCAGGTGGGTCAGGGGGTCGGTGATCTTCTCCACCAGGCCTTTGTCGAGCTCGGTCGATTCGCCCTGCGTGACGAGCTCCACCTTCTTGCCCAGCTTGGTGGCGAGGTCGCGCAGCATGCGGGGGAAGCGGTTGAAGACCACGGACATGGGGATCATGCGGATCGACATCACCGCTTCCTGCAGGTCGCGGGTGTTGCGGTCCAGGTCGGCCAGGCCGGCCAGCAGGGGCTGGTTGTCCTTGTCGTCGAGCTCGCGGCTCTTCTGCGCGAGCATGGCCTGGGTGATGACGAGTTCGCCCACCAGGTTGATGAGCTGGTCCACCTTGCTCACCGAGACGCGCAAGGTGCTCGATTCGAGGCCGGCTCCGGCGGGGGCGCGGGCCTCCACCTTGGGCGCGGCCTTGGGGGCAGCCCCCTCGGCGGGTGCGGCAGCGCGCGCCGGCACGCCGGGAGCCCCTTCGAAGAAGCCGTAGTCGCGGCCTTCGGTCGTCGGGTTCGGGTGGCCGGAGCCCATGGGCTCGCCGTCTTCGCCGATGGTGATGTTCGGCGCCTGCTGCGCCTGTTGTTCCACGATGCGGATGTCGTCCTTGCCCACATGGAAGGTGAACAGGTCCATCAGGTCGCTGTCGCTGGCCGAGGTGCGGGCGCGCCAGACGCGGCGGGTGCTCAGGTCGCAGGGCAGGGGCTCGATGGTGCCCAGGCCGGGAATGTCGCGGAACAGCTCGGCGATGCCGTCGGCCGAGGCCGGGTTGTCCAGCGGGCCGACGTGGATTTCCAGCTCGCGCTCGGCCTTGGCGGCCTTGCGCACCGGAGCGGGTGCGGCCACGGGTGCGGGCGCGGGTGCCGCGGCCACCACCACCGGAGCCGGCGCCGGCGCTTCCTGCGCGTGGGCTTCGGCCTCTTCGCCATGGGCCAGCACGCTGATGCGCGCCACCAGGGCCGCCGTGGCGGGAGGCTCGCCGGCGCGCCCCTGGTGGGCGCCGAGCAGGCCGCGCAACGCGTCGGACGATTCCAGCAGCACGTCCACCATGGCGGCCGTGGGCGTCAGTTCGTGGCGGCGCAGCTTGTCCAGCAGCGACTCCATCTGGTGCGTGAGTTCGGCCACGTCGGCAAAGCCGAAGGTGGCCGCGCCTCCCTTGATCGAGTGCGCGCAGCGGAAGATGGCGTTGAGCTCCTCGTCGTCGGCCTTCTCCAGGTCGAGCGCGAGCAGCATCTGCTCCATCTGGTCGAGGTTCTCGCCGGCTTCTTCAAAAAAGATCGAGTAGAACTGGCTCAGGTCGATGTCGTTGCCGAGGTTCTGGCCCTCGTTCATCATTTCACCCATGGTGAAACTCCTTGCGTGCGGTGGTGGCTTGGCGTGCCTGGTCGAGGGGCACCGGAGAACCGGCTTGGTGCCCCGTCGAGGGGGTGGCGCAAAGCTCTGCGGGGGTGTTTTCCATGGTTAGCGGATGACTTTCTGGATCACTTCGATCAGGCGACCCGGATCAAATGGCTTGACCAGCCACCCGGTGGCGCCGGCCGCGCGGCCGAGCTGCTTCATCTGGTCGCTGGACTCGGTGGTCAGGATCAGGATGGGCACGGTCTTGAACTTGCTGTGCTCGCGCAGCTTGCGCGTGAGGCCCAGCCCGTCCATGTTGGGCATGTTCTGGTCGGTCAGCACCAGGTCGATGCTGTGCGTCTGGGCTTTTTCCCAGGCGTCCTGACCGTCCACGGCCTCGACCACGTGGTAGCCCGCCCCAGTGAGGGTGAAGGACACCATTTTTCGCATGGACGCCGAGTCGTCTACGGCAAGAATCGATCGCATGGCTTACTCCGTTTGGAATCAAATATCGGCAATTGGGGCAAAGGCTTGAATCGGCCTGTGCTCAGAACAGGTCGATGGAACCGGCGTCCATCTCGCTTTGGGTCACGGGGCTGGGGCGCTCGGGCATGGGGTCGACGTCCATCGGCACCTCGCCTTCCTCGGGCTCCATGGTCTGGTCGGCCAGGCGCCAGGCGCAGCTTTGCAGCACCTTGCCGGTGTGCACGATCAGCTGGGTCGCCATGTCGTGAAACTGCAATTCGGTCACGGCCTGGTGCAGGGTCTGGCGGATCGGCCCGAGCTCCTCGCCCCGTTCGGCGCTGAGGTGGCCCAGGGCCCGGTTGGCCGAACCAAAGCGTTCCAGCAGGTTGCTGGTGGCGTGGTCGAGCAGGCCTTCGAGGCGCTGCAGGTCCGTCATGGCCATGAGCAGCGAATCCTGGAGGTCGGCCACCAGATTCACGGGCAGGGAGACAGACGGCGGGGTCTGCTGCATCGTCGGTAGTTCCATGGTGGGTGGTGGGGCGCTCGGCGACTGGGTGGGGATTACAATTTTCAACAGCTGTCCGACCCTGTATCGACAGATAACGGGCCGAATTCAGCACCAATTTCCGCGTTGCCGGCCCAGCCCTGGGCGCAAAGTGGCATTCATCCCCCGAGAACAGCAGCATGAGCGGACCGTCTCCCACCCCGGACAAGCGCTTTGTCCGCATCCTCCATCTGGAGGATTCGCGGGTGGACCACGCACTCGTGAAATTCGCCCTGCAGCGCAGCCAGCTCGCCAGCGAGGTGGTGCTGGTGGACACGCTGGAGGACTTCCGCCGCGAACTGCAGAGCGCCCCCTACGACATCGTGCTGGCCGATTACCACCTGCCCGGCTTCACCGGCATGGACGCCTGGGACGAGGTGCGGGCGATGAAGCTGGACATCCCCTTCGTCATCCTCTCCGGTGCCATCGGTGAAACGGCGGCGGTCGATGTCATGCACCGGGGCGTGAGCGATTACTTGCTCAAGGACAGCATGCACCGCCTCTCGCACGTGATCGAGCGTGCCATCGAGGTCAGCGAAACCCGCCGTGCCAAGGCCGCGGCCGACGCCGAACTGGCCGAGTCGCGCCGCCGCCTGGCCGAACTGGCCGAGCACTTGCAGACCAGCATCGAGCAGGAGCGCGCCGACATCGCGCGCGAGATCCACGACGACATCGGTGGCGCGCTGGCCGCCGTCAAGCTGGACCTGGCCTGGGTCGGCCGGCACGTGGAGCAGGACGATATCCAGCGCCACCTGGGCTCGGCCATGGAGATGCTGCAGCACGCCCTGGGCGCGAGCCAGCGCATCATGATGAACCTGCGCCCGCCCATCCTCGACCAGGGCCTGGTCGCCGCCGTGCTCTGGCTGGCCTCGGGCTTCGAGCGGCGCACCGGCCTTCGGGTGGTGGTGCGGCGCTCCTCCGAGACGCTGGACGTGCCGCGCGAACTCCAGCTGGTGGCCTACCGCACCGCCCAGGAAGCCATGACCAATGTGCAGAAGCACGCCGAGGCCAGCGCGGTCGACATCGACCTGAGCGACCGCGAAGGCGTGCTGACCCTTGAAGTGACCGACAACGGGAAGGGCCTGGACGCGCACGCCCTGCGCAAGGCCAAGTCCTTTGGCCTGCTCGGCCTGCGCGAGCGCGCCGCCAAGGTGGGTGGCTGGCTCGACGTGAGCTCCTCGCCCCGGGGCACCTCGGTCATTCTGTCGATACCCTTGCAGACTTCCAGCAACCCGCACAATGCGGCCCAGGCCGACGAGGAGCCCCATGATCAAGGTGATTTTGTGTGACGACCACGCCATGGTGCGGCGCGGCATCCGCGACACCATTTCGGAAGCCACCGACATCCAGGTGGTCGGCGAGGCCGGCAGCTACCCCGAACTGCGCGACGTGATGCGCAAGGTCGAGTGCGACGTGCTCGTGCTCGACCTCAACATGCCCGGGCGCGGGGGCCTGGAGGTGCTGGGCGCGCTCAAGGAGGAGGGCTCTGCCGTCAAGACCCTGGTGGTCTCCATGTACCCGGAAGACCAGTACGCCATCCGCTGCCTGCGCGCGGGCGCGCGAGGCTACCTGAACAAGGCGGGCGAGCCCGCCGAGCTGGTGGCCGCCATCCGCACCGTGATGCAGGGCCGCAAGTACGTGACGGCCGACGTCGCGCAGATGCTGGTGGACACGCTCAACGCCCCCGAAAGCGAAGAGCTGCACGCCAGCCTGTCCGAGCGCGAACTGCAGACCCTGCAGAAGATCGCCTCGGGCAAGAAGCTCTCGGACATCGCCGAAGAACTCATGCTCAGCCCCAAGACCGTGAGCGTCTACCGCGCGCGCGTGCTCGAAAAGCTGCACCTGGCCAACAACGCCGAACTCACCGTCTACGCGATCCGAAACGGCATCGTGTAGCCCGACCCCCATGCTGGCCCCAGCCGCCCGCCCGCCCTCGACCCTGCCGGGCTGGCCGTGGCTGGCGGGCCTGGGGCTGCTCTTGGCCCTGGCGGGTGGCGCGGCCCCGGCGCGCGCGGAATCGCTGCGCTGCGTGGGGGGCATCGCGGCCGAAGGTGATTCCAAACTCTCGCTGATGGCCAAGTGCGGCCAGCCCGTGCTGACCGACACCTACTGCGCACCCATCTACCAGAACCCCCATTACTACCCCGTGCCCGAGCCCTACGCCAGCCGCATCCTGCCCTGCCAGGTCACCGAGGAATGGCTGTACGACCGAGGCCCCGGCAACCTGTTCGCCACGGTGCGCCTGCGCTCGGGCGTGGTGCTCTCCATCACCTACGGCCACACGCCGCGCTGAGACTTCGCGCGCGCTCCCGCGTACCCCGGGGGGTGTGCGGAATAATGGGCCATGTCCACATCCATCTGGAGCCCGCTTCGCCAACCCGCCTTTCGGGGGCTCTGGATCTGCGGCGCGGTCTTCTTCGTCGGCAGTGGCATGCAGACCATGGCCGCCGCCTGGCTCATGGTCGAACTCACCGGGTCTTCCTTCCTGGCGGCCCTGGTGCAGACCGCGGTGTTTCTGCCCATGTTCCTGCTGGCGCTGCCTGCCGGGGTGCTGGCCGACACCACCGACCGCCGCCGCCTGATCTCGGGCGCGCTGATCGCCCAGGTGGGCGCGAGCGCGCTGCTGGCCGCTCTGGTGCTGGCCGGCTGGGGAGGGCCGGCCTCGGTGCTGTTCCTGGTGTTCGTCTGCGGCTGCTGCACGGCGGTTCTCACGCCGGCCTGGAACTCCTCGGTGGTCGATCCCGTGCCGCGCCCCGAGTGGCCGCAAGCCATCACCGCCATCGGCATTGCCTACAACGCCGCGCGCGCCATCGGCCCCACCCTGGCCGGTTTGCTGTTCGCGCGCCTGGGCGCGGGCTGGGTGTTCGTGGTCACGGTGTTCACCACGGTGGTGATGTGGGAGTCGATCCGCCGCTGGCCACCGCGCGCGCACCCGCCCTCCAGCCTGCCGGCCGAGCGCCTGTGGGGCGGCACGCTCAGCGGCCTGCGCTTTGCCTGGCACTCGCGCCTCATCCTGGCGCAACTCGTGCGCGTGATGGCTTTCAGCGCGGCCGGCTCGGCGCTCTGGGCGCTGCTGCCGGTGATCGCACAGCGCCAGCTGGGCACCGGCGCCGAAGGCTTTGGCCTGCTCATGGGCTGCCTGGGCACCGGGGCGGTCGCCTCGGGCCTCGTCATCGGCCGCCTGCGCGCGCGGTTCTCGCTGGACGCCATCGTGGCCGTGGCCTGCATGGTGTTCGCCACCGTGATGCTGGTGGCCGCCTGGGTGCGCGTGCCGGCGGTGGTGTACGTGGCCATGGCGCTGGGTGGTGCGGCCTGGATGGCCACCATGTCCACCTTCAACACCGCCACCCAGGCCAGCGCCCCGCCCTGGGTGCGTTCGCGTGCGGTGGCGCTGCACATCGTCTCCGCGCTGGGTGCCTTCGCCATCGGCTCGGCCTTCTGGGGCGCGGTGTCCGACCTGGCGGGCCTCACCGCCGCCCTGGCCGCCGCCGGCGTGCTCATGGCCGCGGGCCTGCTGCTGGCGCGCCCCTTTCCCTTGCGCGTGGGCGCGGACCATGAGGTGACCCAGGGCACGCCCTGGGACGAACTCTTCGTCGAAGCCGAGCCCAGCCCCGAGGCCGGGCCGATCGCGGTGGAGGTGGGCTACCGCATCCGCCCCGGCGTGGACCAGGCGTTTCTCGACACCATCGCCCGGATGAAAGCACCGCGCCGCCGCGATGGCGCCACCTTCTGGCGCGTCTACAAAGACCTGGGCGAGCCCTCGCGCTATGTGGAGCGCTTCATCGTCACCTCCTGGGCCGACTACCTGCACCAGCGCGCGCGCGCCACCGTGGCCGATCGCGCGATCGAGACCGAGGTGCGCGCCTACCTCGCCGAGGGCGAGAGCGCGCGCATGTCGCATTACATCGCCGAACGTTGATCCGGCGCCCATTCGAAAGGCCCCCATGAAGCATCCCCGCCTTGCCGCCATCGCCGTGATCGCAGGAGCCTTCGTCCTGGCCGCTTGCCAGGAGCGCGCCCCCGGGTCCGCGCCGGTACCTGCACCTGCACCTGCATCCGCCCCGGCCACCGACGCCTGGCTTGGCGCATGGAACGGGCCCGAGGGCACCTCCCTCCAGCTCGCGGGCGGCGCCGGTCAATACGAAGTGACCATCCGCAACCTCGACGGCCCTCGCACCTTCCCGGGCCGGGCCGCAGGCGATCGCATCGAGTTCGAGCGCGATGGCGTAAAGGAATCCTTGCGCGCCACCAGCGGCGCCGAGACCGGGATGAAGTGGCTCAGCGAGAAGAAGCACTGCCTGACGGTTCGGGCCGGCGAGGGCTACTGCCGGGATTCCTGAGCCGCTGCGCGAAAAAGGCCAGAATCTCGTCGCGCGCCGCGAGCGTCGGCTGGCCGGCCTCATCGATCAGGTGCGCCGTCACCACGCTGTGCGGGCTGTTCACCACCTGCTCGAAGAACGAAGGCAGGGCCGTCTGGTTGGCGGCGCTGTCGGGCAGCACCCTCGCCACGAAGCGCGGGCCCAGCGCGGCCTCGTAGGCCTTGAAACGCGCGGCCTGGCAGAACCTGTCGCCTGCGAAGCGGTAGGCCATCACCGTGAGGTCTTCGCGCTCCAGGCGCGAGCGCACCTCGGCCAGGTCCTCGGGCCCGATCTCCAGGCCGCCCGGATCGTCCAGTGGCAGCGAGGGCTGCGACAGCACGGGTGCGAGCATCGACGGCTCCAGCATCATCGTGAGCGCGAAATTGCCGGTGAAGCACATGCCGATCGCCCCCACGCCGGGGCCGCCGCAGACCTCGTGCGCGTGCCTGGCCAGCCGCCTGAGCCAGCGCGTCACCGGACTGGCCTGGTTCGGTCCCTTGCGGTTGGCGAAGGCGCGGAACTCCGCGCTCACGCAGGCACGCTGCATCACCGCCAGACCCGCTTGGGCCTCGGGCACCGCGCCATCCACGCCGAACAGCGAAGGCATGTACACCGTCCACCCCGCGTCGCGCACCCAGCGCGCAAAGCGCGCCACATGCGGGCTGATGCCCGGCATCTCGGTCATGACGATCACCGCCGGCCCCTGGCCGGCCACAAACACGCGCTTGGTGACACCGTCGAGCGTGATCTCACGCGCCTCGAAATCGGCAAGGGCATCGGGTCCGGTCGGATTCAAGTGGGACATGGCTTGGGCTCTCGGGGTTGGACAGGCCTTGATTGCACCAAGGCCGGCACTACACTGCCAGTGTCTGTTTTGACATCTTTCAAGCGATTCATGCCATGCGAGATTTCACCGTTCTCGTGCTGCCTTCAGCCTGGGGAAGCGGGGTGGCCGTCACACTCGACGTGCTCAGCGCCGCGGCGGCCATCGCGCCGCAGCTCGCTGTGCCGCAGCCCACCTGGCGCGTGTGCTCGCCTGGCGGAGGCCTGGTGGCGCTGGGCCAAGGCCTGCAACTGCAGACGCATCCGATGCCCGCCCGAGCGGGGCGCGACACCTCCACCTGGATCGTGCCCGGCCTGGGTGTGGACCAGCCCTCGGCGCTGGCCGATCGCCTGGCGCGCGACGACGCGCGGGCGGCCAGCGAGCGCCTGCGGCAGCACGTGGCGCGGGGAGGCGAGGTGGCCGCGTCCTGCTCCGCCGTCTTCCTCCTGCACGCGGCGGGCCTGCTGGACGGCCGACGGGTCACCACCTCGTGGTGGCTCGCGCCCCGCCTGCAAGGCCTGGCGCCGTTGTGCCGCGTGGACGCAGACCGCATGGTCTGCGCCGATGGTCCCATCGCCACCGCCGGCGCTGCGCTGGCGCAGACCGACCTCATGCTCCACCTGCTGCGAACCCGCTTCGGCCCGGCGCTGGCGGACGCGGTCAGCCGGGTGCTGCTCATCGACGGTCGGCAGGCGCAGGCTCCCTTTGTGCTGCCCGCCCTGCAGGCCAACGGCAACGAGCTGATCGGCCGCCTGACGCAGTACATCGAGTCCGCGTTGCCCCACCCGCCCGGCGTGGCCGCGCTGGCCGAGGCCTTCGCCATGTCGCCGCGCACCCTGGCCCGGCACGTCAAGGCCGCCACCGGTGGCGGCGCGCTGGCGCTGGTGCAGCGTGTGCGGCTTAACCGCGCGCGCGTGCTGATCGAGCGCAGCCGCCTGACGATCGAGCAGGTGGCGGCCCAGGTGGGCTACGAAGACGCCACCGCCCTGCGGCGCCTCATGCGAAAGTCGGCCGGGGCCCCGCCCAGCCGCTTTCGTTCGGGTCCGCACTGAACCTTCCCCCCCAACCCGCATGCACCCCTGCCGCCTCATCCCCCCAGACGCAAGCCCATGCTGCACGAATTCGCGGGCCGCCCTTGCTCGTGAGGAGATGGCCACGTGACCGCCCCCGAGATTGCCCTGCTCGTGCTGGGCGCGGCCGTGGCGGGCTTCGTGCAAGGCCTCTCGGGCTTTGCCTTCGGCATGGTCGCCATGTCCTTCTGGGTCTGGGGCGTCGAGCCGCGCGTGGCGGCTGTCATGGCCGTGTTCGGCTCGCTCACCGGGCAGGTCGTGGCGGCCGTCACCAGCCGGCGCGCCCTGCGGCTACAGCTGCTCGCGCCCTTCCTTGCCGGCGGTGTGATCGGCATCCCCATCGGCATCGCGGTGCTCCCACACCTCAACCCCGACCTGTTCCGTTTGTGGCTGGGCGCCGTGCTGGTGATCTGGTGCCCCGTCATGCTCCTGTCCTCGCGCCTGCCCAAGGTCTCGCGCGGCGGGCGCCTGGCCGATGGCGTGGCCGGCCTCGCGGGCGGTTTCATGGGCGGCATCGGTGGCTTCACTGGCGTGGTGCCCTCCCTGTGGTGCACGCTGCGCGGCATGGACAAAGACACGCAGCGCGCCATCATCCAGAACTTCAACCTCGCGGCCCTGGCCTTCACCCTGCTGGGCTACGTCATCGCCGGCGCCGTCACGCGCGACCTGTGGCCCCTGCTGCCCGTCGTCGCCGTGGCGCTGCTTGTGCCCGTGCTGCTGGGCTCGCGGCTGTACGTCGGCTTGAGCGAGGCCGCGTTCCGCAAGCTCGTGCTGTCCTTGCTCGGCCTCTCGGGTGTGGCGATGCTGGCGGCCGCGGTGCCGCGCCTGCTGGCCTGAACCCAAAGGAAAAGATTGCGGCGGCCATGTTCTTGGCAGCGCCCGCTGCTGGTCAGGCCATGGACGTCCACAGCAAGGGCTGGCCCTCTGCTGTGCGGCAGATGCCGCGAGGGCGGTGGGAGACGAGCGAGAAGTACAAGCGCGACTTGGAGAAGAAATTCGAACTTCGGCAAAAGACGGATGCCCCGGTGGTCGTGCCCGTCTCGCAAAAGCCCCTTTTTATGGCGCATACCTCACCGGAGCACCCCGGAAAGCTGTTGGCCCGGTTGTCCAGCCGCGTGCCCCAGGATGGCGAGGCGGTCTTCAGGGCGCCATGCTGCGTGAAAGGCGCCTTGCACATGGGCCATGACATGGTGGTTTGCGTGCGCAAGAAGTTGGAGCTGGTGGACATCATTTGCCTTGCTGTCGGTGACGACAAGCTGGCGCAGTCACTGGCCGGTCAATTCGTTCCCAACGCACCGGACCTGAAGGTGAGCAGTCTGATCCACGCGCTGAACTGGGGTGGCTCGCATGACAGCCCCTGGCGGCGATGGCGCAGAGCGTCGAGGGTTTCAGTGAGTTGAATCAGCTCAAGCGAATGAATTTGCCGGCGCTTCGCGGGCCCTAGGTCCACGCCGGGCAATTCCGATCTGCCATCGAGGCCGGCCCACCAGGTCACAAACTTGCTGAAGCCCTCGCGGGCTGGCTCGCCTCGCTTGCGATGCACCGCACCCCGTGCCACGTAGTCGGCCCAGGGCCGCTCCAACGAATCTTCGATGGCAGTGCGCTCATCCTCCGCACAGGGTCGCGGCTTCAGGGGCCCTGCGCAGTTTTGAGTTTGAAATGGTCGTCAGCGCAGATGTCCCGCAAGGCCCAGAGTCCGGACCGCCGCTGCGCGAGGCGGGCGACCGGTGAATCGCCGCCACCTCGGACTTAGTTCAGTGCGCCACTTGCCTCATAGCTCCTGCCTTGCGGCCGGAATCCTGTGCCACTAGGCAGGAAGAGGGCTGGACAGGATCCCTTGTTTAAAGGCGGCCTGTAACGATGATTCATTGCCATTGCCATTGAACTTAGCGTGGAGTGAAACTCGGTTTGAGCTAGGTTGCATAATTGATATGTCTGAAAGGTCGTTGTGACTGATTTCGCTTTCCGAATTGCTTGGTTCTTCATTCGAGCTAGAGTTGACATTGTCCAAGTTCAGATTGATATCTTCAGGGTTGAATATATTCTGTTTCAAGATGAGTATATCTCCCCCTTCATGATTTATCCCAAGCCCCTTGTTCTGATTGGGGTTGCTGTGAGGATTAATAACGATATGTTGCAAAGGTAGTCTGAAGATTTCCTGAATGGCAGCCAAATCGACTGCTGCGTTGATTCGATCGAGGGCGGCATCGTCCGGGATTTTCATGCCTTGTAGACCCGTGATATGATGCAAAGCCACTGCGGCCTGAAGACCGCCTTTGCCAATGATTGCCTTAATTTTTGTCAGCGATGCTCCATCGTCCCAATTCGTGTACACAGAAGCCGCTGTCAGCAGCTCGGACAGCGTGTAGTTGTCGGCATTGATTCCTAGCAAGCTCTTGAATGAATTTCGCAAATTTTCGCTTCTTTCTTTTGCAGTATTGCCGTAATACGCAGAATCCGGCCAAGTCAACACCAGCGGAGATTGCTTCGGATCCTTGTGTATGAAGTGCAAATACAATTGCTCACTCAACGCCTTGTCCACAGCAGGTTTGGCCCATCCTGTCCACGATGACAACTTCCTCATAAAGGCTGTCCAGATAGTCCGTGATTTCCACCTTGCCTGTAATGCATTGCGCACAGAGTCGCTCAATAGACCAGGAGGTAAATCCTTGATGGATATATTGCCCTTGACGATGTCGTCGATGTAATTCTTCTGCCGTGCATCGGTCGCTGAAGTTGGGGTAAGCAGAATTGCGTTGTCCTGGCCTGCGGGAACGCTTTGACTCGGCCCGGCCGGTCTCGTGTTGAATGTTGAATATGCCGTGTTCTCAGCGACAAGATGCTTGCACACATCGTCGAACAAGGTTGTGTTATTGAATTTTCCTTGCAACTTTTGCCCGGACAAAATATTCAAGGCAGCGCTCAAATCCGCTATGTCTGCCGTCGCCGTGAGGTATGGCGTCAGCATTGAGAAGATGCGATTTGCTTCTTCGCCGGTCCGGTTCATGAGCATGAACGCGGCTTTGAAGTTGGCCTCAAAACCATCACCCGCTCTTCTCCATTGCTTTATCAGTTCCTTTCCGTTGCATCCCTCGATGGCTTTCAAAATGGCCTTAAGTGCCGAAGGTGTTGAATTGTTGAGTTGCGCTTTCAGCAAATCCTGCTCTGCTGGATTTCCAATGAATCTGCATTGTGCAATGACGTCTGCATTGTGCGTCGTGTAAGCTGCTGCAAGAGTGCTGGCCTCGAGTTCTGCAGGCTTTTGACGCTCCAGAACCTTTTGACAATTATCTCCGTGCCGCGTGAGATTCCACGTCCGGCTCATGATAAAGCCTTTGAAGAAGGCGCTTAAGCTGCTGTTGCGGGTTTTTCCATTTCTGTTTAATCCGTCCAGGACTTTTAGTGTCAAGTCCGTTTCAGGGGTGTCGCCTACTTGCGCCTTGATGCAATGAATGGACATCTTTTTCACCACGTCTGCATTACCCGACGACATTCGCCAGCCGGGGAGTACCCCAGAAGATGCAGCGATGGCCTTGTCCATTTTGCCTTCCACGAATTTATCGAACATCGCAACTTCTTCGGCCGTGAACTTCAGCGAAGTATCCGTGCTCTCAAGCTGAAAGTCATCTTCCAATTCCCTTTGGTCTTCGTCCTCAAACGACGGCTCAACAACCTCTTCATTGTTTGCTGGTGTGAGGAAATTCAAGATCCGTGCATCCATTGCACTTTTGCTTTTGCTCAATTTTTCACGTAGCAATGCAAGAGGTGTTGTACAGATCTCAACCAGCTGGTGGATGAGGGGAAGGCGATCTTCTGCAGTTACCAGCTTTGAAAGCTGCGCTCTGACGTCGGCAAACATATTTGATCGTCCCATGGATTTGAGAAAATTCCATAGCTGTCTCCCACCTCGGGACAGACTGACGAATTCGTTAACCAGCGCTGGCTGTAGGTACTTCCTATATGCTGCACTGCTAGCCTTCGAGAGAATTTTGACGGTATTCATCAGACGATTGTCGAGACGGTTAGCATACCGTGTCTTGACCCTTATAAAAGCATTTTTCACGGCGTAGAGCAGAATAACGACTGCCGAAATAATTGGAACAATTATGGGAGCTACTGCTGCGCCGACAATAAGAGACGCGACTTTGACTGCGAATGAAAAACCGCTGCCAAATATGCGAGTGATGGCGCCGAAAATAGCCCACCTGTTCGCCGATCTTCGGTGTTCGACGGACTTCTTCTTAAGTTGGAGAATGTGTGTTCCGGTTTCCCCATTCAGTGCCTGAATGCCGTCATCGATGACATTCGTTTTCTCAACCATCTCACGCCTATCCTCTAGAGAGCGCACAAGCTCGTAGGCGCCTCGCCCCATGCCGAAAAGGGAGGTGACGGCCCCCGCGGCGTTCATTCCAGCATCGAAAGTTGATAGTTTTTTTTCGACGGATTCTGTCACGCCGTCACTATTGATGGTGCCTTTGGCTTCTAAATGTGAAAGGCCATCTTTCGCATCTGCATTTGGGATGTTTTCTTTCAGATCCGAATTTGGAATATTTTTATCTGAACTCGCGCTCTGAATGCTGTCTTTTATGTCGTCACTCGAGCCTTTTTTCATTAGCACATCGTAGTTGTAGCCCTGTTGCACAAAGCTGACGATGCCGGCAACTCCGTCTGTGAAAACCTTGGTAAATAATTCAGCCTTGCCTGGCAACCTCTCTGCTGCTTGGAGGTTGATGGCGCATTGGGCCAGCATATTGGCCAACTCAAAGCTGGTGAGTTGTCCCGAGTGGATGGCTGTAAAGAGCTCTTTCAGGTTTTCCTGGATGGCAGTTAGTTGGCTTTGGGCAGCGGCGCAATTTTGGACGCTGAGAATGTCGATTGCAATCGACATAAGAGAAAATGCTGAAGCGACGCTATGAGCTACCTCGTGTGGACTGGTTTGCCCGTCGGTAGGAACAAAAGGTTTGATGCCTGCGACAGTACCATTTGCAATCCCCCATTGAAGGAGATAGGCCACACCATTGGAGATGAGCGTCTCCAGTGGGACATGCGGGCCCTCCGATTTTAGAACGTATCGCTTGAAGTCGGCGTAGAAGGTTTCAGGATTTTTGAATAAATCTGAAGCAAATGATTGCAATTCCAAATTTTGCACCGGAGAGCCGGGCCTAGATACATGTGCTGGGATCACGTGATTACCTCAATGTGTTGCTGTTGCTCGTGGCTGAGTGAGCTTGCAGACAAGGCGGTTCCATTGCCTAGGGCAAGTCCTTAGTGGCATCCCGCTCATGTGCTCAAGTGCGAGGCGGCACTTTCTTCTATTGAGCCGTCATTCGTACCCATCGGCAGTTCGCATTGGCCGTTTCTGCGTCATTTGGTGGCTCGACGCCGCAAACAAGACACGCAACGGCTAATCTCGCGCGCTTTGTTCTCAATGGGGAGCGCGAATGGGTGTGATCGACAGGTCCGGCGCAGCGGGCGGTGCTGCATCACGCCATCCATGCGCCGCGGGCCTTGTCATCCGACCCCTCCTGCAAGCGCACGCCGCGCCTTGGTTTTCGGCGATCGAGCGATCCAGGTCGGCGATCCAGCTCTGGGAGGAGTGGCCCGATGCGGTATCCACGCTGGATGCCGCCGTTGCGTTGCTCGAGCGGCTGCAAGCGGACTGGCACGCCGGTCGAACTTTTTCGTTCGGGATATTCACTGACGAGGGGTCTGTGATTGGCGGCGTGACGGTGTCCAACGTGCTGTGGGATTGCCGATGCGCCGATCTGGGCTACTGGGTGGAGCCCGGCCATGGCGGCAAAGGCATCGCGGCATGGGCTGCGAGCCATCTGGTCGACTTCTGTTTCCGCGTCCTGCGGTTGCAGCGGCTGGCGCTGGTCATCCGGGTGGATCACCTCGCCAGCCAACGGGTGGCGCAGAAGCTGGGCGCGCAGTTCGAGGGCGTCGCGCGAAAGCGCATCTTTCACGCCCAGCGTGCGCTCGACGCCAAGGTGTACGCCATCACGCAGGAGGACGACCTGCCCATGGCACCGTCTTCCCTTGCTTGCACCGGCTCATGAACATCTCGACCAAATAGTCGAGTTCGTGCTTCAGGCGGGCGTTCGAGCGTCCCGATCAAGGTTCTTCCAAGTCGGTTCCACCCATTCCTTGGGCGATGGGCCGAGTCCTACAGTGCGGCGAAGTTTGCAACTACGCCCTCTAGAGGAGAGATTGTGGAAGTCAATCGGATACAGGAAGCCGAGGCAAGCCATGCAGACTTGCATGCACAGCTGGCGGTGTTGGCGTTGCGAACCGAGGGCAAGTTGAGGAGTTTCCTTCGGCGCTTCGAGCGGGATCCTCAGCTGGTGGATGATCTCGTCCAGGACGTGTACGTGGAGGTGTTGAAGTCGCTGCGCAACTTTAGCGGCCGGTCTTGCCTGGAGTCCTGGATCTTCGGGGTTGCGCAGAATGTCGGCCGGCAACACGTGGCCAAGGCGGTGGCCCACCGCGCGCGCTTTGTGGAGACGGAGGAAGTGCCGGTCGACACCAGCGGTACACCCGATGTCTTCCACATCGTTTCCCTGCAGCAGCGGCTGCGGCTCGTGGACCAGAAGATGCGCGCCATGCCGAAGGCCTTGTCTTCGACGTTCGAGGCCTACATCGAAGACGGTCTCACGTACGAGGAGGCGGCCAAGTTGCTGCGCATTCCCATCGGCACGGTTCGATCGCGCATCTCCCGCGTGCGGGAGCTGGTGCAGGATTGCTGAGGGCGCACGTCGGCTTCATGTCGCCAGCGGCATCCCCAGCTTGGGCTGCCGGTTGAGCTTGAAGACGGCGACGGCCTGTACCAGTTGCAGGGCCTGTTGTTTCAGGCTGTCGGCGGCGGCGGCGCTTTCTTCCACCAGCGCGGCGTTCTGCTGCGTGACGCGGTCCATCTGGCTGATGGTCTCGCCGACCTGGCCCACGCCGGCGCTTTGCTCGCTGGTGGCGCTGCTGATTTCGCCCACCAGGTCGGAGACACGGCGGATCGCCTCGACCACGCCCTGCATGGTGACGCCGGCCTGGTCGGCCAGCAGCGTGCCGCTGGCCACGCGTTGCACGCTGGCGTCGATCAGGCCTTTGATTTCCTTGGCCGCCTGGGCGCTGCGTTGCGCGAGGTTGCGCACCTCGCCGGCGACGACGGCGAAGCCGCGGCCCTGCTCACCCGCGCGCGCGGCTTCCACGGCGGCGTTGAGCGCAAGGATGTTGGTCTGGAAGGCGATGCCGTCGATGACGCCGATGATGTCGGCGATGCGCCTGGAGCTGTCGTTGATGCCGCGCATGGTTTCAACGACCTGGCCGACCACGTCGCCGCCTTCGGCCGCGACCTGGGAGGCGTTCTTCGCGAGCTGATTGGCTTTGCCCGCGTGGTCGGCGGTCTGGCGAACGGTGGTGCCCAGCTGCTCCATGGAGGCGGCGGTTTCTTCCAGCGCGGCGGCCTGTTCTTCGGTGCGGTTGGAGAGGTCGGTGTTGCCCTGGGCGATCTGCGTGCTGGCGTTGGACACCAGGGCCGCGTTGTCCTGCACGTGGCTCACGGTCTCGCTGATGCGCTTTTGCATGGTGCGCATGGCACCAAGCAGCTGGCGGGTGTCGTCGTTGCCCACGAGGGCGATCGGGCGGGTGAGGTCGCCGTCGGCGAGGTGGCCGGCGGCGGCCACGGCCTGGTCCATGGCGGCGGCCATGAGGCGGGCGACCCAGAGGGCGCCGAGCACCAGCAGCACGGTGGCCACGAGCACGGCGATGGCGATGGTCCAGAGCGATTGCCCGACGCTGGCGGCGGCGGCCTCTGAAATCTTGGCCCCGTCCTCCTCGATCATGCCGGAGAGTGTTTCGAGCTGGTCTTCGAGCTGGGCGAAGGCCTGGTTCAGGGCCGGCAACTGGGCTTCGGCCTGGGCCGCGCCCTGGGCGGCGCCGCCGATGACGGCTTGCGCGGCCTGGGTGTACTGCTGCACCACGGGCTGCGTGGCGTCCAGCGCCTGGCGGGCTTCGGGGGCGAGGCCGGAGGCGGCGATTTTCTTCAGTGCGCCTTGCAGCGTAGCGACATGGTCGTCGAGGTCTTTGCGCGCGGCGCTCACGGTGGCCGGGTCGCTTTTCATGGCCGCCAGCAACGCGCGCTGCGCGTCGCCACGCAGGGCGTCGTGCATCATGTCCGCGCTCAGGGCGGCGTGCAGGGTCTGGCTGGACTGCGCAGAGGCTTCAACCTTGGCCGCCATGGACGAGACGGCCAGCAGGCCGATGCCCCCGGCCGCGGACACCAGCGCGGCGCCGGCCAGGCCGAGGCAAAGGATCTGGGTGCGAAGTTTCATGGGGTCTCCGGAAAGCGGGCGGATGGGCACGCCAACGCGGCGGCTTGTGCCTGAACCCTGTTTCGACGTGCGCCCGGGCTTGTGTAGCGCGGCCGGACAGGCGGTTGGCGTGGCCGCGCCAAGCCCCACCGCTGCTTCAGCCGCCGGTGAAAATCTCGGTGGCCAGCTTCATGAGCGCGGCCACGGGCGTGTCCAGCATGGGCAGGGTGAAGGCGATGCCCACCAGACCGGCTGAGAGGGTGAGCGGGAAGCCGATGGCGAAGGCGTTCATCTGCGGTGCGATGCGGGAGATGAAGCCGAGCACGATGTTGATGAACAGCAGCATGCCGATCATGGGCAGGGCGATCCACAGGCCGTAGCGGAACACCACCGCGCCCAGTTGGTGCAGCTGCATGCGGTTGATGGACTCGAAGGCGCTGCCGCTCAGGGGAAAGGTGTTGAAGCTGGCCACGACGGCCTGCAACAGCATGAGGTGGCCGCCCATGACGACGAACAGCAGCATGGTGGTGTTGCCGAAGAAGCGCCCCACGGCGCTCGATTGCGAGTTGGTGGAAGGGTCGAAGAAGCCCGCGAAGTTCAGGCCCATCTGCAGGCCGATGAGTTCGCCCGCGAGTTCCACGGAGGCGAAGACGATGCGCACCGCCAGGCCGATGGCCAGGCCCACGATCACCTGCTGCATCACCACGGCGAAGGCGCCGGCGTCGGTGAGGCCGACCACGGGTTGCTCGGGCAGGCCGGCCTGGGCACACACCGCCACCAGGAAAGCCAGGCCCACGCGGGTGCGCATGGGCACCGAGCGCGAGGAGAAGATGGGCGCGCTGGAGAAGACCGCCAGGATGCGCAGGAAGGGCCAGAACACCGGCGAGACCAGCGCCATGATCTGCGCTTCGGTGAACGTGGGCATGCGGCGGCAGCGGGCTCGCTCAGAGCGCGTAGTTCGGGATCGAGAGGATCGTGCTGCGGATGAACTCGACCATGGTGGTCATCATCCACGGGCCGGCGATGGCGAACACCGCGATGGCCGCGATCAGCTTGGGCACGAAGGCGAGCGTGGCTTCGTTGATCTGCGTGATGGCCTGGAACAGGCTGACCAGCAGGCCCACCCCGAGCACCGTGGCAAGCACCGGCGCGGCGACCATGAGCAGCATGAAGAGGGCGTTTTGCCCCATCGTGAGGGCGGCTTGGGGATCCATGGTGTTCCTCTAGGTGGAGAAGCTCGCGGCGAGGGAGCCGAGCAGCAGGTTCCAGCCGTCGGCCAGCACGAACAGCATCAGCTTGAACGGCAGGGCGACCAGCACGGGCGACAGCATCATCATGCCCAGCGACATGAGCACGCTGGCGACGACCATGTCGATCACCAGGAAGGGGATGAAGATCATGAAGCCGATCTGGAAGGCGGTCTTGAGCTCGCTGGTGACGAAGGCCGGCACCAGCACGCGGAAGGGGGCGTTCTGCGCGGTCACGTCGCTGGGCAGCTTGGCGAGCCTGGCGAAGAGTTCGAAATCGGACTGGCGCGTCTGTTTGAGCATGAACTCGCGCATGGGGGCCTGGCCGCGTTCGAGCGCCTGGTCGAAGGTGATGGCGTTGCGCGAATAGGGTTCGTAGGCGTCGGCGTACACGCGGTCCAGCGTGGGGCCCATCACGAACAGCGTGAGGAACAGCGATAGGCCGACGATCACCTGGTTGGGCGGGGCCGACTGCGTGCCCAGGGCCTGGCGCAGGAGCGAAAGCACGATCACGATGCGGGTGAACCCCGTCATGAGCAGCAGCACGGCCGGCAGGAAGGACAGCGCGGTGAAGAACAGCAGGGTCTGGATCGGCACCGAGTAGCTGGTGCCGCCCGCGCCCTGGCCGACCATCAGCGGCAGCGTGGGGCCTGCGGGCGCGGCGGGCGCGCCCTGGGCCCAGGCGGCGCCGCTGGCGACGAACAGGGCCAGGAAGGCCAACACGGCGTGATCAACGCGGCGCATGGGGGCCTTTGAGCGGTTGGGTCAACTGGGCCAGGCGCGCGGCGAAACCGGACGCGGGCGTGACGATGGGGCCGGCCAGATCGGCCAGATCGGCCGGCAGGGCCATCTGGTGCAGCGCGTTCACGCTGCCGGGGGAGACGCCGAGCACGAGGCACACGCGGTCTTCGCCCTGGCCGATCTGCACGGTCACCACGCGTTGCTGCGGGCCCAGCGAGAGGGTGGAGAGCACGTGCATGGGCGGGCCGCTGTGGCCCACGGCGCCCGGCAGGCGGCGGCGTGCCCACTTCAGGGCGAAGGCCAGGCCCACCATGAGGGCGAGCAGGAGCAGCGCGGGCATCGCGTTTTGCAGCATGAGGGGCTCGATGGGTGAAGCGGTTTTCAGTCGTGGGATGCCGGGGAACCGGCTTTGCCGGACCTCAGGCATCGCCCCCCTTCCAGGGGGGAGACGCCGTAGGCGGCGCGGGGGGTGTTCATGCCTTCATGTCCTGCTCACCCTGCGCATGCGCTCGGAGGGCGTCACGATGTCCGTCAGGCGGATGCCGAACTTGTCGTTCACCACCACCACCTCGCCCTGGGCGATCAGGTAGCCGTTGATGAGCACGTCCATGGGTTCGCCGGCCAATGCGTCGAGTTCGACGATGGAGCCCTGCGCGAGCTGCAGGATGTACTTGATCGGCACCCGGGTGCGGCCCAGCTCCACCGAGAGCTGGACGGGGATGTCCAGCACCATCTGGATGTCCTGCATCGGGTTCGCGCCCGAGGTGACCGGTGCGGTGCTGGCCTCGAACTCGGGCGCGCCGTCGGCGACCGGATCGGTGGTGGCGGCCTGCTCTTCCAGGGCCTGGGCCCATTCGTCGGCAACAGCGTCGTTCATGGTGTTGGTGCTCTCAGTTGACATAGGAATCTCCCAGCCAGTGCAGGTCGGTGCCACGCAGGTTGCGCTCGACGCGCAGGGCGTACTTGCCCTTGTGGGTGCCGTACTGGCATTCAAAGACGGGCACGCCGTCCACGTGGGCCTTGATCGACGGGTGCCGATCGAGTTCGATGAAGTCGCCGATCTGCATGGCCAGCAGCTGTTCCACCGTGGCTTCGGTCTGGGCCAGTTCGGCGACCATGGTCACCTCGGCGGCCTGGATCTCGTGGCTCAGCAGCTTGACCCAGCGGCGGTCGACTTCGATGGCGTCGCCCTGCACGCTGGAATACAGCACATCGCGGATGGGCTCGAGCGTGGCGTAGGGAATGCAGATGTGCAGCGAGCCCGCGATGTCGCCGATCTCCAGCGTGAAGCTGGTGGAGACCACGATTTCGCTGGGGGTGGCGATGGTGGCGAACTGGGGCTGCATCTCCGAGCGCTGGTAGGCCAGCTCGATCGGGTACACGCCGCGCCAGGCTTTCTTGTATTCCTCGGCCACCACCTCCACCAGGCGGTTGATCACGCGCTGTTCGGTGGGCGAGAAGTCACGGCCTTCGATGCGGGTGTGGAACTTGCCATTGCCGCCGAAGAGGCTGTCGATCACGCCAAACAGCAGCGTGGGCTCGCAGACCACCAGGCCGTTGCCGCGCAGCGGGCGGATGGCCATGATGTTGAAGTTGGTGGGCACCACCAGTTCGCGCAGGAAGGCGCTGTACTTCTGCACCTGCACCGCGCCCACCGAGATCTCGGGGCTGCGGCGGATGAAGTTGAACAGGCCCAGGCGCAGGTTGCGCGAGAAGCGCTCATTGACGATTTCCATGGTGGGCATGCGCCCACGCACGATGCGTTCCTGGCTTGAGAGGTTGTAGTCGCGCACACCGCCGGTCTGCACTTCCTCTTTCGCGAGTTTCTGGCTCTCGCCGGTGACGCCTTCCAGAAGGGCGTCGATTTCTTCCTGGGACAGAAACGAATCGGCCATGGCGTGTCGTCCCGTTTATTGAACGATGAAGCTGGAGAACAGCACGGCCTGCACGGGGTTGGGTGCGGCCTTGGCTTTCTTCTTGCGAGGCGCGTCCTCGTCCTCGCTGGCGACGGTGTAGCCCATCTCCTTGGAGATCGTGGCGATGATGTCGCTGGCGAGTTTTTCCTTGCCCTTGAGCGCGAGCATCTCGTCGGCGGTGCGCTGCGAAATCAGCACCAGCACCTGGCTGCGGATGCTGGGCAGGTAGGCCTTGACGGCGGTCTCGGTGCCGGCGTCCTGCAGCTGTAGGGTCAGGCCGAGCTGGATGAACCGGTTGCCGCCGGGGTCGGCCAGGTTGATGACCATGTTCTCCAGCGGCAGAAAAACCGGTGCCGTCTTGGGGTTCTTGGCCGCGTGTTCGACGGGGGCGTGCCCCTCGTCTTCGTAGTCGTCTTCGGCGGTGTTCTTCTTGAGGATGAACAGCGCGGCGGCGGCGCCGATCAGCGCGAGCACGACCACGCCGAGCACGATGAACAGCAGCTTCTTGCTCTTCTTCTTCGGCGCATCGGGGGCGGCAGCGGTGGCGGTGGCGGCGGCAGCAGACATGTTCTTCCTTCAACGTTGCCCACCGGCCATACCGGGTGGGGTTGAAAGAATTATTGGGCGCCACCCCCCTGGCCGTTCGCCAGATAAGCGCCGGAAAAGCCGGCTATTCAGTGGCGGGAAGGCAGGGCGGGCGCCTGCGGATCAGGCGAACACGTCCAGCGGCCGGCTGCCGTCGGTGCGCGGGGCCAGCACCGGCCGGGCGGCCGGTTCGGCCGCCTGGCTGGCGCGGCCCAGGGCCTCGGTGCTCAGTCCGGCCTGGCGCGGCTGGTAGGCACCATCGCCTTGCGCCTGCCCTTGCGAGCCCACGGACACGCCGCCGAGCTGGATGCCGCTGCGCTGCAGCAGGTCGGCCAGCGATTCCCCGGCGCTTTCTCGCAAGGTGGCGCGCGCCTCGGCGTTGTCGGTCTGGAAGGCGACCTGCACCTCCTGGCCTTTGACGGCGAGCTGGATGTCGATGGCGTCGGCGCCTTCGCCGCCCACGCGCAGACTGGCGTGGCGCATGTGCTGGGTGCCCCAGTGGCTCACGGTCGGGGCGTCGGCATCGGCGCGGGCGTCGGCCGCGTGGCGACCATCGCCATGGCCCTGGTCGGTGAAGGACTGGGAAGCGGTGTCGCTTCCGCCGCCGCTGCTGTCACCGGGGGCGGTGCCGCTGGCCGCGCTCAGGCTGCCGTCCTGCACCGGGCCGGCGGCCGTGGTGCTGGCCGGGCCGCTCAGGGTGAATTCGCGCGCCGGGCCGGGGCCGGCGCCCGCCTCCGGGCTGGCCGAGGCCACGCCCAGGCGTTCGTTGAGGGCGACGGTGGCGCGCACCTGCGCGAACTGCGCGCTCTGCTGTTGCTGCAGAGCCTCCGTGCTGGAGACCGCGCCGCGCTGCCAGACCATGGCGGGAGCGCCGCCTTGTACGGCGTTGCTGTCTCCCGCGCGCTGGGCGGCGGCGGTGGCGGCCGCCGTGGTGGCGGCGGCGGCGTTGGGGTTGAGCGGGCTGAAGGCCGGTCGCGACGCCGCGGCGGCGCGCGCTTGCGTGGCCGCGTTCGGCAGGTCGGTCGCGGCCTCGTCCACGCGCGTCATGCCGCTGACGTCGATGCCGCCTTCGCGGGCGGCGCCTTCGCCTTTGCCGGGAGCGGGGGTGCCCGCCGATCCGGCGCCGGTGCCGGTGGGCGTGGCCGCGCCGGGCAGGCCCCAGGCGAGCAGGGCGGCCAGGGGGTTGCTGTCGGTCGGGTCCTCTGCTTCGGCTTGGGCGTCCGGGGCGGCTTCGCCCTCGGCCGGAGCCTGGTGCGTGTCGCTCACCAGGCTGAGCAGGCTGGCGAACAGGTCCTCCGCGGGCTTGTCGGCGTTGGCGCGCGCCTGGTTGCCACCCTGCTGGGCCGGTTTGGACGCGGCTTCGACGGGCTTGGGCGCTTGGGTGCTGGCGTGCGTGGTGGTCATGGTGGGGTCATCGGGCTGGTGGTCGTCAGGGGCTTCAGTTGCGGGCCTGTGCCTGGGCCAGGCTCTGGCGCAGGTGGATGGACAGCGCCATCTCGTCGGTCTGCTTCTGTTCCTGGCGCTGGGCTTTGTGGGCGATGGCCTGCACCTTGCGGTCGGTGAACTTGCGCAGGCCGGCGAGGTCGCGCTCGGTGACGTGCACCTGCTCCTGCGCCGTGTCGATGAGGTGCTGGCGGTCGGCCAGCACGCCGCGCTGGAATTCCACCGCGTGGTAGATCTTGTGCATGAATTCGCGGTGGTGCATCAGCAAGGCGGTGTCCACGCCGGTGGCGCAGCGCGACACCCAGCGGGCTTCGGCCTCCAGCGCATAGGCCTGCAGCTGGTCCATCTGGTCCTGCGCCACCTTGAGCTCGCGTTGCAGCTGGGCGACCACGCCCAGGGCCTCGTCGCGGCGTTTCTCGGCCAGTTCCACCACTTTGTTCAGTGTTTGCAGTTGGGTCATTTCATCTACTCGGCAAAGACGGGGGCGTGAAGAAATGCGGTGCAGAAACGCTGCGCAACCGGCCAGGCCGGGCCGCCGGCGTTGCCCTTGGCGGGTTGGCGCAAAGCGCCGCAGGGAGGGGCCTAGCCTTCATACGGGTTGTGATGGGGGCGGGTCTGGCGCTGCGAGGAGGGCTTGTCCTTCTCGTCCTGCAGCGCGGCCTGCATCTGGCGCAGGCTCTCGGGCAGGGTGGCGGCCTCGTGCATGTCCTGCATCAGGAAGCGCTGCAGGGCGGGGTAGAGCACGATGGCGCGGTCGGTCTCGGGGTCGCTGCCGGCCACGTAGGCCCCGAGCTGGATCAGGTCACGGCTCTTCTGGTAGCGCGAGTACAGGCTGCGGAAGCGGCGCGCCAGTTCCAGGTGCACCGCACCGGCCACGTTGTGCATCACGCGCGAGGCCGAAGCCTCCACGTCGATGGCGGGGAAATGGCCCGATTCGGCGAGCGCGCGCGAGAGCACGATGTGGCCGTCCAGGATGGCGCGCGCCGCGTCGGCGATCGGGTCCTGCTGGTCGTCGCCCTCGGAGAGCACGGTGTAGAAGGCGGTGATCGAGCCGCCGCCCTTGCGTCCATTGCCGGCCCGTTCCACCAGTTGGGGCATCTTGGCGAAGACCGACGGCGGGTAGCCCTTGGTGGCCGGAGGTTCACCAACGGCCAGGGCGATCTCCCGCTGGGCCTGGGCATAGCGGGTCAGGGAATCCATGATCAGCAGTACGTTCATGCCCTGGTCGCGGAAGTACTCGGCGATCGCGGTCGCGAGCCAGGCGCCGTGCAGACGCATCAGCGGCGACTGGTCCGCCGGCGTTGCGACGACCACGGCCCGCCGGCGTCCATCGGGTCCGAGAATGCGATCGATGAACTCCTGCACCTCGCGCCCGCGCTCGCCGATCAGTCCGACGACGATCACGTCCGCCGCCGTGTAGCGCGCCATCATGCCGAGCAGCACGCTCTTGCCGACGCCGCTGCCGGCGAAGAGGCCGATGCGCTGGCCGCGGCCGACCGTCAGCAGCGCATTGATCGAGCGCACGCCGACGTCGAGGGGCTCGGAAATCGGTCGACGCGCGAGCGGATTGATCGGCGCGCCGCCCATCAGCCGCACCGGCGTCTCGCAATCGAGCGCGCCGAGGCTGTCGAGCGGCTGGCCCGAGGCGTCGACCACGCGGCCGAGCAGCGCATCGCCGACGCGCACCGTCTGTGTGTCCCGGTTCGGCACGACGCGCGCATGCGGCGCGAAGCCGTGCGCATCGGCGGTCGGCATCAGGTAGAGGCGCTCGCCGGAGAAGCC
>NZ_JAHCKK010000006.1 GCF_026125825.1 Hydrogenophaga sp. | reverse complement strand
ACATCGCACTGCTCGACCAGGGCGGCGTCGACCGCCTGGAAAACGGCGACTTCCAGTCAGGCGCCGACCGCTGGCATTTCAGTTCGCCGTTCAATCACCTTCCCTGGCACATCAAGAACGTCTGGCTTGAAGTCCTGTTCAACCAGGGCTGGGTCGGGCTGTTGCTGTTCAGCGCGCTGATTGCGTCAACGACGATTCGGCTCTCCCGTCGCCTGCTGCACACAGATGTGACAGCCACCGCTCTGCTGACCTCCTTGCTCGGGCTGCTCGTGGTCGGCGCGTTCGACAGCATCCTCGACGCGCCCCGACTGGTCTTGATGGTGACGCTGGCCATGGCCACGTCCGTCATCGTCTGCCAGCGACCGACCCGGCATCGGTCCACCACCGCCACGCCACCAGGGGAAGTCGCCGCACCAGTGCCGCAAGCGACATACGTTGCAACGGCACCCAGCCGCCTGCGACCGGTCCATGTCCAGGCCCCGATCGCCGCCACCGGTTTCAAGGGCAAGTCATGGCGCGCGAGCGCACTGCACGTGCTCGTGCTGGCCGTGCTCGTCGCGGTGCTGACGCGCCTGCCCATCGTCCCGTACAACGTCCGCGAATTGCTCAATCCCTACCATCCTGTCGCGGCGCCGGTCTTGCTGGCGATTGCCGTGTTTTGGGTGTTCGGATTTCCCGCCTGGTCGGTACGCTGGCTGGCGGCAGGCAGATCCCGGTTTGTCGCGCTTCCGCCCGCGATCGTCCTGTACGGCCTGGTGGGATGGGTCAGCTTGCGTTATGCAGTCTTGCCGGAGTCCATCCATGATGTGGTCGGATCGCCGGTGCTCGGCTGGCCCTGGGATACCGAAATCATGGCCCGCCTGACCACTCTGCTGAGCACGATCGGCACGCCATTGATGGCCGGCGCCCTGTTGGTGACCGCGCTGAACGCGGAACGTGTCGGTAGCACGCCTGTGTGGCTGGCACTTTTTGTCGCGCTACTGTTCCCGGTCCAGTACGCGGTCATCGTCACCTGGGCAGGTACCGACAATCTGACGGAACTGATGGCATCGAACGCCAGCATCGGTGCCTTCGCCCTGCTTTTTCTTTACGTGCTGGTCGTGGCGACGGTTGGCTCCATGGTGGCCGCGCTGCGCCATCGCGGCGGTCGTACCCGCATTGCCATCGCGGCCGCGAGCCTTGCGTTGTCCTTGCCGCTGGGCTACCTGTTGCTGCGGTCCGGCACGGAGCCCGTCGTGATCAAGCAAGGCCAGGTATTTTCCGCCATGCAGTTCCTGTTCAGCACGGATCGCACGCAATATGCGTCCGGGGTCAACCTGTTGGCGCGCTTTGCGGTGTTTCACGTCCTGTTTGTCGGCATGGTGGCTTGGACACAGTCAGTCTTCTGGCTGCCGATGGCGGACAAGCGCCCCACCGGCAAGAAGGCCGACGACGGTCGCGCAAACCACCAGGAAAAGCCGGCATCATGATCAGCCGCAGAACCTTCACTGTCGCGCAGGCATGCCTGGTCAGCGGCGCGGCGCATGCCGCCAAGCCGTCACCCCCCGCCCCGCAGGAGACCGTGCTGCAAGTCGGCCCCCGGCGCCGTGTCAAGACGCTGAAACACGCCGCGCGCGTGGTGAAACCTGGCACCGTGGTCGAGGTCGACGCTGGCACCTACGCCGGAGACGTTGCGGTGTGGACACAACCCGACGTCTCGCTGCGCGCAGTAGGCGGTCGGGTGCGCCTGTTGGCCGACGGCGCTGCGGCCGAGGGCAAGGGCATCTGGGTGGTACGTGCGCCACGCATGCGCGTGACGGGCTTCGATTTCGAGGGAGCAAGAGTGCCCGACCGCAATGGCGCCGGCATCCGGTTGGACAGGGGATCATTGCGGGTCAACGACTGCCGGTTCCTGTACAACGAGATGGGTTTGTTGACCAACAACGATCCAACCACCAGGCTGGAGGTGGAGGGTTGCGAGTTCGGTTTCAACCAGCGTCCCGATGGCCACAACCACAATCTGTATGCCGGGCGGATCGCCAGCCTGTCGGTGACGGGCAGCTACTTTCATCACGCGCGCACCGGGCATCTGCTCAAGAGCCGTGCGGCCGTCAACACGATTCGCTACAACCGGTTGACCGACGAGGCCGGAGGTACCGCCAGCTACGAGCTCGAGTTTCCCGATGGCGGACTGGCCATCGTGCTCGGCAATGTCATCGGCCAATCCGCCGATACGGAGAACAGACACATGATCTCGTTCGGCGCAGAGTCCTACCACTGGACACGCAACGCGCTGTACCTGGCACACAACACCTTGATCGACCCGCTAGGCTGGGGAGGTATTTTTTTGCGGGTCGCGCGCGGCCCGACAACCGTGATGGCGGTCAACAACCTGCTGGTCGGGCGCGGCAACTTCGATACCTCGGGAGATGTCGAATTTCGCAACAACCTGCATGCAACGGCCGATGACTTCGTGGACATGTCCCGATACGATTGCCGACTTCGCAGCAGTTCGCGATTGATCGGCCGCGCAGCAGTGGTGGGCGAGGTCGCCGGCACGTCGTTGCAACCAACCGCTGAATACCGGCATCCGCGCATGGTGCAGGTACTCGAGAACGTCACGCATAATCCAGGGGCAACCCAAAGCATCGCCTAGGCCGCGCGGGCCCCATTTTGCCCATTCAATTGCATGCTGGAATCCACCCAACCGCTCATCTCCGGTCGTCCTACATTCTCCGATCAAGCCCTGCACGCCTTGGCCAAGTGCCAGGGCGATCTGGCCGCCTGGCGCGAAGCCATGCAAAGGAACCCCGCAAAGACCGCATCGGAAGCGGCTGGGGATTTCGCTGTCGGCATGCACAATCCGGACGGGACCGCGTTCATCGCCGTCGACCGGTTCGCCACCCACCCGCTGTGTTATCGAATCAAGGACGGACGACTTCACTTCGCCAGTCGCGCCGATGTGCTGGCCGATGATCAGCCGGAGATCGACCCGCAAGCCATCTTCGACTACCTGTACTTCCACATGATCCCGGCGCCGCGCACGATCTACAAGAACGTGTTGCGCCTGCCGCCAGGTCACTGCGGAACCTTTGCCAACGGCACGTTGACGATTACCCGGTATTGGCACCCGACATTCTCCGAAACGAAGAATCCGTCCTTCGACGAACTCAAAACGGAATTCAGGGACCTGCTGACAGTTGCGGTCGGCGAGCAGATTCACGGCGAAAAGGCTGCGTGTTTCCTCAGTGGCGGCACGGACAGCAGCACGGTGGCGGGCATGGTCAGCCTGGCAACGGGCCAGGTCGCGGCAACATACTCGATCGGATTCGATGCCCAGGGCTACGACGAGATGGAGTTCGCCCGGCTCGCATCGCGGCACTTCAAGACCGAGCACCACGAATATTATGTGACGCCGGACGACCTGGTGCGCGGTATTCCGTCGGTCGCCGCATCGTGCGACCAGCCCTTTGGCAACTCGTCTCTGCTGCCGGCGTATTACTGCGCCAAAATGGCACGTGACGATGGTGTCGACCGGATGCTGGCTGGCGATGGTGGCGACGAATTGTTCGGCGGCAATTCGCGCTACGCCAAGCAGCGCGTCTTCGGCTGGTACCAGTATGTACCGGGCTTGGTCCGGTCGACCGTGATGGAACCATTGCTCAAGACCCGCGCGGCCAACAGCTTCGTGCTGACACGCAAGGCGGGAAGCTACGTCGAGCAGGCCGGCTCGCCGATGCCCGACCGGCTGCAGTTGTACAACCTGGTCATGCGGCTCGGATTCGACGACGTCCTGACTCCGCAGATGCTGGCTCGCGTCGACACCACTGCCCCCCTGCAGCTGCAGCGCGAAATCTGGAACAGCGTCAGCGACTGCACGGACCTCAACAAGGAACTGGCGTTCGACTGGCGCTTCACGCTTGCGGACAGCGATCTTCCGAAGGTGCGGTATGCAACGGAACTTGCCGGCGTCTCGGTCGGTTTTCCGATGCTGGACAGCCGCTTGCTCGACTTTTCGCTCAAGCTTCCCACGGAATACAAGCTCAAGAATCTGACGCTGCGGTGGTTCTTCAAGGAAGCCCTGCGTGGTTTTCTGCCGGACGAGATCATCGCCAAGAAGAAACAAGGATTCGGACTGCCGTTCGGAGTCTGGGCCAACAACACGCCCAGCCTGCAGGCGATGGCCAAGACGTCCTTGCACAACCTGGCTGATCGCGGCATCGTGCGCCGTGCGTTCATCCAGACGCTGCTCACCGAGCGCCTGCCCGAACACCCCGGCTATTTCGGCGAAATGGTCTGGATCCTGATGATGCTGGAGCAATGGCTTGCCGCCAAGGCCCCGGCGTATCGCATCGGGTAACAGACACGCCGCAGAAGTGGTGCCGCAGGGCTGGCGCCTGGGGCGCCAGGTACGCACCGGTCAGACGACCTCGGAGCGCACATGACGCAAGTTGGCGAGCAGGCTGAGGCCGAATCGCGTGCGACTGCGGTTCCAGGGGGTGAAGCGTGGCAGCTGGTAGAGGTCGGATGCCGACGTAGAAACTCCATGCGCCGTGGACACAGCGGCGGAAAAACCGGCCTCCTTCACCATGCGGGTGTGCGCCGCCAGGTAGTCCTTGCTCGGTTTGCCATTGGGATAGGCGAACAAGCTGACCGGAGCCGCGACGATCGACTCCAACGCTGCCTTGCCGTCCAAGATCTCCTGCCGGGCTGCTGCGTCCGGCAAGCGAGCGAGAATGGGGTGATTGCATGTATGTGCACCAATCTGCATGCCCGCATCCCGCAGCTGCCGCACCTGCGTGTCGGTCATCATCAGATTGGTCGGCAGTCGCACCCCGGCCTGGCGTTCCACCCTGGCAACGGCATCCAGGCGCGCGTCAGCGTCGAGATACTTGATTTGCCCGATCAAGCTCTCGATTGCGGCCTGACGCTGCGCAATCGAACCCAGAGGGTGCAGGCCCAGGCCGGCATCTCGCAGGTCGAGACTCACCTTGTCGCACAGACGCACCGACTCGATGACGCTGTCATTCCACATGCGTCCGCCATTGAGAAACGACGTGGCGATGAAAAAGGTCGCGCTCATCCCATGGCGCTGCAACAGCGGAAGAGCCTGGGTCGCGTTGTCGGCATATCCATCGTCGAAGGTGATTGCGGCGGGTCGCGATGGCAATGTTCCGTCAGCGAGCCTCGCAACCGCTTCGTCCAGCGGCAACACACGAAACCAGCGTCCGACCCAACGCAACATCTCGTCGAAACGGCTCGCATATTGCTCGCCCGGAAACAGCGGGTCCAAGGCCGGCAATACGCGATGGAATATCAGTATGGACAACCGGGCTTGAGGCCCGGATGGCGCCAGCAGTCGAGCCACGCCTTTCAGGACCATCGGGGTATCCTCTTCTTGACTTCCTTGCGAATTTCGCTGTGCGGGTCGAGCGATCCGAACGCACCTTGCGTCTCGTTTTCCCATTGCTTGTCACGCAACCAGCGCTGGGCCACGACCAGTACGACCACGATGTTGTACGGGAGGTCGAAATAGGCAAGGCTCAGGAATGCGCCACCAACGGCAAAACCCACCAGGGACACCTGGCACATGCCTGCGAGATGGAACAGCCACTGCGTCTCCGCCCTCTTGGCCGATTCCTTGCGGATGTTGCCCGCAATGGCCAAAGCGCTGATGAAAACCCCCAGGTACAGGAACAGGCCAATCCATCCGTGTTCCCCCAGCACCTGGAAATAGATGCTGTGCGCAGCATGTATATCGAGCGGATCAGGCGCGTACATCGCGAAGATGGCCGGCGTATATATCAAGAAACCACCGCCAAAGACATGATCATTTGCCAGATTGAACGCCATGATCCACGCATTGATACGGCCCATAGCAGAGCCGTCCTGCTCGTAGTTCTGGATGGTATTCATCCTGTCCCACCAAGTCTCAGGCATGAAGCCGAGCAAGATCGTGGCAAAGATGGCGATCCCGATCGCGGAGACAAATTTGCCCTTCGATCGAAACCATAGCACGGTCATCATGGCAAAGATGGCCAGAAAGGCACCACGAGACTGCGTGCCCAGTGCGGCCGTGGCGCACAACATCATCGTCACCAGCAGTCCCAGCCTCAGCCACTTGCGGGTGGCGACCGTGCGTAGATAGTTGAGCAACGGGATGGTCATTACGATCGCCAAGCCGATTTCGTTGTTTCCACCGATAAAGCCACCTGGCCCCCAGACACGCGCCACGCCGCCACTCGTGATCGTGAAAATACCTCCCTTGAACCCGAAAAAGCCAATAGACAAGGCGTTCACCCACAAAAACAGCTCGATGTGCTTGCGCTCGCGCAATGCCGCAAACGCAACCAAAGTCATAGTCTGAATCTTGATTATTTTGACCAATTGCTCCCAGGAGCCGGGCACGTTGTATGCAAACGCAGTCGTCACGCACATCCACACCACGAAGACGATCAGAAACACGATGGGTGGCTCCCACCGTACCTGCAACCTGTGGCGGTTGATGATCAATGCAATCACGGCTGCAGCCACGGCCGCTTGGGCAAACGGCAAGGAATAGGCGAAACCATACGTCAATCGATGCGGATTCATGATGCTGAGCCAGGTCCACAACAGTACGGCGGCCCACAAATGCCGCATCGCGTACGGGAATACGCCGATCACGAACAGTGTCAGTGCAATGTCACGCACGCAATCCGCTCCCCGAAGTCGCGGCGGGCTTCACATGGCTCACCACGTATCGAAACTTGCCGGAGCGCTCGTTGGCAATCTGCGCAACACGCAGCACGTCGATACGGACGTCCCGACCGAGCCGCTCCTTGAAGTCCCGAACGATCTGGGACGCCTGCGCCTCGCCGAATGCGTCACCGGCCACGACATGCACGACCGTGTGGTCGAGCGTCATCTGCTCGACCTTGAACCGCTCCACACCGGGCATATCCCGCACGGAATAGATTAGGGCCAGTCCATGCATGATGGTGCCGTCGCGGGCAACCACGAAGTCCGTCGTGCGTCCCTGCACCTCCTGCAGGATCGGCAAGCCTCTCCCGCAATCGCAGGGCTTGTCGCTGAGCATCCCCACATCTCCGGTGCGGTATCGGACAAACGGGAAGTCGGTGGTCGCCATGTGCGTCACGACGATCTCACCAGCCTCGCCTTCCGACGTGGCCGATCCGTCCGGACGCACTGTCTCGACAACCAGGTCTTCGGCACAGATGTGCAGCTTGCCCGACGGGCATTCGTGGGCGATGAAACCGGCATCCCTTGCACCATATCCGTTGGCAACCGGACAGCCGAAGGCCTCCGTGATGGTGGCCCGTTGTTCGTCGTACAAGCGCTCGGATGTCACGAACGCCACCTTGATACCGAGATCGTCGAGCCTGACTCCGCGAGCATGCGCATGCTGCCCGATCAACGACAGGCTGGACGGGTATCCGAACAGCATCGTCGGGCGGATGTCGCGAATCGTTCGGACGAAATGGTCCAGGTTCTCGGGCGACATTTCGAACGCCGGCAACAAGTGGCTGCGCATGATGCCATCACGCAGACGCTTGATGCGATCCTGTGTGTTCAGTTCAACCGGGCTACCCCACACGACAAGCTCCTTGTCGCCGATATCCACCCCCCACCAACGCGTTGCACGCCACTTGGCCGCAACGTCATGGCTCTTGCGTGATTTCCCGATATAGAAGATCAGCGGTTCTCCCGAGGAGCCTCCTGTGTTGTAACGTGTCAACGGACCATGGTCACGGGCCATCAAGCCCTCGACGTTGTCTCGGATCGTGCTCTTCGTCAGCAGAGGAAGTTGCGCCAGATCGCGCGTGGATTGCACACCTGCCGCATCGAAGTGCAAACGCTGGAACAATGCCCGGTAATAGGGAACGCGATCGCCGATCTCGACCAGAAAGGCATTCAGGCGACGGGCCTGGGCTTCGCGCAAGGCTTCGGCACTCCACCACTGGCTGGACTCGAGACGGTGCATGCGACCGACCGAGTCGTGCCCCTTGATGCGCTCATGCACCGGAAACAGGACACGGGAACACAACGCGGTATACAGGCTCATGATGCCACCTCGTGCCTGGCCACCCTGCGATACGCAGCCAGCCATTGTTGCTTCACTTGCGGCCAATCGTATTTCCTGGCTTCGGCGAGACCCGCGTGTCGCAGGCTGTCGGCAAGATCAGGCTCCCGCAATACCCGCAGCAGGTGCTCTGTCATGGCCTTATCGTCGCCGACGGGGCTCAACAAGGCCGACACGCCGTGCTGCGCCATGTCGGGGATTCCGCCGGCATCCGTGCTGACCACCGGCACGCCACAGGCGAACGCCTCCAGAATGGAGTTGGGCATGTTGTCGACGCTGCTGGGATTGAGCATGCAATCGGCACCCGCATACAGGGCAGGCATGTCGGCGCTGTCAACGCGCCCGGTAAAGCGCACGGCATCGTCGATGGCCAGGTCCTTGACCATGGACTGCAGGGCTTCCCGTTCCGGCCCGGTTCCTGCGATGACGAGACTCGCGCCCGGAAACGCCTCACGCACACGGCGAAAGACACGGATAGCCAAGGGTATGTCGTAGATCTTCTCGAGGTTGCGCGTGACGACGATGCGCGGAGCGGCGCCATGGTCGCGATGTGGCGCGAATGCGAAGCGAGACAGGTCCACGATGTTCGGAATCACTTCTGCCGCAAGCCCGAACTTGCCAAAGACCCGCTGAAGATAGGTCGACGGGGTCACCCGCAATGCCGCACCCCTCAGCATGCGCAGGACCCAGCGTGGAGCCGTCGCAAAAAAACTGTCGGCAAGACCACCCCGGTAGTTGACGATTGCGGGGACACCTCGCAATTGCGCCACGGCCAGCGCAGGACTGGCAAACAGATGCCAAGCCCATCCGGAATTCGCAAACACATGCACAACATCCGCACGTCCGGTCGCCAACCAAAGTCTGACCAGATAGGGGCACAGGCGGAACACGGCACGGACCATCGGGATTGATCCAATCCAGGCGGGACGGCATGGCGCATTGGTCTGTACGAATTCGACCGGCACGCCTTCGGCTTTCAGAAGCGACGACAATTGCCTGGCCTGATTGGCCATCCCACCCGACGGCGGAGGCAGCGGCCCCACGATACATACGGCAGGTAACGCGGCCACGGTAGTTACAACCGCGGGATCGACACGGTCCACCAATTGATTCACGCCGTTCCCCGTGGCACACGACGAGACCACGGACGCCAGCACAGCAGCGACACGACGATGGTCGTCAAGGCCACCATCAATACCGAGATGGTCGACCATATCCGATGCTTGAGGCTCATCATCGCCTCCACCTGCGGCCGGTTCTCCGGCGTCAACAAGACCTGCAGCCGAGGCGACACATCCTGGATCACGCCGCCAAACTGCTCCAACGGGCGCGATACGCCGTCAAACAAACGAACGAGTCCAGCGCGATCATAGGTGAATACATCGTTACCCCACCACAGGTACCACTGCGGCAGACCACGGCGGTAGTAGGCCCAGGCCTTCTCCTCGTACTTCCAGCCGACCCGGGCTGCCGGATCCAATGGTGCAAGCTTGAGCGAATCCGCACCCTCCATCAACGCCTGCCGAAACTCCAGCGCCGACAAGGGCACGCCCGGGTCCTCAAAGAAATAGTAGTTGTTGAAAACACCCACCAATTGCCAGTCCTTCGTCTGACGGTTCCAGATCTCGGGCCAGATATGGCCGTGCCCCCCGAAGCCGTCGAATGAAAATGCCCAAGGCCTGACCTGCATGCCACCCGCAATGGCGATGGCCATGAATACCCGAACGAAATCCCCGCAATAACCGTCGCCGTTCCGTGTGATGCGCTCATAGGTACGCCGCAGGTCGGTCTTGATCGCACCGCCACGCAGCTTCTTGCCACTGCTGGTCAGCAGATGGCTGCTGATGGTTACCGCTCGCGACCAGTCGTCCGGCATCTCGGCCAGGCGAAGGCGTTCGGCGATCGCGACGAAATAGGGGTCGGCTGGCCCCTGTTCCCACTTGAAATCGACAGGCGCTTCGGCCGGAGTCCATTGGAAACGGACATCATCTGCGTCGCGCAGCAGCAAGGCATTGCGCAACTTGACGACGTTGGTCGTCTCGATCAGGAACGGAGCCAGGGAAAACACGGCCAGCAACGCCGCCAACAGGCCGACCCAGAACAGGTACTTCCAAACATTGCGCCGGCCATCGTCGACGACGATGAGCTGCGTCGCTACCAGCATAGTCCTTCGATCTTGCCGCTCAGGTTCATCGAATCCGGCAAATGGACCAGATCCAGCACAAGGTGATCGGCCGTGGAGTGCCGAGCCAGCGCATCAGCCACGTCGCCACCACTCAGCCCCACCACCAACACCTCCGCCCCCCCAATCACCTCCGCGATATCCGGCGACAACATCTCCCCGATATGCGGCAAATGTTTCTCCACAAAACTCCGATTCGCCCCCAACAACTTGGCGAGATGCACCTCCGGGTCGTAGATCGCCAGTTGCATGCCTTTTCCGATCAACTGCTCCGCCAGCGTCACCAGCGGGCTCTCCCGCAGGTCATCGGTGCCGGTCTTGAACGACAGCCCGATGAATCCGATCTTGCGCTTGCCCGACTCCAGGATCCTCTGGAATGCCAGGTCCAGATGCGCGCGATTGGATGGCAGGATGCTTGCCAGCATCGGGATCTCGACATCGTGCATCTTGGCCAGGTACGTGGTGGCGCGCAGGTCCTTCGGCAGGCAGGATCCGCCGAACGCAAATCCCGGTTTCAGGTACGCCTTCGAGATGTTGAGCTGCGTGTCCTGGCACACCAGGTCCATCACCTCGAACGGATCGACCCCCAGCGCATCACACAGGCGTGCGGTCTCGTTGGCGAACGTGATCTTGAGCGCGTGAAAGTTGTTGCACGTGTATTTCATCATCTCGGCCGATCGCACCGAGGTCTGGATGAACTTGCAAGGCAGGTGCCCGAACAGGCTGCGCAACTGCTCGACCGGATACGCGTGGTTGGCGCCGACGATCGTGAACGGCGGCTTGTCGTAGTCGCGAATCGACGATCCTTCGCGCAGGAACTCAGGCTGGAAGCACAGATGGAAATCGACGCCGTCCTTCTTGCCGGAATGCTCCTCCACGATGGGACGCAAGACGTCCTCGACCGTGCCCGGCACGAGCGTGGAACGGAACACGACCACGTGTTGCCCGGTCTTGCTGCGAATCGCCTTGCCGATCTCCTGGGCCAGGCGCAGGATGGCACCCTGGTCCTGGCTGCCGTTGGCCGCCGACGGCGTCCCGACGCAGACCAGCGAGATGTCGCTGTCCAGCACGGCCTTGCCGGCATCCGTGGTCACGGTCACCCTGCCACTGGAGGCGACCTGCTGCATCAGGTCGACCATGCCTTCTTCGACCACGGGCGTCTTGCCGGCCATGATCAAGTCCAGCTTGGTGCGGTCGATGTCCACCCCGATCACGTCATGGCCGTCGCGCGACAGACACGCGAGTGAAACCGCTCCGACGTACCCCAATCCGAAAATGCTGATCCTCATGCCACGGTTCCCGTTCTCTGTGAATAATTTGCGATGGCGCGCTCGATGATGCCGTCCAGGCGCTGCATGGACCCGGTCCATGCATGGTTGGTCAGCATGCGCTGACGGCCGGCCGCCGCCAGGCGGCTGCGCTCCTGCGGGTTGTCGACAATCCGCAAAACCGCTTGAGCATAATCTTGCGGCGTGTCGGCAACAAGGAAATGTTCCTCGGATTGCGCATCCACGCCACCAGCGGCAATGGTACTGGTGACCACGGGAACCCCCATGGCCATGGCTTCGAGGATCTTGTTCTGTGTTCCCCGGGCGATGTTCAGCGGCGCCACCATCAATGCAGACTTGCGAATGAACGGCCGCACGTCGGGCACCGACCCGGTGACCGTCACGCCGGGCAACTCCCCGAGCTTGCGCATGGCCGGCGACGGGTCCGCGCCGACGATGAGCAGTTGCATGGCCGGACGTTGCTGCCGCAGCAGCGGCCAGACCTGCTCGCAGAAGCGGGACATGCACTCCTGGTTCGGGTAATAGTCCATGCGCCCGATGAAACTGATCGTCTGCGCATCGTACGGTTCGTCCACCGGGCAGAAGAACTCGGCGTCGACGCCATTGGGAAACCAGTCCGTGTCGGCGCCGGTCCCATAGCCGTTGAGGGTCTCCCACTCGGCGCGGGTCGTGGCCGTGCACAGGTCGAACTGCCGCGCCAGCCGCTTTTCCGCGGCAAGCATCTTGGCGCCTTCGAGCCGGTAACCCATCGACAGCGGGAACGGCTTGTAGTTCGCGTACTCCAGCCATTTCTGCGAATCCATGTCACCGAAGTCGAGGATTTTGGGCACGCCGGTCACCGACGACACATATTGCGCGACCGAGGAACAATGCACGAAGACCAGGTCCCAGCGCTTCGACTGCAGATGCGCATCGATGCGCCGCGCCAGCTCCGGCGAATAGAAATACCCCATCGATGAGGGCGTCGGCACCGGCAGTCGCACCACCATGCGTGCCATCTGCGCCCATTCCCGGACCTGTCCGATCTCGAAGGCCTCGCAATGCGGGGCAATACCTTGCGCTTCCTCGGTCTCCTGGGGTGACCGCGACAGGGAACACACCGTCACCTTGTGACCACGGGCCGTCAGGTGGCGAATCATGTTGAACGGCCGGATCTTGCCGCCGCGCTTGGGCGGATACGGGAATCGGTGGCAGATGTACAGGATGTTCACGCCAGGTAACTCCTCAGTTCCGTTGCCACGTCGGCCGGATCGCGCCGGTCGAGATAGATCCGGCTCCAGATCTCGAGGTTCATCATCGCCAGCAAGGCGTCCGTGCCGTCGATCCGGTTGGCCGCATGGTCGGCCATCAGGCGGTCGACCACCGGCTGCCGATACAGGCCGCGGGCCTCGACCACGTCGGCCGCCAGCAGCCGGCCGAGCAGCGGCGCCAGTTCCTTCTTGAGCCATGCGCCCATGGGGGTGCCGAAGCCGCGCTTCTTGCGATCCAGGATGTCTGCCGGCAGCAGGTCGGACAGGGACTCCTTCAACACGTGTTTCAGCCGGCCACCCCGCACCTTGATGGCACTGGGCATGGCCGCCGCCAGTTCGACCAGTTCGTGATCGAGCAGCGGAACCCGGCATTCCAGCGAGACCGCCATGCTCATCTTGTCGGTCAGCATCAGCAGGTCGTCCGGCAACTGGGTCTGCGCGTCCACCGCGAACATGCGATTGAGCGCGTCCGCATCGTGCGCATCGGCAAATGCCGCCTCCAGCGGATCCGCCTGCGCGGCTCCCGGCTGCAGCAGCAGTTCGGCCACGGTTTGCCGGTCCAGCACCTGCAGGTAACTGCGGTACCGGTCGTCGGCCGGCATCTCGGCCGACGCCAGGAAACCCTTGGCCAGGCGCATGGTGTTGAGCAGGCCCGAATGCCGGTCGGCCGGCAGCCGGCCGGCCACGGCGGCAGCCGAACGGCGCAACCAGCCAGGCAGGCTGCGATACCGCTGCGCATAGTGTTCGCCCAGGTAACGCCGATAACCGCCGAACAACTCGTCGCCACCGACACCGGACAGGATGACCTTCACATCCTGCCGCGCGAATTGCGACACCAGGTAGGTGGTGATGAACGCGGTGTCGGACACCGGTTCGTCCATGTGCCACAGCAGCTTGGGCAGCAGGTCCACCACATCGGGCTTGACGACGATCTCGCGGTGCTGGGTACGGAACAGCTCCGCGACCCGTTTCGCATAAGGCAGTTCGTTGTACAACGCCTCGGCTTCGCCGCCCGTGAATCCGATGGCATAGGTGCGGATGGGATGATCCGAGTGCCGGGCCATGAAGCCGACGACCGCACTCGAATCGACGCCTCCGGACAGGAAGGCACCAATGGGCACATCGCTGACCATCTGCATGTGCACCGAGGCCTCCAACTGCGTGCGCACCTTGTCGATCCACTGCCGTTCGGTGTACTGGCTGTCGATATGCCCCGGCAGCCGCCAGTAGCGCCATTCGCGCACCTTGCCGTCCTCGACGGCCAGCAAGGTGGCGGGTGGCAACTTGCGCATACCCTTGAAGATGCAGCCGGGCGCCGCGACATAACCCAGGTGCAGATAACTGGCCACGACGGACCGGTCGAGTTCGGCCCGCGCGCCGGGCAGCGTCAGCAAGGCCTTGGCTTCGGTGGCGAACGCCAGCCGTTGCCCATCCTGCATCACGTACAGCGGCTTGACGCCGAGCCGGTCACGCCCGATCAGCAGCCGACGCCGGCGCACGTCCCACAACGCGAAGTCGAACATGCCGTTGAGCCGGTTGACGAAGGCATCGCCCTCGTCGGCATACAGGTGGATCAGCACCTCGCAGTCCGACCCGGTCTGGAACTGGTGCCCCTTGGCCTGGAGTTCGCTGCGCAATTCCCGGTAGTTGTAGATCTCGCCGTTGCAGACCAGCCACAGGGTCTTGTCGACGTTGCACAGCGGCTGGTGACCACCGGCCAGATCGATGATGGACAAGCGGCGCATCGCGATGCCGCAGGCCCCGTCGATGAACTGCCCCTCGTCGTCGGGTCCGCGGTGCGTGGTGACGTCGCCCATCGCACTGAGCGTGGCCGGCGCCACCGGCCGGCCGTCGAGTTGGATGATTCCGTGAATGCCGCACATGGTGTTGACTCAGACCGGCACGGCTGTGGACGGGACGCTGCGGCCCAGTGCACGTTCGTAGACGCTCTTGTAACGGGCAACGCTGACCGCCCAGGTCCGCTCGACCTCGACAAAACGCCGGGCGTTGGCCTGGATCGCCGGCCATGCCGACCGTTGGCCGAGCAGGGATTCGATCGCCTGCTCGAGCGCCGCGACATCGCCAGCCCGGAACAGGAAACCCGTTTCGCCGTCGCGAATCAGTTCGCGATGACCGCCGACATCGGAGGCGACGAACATCCGACCCTGGGCCATGGCCTCGAGCGGCTTGAGCGGCGTCACCAGTTCGGTCAGGCGAATCGGCAAACGGGGATAGGCCAGCACGTCGATGAGTTCGTAATACCGCTGCACCTGTTCATGGGGCACACGGCCGGTGAAGATCACCTGGTCCTGCATGCCCGCCGCGGCGACCTGCTGCTTGAGCTGGGTTTCCTGCGGCCCGCCGCCCACCAGCAGGACGCGCAACTCCGGATGCCGGGCACGCATGCGCCGGGCCGCTTCGATCAGCAGATCCAGGCCTTCGTAACCATAGAAGGATCCGGCGAATCCCAGCACGGTCGCGCCATCGAGACCCAGCCTGCGGCGCAGTTCGGGATCGGGCTGAACGCCGAAGCGAAACGTTTCGGCATTGACCGCATTGGGGATCACCGTGATGCGCTCGGACGGGATGCCGCGGCTGGCGATGTCGCCGCGCAGGCCTTCGCAAATGGTGGTGACCTGGTCCGCGCGGCGCAGCGCAAAACTCTCGAGCGCGCGCGACAGCTTGTAGCGCAGGCTGCCTTCCGTGGTGGTTCCATGGTCGACCGCGGCGTCTTCCCACGAGGCCCGCATTTCGTAGACCACGGGCAGTCGCAATTGCCGCCCGACCCACAGGCTGGGCAGCGCGTTGAGCACCGGCGAATGGGCATGGATGAGGTCGGGCTGCGTCAGCGCCACGACCTCGCGCAAACGCTGCGCTGTCAGACGCATCTGCGACACCAGGCCCTCGTCTCCCGCGTTCGGCGTGCGATAGAAATCCAGGCCATCGACAGACTCGGTGCCCGCCGTCGACGGGCCCTGCTTGGGCGTCGTCAGGTGGACCGTCTCCCACCCCAGCGCATGTTGCTCCCGCAGGATGGAAACGGTGCGAAACGTGTAGCCACTGTGCAGCGGCAGCGAATGATCGAGGACGTGCAGGATACGCACACTCATTGCGCGGCCACCAACAGGTCCCCGGCACGGGCGGTGCTGTCTGTCGCAACCGGCTCATCCACCACCTGACGCAGAAAGGCCTCGAACATCAACAAGGTCCAGATCGGCGCGCTGTAGTCGCGCGCGCCCGACTGGTGGGCCTGCACCAGGTGCTGCAGGTAGCCGGAGTCGAACCAGCCGGTACTGCGCAGCCGATCGCCGAGGATGGCGTCCTGCACGCGCTGGCGCAGCGGCCCGCGAAACCAGCGTGCCAGCGGAACCGAAAAGCCCATCTTCGGCCGGTACAACACGTCGTTGGGCAGATGCGGCTCCATGGACTTCTTGAACAGGTATTTGCCTTCCTGCCCGACGATCTTGTGGCTGGTTGGCAAGGTCGCCAGCCAGTCGATGAGTTCGTGGTCCATCAGCGGTTCGCGCACCTCCAGCGAATGCGCCATGCTGGCCCGGTCGACCTTGGTATTGATGTCGCCCACCAGGTAGGTCTTGTAGTCGAGGTACTGGATCAAGGCCAGCGGATCGTCCGTCCCGGCCTTGGCGGCATGGCGATCGAACACGGCATGTGCCGTGTAGTCCCCGAGTTCGGCCTTGAACCGCGGGCTGAACAACTGTGCCCGCATCGGGTCGCGCAGGATGGACACCGAATGGAAATAGGCTTGCACCGATGTCCGCGCAATGCCCTCGAACGTGGTCTTGGCGCGAAAAACGCGCGGCGCCCAGTCGGCCTTCGGATACAGGCGGCCGAGCGTGCCGAACACGGCCTTGCGCATGCCATACGGCATGGCCGAGCGCATGCGTTCTTCCATCAGGTGCAGGCGGTAACGCCGATAGCCGCCGAGGGATTCGTCCCCGCCATCGCCCGACAAGGCCACCGTCACGTGTTTGCGTGCCAACTCGCAAACCCGGTAGGTCGGTATCGCCGAGCTGTCGGCATAGGGCTCGTCATACAGCCGGGCCAAGGTGTCGATCAGGTCGAAGTCGTCGCTCTTGACGATCTCCAGGCGGTGGTCGGTCTTGTAGCGGTCGGCCACCATCTGGGCGAACGCCGACTCGTTGAACGCCGGATCGTCGAAACCGATCGAGCAGGTATTGACCGGGCCGGACGAGATGCCCGCCATCATGGCCACGACGGCGCTGCTGTCGACGCCGCCGGACAGGAACGCACCCAATGGCACCTCGGCGATCATGCGCAGCCGGACCGACTCGCGCAGCCGCTCGACCAGCTCGGCCTGCGCATCGGCTGGTGATATCGGGTTGTCCAGCGTGAATTGCACGTCCCAATACTCGATCGGCTCCCGCACCGGCTCTCCGCGGCGGATGGACAGGCAATGGCCCGGCGGCAACTTGCGCGCCTGCTTGAAGATCGTGCGAGGTTCGGCCACATAACCCAAGGCGAAATATTCCTCGACCGCCAGTGGATCGATGTCGCGCCGCAGCCTGCCGTGCGCCAGTACCGACTTGAGTTCGGAGCCGAACAGCAGCATGCCGTCGTCGAGCAACGCGTAATACATCGGCTTGACGCCCAGGCGGTCCCGCGCCATGAAGAAGGTCTGGCGGTTGCGGTCCCACAAGGCAAACGCGAACATGCCGCGAAACCGCTTGACGCAGTCTTCTCCCCACGACTCCCAGGCGTGCACGATCACCTCGGTGTCGCTCTTGGTGTGGAACACATGGCCGAGCGCCTGCAATTCGGGAATCAGTTGCTGGTAGTTGTAGATCTCGCCGTTGAAGACGACCACGACGGACCCGTCTTCATTGAACAGGGGTTGCTGCCCGGTCGCGATGTCGATGATGGACAGTCGGCGGTGGCCCAGGCCGACACCGGGCTCGACATGCAGGCTGCCTTCGTCCGGCCCGCGATGCCATTGCGAGTCGTTCATGCGCTGCAAGGCTGCGCGGTCGATGTCACTTGCGCCGCGGGTGTCGAAGATTCCGGTGATTCCGCACATGGTTTGCCTTGTTCTGTCAGCGGCTACGGATACGCTGCAATTGCATGTCGTAGACGTACTGGTAATTCTGGACCATGGCCTGCATGCTGAACGACGCCTCGACCCGTTGCCGACCCGCTGCACCCATGACGCGCGCCCGATCGGGCGCCTGCGCAAGATACATGATTCTCTGCGCCATCGCCAAGGGGTCGGCCGCCGCGACGATGTCGCCGGTCTGGCCCTTGACGACCAGGTCCGCATTGCCGCCGACATCGGTGGCGATCACCGGCAAGCCACTGGCCATGGCCTCCAGGATGGTATTGGAGATGCCTTCGGCGAGCGACGGCAAAGCAAATGCGTGCATACCGCGCATGATGGCCGCAACATCGCTGCGTTCACCCGGCAACCAGGCCAGTTCGGTCAGGCCGGCGGCGTGCAGCACCGACATGACCTGCGCGCGCAGCGGCCCGTCTCCGACCATGACCAGGCGAAGCCGCTCGCGCAACGCCGGCGCCAACTCGACGGCATGTACGAAGGCCCGGGCCAGCATCACCTGGTCCTTGACCGCCTGCATGCGCCCGACGGTGCCGACGATCCAGTGGCGCGACGGGTCGAAGGGGCAACCGTCGATGACCTGTGGCCCGGTTGGCGACGGCCAGAAGGTATCGGTATCGACGCCGTTGTAGACCTGGGTGATGCGCTCGGACGGCACGCCGACCCGCTGGATCAGATAGTCGGCCAGATCACGCGAGAGCGCCAGGTAATGGTGCACGTATGGCTTGTAGAAGCGCCGCACGCGCTGATAGGTCTTGTTGCTTCCGTCCAGGTCGCCGACGTCGCGACCATGCTCGCCATGGATACGCACCGGCACCCGTGCAGCCCAGGCGGGCAGTTGGCACTCCAGCGCAGCCAGGTTGCGGGTATGCACGATGTCCGGCTGCATCTGGCGAAACAGACGATACCAGCGCGGATATTGCCACAGGCCCTGGCCGGCCGGCTTGTGCAGCGACACGAACTCCACGTCCGGGCGACGGATGCGATGACGGAATTCCGTCACCTCGGTCAATGCCACCACCGCATGACGGTACCGGTCCTCGGGCATGTGGTTGATCAGGTTGACGATGCCGTTCTCCAGCCCGCCGGTGTCGAACCGGTGCATCACATGCGCGACCAGCGGCCGCGGATCAGCGGCAGCCATTCCCACACCGGTCGAGGCACATCGTGCCGCCGTCAGCGGCCGTCGGATGCGGAATACCGGTTGCGCGCATCGGGAAAGGGTGGCTCGAGACTACAGGCGCCACAACTTGTAGCCGCATTCCTGAATGGCCTTGGCATCGAAGGCCGCCTTGACGTCGATGAAGGCCCCACCCTTGACCAGCTTCTTGCCGAAATCTTCCATCGACAAGCCGGCAAACTCCTGGTGCGCCACGGCGGCGACGATACCGTCTGCGCGCGGCAGGTCGTCCCATGCGATCAATTGGACGCCGTATTCGTGTTGTGCCTCCTCCGCCTCTGCCTGCGGATCGGTCACGTACACGTCCACGCCGTAGCTCCGCAGCTCCTGGATGATGTCGATCACCTTGGAATTGCGCAGGTCGCCGCAGTTCTCCTTGAAGGTCAGCCCCATGACGATGACCTTGGCCCCCTTGACATAACTGCCGCCGGCAATCATGTGCTTGATGGTCTGCTCGGCGATGAACTTGCCCATGCCGTCGTTGATGCGGCGGCCGGCCAGGATCACCTGCGGGTTGTACCCGAGCATCTCGGCCTTGTGCGTCAGGTAATACGGATCCACGCCGATGCAGTGACCACCGACCAGGCCCGGCTTGAACTTGAGGAAGTTCCACTTGGTACCGGCGGCCTCGAGAACTTCGGTGGTGTCGATGCCGAGCTTGTCGAAGATGATGGACAACTCGTTCATCAAGGCGATGTTCAGGTCGCGCTGGGTGTTCTCGATCACCTTGGCGGCCTCGGCGGCCTTGATGCTGGAGGCCCGGTGCACCCCTGGCACGATGATCTGCTCGTACAGCTTGGCCACCCGCTCCAGTGTTTCGGGCGTGTCGCCGGAGACGATCTTCAGGATCTTCGTCAGCGTGTGTTCCTTGTCGCCGGGATTGATGCGCTCGGGCGAATATCCGACGAAGAAATCTTTCTTCCAGGTCATGCCGGATTCACGCTCGAGCACCGGGATACACACCTCCTCGGTCGCGCCGGGGTAGACGGTGGACTCGTAGACGACGGTCACGCCCTTTTTCATGTGCCGCCCGACGCTGGTGCTCGAGCCAATCAGGGGCCGGAAGTCGGGAATGTGGGCTCCATCGACCGGTGTCGGAACCGCCACGATGATGATGTCGGCTTCGGCCAGCATGGCAGGATCCGACGTGTAGACCGCCTGCGTCGCCAAGGCCATGTCTTCGTCCGCGAGTTCGCGCGACGGGTCGACGCCACGCTGGCACGACGCCACCTTGGATTCGGCGATATCGAATCCGATGGTTCGCATGTGCTTGCCGAACTCCACGACCAAGGGAAGTCCGACGTATCCCAACCCGATCACTGCCGCCACTGTCATGATTCAAGCTCCTGAAATCTGTGTATTGCGTTACTTGCGACCACCGGCGGCCGCGGCCTCCAGCACCTCGTCGATCCGCCCATATTGGGACGCCACAAAGGAGGCCAGCGTGTCCCGCGCGTCCTCGCCTCCTCGGACCGGCGTGTAAAAGACCACGACCGCAGAGTCGTCCCCTCGTCCCAACAACTGATAGGCGGCACTATAAACTTTCGCCAGGTAGTCGCTGCTGGTGAGATGGCCATGGATCCAGTAGATCTGCCATGCCAGCAGCCGCTCTGGCGCTGTGGCGGGGGCCGCGCCCATCCGCCGCAATTCGGCAAAACGCACGGACCGCAGACCGCCTCCGATATCGACGGAAGCGGCACCATGCTCCACCTGGCTCCATGCCTTGTCACCGGAGGGGACCAGCACGTTGGTCGACGTCACCAGCTTGCGTTCGTAGTTCTGCCCGCGGTAGAAGGCCAGATAGACGCCTACGGCCTGGTCGCCATTGGCGTACAGGCGATTCGATTCCGCCGACGGGTTCAGGAAATGCGGCTTGAAGCCGATCGCACCTGCGTCGGCCGCTTGCCACGGCGGCAGGTTCGTATCGGGCAGGACCAGTTGCGGCGCATCATCGCCTGCCGCCGGATCGAGCATGTGTTTGGCGAGCATCGGCATGGCGGCCATGGCAGCGAACAGCAGCGCCATCAGCCAGAACCCGGCTGTCGACGACGGCCGGCCGCTGGCGTTCGATACGGGCCGCGCAGTGTCCGACGTCGCCAAGCCGTATTCCGGCTCCGACCAGCGCGCGCCGATCATGAACATCAGCAGGATCACGACGCCAAAGAAAACCCAGCCGTACAGGAGGTGGTCGGCTCCGACCGCAATGGTGTTCCCCGACAAATGCCCCAGCATCACGATCATGTAGGCACGCAGCCAGTTGGCAACCACGGGAACCAGGATCGACACCAGCACGAACAACAGCCTGCGCCGCGTGGATTGGTAGTTCAGGTAGGCGTACAAGGTGCCGACGGTCAGCGACGCGATCAGGTACCGGACACCACTGCAAGCCTCTACGACCGACCAGTTGCCGGTTGGAATCACGAAGTTCAGGCCTTCACGGTATACCGGGATACCGGACAGGCGCAATGCCAGGACCGTGAAGTCGGCCGTCCAGTCCATCAGCTGGGGCATGATGAACTCCCCGATGGGGACGGCAAAGAACATGAAGGCCAAAGGGAATGCAATGGCGGCCGCGACCGAAAAACCCAGGACCGCCGGAACCGAGGCGACCATCATCGCCACCATGGCAAGTTGCGTGACGGAATTGACGGCAACCAAGTCGCCCAGCAACCACATCAGCGCGAGGCCGGCGAACACCATCAGCAACCAGGGGCTGGGCGAAGGCGTCAAGCGCGCGACGAGCGCACGGCGGCGCCACACCAGCCACAGGACAATCGGCAACACGACAAAACCATGGGTGAAGGTCTCCGACCGATACCAGATCGTGACCATCGCCAACGCCGTCTCTCGATAGACGGTCAGGATGACTGCGAGCAATACCAGGAGCGCGAGCAAGGCGCTGCGCCAGGTCGACACGGTCGGTTGCGCAGTGGTCGTGGTGCTCATGAGGAATGCTTCAGCGCGTGAAGTGCAGCACGGAGACCCATGCTCGCATCGTCAGGTTGCGCTGGAATCCGGGCCATGGTTCCTTCACCCGAGACTGCGCACGATGAACGGCCCCAGCCAATTGGCAAGACCGATCGGCATGCGCCGCCAGGTGGCGATCAGCAGCTTGTATTTGGCGTTCGACGGATTGTTCTGCGGAATCGCATCGCGCTGGTACAGGCAATACTGGTAATGCAATGGCCGCGGCTCGAAGCCCCAGTTCTTCTTGAACGCAAACGAGCCCGTGCCCTGCTTGCTGCGGCCGTAATCGAACACCTTGATGCCACGGGCACAGGCGCGCCGCATCAGTTCCCAGTACTTGAAGTCGTTGGCGGCCAGTTCGCGTGCGGACGTGTCATCCCCGGCGTAATACGGAAGCACCTCGTCTCGAAAGTAGAAGCTCAGTACGCTGCTGAGCGGACGTCCGTTCGGCGCGCGCACGGTCAGCACTTCACAATCCGGACCAAAAACCTGTTGCAAGGTCCGGAAGTAGGACTTGGGCAGAGCGGGTGTTCCGTGGCGGTGCACATTGTCGGCGTACAACGCAAAAAAGGCGTCCACGGTGTCGTCGATCGCACTGGCGAGGCCGTTCTTGATGCCTTTGCGAACCATGGCCCGCTGCTTGCGCGGGATCGCCAGCATGTTGGCCTCCTCCTGCGGCAGCAAGTCCTTGCGAAAGGTCACGTACAAGTCCTGCGTCGGCCAGTCCGCGTGTCGGCGGTCCATGTTGCGCAACTCGAGATGTTGAACGCCCAGGCGCTGGGCCAGCACCTGGGCGTGTGACTCCAACGCATCCGCGGCCTCGACGCCATCCGCCGCAACACCACCGTAGACGGCAAACGGCAGACCCACCAGCGCGTTGCCGAACAGGCGGCTGTTGACATGGGCCAGGGGCAATACACCCTTGATGGTCTCGCCTTCACGTGCGAACAGGAAATAGGTGTGGTGCCGGAACACCTCCGCGATCACCTGCTGCCAGCCGGACCGATGAAAGAAGGTCGCTTGCGGGCACGTCTGGACGAATGCGTCCCACAGCCGCGCGTTCGCTGTGTCCCCCGGCATCAAACGCTGGACGTCCATCACCGCACACTCACGCAACGACCGTCGCGGCGGCTGGCTCGGGCGTGCGCGGGCTCCGGGACAGAAAGATCTCGTCCATGGGTCCCCAGGCGAAATCCCCCAGCAATCGGCCCAGACGTGATTCCATGCGATGGATGTTGACGTAGTGTCTGAACCGCGTCTTGGCACCGATGCCGGCAATCCGCGGTTGGTCCACGTCGATCTCCCACGGATGGAAATAGAACACACCGGCCTGCGCATCGTCGCGGTTGACGCGGGCAAGCATCCAGCGCGACAAGGGATACGGCAACAGGCGGAAATAACCACCGCCACTGGACGGCAGGTTTCGATTGAGCATGCGCAGCGTGGTGATCGGCACCTCGAGCAGCCCCGGCCGGACCTCATGGGCGAAACGGGGGGAATCCGGCATGCCGTAGTGATCGTGGCGGATCGGATAGATGCTGGAGCTGTAGCGGTACCCCGCGCGCAGCAGGCAGTCGAATGCCCACAGATTGCCCTCGCCGATGGAAAAACTCGGCGCCCGGTATCCCAGTACTTCGACGCCACACAGGTCTTCGAGCAAGGCCTTGGACCGGGTGATGTCCTGCGTGAATGCCGCCTCGCTCAGGTCGCTGGCCCGTTCGTGGCCATAACCATGACTGGCCAGTTCGTGACCCTCCTCGACGATGCGCCGGATCAATGCCGGGTACCGCTCGGCAATCCAGCCCAGGGTAAAGAACGTGGCGCGCGTCTTGCGCTCGGCCAGCAGGTCCAGGATACGCCCCACGTTGCGCTCCACACGGCACTCGCAACTGTCCCAGCTGGAGCGCGCGATATGCGGCGCGAATGCCGACACCTGGAAATAATCCTCGACGTCGATCGTCAGCGCATTGGTGATGGCAGAGGGCTTCATGGCGGCCACTCCTTCAACGACGCACTGCGGCGACCATCTTCTGCAACATCGACAGGATTTCGAGGTTGACGCGCTCGAGTCGCATCAGGCTGCGCTCGAGACGCTGCAGACGGTCACCCTGATGCTCTGCGCTGAGGTTGGACAACTGGCCGGACAGGCTGTCGGCAAACGGGGCAATGCCTTGCTGGAGCTTGGCCAGGTCGATGTCGACCAGCTCATCCGCCACACCCAGGTGCGATGCATGCTCCAAAGGCGCCCGGGACGAAACCAGGCGCGCGGCGCCCGCGCCGCCTTCCTCGTGCAACTCGTTGACGACCTCGTCGACATCTTCCAAGGTCAGTCGCTCCTTGTCGCCGAGGAATCCCAGCAGGAGAAGGCGGTCGCACACCGAATTGATGCGCCGGGGAATGCCGCCCGTGGCCTTGAAGATTGCCTCGAAGACCCCGTCGCCGAATTCCGGCTTGCCCGTGCCGCCGGCGCACTTGAGGCGGTGCTCGATGTAGCCCCGTGTTTCCTCGACATCCAGCGGGCCGATGTGACAGGTCGCCGTGACCCGCTGCCGCAACTGCTGCATGTTCGGGTGCTGCAGGATCTCGCGAAACTCGGGTTGGCCGACCAGGAAGGTCTGCAGCAACGCCTGCTTGCCGAACTGGAAATTCGACAGCATCCGGAGTTCCTCGACGGCCCGCGGCGTCAGGTTTTGCGCTTCGTCGACGATCAACAGGCTGCGCTTGCCTTCGCTGACCTGCGTCACGAGGAAGGCCTCGATGGTCATCAGCAGGTCGGCCTTGGATACGTCCTTGACACGCACGCCAAATGCGGCACCGACCATGCGCAAGGTGTCCTCGGCATCCAACTGGGTACTCACCAGGTTCGCGGCCGTGACCGTGTTGGGGTCCATGCTGTCGAGAAGACCGCGCACGATGGTGGTCTTGCCGGCGCCGATCTCGCCGGTGATGACGATGAAGCCTTCGTTGCGCAAAAGGCCATACTCCAGGTATGCCTTGGCACGTCGGTGCTGCTTGCTACCAAAGTAGAAGCTGGGATCAGGATTGAGTTGGAAAGGCTTGCTGGTCAGCCCATAGAAAGCTTCGTACATGAATCAGAACTGCACATTCAGGTTGCCCGTCAACGCAGTTTCCGTGTACGGATTGGTCGCACTGTCGAAGAACACCCGCCGCGCGCCGACGCTGGCACTCATGTTGCGGCCCAGTCGGCTGGACACGCTGAAGTCCAGCGCCCGCAGCGTGGTACCCGACGCGCCGCCATTGCCCGACGTGCTTTGACGAGAGACGAGGACGTTCATGGACATGTCCGGCGTCAAGCGATGCGCATACAACATGCTGAAGCCGCTCTGGTGCACAACGGTATTCGTCGACAGGTCGTCCACGGCCGTCACGAACGTACCCAGGGAACTGTTGGAGCCACGATTCATGATGAACGTGATGGTGTCGCGCACGCCCAGTAACGCGAACGACGCTTCCTGCCGCCGCTGCAGCGAAACGGTGGACGTCAGGAAGTTGCTGATCACCTGCGTGTCGGCGCTCAGACCGTTGTCCTGCATGAAACGGCTGACCAGTTCCGCGCGCTTCAGCGGATCGGGCTCCAGCGATGAAAACTGGCTGAACAGCAGATCGCTCAGCGATCCCAGCGTGGTGACACCGGACTGCGCCGGCGAATTCGCCACATCACGGACATCGCTGAAACGCCAGGCGGTCCGGGCCGTCCGGTGCGAAATGCTGATGTTGTGTGATTGGCCGAACGACCGGTTCTCGATCTGCGCCGCAATCGTGGTTCGATCCGACAAGCGCCAGTTCAGCCCCAGGCCGGCAGACCCATAGGTCTGCTTCGCAGCAGACGTGTAGTTGTTCGACTCGCGCGATACCAGCAAGGAGCCACTGACCTGCGGATTGAAGGCATAGGTCAATGCCCCGTTGAGTCGGTCGGACTGAATCGACCGACCCAGGCTGTACTTGACATCCTGGCTGCTCCATCCAGCGCTCCACCCGAGCGGCCCGCCACGCACCGCACCACTGAGATTGATCGACGCGTCGGTCGTCCGGATGTCCGAGGTGTTGGCAGCGTCCGAGTTGGAGTTTGTCCACCCGTAACGGACTTCATAATCGGCGATGCCGGCAAAGTTTCCCTTCAGGTACGGCGAGAGCCGGAAGGTGGAGGTTTCCGTGGAGTTGCCATTGAGTGAAGAGCCGTCTGTCGACTGTGTTCCGAAGGCGGAAACGGACTGCTGCGAAATGGTCCCGCTGAAATCGACGAAGGCAAAACCGTCCACAGCCTCCAGCGACAACGCCGAGTTCAACGCATTTTGCGACTGCCGCGCCGAACTGCCACGCGCGTACATGATCTGGTTCAGGGAATAGTCGAAATTGCCTTTCAGTCGGCCCGCGTTGCTGCGAATGCTGATGCCAGGCCTGACGGTGGTGACCAGTTCGGATTTCTTGCCCGTGCTGCTGAGGGAGACGTTATCCGTAAACCGCTCGGTCACCGATACGCGGGGCACCACCGACCAACGCGGCGCATTCGTTCCGGCCTCCTGGGCCACCGCTGTTGCAGGCGCCAAGGCGAGCCATGCAGCCACGCCCAGCATGCCGGTCGTCGCCTTCGGCAACAGCGGCTGCATCAATACGATGATCCGGGATTCGAACACAACCATTCAGACAGCCTTGTCACCATAACCATAGCCGTACCCGTACTTGTAGCCATAACCATATCCACCACCAGCACTGGTGCGGACCTGATTGAGCAGCAACAGCTTGACCGGGCACTGTTCGATGGTATGCAAGGCGTCCTCGACGTCGGAGCGGAGCGTCTTCTCGGCATGGATCACCATGACGATCTGGCCCATGTGGGTCGCCAGCACCCGGGCTTCCGTCGTCAGCAGCAGCGGCGGGGAATCGAACACGATGATCCGGTCCGGATATCGTTTGCCCATGTCCTCGACCAGGCGCGTCATCGCGTCACTGGCCAACATCTCGGTTGCGCGATCATGCGGCGTGCCGCTGGGCAGGATGCTCAGCGTGTCGATATTCGTCTTGAGCAACATCGTCGACAGGTCGGCGGTCTCGTCCTGCAGCAGGTCGAGCAAGCCGGGGCCGGAGGGAAGCCCCAATACACGCAGGATCGATGGGCGCGCGACGTCGGCGTCCACCAGCATCACGGTATTGTCCAGTTCCGCGGCAATACTGATCGCCAGGTTGATCGCGGTAAAGCTCTTTCCCTCACCCGGGACGGAACTCGTCACCATGATCAGGTTGCCATTCTCGATCGCGGTCGCGCCCTTGCCCATGGCATTGCCGATGAGTGGCCGCTTGATCACGCGGTATTGGTCGGCGATCTGCGAGCGGGGCGCATTCGGCGTCACGATGCCAACGGCCGCCAGCGCGTCCATATCCAGTTCGACGCGTCGCGACGTGGCCGCTCGCACCTTGGGTGGCGCCGGTGGGGCGGGCGGCTCAACGCCGTGAGCCGCCTCTCGTGACGGAGTGGACGCAGGAGGCGGCTTCGTGGCCGGCTCCGGCATGTCAACGCCGGCGCGACGCAACTGGGCCAGCCTTTGTGTCGCCTGTTCAATCAGATTGCTCATCAACGATCACCCTGCCCGGTTGGCGAGCACGGTCAGAACAACCACGGCCGCAATAAACATTCCCAGTAAACCACTGGACGCCAAACCGAACTTCTTCAGGCTACGGCTTTCACGCGCACGTGCTGCCTCCGACCGCACCAGTGTCACGACCCCGAGGATCGGCAGGCCGATGGTGTTGCGAACGGCACGTGCGTCGAAGAATACGGCCCGCAACTGGCTCAGCACGAACGCCAGGCCCAGACCCGCACCCAAGGCCGCGATCAAGGCCAACGGCAACAACAACAGACGATTCGGCGCCACCGGCTTCTGCGAGGCGCGTGGAGGGTCGATCAATCGGAAATCAACCGACCCAGACGACCCTTCCAACTCGCCGGACAAGGATGCCGATTCACGACGCGCAACCAGATCTTCGTAATTTTTCTTGTGGATTCCGTAGTCGCGATTCAGCTGCGCAAATTCAGCCTCAATCTGCGGCGCCGTTTTCAGCAACTCCTGGGCACGGCGCAACCGGGTTTCATATTCACCGACCCTGGCCCCCAACGCGGCAACCTGCACCTCAGAGGCAGCCAGCATGCGACCCAATTCCTGGGTGATCAGACTCTGGTTAGGGCCTGCGGGAGCAACGGGGTTGGCCATGGCGGTCTTGCGCAGCTCCGCCATCTCCTTCTTCTTCTGCTCTTCCAGGTCCTTGATCAGGCGACGGGCATTCACGACATCGGGATGGCGCTCGGTGAATCGCTGCAGCAAGGCATCGAGATTCTGCTTCAACGCCGAAATACGAGAGTCCAGTTCCGGCGTCGAGACATTGATCGCCGACTCCTGGAGAATGCTGCGGGACGTGATATTCGCCGACTGGGACTTCTGCTCTTCGATCTGACGCTTGGCTGAATCACGCGCCTTTTCCGCCTCGCGCAATTCCAGCTTGGCCTGACTCAGTTGCGCGGCGATCGCAGCGGCCTTGCCCGCCATGTCTTGCCCGTCGGCCCCCTGCAACTCCATGTTGCGCAAGCGAAACTCCTTCAGGCGCGACTCCGCCTCTTCGAGCTTGACGACATAACTCTTGATCTGTTCATCGATGAACTTCTTCGCGGCGTCGGAGTCCTTGCGCGTGGCACCGAGGCTGGACTCGACAAAGATCGAAACCAGGGATTGCACGACGCGTTTTGCGCGGTCCGGGTTGACGTCCTGATAGGCAAGCGTGTAGAGGTTGTCCCTGCCGGTATTGCGAATCTGCAAATCCTTGGTCAGTTTTTCAATCAGGTTTTCCTGAGCCGCTTTGGATGTGCTCGCCAGATCCAGATCCGCCATCCGGATGAGTTTTTCGATATTCGGCCTGCTGATCAACGTGCGGCTGAGCATGACTACTTGCTGCTCGACATTGGGCTGGACAGCCAGACCGGACATCAATGGCTTCAATATGGACTGTGTGTCCACGAAAATTCGGGCGGACGCCTCGTATCGGTCCGGCACGGCCAATACCACCACGATGCCAATGATGCCGATGAACCACGACACGGCGAGCGCCGGCCAGCGATGGCGCCACATGCCCTTCGCAACCGAGACAACTTGACCTAAAAGCTCTTCCATCAGTTTTGATCCATCAGGTCTAACCCACTAATACATCCGCCACAGCGAGCTAAACACAATACCAAGCCCGCCAGAAGGCGATCAGAACCAACCCTGAGGAATCACCAGAACGTCACCAGGCCGCATTTCGACGTTTGCAGAAAGGTCGCCGCGCTTGATCAGGTCCTTGATGCGCACGGCATAGCGCTTGTCACCCTCGGCCGCCCGCAGGATTGACGCGGCATTTCCATCGGCGAAATCCGTCAGGCCACCGACGGCGATCATCACGTCGAGCAAAGTCATCTTTTGCTTGTACGGCAGAAACTGTGGTTTGGCCGCTTCACCGACGACTCGGATCTGCTCGCTGTACGGACCAACGAAACTCGTGACGATCACCGTAACGATGGGATCGCGCACGTATTTGCTCAACGCCTTTTCGACATCGCGCGCAATTTCGCTGGAATTCTTGCCCTGGGCAACCAGTTCATCGACAAGAGGCGTCGTGACCTTGCCGTCGGGCCGAACAGGCACGGACATCGACAACTCCGGGTTGCGCCAAACGATGATGTTGAGACTATCGCCTGGCCCAACAATGTAGTTGTAGTCAGAGGCAGCCGCAGTTGTTGGCGCCGGCGGATACTTGGGGCCACTAGCGCACCCGACCAATACCACCGCGGCAACAAGCGCAATCAGTCCACGCAACATCTTCTGACCAGTTCCGTTGATCGACATCATCAGCAATTCCTTCACAAAACGAGCGCAAACCGTTATCAGACTTGCAGAATATAGCGCAATTGATCGGCTACACCCCGATTCTGGACGGCACAACTTCAGACTTGTACCAAACCTGCAACTAGTTCACGTCCCTCAATTGGGGTTCAGGCCTTTGCCCGAGCAGGAGATAGGCACCGCTCCCTTTGGACATAGCAGTCAACTAAGCTTGGGTGAGGAGGCGCGGCACCCAAGCCAAAAGGACAAAAGCACGGGATCGAACCGGCCATGACGGATTGAATAGCAGATGACATCCAAGCCCCAGCCACATTGGCGGCCGCATCTGCCAGATCGTGACGACTTCACCTGCTCGCAAGGTAGCATCTACCACCCAGGACTGTCACCGCCAGTTCGGTCGCTTGGCTACTCCGGCATCTGCGCGACGTGTGTTGCAACGGTGAAGGGCAACGAAAGCAATAGGCTCAGCCGACGAGCCACCAACCCAGCACCGAACAACGAATATCCTGAAGGTGAACCACTCGAGGAGTACCGCAAAGCCGACCGGAATGAGTTGACCAAACCCCTTAGCACCGCAAGACGATACCGCTTGAACTACGAAGCATAGTTGGCTTAAGAAGTGGCTTCCGCCAGGTAGCCCACTTATCAACCCAATTCGTGGCAATCCAAAACCAAAAATAGGAAAAGCCCTCGAACCGCATTCAATGCGGATCGAGGGCACCAAATGGTCTAGTTAAACGAAGGTCAGACTTTCCGCTTGCGGCTCACGGCACCAACGCCCAGCAGCCCGAGAGCAATCAAGGCCAACGAGCCCGGCTCCGGAACACGATTGGCCGTAAAGTCCACGTTGTCAAAAATGCCATACGGACTGTTCACTCCACCGGGCAATCCATTGCCAGAGGCGAGGATACCACCTTGACCACAAACATCCACGAACCCAACTACACCGGTCGTCGTATCAAGACAGGCGACCTTATTCCACATAAACCCAGAATTATTCGTAATGAAGTCCAGCCCCATACCAAAAGCACCAAGCGGCGAATTCAACGGAAGGAGTGAACCACTACCCGGATTTTCGTTCGCATTGGCAGCACTCCAGAAGCCATTGGGGCCCGCGCCGAGACCCAACTCAGCCCACAACGACCCATCAGTAGCGGTTGCCTCGCAGTTCGCCAAGGTACCGCAACCGATACGAGCAAAATTGTTACCCGCATCCTCATACAACCGACCAACAACACCCGTATTACCCACATCAAAAAGCGGATCTACGCCAAACGAATAGTTGTAGAAATTACCAGCCACAGTCGAGAAAATAAAGGTTCGGCTGGTAACGATGGTCTGAAAAATGCCCGTGAGCTCGTTGTAGCTCGACCCAGCCCCAATCGCGACCTGAGTCCCGGACGAACCCGTAATGTTGTCGATCTTGAAAATGCCACGCAGAGCATCTCCTTCATCAAGAACACCATTACCATTGTTGTCGAGCCAAGTTTCAGCACTATTGTCCGAGAAGAGAACAGGCCCTCCAGGTATTGCGCTGCCAACCGGCAACGCCATCGCAGCCGACACGCCGCCGGCCACGAGCGCCGCCGCAAGAATCTTTTTCATGAGAAATTTCATCATCTGCCCCTTAAGAAGTGGAATTTAACAGTCTCACCCGGCTTGGGCTTGAAAGCACCATCGTTGAAGCATGCTTCGTGCCAGAAAAAAAATATCAACTAATTCAATCACTTACATGTCCTCAGCCTGCCTCACAGCATTGACTTGTAAGCCATCCCGACAATCTCGGGTGCGCCTCCGGCTTTGTCTACGCCTGCTCCTCCCCCGCAACGGGGGGTCAGGCCCGCTTTCAGGAACTGTCGTGGCATCAAAATTTTTCGGCATTTCCAAGCTAAAGGACTTTTTTTGATCCCTCACAAGGACGCATAGACGCTGCTCAGATCAATTCAGTACACACCTTTGCTCCTGAGGCCATCGTTCTCCGTGGCCAGCATCAATCCTTTCAGATCACCGAGCCCCTTTTGGGATGCGCATCAAATTCAACTGAGTCCCCCACCGGCACGTTCGGCGCAATCAAACTTGTCAAGCGCTATAAGCACCGACCAATATGACCGTCACGTGCGAAAGACCAAACTCAAACCAGGTGCAAAACGTGACGCAGATTTTCCCGAGCCTTATCAAGTGCATGACTCTACCTTTGCGAACCTTGAACCGTCACCACATCGTGTGGAGAGATCCCATCAATATTAACCAGACCAAGAGTAGTCAGACAACGGACGTCGACTACTAATGACGGATGGCGGTTTGGCCCGGCCAATTCGAAAAACCATCAACGGCGTCGCATTGGGAACAATCGATGCCCACGAGTTGTTTGCATCCGACGTCGCCGGATCCACCGTCAAATCGGACGATTCAGACCGCAATGGCAATACAGCAGAAGCCGCAAGCGGTTGAATCGACAATCCGAGTTGCGTTGCGCTTAGCCAAATCCGCTGCATGCAAGCTCCAACCTCAATCGCGCCACCATCGACCGGAGCCCTAGTTGTTGCAATGACGCCGAGTCCCGGCGCTTGCCAAGCAGGCAGCAAACCAGCGCGCAGGCCAACTAGATGATGGACGCCAAGCCGATTTAACATTCGCATCATTGGCCAGCTTCTTAGTGCCTTAAAAAGTGGGCGCATCGGTAATTCAATCTCCAAAGCACCAGGAGGCAGAGCCCAGTCAGACGTTTTGTCCCACGAAAGGTCAAACCGAATCGATGAGAAAATCTCCTGATGCAGTTGTTGATCCAAGAAGCGAGCGCTTTCAGCACGCCAAATCAACTTCAGCAGACGTCGCCGTTCACGGCCTTGAGGCCATATCAATCTAACTGCGTCCGTGTCATTGACTTGCCTCTGCAGTGTTGCGATCTCCATTTGGGTCAAGGTGGGCCCAAAGTACATCTTGCGATTGGTGTGACGTTTTGGTATTACAGAGGCAAGGCCGGCAGTTTCAGACATCCCCGAAGCAGGCGTAAGAATCAACTTCGCCAATCGTCCATTGCCTTCACCCTCATTTGCACCGAAATACCACTTCACGCGTACAACAAACCCCAACTGACCAGCTCGCAACGTCATGTTCTGCACAACGGCACCTAGTGACAACTGACCGAGTACGCGCCTATGACGTTGTAACGTCGCTGAATATTCAGGACTAGGCCATAAGTCAATCGATTGCTCCGAAACAGAGAACCGGAAAACGTGCTCATTATCAGCCGAAGGGGCCAAAACACCGCTGCGAACAACGTCAAGCAATACCTGATCGGCAGTAGCATTTGGACGATGAGTTTCCATAGCGCATAAGACACCAGAATCGCTTTTTTTAACCCGCCACAATTTCGGAAACTCTGCCATCAAACAACAGCAACTGATTGGGCGTGAAATGCGAAAACGTTAACGAATCACCTTCTTTCACAGCTCGACATGACTAAAATCCGGCGATATCAAATTTGCATTGACGGAGATCGACACAGGATCTTCGGGGCCCAGGGTTCAGAAGTAATATGTCCCAAGGATCTGTAATACCCGCCGGTCAGGCAATAAGCCGAATTCACTGTTTGACTTGCCGATGGTCCGTTGATACTGGAAAGCCAAATCAAAACTTGGCCAATGATGACGCAGTTCTAGCCAAGCAAGTTTGCTCTCGTCGTCCGAATTAATACGTATATAAGCAGTCAATTCGAGGTCTTTGACGAACAACTCCTGTTGCGTCAAGTACAAAATAATAGCTTGACGGGATGCAATCTCCTGTCGCCGAAGTCCCTCCTGCAAGTAGGCTTGTTGCGCACCCGGCATATTTGCCAAATTGGCGAATGCCGTCTTACCCAAGGCAAATCCGTTGTACTGATATTCGGCCGTAATCGACGTCTTTCCTAATGTCGTATAGGTCGCACCAGCAACAAACCTGTTGCGGGTAACGGTGTTCGACGGCACTGTCAACGCACGGCTGAGCAGGTCTGGCTCTTTACCGCGTGTCCACTCCATGTGTGCTGTCGCGGCATCCGACAACAATGCAGTCATGTTGACGCCCACCGTCGGAGACAAGCCAGTTTCCTTGTACACCAGCAATTGGGTGTTGATGCTCTCCGAGATCTTGGTGCCCAGCGTCAATAGGCCACGGTCACGGTTGTTGGTCGACCCCAAGTCAAGACTCCATCCGTCGGCCCCCGGCCGTGTCGCCAATTTGGGCGAGAGCGCAAGTGATAGCGATCCACCCTCCCAAAGCCGCTGCCCGCGCAGCATCACAGTACCCATCCGGTTTTGTCGCAAAGCAAACGGATCCGCACTCGTGATGACTCGAAGACTTCCATCGCGAAAAAAGTCTGTCGGGTTGTAGCCGTAACCTGGGCCGCTTCGTTGGTTGATACGCCCAAAGTCGAATACGGTGTTACCGCCCTCGGGTTGCCAACTAAGGTAAGCCTCGCGCAGAGTGTTGACCGTTACTTCGTTGCCCAGAGCCGCCGGATGGATAACGTCGGTCCGATTAGAGAGCACCGCACGCAAACCAGGACTCAGATTACCTGAATACAAAATGTCGAACGATGCACGTTGCATGTCCTGGTACCCTTGGCCATATCGGCGGCTGCTGGTTCCGATCGAGCCTTCCAGAAACATCTTCAAGGAACCTGACGATTCGACTTTTTCTACAGGTGCACTTTCCAGTGCCAGCGGATCGAATCCTTCGGACTGAGCCAGAGTTTGGGCCAACGCCAACGAGCAAGGCCCAAAAATCATGCCTGCGATGACAAGGAGTTCACCTAACCTGGGACGAAAAAGACACTGCATTTGGTTCACTCCGGTTGAAAACGTGGCAGGTAGTCTCGCTGCATCCATGCCTCAGGAATATTGCGTGCGGAGTAGTCAGAGAACCGCATCAGAGTCACGGCCTGGGGATTCAGGCCGTCAATGATGACCGATTCGGTCGGTCGATCTGCTCCCAACTGCGGCTGAAACCGACGGTAATAAACAGTCTTGAGAAGACGTGCTGACTCTGCAAAAAACCGAGCTTTAAGCGGCCGATTGTTATCTGCATCGACCCACATCTCGATGCTTGCGTACGTCACGCCCGGCGAATCCGCAACCAAAGACAGCTTGTGCGCCCTCCTTTTTTTTCGTTCACCGTCAGTTATCTCCTCTTCACCAGCAAACGTCGCCTTGTAGTCCTTGGCCAGATTCACCGTGGTCACGTCACCGTTGGACGCTTGCCCCAGCAAGCGTTGCTGTGGCGACAGGCGTACGCTTGCCTTGCTTGTCGGATCGTAGAACCACATATCGTTGCCATTCTTAAGCATGAGTTTCCCGGCGTCCCGTGCAGGCAGGACAAACTGGATCAGGCTTGAAAACTGCCCTCCGTCCTGTTGGGTGCGCGAATAGCTCCTAAGAGTACTGGTATCCACTTGCTTGCCGTTTAGAAATTCGGTAAGAGTCACAGTCACGGCAAAGGGCCTGCCAGGATTGCGAATTGCATCGCTTGCAACCAGAATATCTTCAGCGCTAGGCGCAGCGTGCAACCATCCGTGCACCAGCAGCAGCGACGCGGCGAAGAGACGTAAATAGCCCATTACACATTTCCTTTTCTCAGACATGGCGTAGTGCGTCCACTACTTTCATTTGCGCCGCACGGTACGAGGGCCACCACGCAGACGCAATGGCGATACAAATCAAGCCCAAAGTTGTCCCGACGATCATCCGCGTTTCACCGGCAACAAGAATCGTCAGTGGCACCGGTTCGACAGTACTTGGTGGTACCCAAGGTATGTGCATACGATTAACCATCCACGACACCAAGAAGGCCAAGACTACACCGAGCAAAGCTCCAAAGACCCCTAGCAAAGTTCCTTCGGTAACAAACAGCCTCCGAATACCGGAGCGCCGCAAACCAATCGCCCTCAAGGTTCCAATCTCTACGGTCCGCTCCACCACGGCCGTATTCATGGTATTGCTGACAGTAAAAAGAACTATGGCACCTATCAGAATAAATACAAATCCGAAAATCGTGTCAAACATCTGCACTGTCTGAACAAAAAACGGGTTCAAATCACGAAAATCTTGTACGGCCAACGGCTGGCTAGTAGAAAACCGATCGAGAATTGGCTTCAATCGGGAGACAGCTTCGGGCACCTGGTCAGAATGCCGCAGTTGGAGAATGATTGACGTGACTTTCGGGGCCGACTTACCGTAGACAAGCTGCTGAATCTTCTCCAAGTGCATGGATACGGAAACCTCATCGAGTTCCTTGACGCCTTGGTCTTCGGCCCGAACCACCTCCAGCGACGTCACGTTGGGCGCGCCTTTGGAGTTCACAACCAGCACCTCGATCCGCCGCAAGTTACCTGCCGCACTGGCGGATGGGGTTTCCAACGCGCTCAATTGCGCGATGTCATCAGGTAGCGCCTTACCACCTCCCTCACTACGCTCGGTTTCCGGCTTGGGACATCGTTCGATCTTGAGTGCATCACACAACTGAAGTACCCGCGCCACACCAACCCCAACAACGGCCGCGTCTGGGCCTGTGCCTTCCAGTGCTGACACTGGGGCTTTGGAACGGAGAGCGAAGTCGTTCCAAAGGCGCATACGGTTAACGTCTCCAGCGACGAACCCGGTTCCGATGACTGTTCGGGAGACGCTGGCGGCGTAGTTCCCAGCAATTCCTCCAAATTGGAGCGACGGCGTAGCGACCGTGACCATCTTTCTCAATTCAGGGTCGGCGTCGATCGCATGGAGAATGGCACCATAGTCATCGATGCCATAGGCAGTGGGATTGCCGCTCCCGTACAGATAGAAGTCTCGGTGCTGAATCTGCAAGTGGCCACCGCGCTGGACGATGCGCGTATGCATTTCGTAATTGATATTTCCGCTGAACCCACCAAACAGCAGAATCGCTGCACAACCAATAGACATAGCCACCAACGTCGCCAACGACCTCCGCCGATTCCTCAACAGATTCCGCAACGCCAGATTGAATGTCATCATCATGACGACTCCCCAAACCCTTTGCGCTGGATCTTCTGTATCAAGCCGTCCTTCAGATAAATAATATCGTCGGCCGCCTTGATCACCTCCGGATCATGGGACGAGAACAGAAACGAAATCTCGTACCGCTCCACCAGCCGCCGCATCAGGTTCAGGATCGCCGCGCCCGTCTGGCTGTCCAGGTTTGCGGTGGGTTCATCGGCAATCACGAGTTTCGGCTTGCGCGCCAGCGCGCGGGCAATCGCCACGCGTTGCCGTTGACCGCCAGACAGTTGCCCGGGCAGGTTTTTTGCCCGGTCGCTCAGGCCCACGGCTTCGAGCAGGCGCGGGACGCGGGTGCCGCGCTTCTTGGCAGACGCGCCCGCCAGCAATAGCGGGTACTCGATGTTTTCGTACGCGCTGAGCACCGGCAACAGATTGAAGTTCTGGAAGATGAAGCCGATGTTCTTGGCCCGGAAATCCGACAACTCGTCGTCGTTGAGTTCCGCGACCTTGGTGTCGGCGACAACGATCTCGCCCTTGTCCGGGCGGTCGATGCAGCCGATCATGTTGAGCAGTGTCGTCTTGCCGCTACCGGACGGCCCGAGCAGGACAGTGAAGCAGGCGTGGCGCACCAGGATGTTCACGCCCTTGATCACGGGCACGCTGACGCTGTCGAGCTGGTAGGTCTTCTCGACCTGGGACAACACCGCCACCGGCCCGGTCTTGATCACCTCCTCGGCTGGCAGCTCGGAGTTGACTTCGGCTGACTCTTCCGCTACTTCATCCGCCATCTTCCACGCCTCCAGAGACCTTCCAAGTGCCGACCGACCGGCCCGTTGACCCGTCGCCGCGCCGGTCGAACGCCCATGCCAGCATCTTGACCCGGGCAACAAACAAACAAACAGACAAACAAAAAAATCGGCCACCGCGGCAATGATTATGGCGGCATAAGGCTCAGGGCCAAACCCCTTTGGCGTCGCCGAGGGCACAAGCGGCCAACAAATGCGCTGTTGTACCGCGACGATTGCGCGTTCCAGACACGCAGATCTTGGCCCGCTCGCCGGTGGCGCCGACATCGGGTTGCCGGTCGATCTGTACTCGCGCGGAGCATGTCGGGGGCGATTCCGCCGGCGCCCCTCTGAACCGGCTTCGGCGTACCGTGGCTGGCCTCGGGGCCGTCGCTGGAGTACCATGCGCAGCGAACAAGGTCGGTCAAGGGCACGGCGCGGCAAAGGCAGAAAAGGCAATGGCATCATCACGGCAAGACACGCTGGGCATGGGCAAAGGCAGTGACGATGAGCTTGCGCACCATGAACATGGCCGGGACGACACCCCCTTTGCCGCGACCGACCCACTGCCACTTCCTCGCCAGCCCCAGCTCAGCAGCCGCGACCGCGCAGCGCAACTGCTGATCGCACCCAGCGCCCTGATGACGCTGAGCCTGATCGAAGCCAAGATCGTCGTCAGCTACATGCACCCGGAGACGGTGCCCGCTGGCGAGACCTTCATCACCGAGGGTGATGCCGTGAACACCGGCTTCATGGTCCTGCTGCTCGACGGCGAGGTGCTGGTCGAAAACATCACGGTCAGCCGTACCAAGCCGGTCACGGTGACGGTGCTGGGCCCAGGCAGCCTGATCGGAGAGATGGGTCTGCTCGACACCGGGCCGCGATCGGCGTCATGCACGGCCAGCACCGACATCCAGTGCGCCGTGCTCACGCGCGATGCGCTCGAATCCCTGATCGAGGAGCAGCCGGCCATGGGAGCCAAGTTTCTGCTGGCGGTGTCGGCCCGTATTGCCGAGCGTTACCGCGAAACCCAGAAGAAGCTGGTGCTGTTTGCGCGCCTGGCCGCGACCATGCAGCAGGAACTCGATCGCCAGACCTGACGTCGACCGCCACCGGCTGATGGCGCACTGTGGCAAGCTTGCCGGATCGACAACGCACAACGCTCACGCGGCCAACCCATTCCATGACCCAGATTCTGATGGTATGCACCGCCAACATCTGCCGTTCCCCGATGGCCCAGATGGTGGGGGCACATCTGGCCAACCAGGCGGGTTTGGCCGGCCGGGTCACGTTCGAGTCCGCCGGTACGCGCGCCGGTCGTTTCAGCGAACCGCCCGATCCGCGCACCAAGGCCGCCTTGCTCAAACGCGACTACCCGGTCGGCAGAAAACGGTCCCGCCGGGTCAAGCCGGACGATTTCACGCGTTTTGACCTGATTCTCGCGATGGACCAGTCCAACCTGGATGACCTGCACAAGGTCTGTCCCGACGAGCACCGCGGGAAACTGCATCTGTTCCTGACGTTCGCACCGCAACTGGCCCTGCGCGAGGTGCCGGACCCGTATTTCGGCGGCCCGCAAGGCTTCGACCGGGTGCTGGAATTGTGCGAAGCCGCCGCGGCAGGACTGATCCTGCACCTGCGGCAAGGCGGCGTCTTGCCCGTTCAGACCTTGTAATAGTCCCGGTACCACTCGACAAACCGGCCGATGCCGGTCTTGACCGGCGTGGCCGGCACGAAACCGACCCAATACCGCAAGGCGTCGGTGTTCGCGTAGGTGGCCGGCACGTCGCCGTCCTGCAGCGGCAGCAGGTTCTTCTCGGCCTTGCGCCCCAGTGCTTCCTCGATGCAGCCGATGAAGTCGAGCAGCGGCACCGGGTTGTTGTTGCCGATGTTGAACACACGATACGGCACGTTGCTGGTGGCCGGGTCGGCCTGCAAGGGGTCGTACGACGCATTGGCCGTCGCCGGGCGGTCGAGCACACGCAGCACACCTTCGACGATATCGTCGATATAGGTGAAGTCCCGTTGCATGTTGCCCTCGTTGAAGACGTCGATCGCACGCCCCTCGAGAATCGCCTTGGTGAACAGGAACAGCGCCATGTCGGGCCGTCCCCAGGGCCCGTACACGGTGAAGAAGCGCAATCCCGTGGTCGGCAGTCCGAACAGATGGCTGTAGGTATGCGCCATCAGCTCGTTGGCCTTCTTGGTCGCCGCATACATGCTGACCGGGTGGTCGACGCTGTCGTGTTCGGAGAACGGCATGCGGGTGTTGCCGCCATACACGCTGGAGCTCGACGCATACACCAGATGCCCGACCTGGTTGTGCCGGCAGGCCTCCAGGATGTTCATGAACCCGACCACGTTGCTGTCGATGTACGCATGCGGGTTCTGCAGCGAATACCGCACGCCGGCCTGCGCCGCCAGGTGGATCACCCGATCGAACTTTTCGATGGAGAACAGCTTGGCGACGCCCTCGCGGTCGGCCACGTCTCCCTTGATGAAGCGGAAGTTCGGGTGCGGCGTGAGCCGGTCGAGCCGGCTCTGCTTGAGCGACACATCGTAATAGTCGTTGAGGTTGTCCAGTCCGACGACCTCGTCGCCACGCTCGAGCAGTCGGAGCGTGGCCGTCATGCCGATGAATCCGGCGGCGCCGGTCACAAGAATCTTCATGGTTGCGAGCCTGGTAGTCTGAATCGGTGCCTATCTTAGCCGCTCGCCATGGTGGTTCCCCGCGCCCGGCCGCACGCGCGACCGTCGGCGGGGCAGCCCTCAGAGCGCCAGTCGCCGGCAGATCTCCAGCGTCGGAGCACTTTGGTTCATGGTGTAGAAATGCAGCGCCGGCGCGCCACCGGCGCGCAGTTTTTCGCACAACCCGGTCACCACATCCAGGCCGAACGCCCGGATCGACGCGATATCGTCGCGGTAGGCCAGCAGCCGCAGCTTGATCCAGCGTGGTATCTCCGCGCCACACATGTCCGAGAAACGCATCAGCTGGCTGGCATTGGTGATCGGCATGATGCCCGGCACGATCGGCACGTTGACACCCATGTGCCGCGCATCGTCGACAAAACGGAAATACGCGTCCGGGTTGTAGAAATACTGGGTGATGGCCGAGTTGGCTCCGCTCTTGACCTTCATCGCGAAGGCATGCAGGTCATGCTCCGGGCTGCGCGCGCGCGGATGGGTCTCCGGATACGCCGCCACTTCCAGGAAGAAATGGTCGCCGGTTTCGTCCCGGATGAATTCGACCAGGTCCGACGCGTGGCGGAACTCGCCCTCGGTTCCATACGGGCTCGGCGCATCGCCGCGCAGCGCCACGATGCGCCGCACGCCCTTGGCCTGCAGCATCGCGATCTGCTCGCGCACGCTGGCCTTGGTTGCGCCCACGCAGGAAAAATGCGGCGCGGCCTCGACGCCCTCGGCCATGATCTCGGCAATGGCGCCGAACGTGCCTTCCTGCGTGGAGCCACCGGCGCCATAAGTCACCGAGCAGAACTCGGGTTTCAGTGCGTACAAGGCCTGTCGAACCGTACGGATCTTCTCCGCGCCTTCGGCCGTCTTGCCCGGAAAGAACTCCAGGCTGATCGGCAGTTGGGTTTCATGCATGGCGTTCACTCCTGTGCACGGGTTGAATGGATGAAAAATTCCTGGTTGCCGTCCCCCCCCTGGATGGACGACGAAAAATAGTCAACGACACACAGGCCCAACGCCTGGTGCGCCGCACGTACCCGTTGTTCGACCACCGCGTACAGGCTGTGGTCGGTCACGATGCCGCCCTTGCCGACCTGGCCCGGCTGCAACTCGAACTGCGGCTTGACCAGCATCAGCACGAAACCGCCCGGCTTGAGCAAGGGCACGGCCGCCGGCAACACCAAGGTCTGCGAGATGAAGGCCAGGTCGCCGACGATCAGGTCGAAGCCATCGAATGCGCCCTCCTGGTCCGCCGCCGGCAAGCCGGGCAACACGTCGGCGGCGGTCAGGTTCCGCGCGTTGATCTGCTCCAGGCAGCCCACCCGCGCATCGCCGCGCAGGCGCAGGTCGAGCTGGCCACGGCCCACGTCCACGCCGACGACATGCCGCGCTCCGGCCTGCAGCAGGCAATCGGTGAAACCACCGGTCGACTGGCCCAGGTCCAGGCACAAGGCATCGGCCACCGACACGCCGCAATGCGCCAGCGCCCCCGCGAGCTTGAGGCCCCCGCGCGACACGTACCGCGCCTGCGCATCGTCCAGCAGTTCGATCTCCGCATCGGGCGCGACGTCGTCGCCGTTCTTGCCCACGCGATGCCAGTCCTCGCCGAGCCGCCACCGCACGCCGTCGGCGATCAGCCGCTGCGCCTGCGAGCGCGTGCCCGCCAGGCCGCGTTGAACCAGCAGTTGGTCGATCCGCATAGGGCTCCGATCCGGTGACGAATAGTGATGCGCGCGCCGCAGACGGAACCCGCAGGGCCCCGACCAGGGAAACGTCGAATGCCTGGACGTCGGGGCAACCGCTTCCGGCCATCACGGGCCGGCGGCAGCACCGACGACAACAGGTTCAATAACGGTAGGTTGCCGACTTGTACGGGCCGGCCTTGTCCACGCCGATGTACTTGGCCTGCTCGTCGGTCAGTTCGCTGAGCATCGCGCCGACCTTCATCAGGTGCAGACGTGCGACCTTCTCGTCCAGGTGTTTCGGCAACACATAGACCTTGCCGGCCTTGTAGGCCTTGGGCTTGGTGAACAGTTCGATCTGCGCAATCGTCTGGTTCGCGAAGCTCGACGACATCACGAAGCTGGGGTGGCCGGTGCCGCAGCCCAGGTTCACCAGCCGGCCCTTGGCCAGCAGGATGATGCGCTTGGACGGCTTCTTGCCCTTGGCCGGGAAGATCACATGGTCGACCTGCGGCTTGATCTCTTCCCACTTGCACTTGGACAACGCAGACACGTCGATCTCGTTGTCGAAGTGGCCGATGTTGCAGACGATGGCCTGGTCCTTCATCGCCTCCATGTGCTTGTAGGTGATGACGTTCTTGTTGCCGGTCGCGGTCACGAAGATGTCGGCCTTGTCGGCGGCATATTCCATGGTCACGACCTTGTAACCCTCCATCGCCGCCTGCAAGGCATTGATCGGGTCGATCTCGGTCACCCAGACCTGGGCGCTGAGCGCGCGCAGCGCCTGCGCGCAGCCCTTGCCCACGTCACCATAACCGGCGACCACGGCGACCTTGCCGGCGATCATCACGTCGGTGGCGCGCTTGATGCCGTCCACCAGCGATTCGCGGCAGCCGTACAGGTTGTCGAACTTGCTCTTGGTCACCGAGTCGTTCACGTTGATGGCGCGGAACGGCAGCGTGCCCCGGGCAGCCATTTCCTTGAGGCGGTGCACGCCGGTGGTGGTTTCTTCGGTCACGCCGATGATCTGGCTGGCCTTGCGGGTGTACCAGGTCGGGTCCTGCGCGAGCTTGGCCTTGATGGCGGCGAACAGGCAGGTTTCCTCTTCGCTGGTGGGCTTGCTGATGACCGACAGGTCCTTCTCGGCCTTCTGGCCCAGGATCATCAGCAGCGTGGCGTCGCCGCCGTCGTCCAGGATCATGTTGGGGCCTTCGTTTTCGGTGCCGGCGGCGCCGAATTCAAAGATGCGGTGGGTGAAATCCCAGTACTCGGCCAAGGTCTCGCCCTTGTGGGCGAACACCGGCGTGCCCTGCGCGACCAGCGCGGCGGCGGCGTGGTCCTGCGTGGAGAAGATGTTGCACGAGGCCCAGCGCACGCTGGCACCCAGCGCCTGCAGGGTCTCGACCAGCACGGCGGTCTGGATCGTCATGTGGATGCTGCCGGTGATGCGCGCGCCCTTGAGCGGCTTGGCGGCGGCGAATTCCTCGCGGATGGCCATCAGGCCAGGCATTTCGGTTTCCGCAATGCGGATTTCCTTGCGGCCCCATTCGGCCAGGGAAAGGTCGGCGATCGCGCTGTCGGCGGTCGGGTTGTTCAGACGTGCATTCATGGTTCGCTCCGGAAAGGATGGACAAACCACATCTGGCATTGAGTCAAAAAGAACTCATCGCACGGGATGTGGATGAGCGTCGTTGCATGGATGGTCCGAGCCTCACGCCCCGCTGCTGAACTGCTCAGTGGGGGCGCTGCAACGCTCCTCGGATCGCGCGATTCTACCGCAGAGGCCCTGATCTGCCCCCTGCCGCGCGTCGCCGGTGGCACCTGCACCACCGGGAGCCCTGTGCGACACTGCCGGCCTTCCATGCGAATGAATCCCCTCCAACTCTGGCCCGCCGCGGACCGCGCCCGCATTCACGGCGTGCTGACCGACATCGACGACACGCTCACGACCGAGGGCGCCATCACCCCCGACGCCCTGGACGCGCTGCACCGTCTGCGCGCGGCGGGCCTGCCGGTGTTCGCCATCACCGGCCGGCCCGCCGGCTGGAGCGAAGCCTTTGCGCTGGCCTGGCCGGTGGACGCCATCGTGGCCGAGAACGGCGCCGTGGCCTTGTGGCGCGGCGCATCGGGCGAACTGCTGCGCGACTACCTCCAGGACGCGCCCACACGCGCGGCCCACTTTGCGAAGCTGCAGGCGACCGCACGGCGCGTGCTGGCCGAGCTGCCGCAGACCCGCCTGGCCACCGACAGCGCCGGGCGCGAGACCGACATCGCGATCGACCACAGCGAGTTCGCGCACCTGAGCGACGCCGACATCGCCGCCGTGGTGCAACTGATGAAAAGCGAAGGCCTCAACGCCACGGTGAGTTCCATCCACATCAACGGCTGGATCGGCGAGCACGACAAGCTCGCCGGCGCGCGCTGGATCGTGCGATCGCGCCTGGGCCGTGCGCTGGACGACGAGCTCGACCGCTGGGTCTACGTCGGCGACTCGACCAACGACGCGCGCATGTTCGGCCATTTCCCCCACAGCGTGGGCGTGGCCAACGTGGCGCGCTTCTGGGGCGCACTCACGCAGCACCCGCGCTACGTGGCGGCGGGCGAGCGCGGCGCGGGCTTCGCCGAGGTGGCCGATGCCGTGCTGGGCGCCCGGGCCGGGCTGGCATGAGCGAACACCCGCTGCCGCCCACCGGCCCCTTGCCGAACCACCCGCCCGCCCAGGCCCGCCTGGGCCTGTTCGCCATCTTCGGCTCCACTTTCTTTGAGCTGGTGGGCTATTTCATGCTCACGCCGCTGCTGCTGCTGCGCCTGAAGGGTGGCGGTGAATCGACCGCGCTGGCCGGCGTGTTTGCCGCCAGCGGCTGGCTCGGCGTGTTCCTCATGACGCCGTTCGCCTCGGCCATCACGCAACGCCTGGGCCGGCGCCCCACGCTGTGGCTGGCCGCGCTGATCCCGGTGATCGCCACCGCCGGTTTTGCCTTCACGCCGCTGCTCTGGCTGTGGTTCGTGTTCAAGATCGCCGCCGGCATGGCCTCGGGTCTGCGCTGGGTGCTGGCCGAGGCCGTGGTGGCGGAGTTCTCCCCGCCCGGTCAGCGAGGGCGGTACGTGGGCATCTTCGAGACCATGGTGGGCATCACCTTCGTGGTCGGCCCGCTCATGCTGGCCTGGGTGGGTGCCGACAGCGATGCGGCCTTGTGGATCGCGCTCGGCTTCATGGCCATCGGCCTGGTCTGGAGCCTGCTGATCCCGCGACTGCCCGATGCCGCCGACGCGCACAGCGCCAAGGTGGGCCTCTCGGGCGTGTGGCACGCGCTGCTGGCCCACCCGCTGATCATGACCGTGGGCTTCGTCGGCGGCTTCTTTGAAAGCGGCCTCACCGCCATCCTGCCGCTCTACGGCCTGGCGCTGGGCCTGGGCGCCACGGCGTCGGCGCTGCTGGTCTCGGCCAGCGGGCTGGGCAGCGCGCTCATGATGCTGCCCGCCGGCGTGGTGGCCGACCGCATGTCCCACCACCCCACGCAGCGCTGGGGCGATGGGCACCGCGCGCGCCTGGCGATCATGCGGGTCTGCGCCCTCATCACCCTGCTGGCCACGCTGGTCATCCCCTTCGTGGCCGGCACGCCCTGGCTGGCGGCGCCGGTGGCCTTTCTCTGGGGCGGCGCGGGCGGCTGCCTCTACACCCTGGCGATGATCGACATCGGCTCGCGCGAAGAAGGCATCACCCTGGTCAACAGCACCGCCGTGCTGGTGCTGTCCTACACCCTGGGCGGGGTGCTCGCGCCCGCGCTGGGCGCCGCCGCGCTGCAGTGGGCGCCCACGTTGGGCTTCCCGGCCTTGTTGCTGTCGGTGGCCGGTTTGGGCTGGTGGCTGTTGAGGCGGACCGTTTCGACCCCATCTGAAGGAACCCCGCGCAGCTGAGCGGCTCCCAACCTGACAAGCGAAAGGATCTCCCCATGGCCATTCCCTGGCTGGTTGCCCTGAAAGTGATCCCCTGGGGCGACGTGATCGAGCACGCACCCACGGTGCTCAACGCCGCGCGCAAGCTGATGGACCGCTCGAAGGCGCCCCCCGCCGGCACGGCCGCCCCCGCGCCGCTGGACCTGGGCGAGGCACCGCCCACCCTGGGTGAGCTCAAGAACCGCCTGGTCGAAGCGCGCCAGCTCATCGACCAGCAGGCCGCCGTGCAGGCCCAGATGGCACAGACCCTGAGCGAACTGGCCGAACAGAACGCTCGGCTTGTGGTCGCCGTGGACCTGCTGCGCAAGCGCACGCGCCTGCTGTTGTGGGTGGCGGCCGTGCTGGCCGTGGGCCTGGTGGTGCTGTTCGTGCGCTGACCGCTCAGTCGCTGCGCTCGGCCTGCAGCGAGGCATCGCAGCCCACGCCGGCCGCGATCCAGCGCCGCGCCAGCCGCTGAAACACCGGTGCCGCCCAGCGCCAGCGCGGGCCGAGCACGCCGCGCGCATCGGTGAGCGCGCCGCAGCGGTAGAGCGACAACGCAGCATCCCAGCGCAGCGCGTCGCACGCGCCGAAGCGCTTGCGCGAGATCACCCGCCCCAGCGGGCAGGGCTCGGCCAGGCAACACACACCGCAGCCGTTGCAGGGAGCGCCGAGCACCGGCTTGGCAGGCGCATCGGCGTGGATGTGGATGACCTGGCCTGCGTCCATCAGGTCCGCGCCAGCACCGGCCCCAGCACCTTGCCGGTGTGCGTGCCCAGCCGCACGACCTCGTCGGGCGGGGCGGCGGCCACGATGCGGCCACCGCCGTTGCCGCCCTCGGGCCCCAGGTCGATGATCCAGTCGGCCTCGGCCATCACGTCCAGGTCGTGCTCGATCACCACCACGCTGTGGCCGCCGTCCACCAGGCGGTGCAGCACGCGGATGAGCTTTTCCACGTCGGCCATGTGCAGGCCCACCGTGGGCTCGTCGAGCACGTAGAGCGTGTGCGGCGCCTTCTGGCCCCGGCGCGTCACGTCGTCGCGCACCTTGCTGAGTTCGGTCACCAGCTTGATGCGCTGCGCCTCGCCGCCGCTGAGGGTGGGGCTGGGCTGGCCCAGCGTGAGATAGCCCAGGCCCACGTCCTTGAGCAGTTGCAGCGGGTGGCTGATGTTGGGCATGCTGGCGAAGAAGTCCACCGCCTCGTCCACCTCCATCTGCAGCACGTCGCCGATGCTCTTGCCCTTCCAGGTCACGGCCAGGGTCTCGGGGTTGAAGCGCGCGCCGTGGCAGACCTCGCAGGGCACCTTCACGTCGGGCAGGAAGCTCATCTCGATGGTGCGCATGCCCTGGCCTTCGCAGGCCGGGCAGCGGCCTTCGCCGGTGTTGAAGCTGAAGCGGCCCGGGCCGTAGCCGCGCGCCTTGGCTTCCAGCGTGTCGGCGAACAGCTTGCGCACCGTGTCCCAGAAACCGATGTAGGTGGCCGGGCAGCTGCGCGGGGTCTTGCCGATCGGGGTCTGGTCGACTTCGAGCACGCGGTCCACGGTCTCGAAGCCGCTCACGCCGGCGCAGCCGCTCCACGCGGGGAATTTGCCCTTGTCCATGGCATCGCGCCCGGCCTTGGTGCTGCGCTGGCTGACGGCGGCGGCCACGTTGGTCAGCAGCACGTCGCGCGCGAGCGTGGACTTGCCCGAGCCCGACACGCCGGTGATGACGACCAGGCGCTGAAGTGGCACGGCAGCGTCGAGGTCGCTGAGGTTGTGCAGGTTGGCACCGCGCACGCGCAGCCAGGGCGCGCCCTCGTCGAGCGCCGGCAGCACGCCGCGGCGCGCTTGCAGCGGGTGCTTCATGGCGTGCAGCAGGTAGCGCCCGGTCACCGAGTCGGCGTTGGCCGACAGATCGTCCACCGAGCCCTGGGCCACCACGCGCCCGCCGCGCTTGCCCGCGCTGGGACCGATGTCGATGATGTGGTCGGCACGGCGGATGGTGTCCTCGTCGTGCTCCACCACCACCAGGGTGTTGCCCTGGTCGCCCAGCTTGTGCAGGGCGTTGAGCAGGATGGCGTTGTCGCGCGCGTGCAGGCCGATGGTGGGCTCGTCGAGCACATAGCACACGCCCTGCAGGTTGCTGCCCAGCTGGGCCGCCAGGCGGATGCGCTGCGCCTCGCCGCCGCTGAGCGTGGGCGCACCCCGGTCCAGCGTGAGGTAGTTCAGGCCCACCTCTTCCAGGAAGGCCAGCCGGCTTTCGATTTCAGGCAACAGGTCGCGCGCGATGTCAGCCTCTCGCGCGCTGAGCGCCAGGTCTTTCATCAGCCCTTGCACCCAAGTCCTGACCTCGCGCACTGAGAGGCAGGCCACATCGGTGATGCCCACGCCAGCGAAGCGCACCGCGCGCGCCTGCGGGTTCAGGCGCGTGCCGGCGCAGGCCGGGCAGGCCTCGTCCACCAGGTCCTCCACCTCGGGTTCGGCAAAGCTCTGCTCACGGCCCTTTTCCTTGTCGTCCCGCACCGAATCGTCCAGCGCCTTGCGCTGGTCTTTCGACAGCTTCACGCCGGTGCCCACGCAGTCGGGGCACCAGCCGTGCTTGCTGTTGTAGGAGAAGAGGCGCGGATCGAGCTCGGGGTAGCTGGTGGCGCAGACCGGGCAGGCGCGCGTGGTGGAGAACACCTCCAGCGTGCCCAGCTCGCGCGTGGACGCGCCCTCGGCCAGGGCCTGGGCCAGGCCGTCGAGCGGGGTGAGCACATGCACCACGCCCTTGCCGATCTCCAGCGCCTTGTTCAGCTCGCGGCGCAGCGCGGCTTCGTCGTCGGCGCTGACGACGAAGTCGGCCACCGGCAATTCGATGGTGTGTTCCTTGAAACGGTCGATGCGCGGGAACCCGGTGGTGGGCAGGAACTCGCCGTCCACCCGCAGGTGGGTGTGGCCGCGTGGGCGCGCCCAGTCGGCCAGCTCGGTGTACACCCCCTTGCGGTTGACCACCAGCGGCGCGAGCAGGCCGATGTGCTGGCCCTTGTAGCGCGCGAGGATGGCCGCGGCGATGCTGTCGGTGCTCTGCGGCATCACGGCGGCGCCGTCGTGCACGCAGTGCTGCGTGCCCAGCTTCACGTACAGCAGGCGCAGGAAGTGCCACACCTCGGTGGTGGTGCCCACGGTGGACTTGCGGCCGCCGCGCGAGAGGCGCTGCTCGATCGCCACGGTGGGCGGGATGCCGTAGACCGCATCCACCTCGGGCCGGCCTGCAGGCTGGACGATGCTGCGCGCATAGGCGTTGAGGCTTTCAAGGTAGCGCCGCTGGCCTTCGTTGAACAGGATGTCGAAGGCCAGCGTGGATTTGCCCGAGCCGCTCACGCCGGAGATGACGTTGAACTTGCCGCGCGGGATGTCCACGCTGAGGTTCTTGAGGTTGTGCTCCTTGGCGTTGACGATGCGGATGGCGTGGGCGTGCGGCCCCTCGTTGCGCGCGCGCGCCGGCTGCAGGCCCTTGGACCGGCCTTCGCGCACCTCGTGCACCTCGCCCATGGCCAGCGCGTACTCGCGAAGGGCCTTCGCCGTGTGGCTGCTGGCGTGCTCGCGCACGGACTCGGGCGGGCCCTCGGCCACGATCAGGCCACCGGCCTCACCCCCCTCGGGGCCGAGGTCGATCAGCCAGTCGGCCGATCGGATCACGTCCAGGTTGTGTTCGATCACCACCAGCGAATGGCCGGCGTCGAGCAGCTTGCGCAAGCTGCGCATGAGCTTGGCGATGTCGTCGAAGTGCAGGCCGGTGGTGGGCTCGTCGAACAGGAAGAGCGTGCCCTTGCGCGCCACCGCCTGGCGGCTGGCGCTGCCGTTCTTCGAGGCCTCGGCCAGGAAGCCCGCCAGCTTGAGGCGCTGCGCCTCGCCACCGGAGAGCGTGGGCACGGGCTGGCCGAGCTTGACGTACTCCAGGCCCACGTCCACGATGGGCTGTAGCACGCGGATCACCTCGCGATCCCCCGCGAAGAGCGCGGCGGCCTCGCTCACGGTGAGGTCCAGCACCTCGGCCACGTTGAGCGAGCGGCCCCCGCGCTGGATCCTGACCTCCAGGATCTCGGGCCGGTAGCGCTTGCCGTCGCAGTCCGGGCAACGCAGGTACACGTCGCTCAGGAACTGCATCTCCACGTGCTCGAAGCCCGAACCGCCGCAGGTGGGGCAGCGCCCGTCGCCGCTGTTGAAGCTGAACTTGGCCGGCGTGTAGCTGCGCTGGCGCGACAGCGGCGCCTCGGCGAACAGCGCACGGATCGCGTCCCACGCGCCCACGTAGCTCACCGGGTTGGAGCGCGCCGTCTTGCCAATGGGCGACTGGTCGACGAACACCACCTCGGAGAGCAAGTCGGCCCCGAGCAGGCGGTCGTGCGCGCCCGGGCTCTCGGTGGATTTGCCGAAATGGCGCAGCAGCGCGGGTGCCAGCACGTCCTGGATCAGGCTGGACTTGCCCGAACCCGACACGCCGGTGACCACCACCAGGCGCTGCAGCGGGAACTCGACCGACACGTCCTTGAGGTTGTGTTCGCGCGCCCCTTCGAGGATGAGGCGCGGCGTGCTGTCGGTGACCATGCGCTTGAAGCCCATGCCGATGGTTTTGCGCGAGCCCAGGTAGGCGCCTGTGAGCGTGTCGGCCGAGCGGATCGCCTCGGGCGTGCCGTCGAACACGATCTGCCCGCCCCGCTCACCCGGGCCGGGCCCCATGTCGATCAGGCGGTCGGCCGCGAGCATCACGGCCGGATCGTGCTCCACCACCACCAGTGTGTTGCCCGCATCGCGCAGGCGCAGCATGGCGTCGTTGATGCGCGCCATGTCGCGCGGGTGCAGGCCGATGCTGGGCTCGTCAAGCACGAACAGCGTGTTCACCAGCGAGGTACCCAGGGCGGTGGTGAGGTTGATGCGCTGCACCTCGCCACCGCTGAGCGTGCGGCTCTGGCGGTCCAGCGTGAGGTAGCCGATGCCGACCTCGCACAGGTAGCGGATGCGGGTGTTGATCTCCTCGAACAGCAGGCGCAGCGCCTGCGCCTGGCCGGCGCCGGCCGCCTCGCTGCCGGGCGGGACCAGCGTGGCGTTGAGCGAGGCGAAGAAGCCGCGCAGCTTGTCCAGCGGCATCAGCATCAAATCGTGCAGGCACAGGCCGGGCAGTGCCTCGAGCTGCGCGCGGCTCCACTTCACGCCCTGCGGCAGGTAGCGCTTGTGCGGAGGGAGCACGGCATCGGCCTGGGCCTTGCTGCCGATGCGCCAGAGCAGGCTGTCGGTCTTGAGGCGCGCGCCATGGCAGCTCGGGCACTCGGTGTAGCTGCGGTACTTGGACAGCAGCACACGGATGTGCATCTTGTAGGCCTTGCTCTCCAGGTATTCGAAGAAGCGGTCCACGCCGTACCACTGCTGGTTCCACTTGCCGTTCCACGAGGGCGAACCCGCCTTCACCCAATGCTGCTGCTCGGGCGTGAGCTTGGCCCAGGGCGTGTCGCGCGGGATGCCGGCGGCCTCGGCGTGCCGCATCATGTCGTCCTGGCACTCCTTCCACGCGGGCGTCTGGAACACCTTGACCGCGCCGGCACGCAGCGTGAGCTTGTCGTTGGGGATGACCAGGCCGTAGTCCACCCCGATCACGCGCCCGAAGCCCCGGCAGGCATCGCAGGCGCCCACGGCCGAGTTGAACGAGAACATGGAGGGCGTGGGTTCGTTGTAGCGGATGTCGCTTTCGGGGCAATGCAAGCCGGTGCTGAAGCGCCAGATCTCGGGCTCGCCCTCGTCGGCCAGCACATAGACCATGAGCTTGCCGCCACCGCGCTTGAGGCCGGCTTCGATGGCCTCCATCGCGCGCGCGGGCTCGACCGTGCCGATGCGGAAGCGATCGGCCACCACGTCGAGCACCTTCACCGACTCGATGGCCGGCTGCGCCTTCTTGCCGGTTTTCGCTGGCGCAACCGCCTCTTTGGCGGCCCGCTGAACCACCCGCTCGGCCTGCACGCGGGTGTAGCCACTGGCCGAGAGCCATTGCTCGACTTCCTCGGGCGTGGTGCTGGCCGGCAATTCGACCGGAAAAGTCAGGACCAGGCGCGGATCATTGGCCGGGGCCCCCTGGCTCCCGGGGGAGGCCGCGCGGGCCTTGAGTTCGGCATAGATCGACTCGGGCGAGTCGTGCCGCACCGGCAGCGCGGTGTCGCGGTCAAACAGGTCGGCACCCCGGGCGAACAGCAGCTTGAGGTGGTCGTTGAGCTCCGTCATGGTGCCCACGGTGGAGCGCGAGGAGCGCACCGGGTTGGTCTGGTCGATCGCGATCGCCGGGGGAACCCCTTCGACCCGGTCGACGGCGGGCTTGTCCATGCGGTCCAGAAACTGGCGCGCGTAGGCGCTGAAGGTCTCGACGTAGCGGCGCTGGCCCTCGGCAAACAGGGTGTCGAACACCAGGCTGGACTTGCCCGAGCCACTGGGCCCGGTGACCACCGTGAGTTCACCCGTGCGGATGTCGAGGTCGAGGTTCTTGAGGTTGTGCTGGCGAGCGCCCCGGATGCGGATCAGCCCGGAGCCGCCTTCTGTCGGGTGGTCGCGCCCTTGCGCCTCGGACACGGTTGAAATCGCGCCCACGGATGGATCGGCGGGCAGAAAGGCATCGGACATGCATGGGCTCCAGAGGGGGACGCGAAGATTCTACGGAGGGGTGTGACAAAGCATCTGTGCGGTAGGTCATATCCACAATTTCCTGCGCCCGCCGGGTGCATAGACTCGGCTCACCCAAGGAGACGCCTATATGAAACGAATCCGCTTGTTTTCAAGCCAGGTCTGCACGGCCTGGGCGCTGACCGGTCTGCTGGCTTTTTCGGTCCCCGCATGGGCCCAGCTGCGCGTGGGCATGCCTTCGGGCTTCACCGGCTCGGTGGCGGCCGGGGTGAAGGAGAACCATGAGGGTGCCCAGCTGTATTTCGACACGATCAACGCGCGCGGCGGCGTCAATGGCCAGAAGATCGAGCTGATCACGGTGGACGACCAGTTCGACCCCAAGGTCACGGTGGACGTGGCGCGCGAACTGATCACGAAGCAACGCGTGCTGGCCCTGTTCCTGAACCGGGGCACGCCGCACTCGCAGGCCCTGCTGCCCATGCTGGCCGAGCTCAAGGTGCCGCTGGTCGGCCCCAGCACCGGTGCCATGGTGCTGCACCAGCCGGTCAACCCCTGGGTGTTCAACGTGCGCGCCACCTACCAGCGCGAGGCCGCCAAGGCCATCGAGCACCTGGCAAGCATCGGCATCACGCGCATCGCGGTGCTGGAGACCGACGACTCCTTCGGCGCCGACTCGGCCGCCGGTGCGCTCAAGGGTTTCGAGAAGGCCCAGCTCAAGCCGGTCCTGCATGAAAAGTTCCCGCGCGACAAGCCCGACTTCACCGACCTGTCCAAGCGGGTCAACGAAAGCAACGCGCAGGCGGTGATGGTGATCGGCTCGGCGGGCAACACGGCCAATGCGGTCAAGGCGGTGCGGGCCGCCGGCTCGCGCGCGCAGGTGGTCACGCTCTCCAACAACGCGTCGGACGGCTTCATCAAGCTGCTGGGCGAACACGCGCGCGGCGTGATCGTGACCCAGGTGTTTCCCAACGAGCGCTCGGTGGCCTACGGCCTGATCAAGGAAGCGCAGGAGTTCGCCAAGGCCAAGGGCCTGCCGGGCGTCTCGCCCGCGATGATGGAGGGCTACGCGGCCGCCAAGGTCCTGACCGAGGGCCTGCGCCGCGCCGGCCCCAACCCCACGCCGGTGGCCCTGCGCGACGCGCTGGAGAGCCTCAAGAGCTACGACCTGGGTGGCCTGACCGTGCACTACAGCCCGACCAACCACACCGGGCTGGATTTCGCCGATCTCTCGATCGTCGACGCGAGCGGCAAGTTCAGGAGATAACACCGCTCCGCGAGAAGCGGCCCATCCAGAGACACCGAGGAACCGGCTTCGCCGGGCCTCAGGTGTCGCCCCCCTGGCGGGGGGAGGCGCCGCAGGCGACGCAGGGGTGCTTACGACTTGACGATCAGGACGGGGACTTTCGCGTGCGTCAGCACCTTCTGGGCCACGCTGCCCAGAATGAGGGCTTTGACGCCCTGGCGCCCGTGGGAGCCCATCACGATCAGGTCGCAGCCCTCGGCCTCGGCGGTCTCGATGATGCCTTCGTAGACCACGTTGCGCTCGATGGTGTCACCCGCCGCGAACACCACGCCCTGGGCCTCGCAGGCCTGACGCACCGCATTGAGCGCCTGGCCTGCCGCGCTCTTGGCTTCGGTCAGGTAGGCCTGCAGGCCCACGGCCGAGGCGTCGCCGACGCCGATGTAAGGGAACGGATCGATCACGTTGACGCCGATGATCTGCGCGTTGAGGCTCTTGGCCAGCCCCAGCGCCACTGTGGTGGCCTGCGCGGCCAGCGTGGAACCGTCGGTGGGCACGAGGATTTTCTTGAACATGGTGGCTCTCCTTGAAAGAGATGTGAACCACCCGCCCCGGGGGGCGGGTGGTTCATCGTAGGAGTCCCGTCGGCCTGCCCAGTGAAGGCAGGTCAATGCCGGGCCGGATCACGCGCCGCCACGAAGGGCCGCACGTCCACCGCACAGTACTTCAATTCCGCGATCTTGCCCACCGGGTCCAGGGCGGGGTTGGTGAGCAGGTTGGCCGCGGCCTCCGCGTAGGCGAACGGAATGAACGCGGTCTCGCGCGGCATGCCGTCGTCCAGCCGCACGGGCAGGGCCACATCGCCGCGGCGCGAGCGCACCTGGGCACTCGCGCCCGCCGCCAGGCCCAGGCGCGCCGCGGTCTCGGGGTGCAGACTCACCACCGGACCGGGCTCGAGCGCATCGAGCACGCCGCTGCGCCGCGTCATGCTGCCGGTGTGCCAGTGTTCGAGCTGGCGCCCGGTGATCAGCACCAGGGGGAACTCGGCGTCGGGCTGCTCGGCCGGTGGCGTGAGCACCGCGCCCACCAGCAGGGCGCGGCCCGTGGGCGTGGGGAATCGGTCGGTGAACACCACCGGCTGGCCGGGATCGGCCTCGTCCGAGACCGGGTAGGTGACCGCGCCCTCGCGGCGCAAGCGCGACCACGACAGGCCGGCAATGCTGGGCATGAGCGCGCGCATCTCTTCGAACACCGCGCCGATGCCCTGCTGCGCATCGTCGCTCGCGCTGCCATCGGCCGCGACGCCATAGGTCCAGCCCAGGCCCAGGCGGCAGGCGAGCTGTTCGGTGATCCACGCATCGGCGCGGGCCTCGCCCGGCGCGGGCACGGCCTTGCGGCCGAGCTGCACGCAGCGGTCGGTGTTGGTCACGCTGCCGGTTTTCTCGGGCCAGGCGGTGGCCGGCAACACCACGTCGGCCAGGCTGGCGGTTTCGGTCAGGAAGATGTCCTGCACCACCAGGTGGTCCAGCCCGGCGAGCGCTTCGCGCGCATGGGCCGCGTCGGGATCGCTCATGGCCGGGTTCTCGCCCTGGATCAGCATGGCGCGGATCTCCTTGCGGTAAGCCGCATCGATGATCTCCACCACGGTCAGGCCGGCCTCGCTTCGCAGCGTACCCGGCGCCAGCTTCCACAGGCGCTCGGCCTTCTCGCGCGCCGGGCCGTCGGCCACGCGCTGGTAGTCGGGCAGCACCATGGGAATGAGTCCGGCGTCGCTCGCCCCCTGCACGTTGTTCTGGCCGCGCAGCGGGTGCAGGCCGGTGCCGGGCCGGCCGATCTGGCCGGTGACCAGCGCGAGCGCGATCAGACAGCGCGCGTTGTCGGTGCCGTGCGTGTGCTGGCTGATGCCCATGCCCCAGAGAATCATGGCGTTCTTCGCGCTGGCGTAGGCGCGCGCGACCTCGCGCAGCGTGGCCGCGTCGATGCCGCAGACCGGCGCCATGGCCTCGGGCGAGAAGTCCACCAGGTGCGCCTTGAGCTGCGCGAAGTCCAGCGTGTGGGCCTCGATGTAGGCCGGGTCGGTGAGACCCTCGAACACGATGGTGTGCAGCAGCGCGTTGAGCAAGGCCACGTCGGTGCCCGACTTGAAGCCCAGGTGCTTCCAGCTGTGTCGCGCGAGCTCGGTGCGCCGCGGATCGGCCAGCACCAGCTTCAGGCCGTTCTTCTTCACGGCGTTCTTGATCCAGGTCGCGCCCACCGGATGGTTCTGCGCCGGGTTGGCGCCGATCAGCAGCACGAAATCGGCGAACTGCACGTCGCGCAGCGGGTTGGTGACCACCGCCGAGCCCAGGCCTTCCATCAGCGCCGCCACGCTGGAGGCATGGCACAGGCGGGTGCAGTGGTCCACGTTGTGCGTGTCGAACGCGGTGCGGATCAGCTTCTGGAACAGGTAGGCCTCTTCGTTGGTGCCCTTGGCCGAGCCGAAACCGGCCACCGGCCCCTGGCGCCCGCGCGCCGGGGTGGCGGCCAGGGCCTTCCGGAAGCCCTCGGCGGCGGCGTCCAGCGCCTCGTCCCAGCTGGCTTCCCGGAAGCGCTCGCGCACCTGTTCGGGCGTGAGGCGGCGCAGCTCGCCGCTTGGGTCCTTGGGCACGCCAGCGCGGCGGATCAGCGGGCGCGTGAGGCGCTCGGGGCTGTGCGCGTAGTCGAAACCGAATCGGCCCTTGACGCACAGGCGGCCTTCGTTGGCCGGCCCTGCCATGCCCTCGACGTGTTCGATCTTGTCGTCGTTGACGTGGTACGTGAGCTGGCAGCCCACGCCGCAGAAGGGGCAGACCGAATCCACCTGCCTTTGTGAAGGTCTGGCATAGGCGCCGTTGGCCGGTGCGATGGCGCCCGTGGGGCAGGCCTGCACGCATTCGCCGCAGGCCACGCAGGTGCTCGCGCCCATGGGATCGTTCTGGTCGAACACGATCTGCGCGTGGCCGCCACGGAAGGCCAGGCCCAGCACGTCGTTGCCCTGGGTCTCGCGGCAGGCGCGGATGCAGCGCGTGCACTGGATGCAGGCATCCAGGTTCACCGCCATCGCGGGGTGGCTGAGGTCTTGCACGGTGGCGCGGCGGGCGGGGAAGCGCCCGGGCAAGGCACCGGCCACCTCGGCCCAGTGCGCGAGTTCGCTGTCGAACTTGAGCGCCGTGGTGTCGGGCGCATCGGACAGCAGCAGTTCCAGCACGGTCTTCTGCGCGGCGCTGGCGCGCGCGTTGTCGCTGTGCACCACCATGCCGGCGCTGGGTGCGCGGCAGCACGACGGCGCAAGCACGCGCTCGCCCTCGATGTCGACCACACAGGCGCGGCAGTTGCCCGGGCTGCGCAGGCCGTCCTTGTGGCACAGGTGCGGTATCTCGACGCCCGCGCGCTGCGCGGCTTTCAGGATGGTTTCACCGGGCGCGGCTTCGAGCGCTCGGCCGTTGAGGGTGAAGGCGATCGGCGTCGCGTCCAGGGGCAGGTCGTCGGTCTTCATGCCGCACCTCCGGCGTTCACTTCATGGGGGAAGAAGCGCAGCACGCTGTCCACCGGATTGGGCGCGGCCTGGCCCAGGCCGCAGATGCTGGCGTCGCGCATCACCTGCGACAGCTCGCCCAGCAGCGGCGCATCCCACACCGGTGCCTGCATGAGCTGCACCGCTTTCGTGGTGCCGGCGCGGCAGGGCGTGCACTGGCCGCAGGATTCGTGTTCGAAGAACTGCATGAGGTTGAGCGCGGCGCCGCGCGCCGTGTCGTGCTGGCTCATCACCACCACGGCCATGGAGCCGATGAAGCTGCCGTGGTCGACCAGGGTGTCGAAGTCCAGCGGCACGTCCGCCAGCGAGGCCGGCAGGATGCCGCCCGAGGCGCCACCGGGCAGGTAGGCATACAGCGTGTGGCCCTCGGCCATGCCGCCCGCGTGTTCGTTGACCAGTTCGCGCAGCGTGATGCCGGCGGGCGCCAGGTGGACGCCAGGCTTGTTGACCCGGCCCGAGACCGAGAACCGCCGCAGGCCGGTGCGCCCGCGCAGCCCCTCGCCCGCCAGCCAGGCCCCACCCTTCTCCAGGATCAGGGGAAGCCACCACAAGGTTTCGGGGTTGTGCGCCAGCGTGGGCCGGCCGAACACGCCGTGCACGGCGACGATGGGCGGCTTGAGGCGGGGCAGGCCGCGCTTGCCCTCCACCGATTCGATCAGCGCCGATTCCTCGCCGCAGATGTAGGCACCCGCACCGCGCCGCAACTCGATGCGCGCAGGGGTGTAACCAGGGTACTGGGCGGCCAGCGCCTGCAGGGTGGCGTCCAGCCGCGCGAGCTCGCGCGTGAACAGTTCGCGCACGTCGTGGTACTCGTCGCGCAGGTAGATCCAGGCGTGCGAAACGCCCACCACCTCGGCGGCGATCAGCAGGCCTTCGAGCATCTGCGGTGCGCCCGCCTCGGCGCTGCTCAGCACCTGCCAGTCCTTGAAGGTGCCGACCTCGCCCTCGTCGATGTTGACCACCATGTGGCGCGGGCCGGGCTGGGCGCGCACCGTCTCCCACTTGCGCCAGGAAGGAAAGCCCGCACCGCCCAGACCGCGCAGGTTGGAGGCCTTGAGCTCGGCCAGCACCTGTTCGGCGCTCAGCCCGCCCGAGAGCAGGCGCCGCAGCTGCTGGAATTCCGAAGGCGCGGGCGCGGGCAGTTGGCGCGGACCGGTGTCCCGGCGCGCCAGCAAGGCCTGCACATCGGCCACGCTCGCATGCGGCAGCTGTCGCTGGCCCACGCAGGCGGCGGGCGCCACATGGCACTGGCCAATGCAGGGCGCGGCTTGCGCGCGAACCTCGGCATCGCCGGCCAGCGCGGTCTGCAGATCGCCGAGGAGTTGTTCGCCGCCGGCCATGGCGCACGAGAGGCTGGTGCACACACGCACCACGGTCTTCGGCACCGGTGCGGCGTCGTCCACGATCTCGAAGTGATGGTAGAAGCTCGCCACCTCGAACACCTCCACCTGGCTGAGCCGCAGGCGCTCGGCCAGCGCGGCCAGGTGGCCATGGCGCAAGGCGCCCTCGCCGTCCTGCAAGCGGTGCAAGTGCTCGATCAGCAGGTCGGCGCGCGGCGCCAGCCCTTCGCACAGCGCGGCAACGCGCTCGCGCGCTTCGGGCGAGGTCTGCCGCCCCTTGGGCGTGTGGCGCGCCTTGCCGCGCCCCATGGCCTCGATGGGGCGGATGGGAATCACCGCGCCCGTGGCGCGTCCGGGGGCTTCGTGGGCCGTTGTTGTGCTCATCTTTTCAGCGTAGCACCGTATGGGTTGTTTTAATATGTTTGGCAGTTCATAAAGTCGGGCTTCTCCCCATGTTGCGCATCACCCTCCAGCCCCAATGGCGCATCGCCCAGGAAGACGGCCCCGCCCTCGACGCCAACACCCTGCTCGGCCTGCTCGCGGCCGTGCAGGGTTCGGGCAGCATCTCGCAGGCGGGGCGCGAGCTGGGCCTCTCGTACCGCCATGCCTGGGGCCTGCTGCAAGCGGCCGAGCAGCTGTTCGGCCAGGCGCTGCTGGTGCGCGGCCGGGGCCGGGGCTCGGCGCTCACACCGCTGGGCGAAAAGCTCATCTGGGCCGACGCGCGCATTGGCGCGCGCCTGCAACCGCTGCTGGAGTCCCTCGCCTCGGAACTCGAAGGCGAGCTCGGTCGCGTGCAGCGCCGCCAGCGCGCCGTGCCGCGCCTGCACGCGAGCCACGGCTTCGCGGTGGCCGCCTTGCGCGAGCAGCTCGCGGCACGCCAGGTGCCGGTGGAGCTGCGCTACCGCAGCAGCCTGGAGGCCGTGGCCGCGCTCGCACAGGGCGACTGCGAGCTGGCGGGGTTTCACGTGCCGCTGGGCGAATTCGAGGCGGCCGCCGCCCAGCGCTACCTGACCTGGCTCAAACCGGACCAGCACCTGCTGGTGCTGTTGGCGGTTCGCACGCAGGGCCTGTTTGTGGCGCCGGGCAACCCCCTCGGGTTGCGCGGGCTGGGCGATCTCGCGCGACCCGGGGTGCGGTTCGTCAACCGGCCCGAGGGTTCGGGCACGCGGGTGCTGACCGACCTGCTGCTCCGGCGCGAAGGCATCGCGCCGCAAGCGGTGGCAGGCCACGACAACACCGAACTCACCCACGCCGCCGTGGCCGCCTACGTCGCCAGCGGCATGGCCGACGTGGGCATCGGCGTGCAGACCGCCGCGCATCGATTCGGCCTGCATTTCATCCCCCTGCTCAAGGAGCGCTATTTCTTCGCCTTGCCGGCGGACGCGCTGGACCGCGCGGAACTGCGCCCGGTGCTCACGGTGCTGCGCTCGCCGGCGTTTCGCTCGCGCGTGGCCGCGCTCAAGGGGTATGAAGCCGCCCGCACCGGCGAGGTGATGAGCGTGGCCGCGGCCTTTCCGACGTAAGCCCGCACAGGGCACGGCCACCCGAGGGGCCTGCCCGGCGGCTAGCCCGTGCGCGGCCGGCGCACGCCTTCGGGCCGCTGCGCCGAGGCCTGCCACTGCTCGTCGAACCAGGTGTCGCCGTCCAGATGGGCGCGCAACATGGGCAGGGCGTCGTGCCCCCAGAACACGCGGCCGTCCACGCGCATCGACGGCACGCCAAACAGACCGAGCGCCAGCGCTTCGTCGGTGTTGGCGCGCAGGCGCTGCTTGACCACCTCGCTGTCGGGCGCCTGCCAGGGCTTGCCGCGCTGGGCCATGTGGTCCTCCAGCAGGGCCTGCAGCGCGGCCAGGCGCGCCGGGTCGGCGGCGTCCAGCCCGCCGCGCCACACGTGGCGCAACAGCAACTCGGTGACGTAGCGGTTGGTCTCGCCCGGTGCGTCGTCCGTCGCGCAGGCCAGGCCCAGGCGCAGCAGGGGCAGCGGGTTGAACGGGTGGGCGGCCGGCATGTCGAGCACGACGCCGTGGTGGTGCGCGAGCCAGCTCACGTGGCGGTAGGTCCAGTCGCGCTTGGCCGGGATCTCGGCCGGGCCGAGCTGGCCGTGTGCCTTGAGCAGCGCGGCGAAGAGCACGGGCCGGTAGTGCACCTGCAGGCTGTGGCCCATCAAGGCCTCGGGCAAGCGTTCGAACGCGAGGTGGGCGTAGGGCGAGATCGGGTCGTAGAAGAAGTCGATGTCGGTCATGGCGGTCTCGTGGACGATGGCGTCAGGGCGCCAGTTGCCGGGCTTCGATCTGCTGCCAGATCAACAACTTCTCCGCATCGCTGGCGCGGCTCCAGCAGCCGATCTCGTCGAGCGTGCGGAAACACCCCTTGCAGCGGCTGCGGGCCTCGTCCATCTCGCAGACCGAGATGCAGGGCGAAGGCACGCCCGGCCTGAGCCCTGCGCGGCGGCGCGCGGCCCGCAGGGTGATGGCGGGGGTCTCGAGGCTCATGCGTTCAAGCCTCCACGGTGACGTCGTGAACCGGCGCGCCGGTCAGCGACTGCAGTTGGGCGGGGCTGAGGCGGAACACGGCGTGCGGGTGGCCGGCCGCGGCCCAGATCTCGTCGAAGCGCGAGAGCTGCGCGTCGATCAACGTCACGGGCGCGACGGCGTGCGCCAGCGGCGAGACACCGCCGATGGAGAAGCCGGTGCGCGCCTTGACGAAGTCGGCGTCGGCCCGGCCGAGTTTGCCGCCGTCGGTGCACACGAGGGCCTGCACCTTCTTCTCGTCCACCCGCAGGTCGCCCGAGGTGATGACCAGCACGGCCGCGTCGTCGCTCTTGCGGCGGAAGATGATGCTCTTGGCGATCTGGCCCAGGGCCACACCGAGCGCATCGGCCGCCTGCTGCGCGGTGCGCGCGGCATCGTCGAGCATCACGGGCCCGTGGTCATGGCCCGCGTCCTGCAGCACGCGCGCCACGCGCTGCACCGTCTCGGGCAGGGAATGAAGTTCGGCGCCACACATGCTCGTGCCGCTCCTCATGCCGCGCGCTTGACGAGCAACAGGCTCGCGCCCATGGCCATAAGCACGCCGCCGAACACACGGTTCTGCGCCCGCCGGGCGCGGGCCGTGGCGAGCCAGCGCTGGGCGCGCGAGGCGAGGAAGGCGTAGCCGTGCATCACGATCAGGTCCACCGTCACGGTGGTGGCCAGCAGGATCAGCAACTGCAGCCAGAGACCGCGCGCGGGATCGATGAACTGCGGCAGCACGGCCACCATGAACACAATCCCTTTGGGGTTGGTCACGTTGGTGAAGAAGCCGATGGCGAAGCGCTCGCGCGCCGAGGGCACGGCCACCCGCGCCGCTGCGGCTTCGCCCGCTTCCGGCACCACGCCCACCCGGGCGCGCCACTGATTGAAACCCAGCCAGATCAGGTAACCCGCCCCCGCGAACTTCACCACGGTAAAGGCCGTGGCCGAGGCCAGCAGCAAGGCCCCGACGCCCACACCGGCCACGAGCAGGATCACCGCCAGCCCCAGCTGCAGGCCCGCGATGGTCATGCTGGTTTTCTTCACGCCATAGGCCAGGCCGTGCGTCATCGACAGCACCGCGCCCGAGCCGGGCGAGAGCGCGATGGCCCACGAGGCCACGAAATACGCCATCCAGACTTGCAATTCCATGGAATGTCTTTCTCAGTTTGATCTGCTGCGCGGCGGACGATGAGCCCCGCCACAAACGATACCAGCCCGGAAACACCGCGGAACCGGCGTTGCCGGGCCGCTGGCGTGGCCCCCTTGAGGGAGTCGCGCAGAGCGCGGCAGGGCTGACCTCATGTCAACCCGCGCGTTTGGCGAGCAGTGCGCGAGCCACGCGCGAACCGGTGGGCCGGCCGAGCTGCTCGCTGATGTAGACGCCGGCGTCCACCAGCGCATCAAGGTCGATGCCGGTGGCGATGCCCATGCCGTGCAGCAGGTAGACCACGTCCTCGGTCGCCACGTTGCCGGTGGCGCCCTTGGCGTAGGGGCAACCGCCCAGGCCGGACACGGAGGACTGGAAGTTCCAGACCCCCATCTCCAGCGCGGCCAGGGTGTTGGAGAGCGCCTGGCCGTAGGTGTCGTGGAAGTGGCCCGAGACCTGGTCGATGCCGAAGTGCTTGAGCGTGGCCTCCATGGCGGCCTGCACCTTGCGCGGCGTGCCCACGCCGATGGTGTCGGCCACGTCCACGCGCTGCACGCCAATGCCTTTCATGAGGCCCGCTAGGTAGCCCACGCGCTCGGGCGCAACCTCGCCCTCGTAGGGGCAGCCCACGGTGCAACTCATTGCGCCGCGCACGGCGATGCCGGCCGCGCGCGCGGCCTCGACCACGGGCGCGAAGCGCTCGATGCTCTCGGCGATCGAGCAGTTGATGTTCTTCTGGCTGAAGGCCTCGCTGGCCGCGCCGAATACCACGATCTCGTCGGGCCGGTCGGCCACGGCGGCATCGAAGCCCTTGAGGTTGGGCGTGAGCACCGAGTAGCGCACGCCGGCCTGGCGGCGGATGGCGCTCATGACCTCGCGGTTGTCGGCCATCTGCGGCACCCACTTGGGGCTCACGTAGCTGGTGACCTCGATCTCTTTCAGGCCGGCGGCCTGCAGGCGGTGCACCAGCTCGACCTTGATGGCCGCGGGCACGGGCTGCTTCTCGTTCTGCAGGCCGTCGCGGGGGCCAACGTCGATGAGCTGGACGCGGGAAGGCAGTTTCATGGGGTTCTTTCGAGGGGGTCAGTAGCCTCGCACCGGGTCGACCACGCCGGCAATGGGTTCCCCGCGCTCGAACGCGAGGATCTTGCCGGCAATCTGGGCGATGCTTTCCTCGCGCAGCGTTCGCGCCGAGGTGTGGGGCGTGACCGTGATTTTCGGGTGTTTCCAGAAACCATGCTGGGCGGGCAGCGGTTCGGTGCGGAACACGTCGAGCGTGGCGCCTGCCATGTGGCCGCTCTCCAGCAGCGCGAGCAGGTCTTCTTCCACGAGGTGGTCGCCTCGCGCGACGTTGATCAGGTAGGCCTGGGGCCGCAGGCGCGAGAGCGTCTCGCGGTTGAGGATGTCGCGCGTCTCGGGCGTGAGCGGCAACAGGTTGACCAGCACCCGGCACGAGGCCAGGAAGCTGTCGAAGGCCTGCGGGCCGGCGTGGCAGATCACGCCGTCGATGGACTTGGGCGTGCGGCTCCAGCCATGCACCGGAAAATCGAACTGCGCCAGCGCGCGCGCCACGCGTTCGCCCAGCACGCCCAGACCCAGCACACCGACCGGGAAATCGGCCCGCAGGCGCGGCTTGCGGTACGACCATTGGCCCTGCGCCACGTCGGCCTCGTAGGCATCGAACTCGCGGAAGTGGCGGATCACGGCGTGGCACACATACTCCGCCATCTGCACCGACATGCCGGCGTCGTCGAGCCGGACCACCCTGGCCGCCGGTGGCAGCTTGAGCCTGAGCAGCGCATCCACCCCCGCGCCGATGTTGAACAGGGCCTTGAGGCCGGGCTGTTCGTCGATGAACTGTTGCGGCGGCGCCCAGACCACGGCGTGGTCGGCCTGGGGTGCGCCGGGGTGCCATTCGGTGACGTTGGCCTGGGGCAGGGCCAGTCGCAGATCGGCCAGCCAGGGGCCCACCCGGGTGTTGGCGCAGCAGAAGGTGATGTTCATGCAGCGAGCTTACGCGGCTCTCGCGCGGCGCGCCGTCAGCCCACCGAGAGCTTGAGCAGTTCGGCGCCTTCGTTGACCTGGTCGCCCGGCGCGTAAAGCAGCTCGGCGACCGTGCCGTCGGCCGGCGCGGCGATGGTGTGCTCCATCTTCATCGCCTCCATCACGGCCAGCGCCTGGCCCTTGGTCACCACGTCGCCAGCCTTGACCGTGAACGACACCACCTTGCCCGGCATGGGCGCGGTGAGGCGGCCTCCCTCGGCCGCGGCCTCGCCCGCATGGGCCAGCGCGTCGATCTCCACAATCTGGGTGGCCCCCAGGGCGCAGAACACGTGCACGTTCTCGTCCACCTGCCAGGTCTGCACCGTCTGGCGCTGGCCGTTGAAGCGCAAGTCCATGCGGGTGCCGGTATCGGCCGGCAACGCCACGAAGTCCAGGGTGGCGTCCACCTCGCCAACGGCGAGTTGGAGCGCGCCGTCGTGCAGGTAGCTCAGGTGGGCCAGCAGGCGCTCGCCGTGGTACTCGAAATCGAAGCGGCGCACGGTGATGCCGTGCGGGCGCCAGCCGTCGCGGCGCGAGAACGGGTCGGCTGCCTCGCTCGCGCGCTCGGCCAGCAGGGTCTGCGCCACGGCGGCGGCCACCGCCAGCGGCAGCCCCACCTTGTCCTGGTGAAACAGCGCGGCGGCCTCGCGCGGGATCAGCGCGGTGTCCAGCTCGGCCTGGGCGAACGCGCGGCTGGTGACCACATGGCGCAGGAACTGCACGTTGGTCGAGAGGCCCACGATGCGCGTCTCGGCCAGCGCGGCATCCAGCCGCGACAGCGCCTCGTCCCTCGTCGCGCCGTGCACGATGAGCTTGGCGACCATGGAGTCGTAGAACGGGCTGATGGTGTCGCCTTCGCGCACGCCGTCGTCCACGCGCACCGCGCCGCGTTCAAAGCTGGTGCAGGCCGGCTTGCGGTAGACGGTGAGCGTGCCGGTGGCGGGCAGGAAGTTGTTGTCCGGCGTTTCAGCGCAGATGCGCGCCTCGATCGCATGGCCGTGGATGCGCAGGTCTTCCTGCTTCAACGGCAGCGGCTCGCCGCTGGCCACGCGCAGCTGCCACTCCACCAGGTCCAGGCCGGTGATGGCTTCGGTGACCGGGTGCTCCACCTGCAGCCGGGTGTTCATCTCCATGAAATAGAAGCGCATGGCCTCGGGGCGGCCGTAGCCCTCGGGCTGTTCGACGATGAACTCCACCGTGCCCGCGCCCACGTAGTTCACCGCCTTGGCCGCCGCCACGGCCGCTGCGCCCATCTGCGCGCGCAGCTCGGGCGTCATGCCGGGCGCGGGCGCTTCTTCCAGCACCTTCTGGTGGCGCCGCTGCACCGAGCAGTCGCGCTCGAACAGGTAGACACAATCGCCCTGCGTGTCGCCAAACACCTGGATCTCGATGTGACGCGGGCGCTGCACGTACTTTTCGATGAGCACCGCATCGCTGCCGAAGCTGTTGCGCGCCTCGCGCTGGCAGCTGGCGAGCGCGGCGGCGAAGTCCTCGCTTTTCTCCACCACGCGCATGCCCTTGCCGCCGCCGCCTGCGCTGGCCTTGATGAGCGCTGGGTAGCCGATGCGGTCGGCCTCGCGCTGCAGCAAGGCCGGGTCCTGGTCGGCGCCGTGGTAGCCAGGCACCAGCGGCACGCCCGCCTTTTCCATCAGGCGTTTGGATTCGGCCTTCAGGCCCATGGCTTCGATGGCCGACGACGGCGGGCCGATGAAGACCAGACCAGCCTTCACGCAGGCGTTCGCAAAGGCTTCGTTTTCGCTCAGGAAGCCGTAACCCGGGTGGATGGCCTGCGCGCCCGTGGCCTGCGCCGCCGCGATGATGCGCTCCCACTGCAGGTAGCTCTCCTTGGGCGCGGAGCCGCCGATGTGCACCGCCTCGTCGCAGGCCGCCACGTGCTTGGCGCGCGCATCGGCGTCGGAGTAGACGGCAACGGTCTTCACGCCCAGGCGGCGTGCGGTGGCAGCGACGCGGCAGGCGATCTCGCCCCGGTTGGCAATCAGGATCTTGTGGAACATGGAACTTCCTAGGCGGTGGCGGTGAAGAAGGAGCGCACGCGGCGGAACACCGCGCGCAGGAACTGAAAGAGCATCCAGGTGGCGATCCACATCAGCACGACGGTGATCGCGAGCAGGACCACGAAGACCAGCGGGTGGCTCGTGGCGAGCCAGACCGCGCCGACCACGAGGCCGTCCTCGACCAGGCTCATGCCGAGGTTGGAGAACGGTTCGGGCGAGCTGTTGATGGCCGCGCGCGTGGTGGTCTTGGCGGCCTGGCTGGTGGCGGCGAGCGTGCCGCCCATCAGCGCCGCGGCCAGCGCGACGGTACCGCTGTCGGCACCGAACACGCCCGCGGCGAGTGCCGCGCCGGCCGGAATGCGCACCACGCTGTGGACCATGTCCCAGAGCGAATCGACCACCGGGATCTTGTCGGCGAAGAACTCGACGAAGAGCATGAAGCCGGCCGTGCCCAGCAGCACGGGATGCTGGAGCGCCTGCAGGCCGGAGGGCAGCGGCATCCAGCCCATGGCGCCGGCCAGGCCGACGATGAACACCACGGCGTACAGCCGAAAGCCGCTGGCCCAGCCGAGCGCACCCGCGAGCGCGAGCAGCTCGGGCGTGCCCAGGGTGTGGAACCAGTCGGCCATGGTCTTGCGCCCCGGGTCAGGCCGCGGGCAGCCAGCCCGGCGGGCGCTTCTGCAGGAAGGACTGCAGGCCTTCGCGGCCCTCGTCGCTGGCACGCACATCGGCAATGCGGCGCGCGGTTTCGCTGCGCAGCACTTCGGTGATGGGCTGGCCGCTCACGTCGCGCACCAGTCGCTTGCACTCGCGCGTGGCCTTGGGGCCATTGGCGACCAGCGTGGCGACGATCTCGTCCACCTTGGCGTCCAGCGTCTGCGGGGTGGCAAGTTCGTGCACCATGCCCAGCGCGTGCGCACGCACAGCGCTGAAGCGCTCGGCGGTGACCATGTAGCGGCGCGAGGCCTGCACCCCCAGCGCGCGCGTCACGTAGGGGCTGATGGTGGCGGGCAACAGGCCCAGGCGCGCTTCGGACAGGCAGAAGGTCGCGCCCTCCACCGCCACCAGCACGTCGCAGATGGCCGCCAGCCCCATGCCACCGGCATAGCAGTCGCCCTGGATGCGGCCGACCACCGGCACCGGGCACTGGTCGAGTGTCCACAGCATGTTGGCCAGCTGCTGCGCGTCGGCGCGGTTCTGGTCCCAGCTGTAGGCGGCCATGGCCTTCATCCAGTTCAGGTCGGCACCGGCGCAGAAGGCTTTGCCGTGTGCGCCAAGCACCACCACGCGCAGAGCCCGGTCTTTCGCCAGCTCGGTGAAGGTCGCGGTCAGCGCGGCAATCACGTCGTCGTTGAAGGCGTTGCGCACGTCGGGGCGGTTGAGCCACACCTTGGCCACGTGCGGCGTGGGGCGGGAAACGTCCAGGACTTCACTCATTGCTGCTCCTCATTCAAGTCTGTCCCGCCCACCCCACCAGGGACACCGCGGAACCGGTCTGCCGCGCGGCAGGGGTGTTCAATATCGCTTGGCCACTTCTTCCAGCATCACTTCGGTCGCGCCGCCGCCGATGGCGAGCACCCGCGCGTCGCGCCAGAGGCGCTCGATCGCGGTCTCGCGGATGAAGCCCATGCCGCCGTGGAACTGCTGGCAGGTCTGCACCACCTCGTTGACCAGCTCGCCGGTGAGCGCCTTGAGCATGGAGACTTCCTGCACGATGTCGTGGCCCTGGGTCACGCTCCAGGCGCAGTGGTACATGAGCTGGCGCGCCGCGCGCGTCTTGGCGTCCAGCATCGACAGGCGCTGGCGGATGGTCTGCTTGTCCCACAGCGTGGCGCCGAAGGCCTGGCGCTGGCGCACGTAGTCCAGCGTGAGCTTCAGGGCCTGCGTGCAGTGGCCGACGGCCATGGCCGCCAGGGCGATGCGCTCGGTCTGGAAGTTCTTCATGACCGAGTAGAAGCCCTTGCCCTGTTCGCCCAGCAGGTTTTCTTCTGGTATGCGGACGTTGTCGAAGATCAGTTCGGCCGTGTCGCTCGAGAGCCAGCCGGTCTTCTTGAGCGCCCGGCCCACGCTGAAACCGGGCGTGCCCTTCTCGACGATGAACATGGTCACGTCGTGGCGCGCGGTGCCGGTCTTGGCGGCAACGAAGTACAGGTCGGCGTGCACGCCATTGGTGATGAACATCTTGGTGCCGTTGAGCACCCATTCGCGGCCTTCCTTGCGCGCGGTGGTGCGGATGCCCGCCACGTCCGAACCCGCGCCGGGTTCGGTGATGCCCACGGCGGTGATCATCTCGCCCGCCGTGACCTTCTTCAGGTACTTGGCCTTCTGCGCTGCGCTGCCGGCGTGGTGCAGGTGCGGGCCGGCCATGTCGGTGTGCACCAGCACGGTGATCACGAAGCCGGCGTAGGTGGATTGCGACAGGGCTTCGGCAAACACCAGGTTGGTCAGCGCATCGGCATCGCCGCCGCCGTGTTCACCCTCGAACATCAGGCCCAGCAGGCCGGCCTGGCCCATGCGGCGCAGCACGTCGCGCGGCACCATGCCGGTCTCTTCCCAGGCCGCTGCGTGCGGCTCCACCTCCCGTTCGAGAAAGCGCGCGACCTGGTCGCGCAGCAGTTCGTGGTCGGGGTTGTCGTAGATGGTCCTGGTCATAGAGGCTCCTGAGGGCATTTGGGTGCGCCCATCCCGCTCCAGAAACACCGCGGTACCGGCTTCGCCGGGCCGCAGGTGTTGCCCCCCTTCAGGGGGGTGGCGCCGAAGGCGACGCGGGGGGTGTTCATGCTCACATCCGGAAGACGCCGAACTTCGGCTCGCCGATGGGCGTGTTGAGGGTGGCCGAAAGGGCCAGTCCGAGCACGCGGCGCGTGTCGGCCGGATCGATCACGCCGTCGTCCCAGAGCCGCGCGCTGGCGTAGTAGGGGTGCGACTGGTGCGCGAACTGGTCGAGCAGCGGCTGCTTGAACTTCGCTTCTTCCTCGGCGCTCCAGCTGCCGCCTTTGGCCTCGATGCCGTCGCGCCGCACCGTCGCCAGCACGCTGGCGGCCTGTTCGCCGCCCATGACGCTGATGCGCGCGTTGGGCCACATCCAGAGAAAGCGCGGGCTGTAGGCGCGGCCGCACATGCCGTAGTTGCCGGCGCCGTAGCTGCCGCCGATGATGATGGTGAACTTGGGCACCTGCGCCGTGGCCACGGCCGTGACCATCTTGGCGCCGTGGCGCGCGATGCCCTCGCTCTCGTACTTGCGGCCCACCATGAAGCCGGTGATGTTCTGCAGGAACAGCAGGGGCACCTTGCGCTGGCAGCACAGCTCGATGAAGTGCGCGCCTTTCTGCGCGCTCTCGGAGAACAGCACGCCGTTGTTGGCGACGATGCCGATCGGCATGCCCTCGATGTGTGCGAAGCCGCAGACCAGCGTGGCGCCGTAGCGGGCCTTGAACTCGTGGAACTCGCTGCCATCGACCACGCGGGCAATGATCTCGCGCACGTCGTAGGGCTTGCGCGTGTCGACCGGGATCACGCCGTAGATTTCCTTAGGGTCGTACAAGGGCGCTCGCGGCTCGCGAAGGGCCTGCGTGACGACTTTGCGGCGGTTGAGCGTGGCCACGGCCTGGCGCGCCAGCGCCAGCGCATGCGCGTCGTTCTGCGCCAGGTGGTCGGCCACGCCCGAGAGGCGCGTGTGCACGTCGCCGCCGCCCAGGTCCTCGGCGCTCACGATCTCGCCAATGGCGGCCTTCACCAGCGGCGGGCCACCCAGGAAGATGGTGCCCTGGTTCTTGACGATGATGGTCTCGTCGCTCATGGCGGGCACGTAGGCGCCGCCGGCTGTGCACGAGCCCATGACGACCGCGATCTGCGCGATGCCGTTGGCGCTCATGTTGGCCTGGTTGTAGAAGATGCGCCCGAAGTGCTCCCGGTCGGGGAACACGTCGTCCTGGTTCGGCAGGTTGGCGCCACCCGAGTCCACGAGGTAGATGCAGATCAGGTTGTTCTGCATCGCCACCTCCTGCGCCCGCAGGTGTTTCTTCACCGTCATCGGGTAATAGGTGCCGCCTTTGACGGTGGCGTCGTTGCAGACGATCAGGCAGTCCACCCCGCTCACGCGGCCGATGCCCGTGATCACCCCGGCGCAAGGGGCGCTGTCGGTGCCGTCGCGGTCGGGGTACATGTTCAGCGCCGCCAGCGGGCTGAGCTCCAGAAAAGGCGTGCCGGGGTCGAGCAGCATCTGCACGCGGTCGCGCGGCAACAGCTTGCCGCGCGCCGTGTGTTTGGCGCGGGCGGCTTCACCACCGCCGAGGGTGGCCTTGGCGATCTGGGCTTTGAGGTCGTCGACCACCACCTGCATGGCCTGGGCGTTGGCCTGGAAGTCGGCGGATCGGGCGTTGAGTTGGGTCTCCAGGATCGGCATGGCGGCATCCGTTGTGGTGTTTCGAGGCATTGTGGAGGATAGACAGGCGAACGGGGTCCAGGTTGCCACACAGGTTGCAAATGACGCCAAGCCAGGCGAAACTGGCGGCATGCCTCCCGCCTTCGACCCCTCCCTCGGCCCAGCATTGACCCCCATGGCTTTCGTCAGGGCCATGGTGGCGGCCTACCGCGCCCGGGGCCTGGACCCTGCGCGGGCGCTGGAAGTGGCACAAATTCCGCCACGGGAAGTCGATCAGCCGCACGCCCGAATCACCGCTGCGCAGATGGAGCTGGTCTCGGAGGCGGCCATGCGCGAACTCGACGACGAGGGCCTGGGCTGCTTTCGCCGGCCGCTGCCCTGGGGCAGCTACGGCATGCTGGCACGCGCCTCGCTTTCGGCGCCCTCGCTGGGCATGGCGCTCAAGCGCTGGTGCCGCCACCATGGGTTGATCACCGACGACGTCTCCCTTTCGCTGGAGACCGTGGGCGAGCGCGGGCGCCTCGTGTTGCGCCCGCACCGCCACCCGGGGCCGCTCACCGAGTTCTGCGTGGTCTCGGTGCTGCGCAACATCCACGGCCTGGCCAGCTGGTATGTGGATTCGCGCATTCCGCTGCAGGGCGCGCAGTTTCCCTACGCGCCGCCGCCCCACCTGGACGCCTACGCCGTGCTGTTCGACGGCCCGGCCACCTTCGGCGCGGACGAGGCTGCCATCACCTTCGATGCGCGCTACCTGGCCCTGCCCGTGCGGCGCGACGAGGCCGCCATGAACCAGCTCCTGCAGCGCGCCCTGCCACTCACCGTGCGCTCCTACCGGCGCGACCGGCTGCTGGTGCAGCGCGTGCGCCAGGTGCTGGCGGCCCAGCCGCTGGACGCCCACAACGCCGACGATCTGGCGGCATTGCTCAACGTCTCCGCACGCACCTTGCACCGGCAGCTCAAGGACGAAGGCGCCTCACTTCAGGCCTTGAAGGACGAGGTGCGGCGCCAGCGCGCCACCGAACTGCTGCTGCGCACGCAACGCCCCATCAAGCAGGTGGCGCAGGCCTGCGGGTTTCACAACGAGAAGAGCTTCATCCGCGCGTTTCGCGGCTGGACCGGGCGCTCACCGGGCGAGTGGCGCGGTGAACAGCTCGCGCAACTCGTCCATGTGGCCGAACACACGCGCCACCGGTAGGCCCTCGAACGCCCGCCCGTGCCCTTGGGGGCAGTAGCCCCACACGGTGGCACCCGCCGCCAGTCCGGCCTGGGCGCCTGTGGCCGTGTCTTCCACCACCAGGCAGCGAGCCGGGTCCACGCCCAGGTGCGCGGCGGCGGCCAGGTAGACATCGGGTGCGGGCTTGGAGCGCGGCTGGTCGTGGCCACTGAAGACGCGCTCGCCGAACAAGGGCAGCATGCCCACGAGATCGAGCTGCATCACCACCTTGGGCCGGTCGGCGCCCGAAGCGCAGGCGATGCGGCCGGCGACGTGGCGGTGCGCCGCCGTCACCGCCTCTGCCGCCCCTTGCACCGCCTGGAGTTCGGCCAGCAGGCGCACGTTGCGGCGTGCGTAGAAAGCCTGCAGCCATTCCTCGGTGAACGGCTTGCCGGTCTCGGCCTCGATGCGCGCGCGCTCGTCGCGCACCGCCTTGCCGATGAAGATGTCCATGCATTCGGCCTGGGTCAGCGGCCAGCCGCTCTCGTTGAGCACCTCGCGCAGCACGCCGTTGGTGATGGGCTCGCTGTCGACGAGCACGCCGTCGCAATCAAAGAGCACCGCGTCAAACATGGCATCTCCCCCGCGTCGCCTTCGGCGCCGCCTCCCTGCAGGGGGGCGGCATGCCGGACCGGCGAAGCCGGAGCCGGGATGTCTGCGGTGGACGCTGCATCACTCGGCGCATCACTTGATCTCTCCATCGACATAAAACCACTGGCCATTCTCCCGCACGAAGCGGCTGCGCTCGTGCAGGCGCTGGCCGCGCCCCTGCACGCGCGAGCGCGCCACGAACTCGACCTCGGCATGGGTGTCGTCGAGGGGCGCATGGCGCCTCACTTCGAGCCCGAGCCACTTCACCCCGTCGCCCAGGTCGAGCGAGGCTGGCCGCTGGCTGGCGTGCCAGGTGGCGAGCAGGTGCGCCGCGTCGCCCCGCACGAAGGCGGTGTAGCGCGAGCGCATGAGCGCCTCGGCGTCGGGCGCGGGGCGGCCAGCGCCGATGTAGCGGCCGCAGCAGTCCGGGAAAGCCGGGCCGAGGCCGCAGGGACAGGGGTCTTGGGTCGTGGGCATGGCAAGCCGATTATCGATCCCCTTGCAAGGATGGGGGCATGGCAGGCGGGTGTTCCAATGGCGCCTCTTGTCTTCGACTTCAAGGACCTTCCATGAGCACGCTCGACACCTTCCCCATCACCCAGAAATGGCCCGCCGCCCATCCCGACCGCCTGCAGCTGTACTCGCTGCCCACGCCCAATGGCGTGAAGGTGTCCATCATGCTGGAGGAGACTGGCCTGCCCTACGAGCCGCACCTGGTGAGCTTCGAGACCAACGACCAGATGTCGTCGGCCTTTCTGTCGCTCAACCCGAACAACAAGATCCCGGCCATCCTCGACCCGAACGGGCCGGGCGGCCGGCCCCTGGCGCTGTGGGAGTCCGGCGCCATCCTGGTCTACCTGGCCGGCAAGACCGGGCGCTTCCTGCCGGACGACGTGGCGGCCAAGTACGAGACCCTGCAATGGTTGATGTTTCAGATGGGCGGCGTGGGCCCGATGTTTGGCCAGCTCGGCTTCTTCCACAAGTTCGCCGGCAAGGACTACGAGGACAAGCGCCCGCGCGACCGCTACGTGAACGAGAGCAAGCGCCTGTTGAAGGTGTTGAATGAGCGCCTGGAAGGCCGTGCGTGGCTGATGGGCGACGCGTACACCATCGCCGACATCGCCACCTGGCCCTGGGTGCGCAACCTGGTCGGCTTCTACGGTGCGGGCGAGATCGTGGGCTTTGCGGACTTCCCCAACCTCAGGCGGGTGCTCGAATCGTTCGAAAAGCGCCCGGCGGTGCAGCGTGGCCTGAACATCCCGGCGCGCGGTTGACGCGCCCGCCGGTCACTTGCGCCAGAAGTGACCGGTGAACAGCACCAGCACCGTGAGCAACTCCAGGCGACCGAGCAGCATCGCGAAAGACAGCACCCAGACTTGCGTGGTGTTGAGCACACCGAAATTGCTCGCAGGCCCGACATCGCCGAGACCCGGGCCGATGTTGTTCACGGTGGCCACCACCGCAGAGAACGCCGTGACGATGTCCAGGCCCGTGAACAGCAGCACCATGGTCAGGCCCATGGTGGCTGCGCCGTAAATCAGCATGTAGCCCAGCACGGCCGTCATCACCGAGGTGGGCATGACGGCGCCCCCCAGCGTCACGGGGTTGACGACGCGGGGGTGGATGATTCGCACCAGCTCCCGCCGCGCCTGCTTGATCAGCAGCACCATGCGAACCAGCTTGATGCCACCCCCCGTGGAGCCGGCGCAGGACACGAAGCAGCCCAGGAACATCAGCAGCACCGGAACGAATACAGGCCACTGCGCATAGTCGGTCGACGCATAGCCCGTGGTGGTGGCCACCGAAACCACATGGAACGCAGCCGTGCGCAGCGCCTCCGGAAAATCGTCCACCGTGTCGTGCGCCACCAGCAACGTGGCGACCACGACGATGGACACGGCCAGAACGGCCACATAGGTGCGGATCTCCCGGTCGTTGATGATCGGTCGCAGCGTCCGGTGTCGCAGCACGATGAAGTAGCGCATGAAGCTCACACCGGCCAGCGCCATGAACACGGTCGCCACGGCCTCGATGGTGTGGGAGTCCCAGTACCCGAAACTCGCATCGTGGGAGGAGAACCCGCCCAGCCCCATGGTGGTGCACATGTGCATGAAGGCATCGGCCCAACTCATGCCAGCCCAGCGGTAGGCGAGCATGCAGGCCACGGAGAACAGCACGTAGACGCCCCAGAGGCCGCGCGCGGTTTCGGCGATGCGTGGCGTGAACTTGGCGTCCTTCATGGGCCCGGGAGTCTCCGCTCGATAGAGCTGCACACCACCCAGGCCGAGCAACGGCAGTATGGCCACCACCAGCAGCATGATGCCCAGGCCGCCAAGCAGTTGCAGGAAACACCGCCATACATTGACGGACACGGGCAGGTCGTCCAGGCCCGCGAGCGCTGTTGCACCTGTCGCGGTGAGTGCGCTCATGGCCTCGAAATAGGCCTTGGCCCAATCGATGCCCGGCACGGTGAACATCAGCGGTGCCGCAGCGAACGCGGGCAGCAAGGTCCAAACGAGGTTGACCAGCAGGAAACCATCCTTGGCCTGAAGCTCGCGGCGATGTTTGCGCGTGAATTGCCACAAGGCCGCGCCGCAAAAGGTGGTGAAGGCAAAGCCGTAGGCCCACACCAGCGCATGGTGCCGGGCATCGAGAAACCAGGCCCAGGCCAGCGGCACCAGGAAAGCCGGCGCGAACGCCAGCAGAATGCGAGAGAAGACGGCGAGGACCGGCAGCAGGCTGTACATGGGAGTCAACCAAAAAAGGTGGCACTCACCTGAAACAGTTTCTCGACCTCGCGAACCAGGCGCTTGTTCGGAATGAAGATGATGATGTGGTCGTCGGTTTCGATCACCGTGTCGTGGTGAGGCATCAGCACCTCGGACTTGCGGCCCTCGCCGCGCACGATGGCGCCGATGCGGGTGCCTTTTGGCAGCTTGATCTCTTCGACCTTGCGGCCGACCAGCTTGCTGGTCTTGACGTCCCCGCGCGCAATGCCCTCCAGCGCCTCGGCCGCCCCCCTGCGCAAGCTGTGCACAACGGCCACGTCGCCCCGCCGAAGGTGCGTGAGCAGCTCGCCGATGACGGTCTGCGAGGGCGAGATGGCGATGTCGATGGTGCTGCCCTGCATCATGTCGGCGTAGGCGCGGCGGTTGATCAGCGAGAGCACGCGCCCCGCGCCCAGCCGCTTGGCCAGCATGGCAGACATGATGTTGTCCTCGTCATCGCTGGTGAGCGCGAGGAACATGTCCATCTCGCCCACGTTCTCGTCCAGCAGCAACTCCTCATCGGCACCATCGCCCTGGAGCACCAGCATGCTCGATGGCAGCTGGCTGGCAAGGTATTCACAGCGCTTGAGGTCGCGCTCGATGATCTTGACTTCGCACTGGCCCGCCAGACTGCGCGCCAGACGCAGGCCCACCTTGCCGCCTCCGGTGATCATGAGCCGTCGCACGGGGTTGTCGATGTTGTGGACCGCGCTCAGCACCTGGCGGATCTTCTGCGTGTCGGCCAACACGAATACCTCATCGCCCGCAAGAATGCGAGTCCGGGGTGTCGCTTCCATTTCCGTGTCGAGTCGGTAGATTGCGACCACGCGCATCTCGGCATGGGGGAAGCGTTCGCGGATTTCACCGATGGTGTGGCCCACCAGGGCTCCGCCGTGGGTCGCACGAACCGCGATCAGGCTGGCACGGCCGTCGGCGAATTCGAGCACCTGCAGGGCTTCGGGGTAGCTGATGAGCTGGTGGATGTAGCGCATCACCGATTCCTCGGGACAGATCACGTGGTCCACCGCGAAGCCGCTCTTGCCCAGCAGTTCGTCGCCTTCGGTGAATTCCGGGGAGCGCAGGCGGGCGATGGTGCTAGGCACGTTGAACACGTCGTGCGCCACCTTGCAGACCACGAGGTTGGTTTCGTCGTGCGCGGCGCAGGCGATGAGCATGTCGGTGTCCTGCGCCCCGGCTTCGCGCAGCACGGAGGGCTGGATGCCGTTGCCGACCACACCGCGCAGGTCCAGCCGCTCCTCCAGCGCGCGAAGGCGGGCCGGGTCCATGTCGATCACGGTGATGTCGTTTTGCTCGGAGACCAGGCTTTCCGCGACGCTTTCGCCGACGCGCCCTGCACCCAGGATGATGATGTTCATGGTGGTGGAATGTACCCCCCGGCGCAGCCTCGGCGCGCCCCGCAGCAGACGGCGACGCCTGCCGTCGAAAAATCAGGCCAACGCCCGCTGAATGAGGATCTTCTGCACGTCCGAGGTGCCTTCGTAGATCTGGCACACCCGCACATCCCGGTAGATGCGCTCCACCGGGAAATCGCTCACGTAGCCGTAGCCGCCGTGGACCTGGATGGCGTCCGAGCACACTTTCTCGGCCATCTCGCTGGCGAACAGCTTGGCCATGGCGGCCTCCTTCAGGCAGGGCTCACCCGCGTCGCGCAGGGCCGCCGCATGGTGCACCATGGCACGCGCCACCTCGATCTGGGTGGCCATCTCGGCCAGCCTGAACCCCACCGCCTGGTGGTTGAAGATGGGCTGGCCAAAACTCTCCCGCTGTTTCGAATAGGTGAGCGCGCACTCAAACGCACTGCGGGCCATGCCCACGCTTTGCGCCGCGATGCCGATGCGCCCGCCCTCCAGCGCCGACAGCGCGATCTTGTAGCCCTCGCCTTCCGCGCCAATCAGGTTTTCGGCCGGCACCCGGCAGTTCTCAAAATTGATCTGCGCGGTGTCGCTGCTGTGCTGGCCCAGCTTGTCCTCCAGCCGCGCCACCACATACCCCGGCGTGTCGGTGGGCACCAGGAAGGCGCTCATGCCTTTCTTGCCCGCGCCCTTGTCGGTGACCGCGATCACGATGGCGAGGTGGCCATTTTTGCCGCTGGTGATGAACTGCTTGACGCCCTGGATCACATAGTCGCCGCCCTGCTTGACCGCCGTCGTGCGCAGGGCCGAGGCGTCACTGCCCACATGCGGCTCGGTCAGGCAGAACACGCCCAGCATCTGGCCGGCGGCCAGCGGGCGCAGCCACTTTTCTTGCTGCCGGGCATTGCCATACCGCATCAGGATGGCATTGACCGGGCAGTTGGTGACCGAGATTGCGGTGCTGGTGCCGCCGTCGCCGGCCGCGATTTCTTCCAGCACCACGGCCAGCGTCACATAGTCCAGCCCGGCGCCGCCCAGCGCCTCGGGCACGCAGATGCCATACGCGCCCAGCTCGGCCAGGCCCTGGTGCACGTCTTTCGGAAAGTGGTGCTCCTTGTCCCATTTCGCCGCGTTCGGCCAGAGTTGCTCCTGGGCAAAGCTGCGCACCGCGTCGCGGATCATGAGTTGGTCTTGGTTGAGCGGCATGCAAGCGTCTTTCGGAAAAGGGGTTACCAGCTGGTGGCGCGCCGGCCATCGTGATGAATGAGGCGGCCGTTGTCTTCGGGACGGAGCGAGGCCAGCGCCTCGCGCAGGCCGGCCACACTGCGCTGCACCGACAGCGGTGCGGAACGTCCGCCCATGTCGGTCTGTACCCAGCCCGGGTCCAACGCCACGCAGGTGGCCCCGGGGTAACTGTGCCGGGCGCTCGCCACGGCCATGTTCACCGCCGCCTTGCTCACGCGGTAGAGCCAGGCGTCGCTGCCGTCCACCAGGCCCACCTGGCTCATCTCGCTGGAGAAAGCCGCGAACACCCCGCCCGCCGCTTCGACGGCGGGCATCACCTGGGGCAGGGCCTGCATCAGGCCGAGCACGTTGGCGTGCATCACGCGGTCGAAGGCCTCGCGCGTGGGCGGTGTCTTGGCATCGTGGGGGTCGAGCACGCCAGCGACATACAGGGCCAGGTCGAGTTCCTCGCCATCGAGCGACCAGGCCAGGCCGCTCACGCTGGCGGGGTCGGCCACGTCCACGCGCAACGGTTCGGCGCCAAGCTCGCGCAGGCGATCCAGGCCGGCCTCGTCGCGGGCGGTGGCGATCACGCGCTCACCCGCCTCCAGGTACTGGCGCGCGATCTCCAGGCCGATGCCGCGAGACGCCCCGATCACCAGCACGGTGAGCATGGTGGTGCGCCGGGCGTCAGGCCAGTTCGATCGCCATGGCCGTGGCTTCGCCACCGCCAATGCACAGCGTGGCCACGCCCTTCTTGCCGCCACGGGCCTGGAGCGCGTGCAGCAGCGTGACCAGGATGCGCGCGCCGCTGGCGCCGATGGGGTGGCCCAGGGCGCAGGCGCCGCCGTTGACGTTGACCTTCTCGTGCGGAATCTTCAATTCGGCCATGAGCGCCATCGGCACCACGGCGAAGGCTTCGTTGATTTCCCAGAGGTCCACGTCGCCGACCTGCCAGCCGGTCTTCTCCAGCAGCTTCTGCGTGGCGCCGACCGGGGCGGTGGCAAACCAGTTCGGCTCCTGCGCGTGTGTGGCATGGGCCACGATGCGCGCCAGCGGCTTTGCACCGAGTTGCTTCGCGGTGGACTCGCGCATCAGCACCAGCGCGGCAGCGCCGTCATTGATGGACGAGCTGGAGGCGGCGGTGATCGTGCCGTCCTTCTTGAAGGCGGGCTTGAGGGCGGGGATCTTGTCGAGCTTGACCTTGCCTGGACCTTCATCGGTGGACACGATGCGTTCGCCGCTGCGGTCCTTCACCGTGACCGGCGTGATCTCGGCAGCGAAGGCCCCGCTGTCGGTGGCGGCCTTGGCGCGCGTGACCGATGCGATCGCGAACGCGTCCTGCTGCTCGCGGGTGAAGCTGTACTTGGCGGCACAGTCCTCGCCAAAGGTGCCCATGGAGCGACCGGGTTCGTAGGCGTCTTCGAGGCCGTCGAGCATCATGTGGTCGTACACCTTGTCGTGGCCCATGCGGTAACCGCCACGGCCCTTCTGCAGCAGATAGGGGGCGTTGGTCATGCTCTCCATGCCCCCGGCGACCATCACCGTGGCGCTGCCGGCGGCGAGCATGTCGTGGGCAAGCATGGTGGCCTTCATGCCCGAACCGCACATCTTGGAGAGCGTGACGGCGCCGGCCGACTTCGGCAGGCCACCCTTGAACGCGGCCTGGCGCGCGGGCGCCTGGCCCTGGCCGGCCATCAGGCAGTTGCCGAACAGCACTTCATCCACCCGGGCCGGGTCCACCCCGGCACGCTGCACCGCCGCCTGGATCGCCGCGCCACCGAGGTCGTGCGCTGACAGGCTGGCGAAGTCGCTCTGGAAGGCGCCCATGGGGGTGCGCGCGGCACCGACGATGACGATGGGATCTGCGGACATGGTGAAAACTCCAGGTTGATCAATGAGAGAGGGAGGGGGCCAGCACATCCGGCCCCGTTGAGTTCAGTCGCGCGGCCGCACCGCCACGCCTTCGATGGCGCGAAGGTAGACCGAGTCGAGGTCGGGATTGCCGCGCACGGTCACCAGCAGGTCCTGCACGAGGCCGTCCTTGAGGCCATAGACCCAGCCGTGCAACGCGAGCGGCTGACCCCGGGTCCAGGCGTCCTGCACCACGGTGGTCTGCGCCACGTTGACGACCTGCTCGATGGCATTGAGTTCGCACAGCGCATCGTGCCGATGGTTCTCGGCGAGCCCCGCGAGCAGCGCCGAGTGGCGGTCGCGCACGTCTTTGATGTGGCGCAACCAGTTGTCGGCCAGGCCCACGCGCGTGTCGCGCAGCGCGGCGAGCACGCCACCGCAGCCGTAGTGGCCCACGACCATGAGGTGCTCGACCTTGAGCACGTCGACCGCGTACTGCACGGTCGACAGGCAGTTCAGGTCGGTGGGAACCACCACATTGGCCACGTTGCGGTGCACGAAGACTTCGCCCGGGTCCAGGCCGGTAATCTGGTTGGCCGGCACTCGGCTGTCGGAGCAGCCGATCCACATGTAACGCGGGCTCTGCTGTTGCGACAGCTTGGTGAAGAAGCCGGGCCGTTCGGCCTCGACCTGGGCGGCCCAGCGGCGGTTGTGTTCGAGAAGGTGTTGAAGATCGTTGCTCATACGTCGGATTGTCTGCTCAAGGGAGCGGCGGCGCTCACATCGTCTCGGCGAACAGTTCGCGGCCGATCAGCATGCGGCGGATTTCGCTGGTGCCCGCACCGATTTCGTACAGCTTGGCATCGCGCCACAGGCGGCCCAGAGGGTACTCGTTGATGTAGCCGTTGCCACCGTAGATCTGGATGCCCTCGCCGGCCATCCACGTCGCTTTCTCCGCGCACCAGAGGATGACGGAGGCGCAGTCCTTGCGCACCTGGCGCACGTGCTCCGTGCCCAGCATGTCCAGGTTCTTGGCCACGGTGTAGGCAAACGAGCGGCCGGCCTGCAGCACGGTGTACATGTCGGCGACCTTGCCCTGGATGAGCTGGAACTCGCCGATGCTCTGGCCGAACTGCTTGCGGTCGTGGATGTAGGGCACCACGTTGTCCATGACGGCCTGCATGATGCCCAGCGGCCCACCGGTGAGCACGGCGCGTTCGTAGTCGAGCCCGCTCATGAGCACCTTGGCGCCGTTGTTCAGGCCGCCCAGGATGTTGTCGGCCGGCACCTCGACGTTGTTGAACACCATCTCACCGGTGTGGCTGCCGCGCATGCCGAGCTTGTCCAGCTTTTGCGCGGTGGAGAAGCCCTTCATGCCCTTCTCGACGATGAAGGCGGTCACTCCGCGCGCACCCATCTCGGGCTCGGTCTTGGCGTAGACCACCATGGTGTCGGCGTCAGGACCGTTGGTGATCCACATCTTGCTGCCGTTGAGCAGGTAATAGCCGCCCTTGTCTTCGGCCTTGAGCTTCATGCTGATCACGTCCGAACCCGCACCGGGTTCGCTCATGGCCAGGGCGCCGACGTGTTCGCCGCTGATGAGCTTGGGCAGGTATTTCTGGCGTTGGGCATCGTTGCCGTTGCGCTTGATCTGGTTCACGCAGAGGTTGCTGTGCGCACCGTAGGAGAGGCCCACACTGGCCGAGGCGCGCGAGATCTCCTCCATGGCGATCATGTGGGCCAGGTAGCCCATGTTGGCGCCGCCGTACTCCTCCCCCACCGTGATGCCGAGCACGCCCAGGTCGCCCATCTTGCGCCACACATCCATGGGGAACTGGTCGGCGCGGTCGATCTCGGCGGCGCGCGGCGCGATCTCGGCCTGTGCGAAATCGCGCACCGCGTCGCGCAGTGCGTCGATGTCTTCTCCAAGCTGGAAGTTCAGGCCAGGCAGGTTGTTCATGCGGGTCTCCGTGGGGGGTTTGGTGGAAAGGGGCTCAGCCCTGAATATTGTCGCGGCCGACCACTGCCATGAGGGTGCAGCCCATGGTGGCGATCAGCTTCTCTTGCCCGGCCTCGACGGCATAGGCGTGGCCTTCGCAGACGGTGACGGTGCGCCCTGGCTTGATCACCGTGCCCACCATGCGGAAGCTTTCACCCTGCGCGGGGGCGAGCAGGTTGATCTTGAATTCGATCGTGAGCACCGCGGCGTCTGCCGCCATCAGCGTGAAGCCGGCATAGCCGCAGGCGGAGTCCAGCGCGGTCGCCACCATGCCTGCGTGCAGAAAACCGTGCTGCTGCGTCAGCGGCTCGGCCCAAGGCAAGGTGATCTCCACCCGGCCCGGCGCCACCGCCGCCAGCGTCGCGCCCAGGGTGCGCATGGCGGCCTGGCGCGCAAAGCTCTCCCGGGTGCGTTGGTCAAAACCCGCGTGGCGCGGCTCGAAGGTGGGGGCGGTCAAGGGGGTGTCTCGCAACGGGCAGTGAACCGCGATTCTACGTTGACGTTTACGTAAACGTCAATTTCGCGTGCGCAAGCGGGTGCAACCGCGGGGCTATGCTCGACGCCCCATGCCTTACACCCTCTGCGCCCCAGTCCACAGCGAAAGCGAGATCAAGAAGAGCCGCTTCATCGGCTGCGTGGAGCCGATGGCGGACCGCGCCTCGGCGTTGCAGCGGGTCGCCGCCCTGCGCGCGGCGCACCCGGGCGCCACCCACGTGTGCTGGGCACTCATGGCCGGCGGCCACTCTGCCGCCAACGACGACGGGGAGCCCGGCGGCACGGCCGGGCGGCCGATGCTGGAGGTGCTGCGCCACCAGGACCTCGAGAGCGTGCTTGCGACCGTGGTTCGCTACTACGGCGGCACGCCGCTGGGCGCAGGCGGCCTGGTGCGCGCCTACACAGACAGCGTGGCGCGGGCACTGCTGCAGGCGGACAAGGTGCCGGTGGTGCGCTGGCGCACGCTGCGGTGCGTGCTGCCTTACGCGCTGGAGGGGTGGCTGCGCCGCGAACTCGATGGGCATGGCGCCCGCCTGATCGAGGCGACGCACGGGGATGGCGTGACGGTGTCACTGCAGGTGCCCGACGCCCAGGCCGGCGCCTTGACGGCGCGCCTCAACGACGCTGGCCAAGGCCGCATCATCTGGCTGCGGGACCCGGAAGCCTCAGGCCCGCACGAGGCTTGACAGCAACAGACGGACCGCCTGCTCATACGGCGCGGCCTGTTCGCCCCGTGCGATCGCCAGCGCCGCGCGGTCGAAGGCTGCCGAAAGCAGCACGCTGAGTTCTCGCAACGGCAAGGCCTCGGGCCCGTCGGTGAAGGCGGCCTGCAAGCCCTCCTGCAAGGCCTGGAACCCGGCGAGGTCGCTCAACCCCAGCACCTGCTCGGCTGAGAGGACAGCGGGTGCCTCCAACAACAAGAGGCGCGCACGGCCGGCCTCGGCCATGGCCGCGAAATAGGCCTGGGTCCCCGCCAGCAGCGCGTCCAGCGGCGTCGAAGGGCGACGGGAACGCCGTGCGATCTCGTCCGCCACTTCCTGCGCCACCTGGCGGGCCACGGCGTGGAACAACTCGGTCTTGTCTGTGAAGTGGTGGTACAGCGCGCCGCGCGTCACGCTCGCCGCCGCGACGATCTCGGGCGTGCCCGTGGCGGCAAAGCCCCGGGCCTCGAACAGCGCGCGCGCCGCACTCACCAGAGCGGCGCGCGTGGCGTCGGTGCGCTCCCCTTGGGAACGGCGCGGGGTGGACAGGGTCTTTTGCATACATGCAGCCTGTATGTTATATTGAACTTACATGCATATTGTATGTATGTTGATCACTGGAGTGCCCCATGAAATCCACCTCGTATTACCCCGTCCTCATGACCGACCGCGTGGCCGAGACGGCCCGCTTCTACGAAAGCCATTTCCGCTTCACGCGTTTGTTCGATGCCGATTGGTATGTGCACCTGCAATCCAGCGAGGACCCGACGGTCAACCTCGCCATTCTCGACGGCGCTCACGCCACCATCCCCGTGAGCGCTCGGGGTGGCCGGGCTTCGGGGGTGCTGCTCAACTTCGAGGTGGCCGACGTCGACGCGCAATACCAGCGCGCGATCGCCCAGGGTCTGAACGTGCTGCTCGCCCTGCGGGACGAGGCCTTCGGCCAACGCCACTTCATCGTGCAGGGCCCCGACGGCGTCCTGATCGACGTGATCCAACCGATCCCGCCGAGCGAGGCATTCATGCGCCAGTACGCGGCGGGTGCGGCCGCAAGCTGATCAGCTCGCGCGGCTCAGCCAGACCAGCACAAGCCCCAGCGCGGCGGGCAGCGCCTGCACGAACAGGATCTTGCGGCTTGCCGTCACCGCGCCGTAGAGACCGGCAATCAGCACGCACAACAGGAAGAACACCTTGACGCCAAAGCCATCGGGGCCGAGCCAAAGGCCCCAGAGCAGGCCGGCGGCGAGGAAGCCGTTGTACAGCCCCTGGTTGGCCGCCAGCACCTTGGTGGCGGCGGCCGATGGCGGCGTCTGGCCGAACGCCCGCATGCCGGCCGGCTTGTCCCACAGGAACATCTCGAGCACCAGAAAGTAGAAGTGCAGGAGCGCGACGAGCGCAACGACGATGCTGGCGAGCAGGGACATGGCAGAGCCTTTCAAGACGCAGCCCCGACGGCCGCGAACGCCGGCAGCTTACCCTGGCCGTCAGGCCTTGGGGCTCTTTTCGATCTTGCCCAGCAAGGCGCGGGCTTCTTTCTCGTGCGTCTTCACCTCGTCGAGGTTGGCCACCAGGTCGGCCATCTGCTCTTCGAGTTGGCGGCGGTGGTCGGCCAGCACGGTGAGGAACTTGCGCAACTGCGGCCCGGTGTCGCGCGGGCTGTCGTACATGTCGATGATGTCCTTGGCCTCGGTCAGCGAGAGCCCCAGGCGTTTGGCGCGCAAGGTGAGCTTGAGGCGCGTGCGGTCGCGCGAGGTGTAGACCCGATTGCGCCCCCCAGGGCCCTCGCGCTGCGGTTGCAGCAGGCCCATGTCTTCATAGAAGCGGATGGCGCGCGTGGTCAGGTCGAACTCGCGGGCCAGGTCGCTGATGGTGTAGGTCGGGTTCGTCGCCATGGGGGGGTGCCCTGTTATTGACGTTTACGTCAACGTCAGGCGGCGATCTTAACGGAATCGTCCTGCCGCGAGCTCCACGCGCCAGGGTGTCATTCGTCCAGTGGAACCGCCGCTTGGCGAAGCGCGCGGCGGCGCTGGGCATGATCGGGCAGCACGCGCGCGACCACGTCCCAGAACTGGGGACTGTGGTCCATGTGGTGCAGATGGCTGAGCTCGTGCACCACGACGTAATCGATCATGTCCAGCTTGAGGTGGATCAGCCGCCAGTTCAGCCGGATGGAGCCGTCGGCGCTCGCGCTGCCCCAGCGCGTGCCGGCACTGGACAGGCGCAGCTTGCTGTAGCGCACGCCGAGTTGCGGGGCGAAGTGGTCCAAGCGCTCGGTGAACAGGGCCTTGGCCCGCTTCATCAACCACGCTTGCGCGGCATCGCGGATCTGCGCTTCCTGAGCGCTGCGCGACAGCCCCAGGCGCAACGTCGCCAGGCCATCTGCATCGCTCGCAGGCTCGAACACCGCACCCACCTGCATGAAGGTGTGCGTGGGATCGAGCACCAGTCGCATGCGCCCGCCGAGGTAGTCGAACTCGACGCCATCGGCCCAGCGGATGCGCGCCTGCTCCATCTCGCCAGCGCGCTGGCGGGCGCTCTGCAGTTTCTCCAGCACCCAGGCCGACTTGTCGTGCAGCAGCGCCTCGACCTCGCCCACCGGTGTCCAGCGCGGCGCGCTCACGCTCAATCCATCGGTGCTGACCGACAGGCCGATGGTGCGGCGCTTGCCACGCTTGAATTCATAAGCCACCTCGCAGGCGCCCAAGCGGAGCATGCGGTTGGCGCGCGGATGGTGCCAGGCCGCCGGCTGGAACACCTGGTTCATCGGCAGGGCCGGCGGGGCGGCCACTGCGGGCGGGGGTGGTGCCGCGGCGGGCCGCAGGGACTCGGGCAGGGGCGCGCCGAGAAAGTCGAGCGCCAGTTGCACGAAGCGCTGCATGGCGGTGCTCAGGCGCTGCGGTAGGCCTCAGGATCAAGACGTCGCATTTCCGTCTCGATCCAGGCCTCGACCTCGCGCATCAGCTCGTCGGGCTCGCGGCCTTCGCTGGGGATGGGCTTGCCGATGGAAAACTCCACCGTGCCCGGCCGCCTGATGAAAGCCTTGCGAGGCCAGCACTTGGCCGAGGTGACCGCAATCGGGATCACGGGCGCCCCCGTGGCCACGGCCAGCCGGGTGCCGCCGCTCTTGTACTGGCCCTTCTGCCCGCGCGGGATGCGCGTCCCCTCGGGGAACATGATGACCCAGGTGCCCTGATTGAGCAGCCGCTGGCCTTGCTCGACCACCTTGTTGAAGGCCTGAGCGCGTTTGCTGCGGTCGATGTGGATCATGTCCATGCGGCTCATGGCCCAGCCGAAGAAGGGCACGTAGAGCAATTCCTTCTTGAACACGTAGGCCAGCGGGTGCGGCATCAGCGCCGGCATGCAGAAGGTCTCCCAGGTGGACTGGTGCTTGAGCAGCAGCACGGCTGGCGCAGTGCTGCCCACCGGCAGGTTCTCGAAGCCAATGACCTCATTGCGAATGCCCAGGATCAGCTGGCCGCTGGCCACCGCCAGCTTGAGCCAGCCCGCGCACATCCAGTAGATCTGCGTGCTGTTGAGAAAGGGCGCGGCAATGAGCACCGCGATGGCCCAGGGCACCACGGTCACGGCCATGAACAAGGTGTGCAGGACCGAGCGCAGCAGATGAATGAGGATCATGTTGGCCATCAAGGATCAGGTGGAGGGCTGCGCCAGCAGCCAGTCGGCGAAGGCGCCGAGGTCGTCGTGGGGGCGCGTGCCGGGCGGCAGGTCGGGCGCGAGCGCGGCCAGGTCGTCGTTCGCCCCCGAACCCAGGCGGCCCCGTAGGTGTTCGGATTTGCCCGTCATCAGCAAATGGGTGCGGCAGCCGGCGGCGGCGGCGGCGCGCACATGGCGCATCGCGTTGCCTGCCGCGTGCACCGTGGCCAGCGGCAGGCCGAACCGCGCGCCGATCTGCAGGAACAGCCCGGGCGCGGGCTTGCGGCAGGCACACGCGTCTTCAGGCGCGTGCGGGCACATGAACACGGCCTCCACCCGCGCGCCGACCGCGGCCAGCTGGCGGTGCATCTTGGCGTGGATGGCGTTGAGCGAGGCCATGTCGAACAGGCCGCGCCCGATGCCGGACTGGTTGGTGGCCAGCACGACGCGCCAGCCGCCCTGATTGAGCCGCGCCACCGCCTCGAGTGCGCCAGGCAGCGCCTCCCACTCGTCCGGCGAGGCGACGTAGTCGTCGCGGCTGCGATTGAGCGTACCGTCGCGGTCGAGGATGAGCAGTTTCATGGTGGTCTCAGGTCGCCAGCCGCGACAGATCGGCCACGCGGTTCATGGCGTGGTGCAACTCGCGCAGCAGGCCGAGGCGATTGGACTTGAGCGCGGGGTCGTCGGCGTTGACCATCACGCCATCGAAGAAGGCATCGACCGGCGCGCGCAGCGCGGCGAGCGCCTGCAGCGAGCCGGTGTAATCCCCGGCATCGAGCTTGGCGTCAGCGGCAGGCACCGTGGTCTTCATGGCCGTGAACAAGCCTTTCTCAGCAGGCTCGATCAGCAGCGCCTCCTGTGCAGGCGCGCCCTCGCCTTCGGCCTTCTTGAGGATGTTGGCGATGCGCTTGTTGGCGGCGGCCAGCGCAGGGGCCTCGGGCAGGGCGGCGAAAGCGCGCACGGCCTGCAGGCGCCGGGCCACCTCACCCAAGCGCGGCGGGCGCAGTGCCAGCACGGCATCGACCTCCTGGGCGCTGTACCCTTGCTCGCGCAGGCCTCCGGCGAGGCGGTCGTAGATGAAATCGGACAAGGCCGCACTGGGATCTGTGATCAAGGCCCCGAAGGCGGGCACGGCCGACTGCAACAGCGCGCTCAGGTCGATCGGAAGGTTCTTCTCGACCAGCATCCGCACCACGCCCAGCGCGTGCCGGCGCAACGCGAACGGGTCCTTGTCACCCGTGGGCAGGTTGCCGATGCCGAACATGCCGACCAGGGTTTCCAGCTTGTCGGCCAGCGCCACGACCACGCCGACCATGTTGCGCGGCAAGTCGTCGCCTGCAAATCGCGGGCGGTAGTGGTCTTCGATCGCGAAGGCGATGTCTTCAGTCAGGCCGTCGTGGCGCGCGTAGTAGCCGCCCATGATGCCCTGCAGCTCGGGGAACTCGCCCACCATGTCGGTCAGCAGGTCGGTCTTGGCAAGCTGCGCGGCGGTGTCGGCCTGCTGCGCAAGCACGTCGCCCCCCAGTGATTGGCCAATGACACGGGCGATGGCACGCACGCGCTCCATGCGCTCGCCCTGCGTGCCCAGCTTGTTGTGATAGACCACTTTGCCGAGGCCTTCGACGCGCGAGGCCAGCGTTTTCTTGCGGTCCTGGTCGAAGAAGAACTTGGCGTCGGCCAGGCGCGGGCGCACCACGCGCTCGTTGCCACCGATCACGGCGCTCGGGTCCGACGGGCTGATGTTGCTGACCACCAGGAAGCGGTGGGTCAGCTTGCCCTGGGCATCGAGCAAAGGGAAGTATTTCTGGTTGGCCTTCATCGTGAGAATGAGGCACTCCTGTGGCACGTCGAGGAACTGCGTTTCGAACTCGCAGACCAGCACGTTGGGGCGCTCGACCAGCGCGGTCACTTCGTCGAGCAGCGCGTCGTCCTCGATCGGCCGGCAACCACCGCCCACCTTGGCGGCGGCCTCCGCGAGCTGGCGCGCGATCTCGGCCCTGCGCTCGGCGAACGAGGCGATCACTGCGCCGTCCTTGGCCAGCGTGGCCGCGTAGCTGTCGGCGTCCTTCAGCACCACCGGCGAGACCAGCGCTTCGAAGCGGTGTCCCTGGGTGGTGTGGCGCGCGGTCAGTCCGAGCGCCTTCACTGGCACGACGCTGCCGCCATGCAGCGCGACCAGGCCGTGCGCGGGGCGCACGAAGTTCACGCTGCTCCAGCCGGGGAGCTCGCAATCGGTCTCAAGCTGGTAGCTCATGACCTTCGGAATGGGCAGCTTGGCGATGGCTTCGTCCAACGCTTTCTGCAGGCCCGCGGCGAGCTCGATGCCTGGCGCGATGCTGTCGTGGAACAAGGCCTCGGCCTTGCCATCGGGGGCCCGCTTGAGGCTGGCCACGGCCGAGGCGTCGGCGCCCAGCGCGGCCAGGCGCTTGAGGAGGGCGGGGGTGGGCTGGCCATTGGCATCCAGCCCCACGCTCACAGGCATGAGCTTTTGCGACACGGCCTTGTCGGCCGCGCGCGTGAGCACGCCGGTGACGTGGGCGGCGAGGCGGCGCGGCGAGGCGAAGGCGGTCACGGCGGCTCCGGCCGGCGCCAGGCCCTGGCCCTTGAGCTGGTCACCCAGCACGGTGGCAAAGGCATCGCCGAGTTTCTTCAGCGCCTTGGGCGGCAGCTCTTCGACAAACAGCTCAACGAGCAGATTCTGTGCGGTCATTCTTGTTCTTTCACCCGGCTCACGCGGCCTTCTTCACCATCTGTTCCACCCACTCGCGAGGCGCCATGGGAAAGCCCAGGCGCTCGCGGCTGTCGTAGTAGCTCTGCGCCACGGCGCGCGCCAGGTTGCGGATGCGGCCGATGTAAGCGGCGCGCTCGGTCACGCTGATGGCACCGCGCGCGTCCAGCAGGTTGAAGCTGTGCGCGCATTTGAGCACCTGTTCGTAGGCGGGCAACGCGAGCTGTTGCTCCATCAGGTGCTTGGCCTGCTTTTCGTGCGCGTTGAAGGCTGTGAAGAGGAAGTCGGCGTCGCTGTGCTCGAAGTTGTAGGCCGACTGCTCCTTCTCGTTCTGCAGGTAGACGTCGCCGTAGCTCAGGGTGTCCGTCCACTTGAGGTTGTAGACGTTGTCCACCCCCTGCAGGTACATGGCCAGGCGCTCCAGGCCATAGGTGATCTCGCCCGTGATGGGCTTGCAGTCGATCCCGCCGACTTGCTGGAAGTAGGTGAATTGCGTCACTTCCATGCCGTTGAGCCAGACTTCCCAGCCCAGGCCCCAGGCGCCGAGCGTGGGGTTCTCCCAGTCGTCCTCGACGAAACGGATGTCGTTCTTCTTCAAGTCGAAGCCCAGGGCCTCCAGGCTGCCGAGGTAGAGCTCGAGGATGTTGCTCGGCGCGGGCTTGAGCACCACCTGGTACTGGTAATAGTGCTGCAGGCGATTGGGGTTCTCGCCGTACCGGCCATCCTTGGGGCGGCGGCTGGGCTGCACATAGGCGGCCTTCCAGGGCTCGGGGCCCAGCGCGCGCAGGAAGGTGGCGGTGTGGCTGGTGCCCGCACCCACCTCCATGTCGTAGGGCTGCAGCAGCGCGCAGCCCTGGGCGTCCCAATAGGACTGCAGTTTCAGAATGATGTGCTGGAAGGTCAACATGGAAAGAAGCCGGGAACGAAGCCCGGCCGAGGGATGGTCTGGGTGGGAGCGTGGCGCTGCGTCGCGCCAGGGAAACGCCCCGAGTCCCCGATTTTACGGGGGCGCTCAGCGGCGGCGGGTGCGTCCGCCCCGGCGGCCCAGGTTGCGGGTGGAGGCGATCAGCAAGACCAGCACGGCGCAGCCCACCCACAGGGGCATCAGGCCCCAGCGCGCGGTCCATTGTGCGTACGGCGTGAGACCGCTGCGACCCTGCACCGAGGCCTCCAGCCGGCCGCGCGTGAGCCGTTGCAACTGGTGGGCAACCTGGCCCTGGTGGTCGATGACCGCCGTGGCACCGGTGTTGGTGGCCCGCAGCATGGGCCGGCCCAGTTCGATCGCGCGAAGGCGCGAGATTTGGAGGTGTTGGTCGATCGCGATGCTGTCGCCGAACCAGGCGATGTTGCTCAGGTTGACCAGCACGGTGGGCGCCGCCGTGGGATCGCGGAAAGAGGCCGCCAGCTCTTCACCGAACAGGTCTTCGTAGCAAATGTTGGGCGCCACGCGCTGCCCAGCCACCGCCCAGGCCGGCTGCGCCAGGGCTCCCCGGTTGAAGTCGCCGAGCGGGATGTGCATGAGGTCGGTGAACCAGCGGAACAACGGCGGGATGAACTCGCCGAAGGGCACCAGGTGGTGCTTGTCGTAGCGGTACAGGCCGTTGTCCGGCGTGTCCAGCCGGGGCTGCCCCTGCAGGCGGTTGGCCGAGCCCGAATGGATTCCCCAGACCGAGTTGGTGTAGCCCTGCTCCATGCTGCCCAGCGGCAGGCCCACCAGCGCGCCGACGCCAGTGCCTGCGGGCTGCTCGGCCAGGCGCCCCAGCAACGGCTGCCAGAAGTCCGGACCGAGTTGGCCGGGCAACAGGGGAATGGCGGTCTCGGGCGCGACCACCAGTTGCGGGCCGGTGGCGGAGCTGCGCGCGGCCTGCACAGCCTCGGCGATCTGTTGGGGATACCAGTTCAGCGCCTGGGCCACGCCGGTGCCCGGCTCGAACTTCTGATCCTGGGCGATGTTGCCCTGCAGCAACCAGACGCGCAGCTCGCCGGCTGCCGCGGTATCCCGGTGCCCCAGACCGCGCCAAGCCGCACCGCCGCCGAGCAGGCTCACAAGCAGCGCGCCCACCAGCAGCAGCAGGGCCAGCGAACGCAGCACACCGGGCCAGCCATCGGCCAGGGCCGGCACAAGCCGCGCCTGGACCCGGGGAGCCGGCGCCACCCTGCCGCCAGCCGAGCGCCCCGACGGGCGACCGACGGGCGATTGCATCCAGGCGCTCAAGCGCCGCCACATCCCAGAAACGATGGAGGCTGCGGAATACGCCAGCACGGCGGCGAGGAAGCCCATGCCATAGACCCCCACCAAGGGCGCCCACGGCGCCATGAGGTCAACTTGCGCATACCCGCCGGCGCCCCACGGGAAGCCCGTGAACCAGTGGCCACGCGCCAACTCGGCCAGCGTCCAGAGCGAGGCAAACATCAGCGCTTGCGCGGTGCGCGAGACCGGCGCCCACGCACAGAGGAAGCCGACGACCACCGCATAGTAGACCGACAGCAGCCCCGCCAGCGCCAGCACGGCCAGCACCGCCAGCCAGCCGGGCAAGCCGCCGTAAGTGTGCAGGGAGATGAAAAGCCACCAGAAGGTGCCCGCCAGCCAGACGGTAGAGAAGACCCAGCCGCGCCAAACGGCCTGCCCCACCCGGGTGGCGTATTGCAGCGCGAGCACCAGCAGCGCCAGCGAGGCGATCTGCCACCATCCATTGGGCTGGCCTTGCACAGTGCCCGGCAGGCCCCAGCCCGCGAAGGGCCACGCGATGGAAGCCGCCTGCAGAACGCCACCCAGCAGGCACACCAGGAACCAGGCAAAACCGCTGCCGCGCGCGCTGCGCCCAGGCGGGCGGCGGCTCATCGGGTTGAAACTCGAGGGCGTGTGGAGTGACCCGAAAAGACTTCGCATGGGGCTTGGGTGGGCTCAGGCCTCGCCCGGCACGGGCATGACCTTGAACCACTTCACGGCGCCACCCTTGGTGTGCAGCACGGTGAAGCGCAGGCCATCGAGCTCATGGACCTCGCCCCGCTTGGGCACGTGGCCCATGGCGTGGGCGATCATGCCGCCGATGGTGTCGAAATCTTCTTCCGACAGTTTCAGGCCGAAAGACTCGTTGATGCGTTCGATCGGCGTATCGCCGCTCACGCGCCAGGTGCCGTCGGCCAGGGCAAAGATGTCGCCATCGTCCTCGGCCACGTCGAATTCGTCTTCAATCTCGCCGACGATTTCTTCCAGCACGTCCTCGATGGTGATCAGGCCGGCCACGCGACCGAACTCGTCGATCACGATGGCAAGGTGGTTGCGGTTGCCGCGGAACTCGCGCAGCAGGTCGTTGAGGCCCTTGCTCTCGGGCACGAAGGTGGCCGGGCGCAGCAGTGCGCGGATGTTGAGCGCGGGTGCGCGCTGCAGCTTGAGCAGATCCTTGGCCAGCAGGATGCCGATGATGTTTTCGCGCTCGCCTTCGAAGACCGGAAAGCGCGAGTGCGCGGTGTCGATGACCAGGTGAAGCAGTTCGTCGAATGGGGCGTCGATGTCCAGCACATCCATGCGCGGGGTGGCCACCATGACATCCCCGGCGGTCATGTCCGCGATGCGGATCACACCTTCGAGCATCACGCGCGATTCGGCATTGATGATGTCGTTGTCCTCGGCCTCGGCGAGGGTTTCGATCAGCTCGTCCTTGGAATCCGGTCCGGGATGGATGAACTCCGCAAGCTTTTGCAGAAAACCACGTTTGTCGGCATGCCGCAGGCTGCGCTGCGGCCCGCTACTGGGAGGGGAGTCGGCCACTGAAGGAAGGGGGAGGTTGTAACAGGGCGGAAGGATACCCCATGCGGGTGTCGGCGCGCAAAGCCGCCCGGGCCACGCAGGCCCGACCAGGCTCAGCCCCGAACGCGTTCGCGCGCTTCGCGCACACCCTGGCGAATGTCCTGCAGCACCGATAAAAAGCCCCAGAACTGCTTGGCCTGGGCCTTGAGGTGGTAGTCGGTGATGGCCACCTGCTGGTTGACCATCTCCGTCACGCGCGAGTCGAAGTCCGCCGGCGGCAGCCGCAGGTGCGCTTCGGACTCGGAGCCGTCGCGCTCGATCGACGCCCCTGCACGGCGGGCGATCTTGAGCATCGCTGTGTTTTCCGACAGCGCGTGGATGAACAGCATCTGAACGCCTTCATTTCGCGCGTGCATGACAGCACGCTCGAAGAGGCGCCCGCCATAGCCGCGGCCGCGCGCCTGCTTGACCACCGACACGCCGAATTCCGCGCAGCTGGTGTACTGGGGGTCGAGCGAGAAGGCGAGGTGGGCCATGGCGATGAGCTCGAGCCTGCGGTTGAAGATGCCGAAGAGCTCGTCGCGGTCGAAATTGAGCTGGGCCACGTAGCGGCGGATCTGCTCGTCGTTGGCCGCATAGCCGAAACGCAAATAGCGGTCATGCGTGTCCAGCTCGAGGAGGTGCGCCTCGATGCGGTCGATCTGGCCGGGACCGATCGACCGGATCGGCACCATCACCGAGGCCGATTTGTCCGCACGTCCGGGCGGGCCGGCGGTGGACGAAGAAGCGCGCGCCTCGGCCTGCGCCTGCGGCGGCGTCGACTTGAACCAGCGGGTGGGATCAACCATGGGTCCGAATGTACGGGTTATCCCTATAACGACAAGGACACAAACCCCTAATTCCGAGGGAACCCGACGGACGGGTACGAAAACCCGCTCACAAGGGCAAGGCCGTGGTGCTTTTCACGCGGTCCATCACGAAACTGGTCTTGCAGTCTTGCACGCTGGGATGCTTGAGCAAGGTGCCCATGATGAAGCGCGAATAGGCAGCCATGTCGGCCACCACCAGGCGCAGGTGGAAATCCATGTCACCCGTGAGCGCGGCGCACTCCACCACCTCCGGCCACGACAGCACGCTGGCGCGGAACAAATCCATCGGGTTGCGCTTGGCGCTATCGGAGTGTTTCTCCAGCCGCACGCTCACATGCGCGGTCAAGCCCAGGCCCACGGCCTCGGGTCGCACCAGGGCCACATAGCGGTCGATGACATGCGCCTCTTCCAGCCGCTTCACCCGGCGCAGTACCGCGCTCGGGGAGAGGCCCACCGCTTCCGCGATCTGGTCGTAGGTGGCGCGGCCGTCGGCCTGCAGGCTGCGCAGAATATGCCGGTCAAGCTTGTCGAGTGCTTCCATTTGTCCCATTTTGCAGGATTCCTGCAATTCAGACGAATGGTGCGCCCATAAACGCCGGAATCGTGACACCCTGCGCCGATACAGTGGGCCACCGCCCACACACGGAGACCGCGATGAACACCCCCCTTCCCTCTGCCGCCCAGACCGCTGCCACCTCATGGGACAACCCCATGGGCACAGACGGCTTTGAATTCATCGAGTACGCGGCCCCGGATCCGGTGGCGATGGGTGCCTTGTTCGAGCGCATGGGCTTCAAGGCGATCGCCAAGCACCGCCACAAGGCGGTCACCCTGTACCGCCAAGGCGAGATCAACTTCATCATCAACGCCGAGCCCGACAGTTTCGCGCAGCGCTTTGCACGCCTGCACGGCCCCAGCGTGTGCGCGATCGCCTTCCGCGTCGCCGACGCCAAGGCGGCGTACGAACGCGCCATCTCGCTTGGTGCCTGGGGCTATGCGCAATCGGCCGGGCCGGGCGAGCTGAACATTCCGGCCATCAAGGGCATCGGCGATTCGATCATCTACTTCATCGACAAGTGGCGCGGCAAGAATGGCGCCAAGACGGGCGACATCGGCAACATCGGCTTCTTCGACGTGGATTTCGAGCCCCTGCCGGGTGCGGAGCTCAACCCCGTCGGCCACGGACTGACCTACATCGACCACCTCACGCACAACGTGCATCGCGGCCGCATGGAGGAGTGGGCTGGCTTCTACGAGCGCCTGTTCAATTTTCGCGAGGTGCGCTACTTTGACATCGAGGGCCAGGCCACCGGTGTGAAGAGCAAGGCCATGACCAGCCCCTGCGGCAAGATTCGCATCCCGATCAACGAAGAGGGCAACGAGAAACCTGGCCAGATCCAGGAGTACCTGGACCGCTACCACGGAGAAGGCATCCAGCACATCGCGATGGGCTCGACCAACTTGTACGACACGGTGGATGCGCTCGAACTCAGCGGCGTGAAGCTGCTCAACACCAGCGAGACGTACTACGAGCTGCTGCCCAAGCGCATCCCCAACCACGGGGAAAACCTGGAGGCCCTGAAGCAGCGCAACATCCTCGTGGACGGCGCACCTGGCGAGTTGCTGCTTCAGATCTTCAGCGAGAACCAGCTCGGCCCGATCTTCTTCGAATTCATCCAGCGAAAGGGCAACCAGGGCTTTGGCGAGGGCAACTTCAAGGCCCTGTTCGAAACCATGGAACTCGACCAGGTGCGCCGCGGCGTGCTCAAGGCCTGAGGGGACTTCCCATGGCTGTCGAACCCGTGGTCTATGGCGCCAGCGATCGCCCGCCGCGCGGCGACTATTCTCGCGCGCGAGGCGACTACACCTGCCCGCAGAACTGGGCCTCGTACACCGAGGCGGACCATGACACCTACCACCGCCTGTACGAGCGCCAGACCGCGCTGCTGCCGGGCCTGGCCTGCGACGCCTTCATCGAGGCCCTGCCCGCTCTGGGCGTGGAAGACCGCATTCCCCGGTTTGAGGAAATCAACGAGAGGCTCAAGCCCGCGACCGGCTGGGAAGTTGTGGCCGTGCCCGGTTTGATCCCCGAGCGCCCCTTCTTCGACCTGCTGGCCAACCGCCGCTTCCCGGTGACTGACTGGATCCGCACGCCAGCCGAGTTCGACTACATCGTCGAGCCCGATGTGTTCCACGACCTGTTCGGCCATGTGCCGCTGCTGTTCAACCCGGTGTTTGCAGACTACGTGCAGCGCTACGGGGCAGGAGGACTCAAGGCGCACGAGCTGGGCGCTGGCGAGTTGCTTTCGCGGCTGTACTGGTACACCATCGAATTCGGCCTGATCCGCCAGGCGGATGGGCTGCGCGCCTACGGGGCCGGCATCCTGAGTTCGTCGGGCGAGCTGCGGCACAGCGTCACCAGCCCGCAACCCCGGCGCATCGCGCTCGATTTGCTGCGCTGCATGCGAACGCGCTACAAGATTGACGACTACCAGGCCACCTACTTCGTCATCGACAGCTTCCACCAGCTGTTCGAGATGACCGCTCCCGACTTCGCGCCGCTCTACAAGGCGGTGCGTTCGCTCGGCGACTTGGCTGCCGACGCCACGATCGCCAGCGACTCGTCCATCACCCGGGGGTGAAAGGCCAGTGCCACGTGCGCGGCACCGGGCACCAGCCGGTTGTCGGCCCCGGGCAAGGTGGCGGTGGAGGCCGGGAACACGATGTTGTCAGCGTTGGAGTACCAGCACACGAAGTCAGCGTAGGTGTCCTTTGGCTGGAGTTGCGCCTCGCGCCGGGCCAATGCCCCCAGCCAGCCGCCGTCCTGGCGCATTTGGCGGCCGTTGGCCACGCGGCTGAATCGCCCCAGCCAAGTGCCCCGGTGCGGGCTGCCGATGGTGATGATGCGGTGGACCGGCGTGTCTGGCTCGGCCGCCCTCCACGCCCGCGCCACCAGCCCCCCCATGCTGTGGCAGACGAGCACCGGGGCTAGGCCCGTGAGCGCCTGGGCACGCCGCACGGCGTCGCTCATGAGCGGGATGTAGCCGTCGATGTCGCCAAACACGGGCTCCAGGTTGACGGACACGTAGGGCACGTTCTGGCTGCGCAAGCGGCGCATCCAGGGCAACCACAGCCCGCGGTTGCACACGAAGCCATGCACGAACACCACGGCGGGGACGGCACTTTCGCGCGGTTCGGCGTCGTCCGGCAGACTTGCCCAGAAGAAGGGCTGTCGCCAGGCGAACACCTGGGGCGCCACACGAACCTCCTGCCACCACGCGCCTACCAGACCCGACCATCCGGCCGGTGGCGCGGCATCGCCCCGATTCAATTGGGCCGCGGCCACCCCCTCCAGACCGAGCACCAGTGCATAACCACCCAGCACCAACAAGGCGCCAATGACGGCGATCGTGGGTGAGCGGTGCCACCAGAAAAACACCCAGGCCACCGCGAATGCCAAACTGCCCAGCACGAGAGCCTGCTGCAAGCGGGCCAAACTGGAGCGCGGAACTTGCCTTGGAGGCATGGAGGGGGGAGCAGGCATGGCCGAACTATCGCACGGAGCGGGCTGTCCGAATTAGACTGACACACCGCCTATCCGGATCTCGCCATGACCCAGAACCCCAGCGCCGCCGACCGCATCCGCACGCACCTGGAGCGTGTCAGCGATCTGCGCCAGCAAGCCCGCGTGGCGGGGCAGGACCTTGCGGTGCGTGAAGTGAAAGAGTTGCAGGCCCGTCGCTTTCGGTCCACCTACGCCGACTTCCTCGAACACCCGGTGTATGCGTCCGCGACCCGTTTCTTTCTGGAAGAGCTGTACGGCGTACATGACTTCGGCCAACGCGACGCGCAATTCGCCCGCATCGCCGGTGCGCTGGAACGTCTGTTTCCCGAGGCCGTGGCTCAGTTGGCGGTGGATCTGGCCGAGACCCATGCCTTGACGGAGGTGCTCGACCACCACATGGCCACGCATTGGCTCGCGCAAAGCGCCGAGTTGCCGCCAACCTTGCGGTATACGCGTGCCTGGCGCCTCACCGGCCAACGCGATGCGCGTGCGCGCCAGCTGACGGTTGTGCAGCACATGGGGCGCGAATTGCAGCGGCTGACCCGAATGAAGCCATTGCGCCTCGCATTGCGCATGATGCGCAACCCGGCCCGTGCCGCCGGCCTCGATGCCTTGCAACACTTCCTGGAGAGCGGCTTCGATGCCTTCGCTTCGATGGGGAACGCTCAAAGCTTCCTTGAAAGCATCAACGCCAGGGAATCGAAGTGGATCGCCACCCTCTTCGATGAGGACGAGGCAACTTGCAGCGCGGCGCTTTCTGCTGAGTTGGCCAGAGCGCCTGAGCCTCGTTGAGCACCTTCCTGCCGTGTGCTTTGGGTGACAGCAACTTAGGGGAGGCCCGGTATGCACCCTCGCGTCGACTTGCCAGAATGGCTTCTCCCTCCCTGTCACTGTGCCCCATGACCCGACCCTGGCTTACCCAATACCCCGAAGGCGTGCCACCTGACGTCGCGCCCGAACGTTACCGCTCGTTGGCTGCCTTGCTAGAGGAATCGTTCAAGCAGCACGCTCACCAACCCGTGAGTGTCTGCATGGAGCAATGGATGAGCTATGGCGAATTGGACGGCCTGAGTGCCGCCATGGGGGCTTGGCTTCAAGGCCGCGGCTTGGCGCCGGGCGCTCGCGTGGCCATCATGCTGCCGAATGTGCCCCAGTTTCTGATCAGCATGGCTGCGATCGTTCGCGCCGGCTACACCGTGGTCAACGTCAATCCGCTCTACACCGCCCGCGAGCTGGAACATCAACTGAAGGACTCCGGTGCGCAGGCCATCGTCATCCTGGAAAACTTTGCCCACACGCTGGAACAGGTGATCGATCAGACCTCGCTGGAGCACGTGGTCATTGCCAGCCTCGGCGACCAACTCGGGTTCTGGTACGGACGCTGGATCACTTTCGCTGTGCGGCATCTGGCCAAAATGGTGCCTGCCTACAAGCTGCCCCGTTCAGGCCCGCGTGGCGAGCGCACCATCATGAACTTTCGGCAGGTGATCGCCGAAGGCAGCGGCCAGCGACTCCAGCCAACCACCGACACCCTGGACTCCGTCGCCTTCCTGCAGTACACGGGAGGCACCACTGGCTTGTCCAAAGGCGCGGTGCTCACCCACCGCAACATCATTGCAGCCATCCTGCAGGCTGAGGCCTGGTTCAAGCCTGCGCTGACGAGAGTAGGCGATCTGCGACAGGTCAACGGCATCGCAGCGCTGCCGCTGTATCACATCTTTGCGCTGACGCTGAGCCTGCTGACCATCCGTTGGGGCGCCCACATGACGCTGGTGCCCAACCCCCGCGACATTCCGCAGCTGGTGGCCACTCTCAAGCGTCGGGCCTTTCACGTCCTGCCCGCCGTGAACACCTTGTTCAACGCTTTGCTGCAGAACCCTCAGTTTCGTCAATTGGACTTTTCAAGCCTTGCGCTCTCGCAGGCTGGGGGCATGGCCGCATCGGAGGGCACCGCGCGACAATGGAAGGCCGTCACCGGTTGCACCATGATCGAAGGCTGGGGCATGAGCGAGACCTGCGCGATCGGCACCAACAACCCCGTCACCACCCAGCATTTCAGCGGCACCATTGGCCTGCCCTTGCCGGGCATCGACATCGCGATCAAGGATGAAGAGGGCCAGAGCCTGCCATTGGGGCAAACTGGTGAAATCTGTATCAAAGGTCCGAACGTGATGGTTGGCTACTACCAGCAGCCAGAGGAGACCGCCCGCGCATTTACGCCCGACGGGTTCATGAGGACAGGCGACGTGGGCGTCATGGATGCACAAGGCTTCACCCGGATCGTCGACCGCAAGAAGGACATGATCCTTGTCTCCGGCTTCAACGTGTTTCCCAGCGAGCTTGAGAACGTCATTTCGCTGTGCCCTGGCGTGCTCGAATGTGCGGCCATCGGTATTGAGGACGACAAGCAAGGTGAAGCTGTCAAGGTGTTTGTCGTGAGGTCGGACCCCACCCTGCGTGAGGAAGACGTGCTGCGTTACTGCCACGACAACCTGACGGGCTACAAGCGCCCCAAACTCGTTGAATTCCGGGATGAACTGCCAAAGAGCAACGTCGGCAAGATACTGCGGCGCGCTTTGCGCACCCCGCAGGCCCACTGACGCACTGCATGCCTGCCCACGCCCTTCCGGCTGAGATGGACGATGCCGCTTCAGCCCTGGCCTGCGCCGGCGTGACTTGCCTGGAGCGAGGCTGGCTCTCCGCGAACAACATCCTTGTTCGAGGTGACGGGCCGACGGCGCTGGTGGATTCTGGCTATGCGTCGCATGCGCCGCAGACGCGTGCGCTGGTGACCGCCACCCTTGCCGGCACGACGCTGGATCTCCTGCTGAATACGCACCTCCACAGCGACCACTGCGGCGGCAACGCCGAGCTGCAACAAACCTACCCCGGGCTCACAACGCTCATCCCCCCTGGCCAAGCGGCGTCGGTCACAGCATGGGACCCTGTGGCCTTGACCTTTGAGCCCACGGGACAGGTCTGTCCAAGATTCACTCATCAGGGTGTACTGACACCAGGCACTGCCATTCAGCTTGGCTCCTTGAGTTGGGACATCCACGCAGCCAAAGGACACGATCCCCATTCGATCGTGCTCTTTCAAGCGGAGCATCGATTGCTGATCTCAGCCGATGCACTGTGGGAGAACGGCTTTGGCATCGTCTTTCCCGAGCTTGAGGGGGTCTCCGCGTTTGATGAGGTGGCGGATACCCTGGACCTGATCGAGGAACTTTGCCCCTCTATCGTGCTCCCGGGGCATGGTCGGGTGTTCAAAGATGTCTCAGGGGCGCTCGCCCGAGCACGAAGTCGACTGGAGCAGTTTGTCATCCATCCTGACAAACACAGACGGCATGCCTTGAAAGTATTGATCAAATTCAAGCTGCTCGAGTGGCAATCCGTGTCGATGGATACCTTGCTCGATTGGGTGTCGAACACCAGCTATTTTTTCAATACCATACCCTCAGCCTGGCGCCAAGACCGCGCACAAACACGCGAATGGCTGGACCAACTGCTCTGCGAGCTTGAGCGCAGCGAAGCACTGTTCAGAAGCGGGGAGTGGGTCAACAATCGTTGAGCACATACCCCAATCGGCGCGCCGCGCACCTGGGGCCAATCACAGACCCATAAATGCCCAAACCCCCAAGTGTCGAAGACACGAGGGGGTTTGGGGGCTGGGTAAGAGCCTGACGATGACCTACTTTCACACGGGAACCCGCACTATCATCGGCGCAAAGGCGTTTCACTGTCCTGTTCGGGATGGGAAGGAGTGGGACCACCTCGCTATGGTCGTCAGGCATAACTTGTTGTCTAGGCTGCACACATGCGCAACCTGGACGAATTCATAGAGCTTCGAATCAGCTATTTTGATTGCTGCCAACGACGGATCCATTGCTGGATCTCGAGGCATAACATGACTTTTCAGTCGGATGACATTTGACTCTGATGGATTTCATCAAAGTTATAGGATCAAGCCGCACGGGCAATTAGTACCGGTTAGCTTAACGCATTGCTGCGCTTCCACACCCGGCCTATCAACGTCCTGGTCTTGAACGACCCTTCAGGGGGGTCAAGCCCCCGGGAGATCTCATCTTGGCACGAGTTTCCCGCTTAGATGCTTTCAGCGGTTATCTCTTCCGCACTTAGCTACCCGGCGATGCCACTGGCGTGACAACCGGTACACCAGAGGTGCGTCCACTCCGGTCCTCTCGTACTAGGAGCAGCCCCCCTCAAACTTCCAACGCCCACTGCAGATAGGGACCAAACTGTCTCACGACGTTTTG
>NZ_JAHCKK010000059.1 GCF_026125825.1 Hydrogenophaga sp. | reverse complement strand
ATTGAGGCGCCCGGCCTTGTCGAAGGCTGCGGCCTGCTCCACGCCCACGTCGAACCCCGTGGGAATCTTCACGCGCGCTGAGAAGGCCCAAAAGCCCGCGGAGCAGGCACTGAACGCAATAGCCAAGACGTTGAAGATCAAGGGGTTGCAAAAACTCATATGCGTTCTCCAGGGGAGCCTGGTTCCTGTTGATGTGTGCTCCGCGGGGAATCCACGGAGGTCAGTTCTTCCGCAATTCAGAACAAGCTGAGATTTCGGCTGCGAGCAATGTCGTTCCAGATGCGATCCGGCACCGGATGGCGAGAGAAGAAGACCAACCGGTAGATCGAGCGCCCTTTGCCGTCGGAGATCAGTGGCATCTGACCACTGACCTTGAAACCCAAGTCTCCAACCGCCTTGCACCAGGCACTGAAGAACCATCCGGGCAAGCTGGATTTTGAGAGTGCATTCGTAGGCACCGCAGAACGCCAGCCAGGCAAGGCATGGTCGAACCGGTCCCGCTTGGGGTCCAGTTCCATGTCGATGTTTCGCGTCAAGTCCATCAGGCTGAAGTGGACGGCAAAGTCCACGTATTGCAGCTTGGCCAAACGCTCGATGATCGAGAACGACAGGTACTCTAGGTTGTACGGGTCGATGTAGGCCAATGCCAACGCCCCAAACGGGACAACCTGGATCATGGCATCGACTGTCTGGTTCGCAGGTCCTACAAAGGAGTGCACCGCGGCACCGGTAGCCGCAAGGCGTAACTCATTGGCACGGGCGCGCTCACTCTCGATGTCGCCCACCAGAACATGGGTGAAAGGCGCTCCGGACGCTACGGATTCGCGATATGCCACCACCGAGCCTCCGTCACGAGTGAAACTTTCTCCTTCGACTTGTATGCGGCCCGGGCCGCAGAAGGGATCGATCAACACTCGTTGCTTGAATTTCTTGCGGGCTTCGCGTGTGGCGTTGAGGTAGCGCGTGAGGTAGAGGTGTTTCTCCTCGGGGACCCATCGACCGACGCCGCGGCCATGAGGCCCTCGCTCTACGAGCAGTTCTGGGTGCGGATCATTTAATTCATCATCTGACTTGTCTGCTTTCAAGTGTTCTCCCTGATGCACAACGTGGCTGGATGAGAGCGCGCAATCTATGTCTCGCTGAAAATGTAAATGGAAAAATCTAAGTGGTTGTTGAAGGTGCAATAAGAAGCGCGGCGTTGCCGGCAAGGAATTCACGGTTAGCAAACATACTTTTCACTTAGACGTCAGACCTGCTCTGTTTTTTCGAGCCATTCTTCCCTGTAAGACGACCCGGTTGAGAATGTGTTGCTTGAATTAGGTAGTTCAGGCCGCTGGGGGCGCAGAGTGTTGTAGAAATGCCGGTAGGCCTCGATGACCGCGGCTGCCTCCTTTCGAGGTCTGAACCACTCCAGCGACAGACACTCGTCGCCCAGCTTACCGTTGAAGCTTTATCTGCGCCGCTCTGCTCGGCTTGGGGAGCCATCTCCTAGAAACTATTGATCCGAAGAAACCGGGCAGTTCACGGGTTGACCGCTTTTTTTGCCAGTTGTTATTTATACGATCAAGGACTGCCGAGTAGTTTTCGACTGTATTGGCGAGTTTTCGACTTTATTGACCTGTTTGCGACTTTAATTGGTCAGAACAGCCGTCAGGTCGCAGCCCCCACCGTCACTCCACCGTCACGCTCTTGGCCAGGTTGCGCGGCTTGTCCACGTCCGTGCCCTTGGCCAGGGCCGTGTGGTACGCCAGCATTTGCAGCGGCACCACGTGCAGCAAAGGGCTCAGCGCGCCGTAATGCTCCGGCATTCGGATGACGTGAATGCCTTCGCTGCTGGCGATGCGCGTGTCGGCATCGGCCAGCACATAGAGCACGCCGCCGCGCGCGCGCACCTCCTGCATGTTGCTCTTGAGTTTTTCCAGCAGCGCGTTGTTCGGCGCCACCGTCACCACCGGCATCGCCGCCGTCACCAGCGCCAGCGGCCCGTGTTTGAGCTCGCCCGCAGGGTAGGCCTCGGCGTGGATGTAGCTGATCTCCTTGAGCTTGAGTGCCCCTTCGAGCGCAATCGGGTAGTGCAGGCCACGGCCGAGGAACAGCGCGTTGTCCATGCGCGCGAAATCCTCGGCCCAGCTGATCACCTGCGGCTCCAGCGCGAGCACGGCCTGCAAGGCCACCGGCAGGTGGCGCATGGCTTTCAGGTGCTCGGCTTCGGCCTCCTCGCTCAGGTGCCCGCGCGACTGCGCCAGCGCCAGCGTGAGCAGGAACAGGCCCGCCAACTGCGTGGTAAAGGCCTTCGTGGACGCCACGCCAATCTCCACCCCCGCGCGGGTGATGTAGGCCAGCTCGCATTCGCGCACCATCGCGGAGGTGGCCACGTTGCACACGGTCAGCGTGTGTTTCATGCCCAGGCTCTGCGCGTGGCGCAGCGCGGCCAGCGTGTCCGCGGTCTCGCCGCTTTGCGTGATCGTCACCACCAGGGTGCGCGGGTTGGGCACGCTGGTGCGGTAGCGGTACTCGCTCGCCACTTCCACCTGCGTGGGGATCTTCGCGATGTCCTCCAGCCAGTACTTCGCGGTGCAGCCGCTGTAGTAGCTGGTGCCGCAGGCGAGGATGAGCACGTTGTCGATCTCTTTGAACACGCCGTACGCGCCGTCGCCAAACAGCTCGGGCGTGATGCCCTCCAGGCCTTCGAGCGTGTCGCCGATGGCGCGCGGCTGCTCGAAGATTTCCTTTTGCATGTAGTGGCGGTAGGGGCCGAGCTCGGCCGCGCCGCTGTGCGCCTGCACGGTCTTCACCGGGCGCTGTGCGGCGCTCAGCGCACGGCCTGCGCCGTCGAGCACCCAGTAGCGGCCCAGCTGCAGATCAACCAGGTCGCCCTCTTCCAGGTACACGATCTGGTCGGTCACACCCGCCAGCGCCATGGCATCGCTGGCGAGGAAATGCTCCGCACCGCCCTGCCCCACGCCCAGCACCAGGGGCGACCCGGCGCGCGCGCCCACCACGCGGTGCGGCTCGTCCTTGTGGAACACGGCCAGCGCGTAGGCACCACGCAGTTGCGACACCGCGCCCTGCAACGCGGCGAACACATCGCCTTCGTAGAGCGAGTCGATCAGGTGGGCAATGACCTCGGTGTCCGTCTGGCTCTCGAACACATACCCCTTGGCCTGCAGGGCAGCACGCAGTTCGTCGTGGTTCTCGATGATGCCGTTGTGCACCAGCGCCACGCGGCCGGCCGTGCCCGCGACAGCGCCCGGGCCGTGGCTGAAATGGGGATGCGCGTTGTGCACCGCAGGGGCCCCGTGCGTCGCCCAGCGGGTGTGCGCGATGCCAGTGCCGCTGCCGATGGACTCCTGCTGCACCTGCTGCGCGAGCTCGGCCACGCGCGACGTGCTGCGCGCGCGCTGCAGGCCACCGCTGTGCACCGCCACCCCGCAGGAGTCGTAACCGCGGTACTCCAGCCGCTGCAGACCCTGAACCAGCACGGGCACGATGTCACGCCCGGAAACCCCTGCCACGATGCCGCACATACTCGCTCCTGAAAAATGGAATGCGTGATGCTAAACACGGCGCCGAGAAATTAATGATCAAACAACGACTGCAGTTGGCTGATAATTTCCTGACACCATAAAAACCGTCAAATATTTCACCAAACTTGATTTTATGGAACCGATCGACATCGACGAAGCCGACCTGCGGCTGCTGGAGCTGCTGCAGGCCGATGCCTCGCGCAGCAACCAGGCGCTGGCCGAGCTCGCCCACCTCTCGCCGCCCACCAGCCTCAGGCGCGTCAAGCGGCTGCGCCAGCTCGGGCTGATCGAGCGCGAAGTGGCCTTGCTCAGCGCCGACCGCCTGGCCCCGCTGCTGGGCCACGGACTGACCGCGCTGGTCGAAATCACCCTGGAGCGCCAGGGGGCCGAACACCTGGACGCCTTCGAGGCCCGGGTGCTCCCCACCCCCGAGGTGCAGCAGTGCTACCGCGTGAGCCCGGGGCCCGACTTCATGCTGGTGGTGCACTGCGTGGACATGCCGGCCTACCTCGCGCTGGCACAGCAGCTGTTCACCAGCGACGCCAACGTGCGCAACATCAAGGCCTTCTTCAGCCTCAAGCGCGCCAAGTTCGACCCCCGGCTGCCGCTGGGCCGCGTGCGCAGCGGCGGGGGCAACTGAGCCGCTCGGTCAGCCACGCCGGGCAGGGATTCGATGCAAACCGCACGGAAAGAGGCCCCGCGTCGGTGCCGAGCGGTTGACGATCCAGGGCACCTGTCACACGCTCCTAAAATCCCACCACCCGATCCGCCCGGGTTCAAGGAGCTTGCATGGATGTTGTGACGATCGCGCTGCTCGGTGCCGCCGCCCTGGTGGTGCTGGCGCTGTGCGCCTGGGCGATCCGCCGCCTGCGGCGCCGCGAGTCGTCCGGCCGCGACGACCGGTATTCGCCGGAGCGCATCCTCACGGCCGAGCAGGCCCACATGCTGGATTACCTGCAGGACACCTTCCCCGGCCAGATCGTGCTGCCCAACATGATGCTCAAGGACATGCTGACGGTGCGCCGCGCGGCCGACCGCAAGCGCGCCGAAGAGCGGCTCTACGAGCAGAAGGTCGACTTCGTCGTCTGCGGCCAGGACGGGCGCCCCAGCTTTGCCTTCGACGTGGAACAGCACCACCTGAGCGATGCCAAGGCCAAGGCCCACAAGGTCAAGATCAAGAACCGCATCCTGAAGACGGCGGGGGTGCGCTTCGTCTTCCTCAAGAACGGCATCCACCGCATGCCCTCACCGGCCGACTTCCGGGCCCAGCTCAACCTGGCCGAGCTGCCCAAGCCCAGGAGCCGCGAAGAGCGGCGCGAGAACGCGCGCCAGCAGCTGGAGAGCCAGTTCTCCGGCTTCGATCAGCAGCACGGCAACACGGGCTTTCGCGAATCGGAAATCATGGGCATGAGCGGGCTGATGGACCTCAACCGCAACGGCCGCCGCGGCTTCGACGAGGCCCGGCTCAATGGCGACAGCGGATTCGACAGCCACGAACGCGTCGACAGCCGCTTCGACGGCAACTCGCACGACGTGCGAGGCCGGTAGAGAAGCCCCCCGCCGCGCTGCGGGCACTCTGTGCGCAAGCCCTTCGCGCCTAGCTTTTCTTCTTGGTCGGGCGCTGCCAGCCTTCCAGCACCATCTGCTTGCCGCGCGCGACCGCGAGCGCGCCGGGCGGCGTGCTCTTGGTCAGGGTGGAGCCCCCGCCCACCGTGCCACCCGCGCCAAGCGTGATCGGCGCCACCAGCACGCAATTGCTGCCCACGTGCACGTCGGCCTCGATCACCGTGCGGTGCTTGTTGGCGCCGTCGTAATTAGCGGTGATGCTGCCCGCGCCATAGTTCACCCGCTCGCCCACGGTGGCGTCGCCGAGATAGGCCAGGTGGTTGGCCTTGGCGCCCGCGGCCAGCGTGCTGTTCTTCACCTCCACGAAATTGCCGATGTGCACGTCTTCGCCCAGCTGTGCGCCCGGGCGCAGCCGCGCGAACGGCCCCACCAGCGCGCCGCGCCCCACCGACACGCCCAGCTTCTCGCCATCGATGTGGGTGAAAGGATGGATCACCGCCCCCGCGTCGATGGCCGCATTGGCGATCACGCAGTTCGCACCGATGCGCACGCCATCGCCGAGCTTCACGCGGCCTTCAAAAACGCAGTTGACGTCGATCTCGACATCCTGGCCGCAGAGCAACTCGCCGCGCACGTCCAGTCGCGCCGGATCGGCCAGGCGCACGCCCTGCTCCATCAGGCCATGGGCGAGCCGGCGCTGGTAGGCACGCTCCAGCTCCGCCAGTTGCACCGGGCTGTTCACACCCGCCACCTCCACCTCATCGCGCGTGGTCACCGCTCGCACCACCAGGCCTTGCGCCACGGCATGCTTGACCACATCGGTCAGGTAGTACTCGCGCTGGCTGTTGTCGTTGGTCAGCCCCTTGAGCAGCGGCTTGAGAAGGGCGGCGGGCGCGGCCATCACGCCGCTGTACCACTCGGTGATGCGCCGCTGCGCCTCGTTGGCGTCCTTGTGCTCCACGATGGCATGCACCGAGCGATCCGCGTCCACCGCGCGCACGATCCGGCCATAACCGGTGGCATCGCCCCCCGTGTCCACGCTCAGCAGCGCGAGGTGCTGGCCATCGCAGGCCTGCAGCAACGTCTCCAGCGTGGCCTGTCCGATCAGAGGCACGTCGCCGTTGAGGATCAGCACCACGCCGTCGTCCGCCAGCACCGGCACGGCCTGCTGCACCGCGTGGCCAGTGCCCAGCTGCGGCTCCTGGCGCACGAAGCGCAGTTTCGGCGCCGCGCTCTCGCCGCTGCCCAGTGGGGTCGTAAGGCCTGCTTCCACCTGCTCCGCGCCATGGCCGGTGATCACCACCACCGATCGCGCGGACAACCGCGCTGCGCAGTCAATCACATGCTGGGCCAGTGCACGCCCGCCCAAACGGTGCAACACTTTGGGCCGAAGGCTCTTCATCCGCGTGCCTTTGCCGGCCGCCATCACCACCACATCCACAGGGAACGACATGAACACCTCTTGCAGAGACGGTTTGCGCGGCGTTCTTGCCGGCCATCACCAGCCGGGCATTATCCCCCGCCGTGCGCTGCGCCTTGGCGCGCTGGTGACGCTGGCCATCCTCCTTGCCGCCTGCACCGCCACGCGCTTCGCCTACAACCAGGCGCCCACCCTGAGCTACTGGTGGATCGACAAGCACGTCGACCTGACCGACGCCCAGACCGCGCAGATGCGCGAAGACCTCAAGGCCTTCTTCCAGTGGCACCGCCGCCAGGAGCTGCCCGCCTACGCCACCTTGCTGCGCCAGTGGCAGATCCTGGCGGTGGACCAGGTCTCGCCTTCGCAGGCCTGCGCCCAGTTCGAGGACATCCGCCAGCGGCTGGAGCGGGCGGCGGCCGAAACCGTGGAGCCGTTCGCGCGCCTGGCCCTGCAGCTGACGCCGGACCAGTTGGACAACCTCAAGAAGCAGCAGGCCGAGAGCAACGAGGAATTCGAGAAGGACTTCCTGCGCGGCAGCCCCGAGCGGCGCCTGAACAAGCGGCTGGACAAAGCCGTCGAGCGCAGCGAGTCGTTCTACGGCAAGCTCAACCCGGAGCAACGCGAACTCCTGCGTGGCTGGCTGCAGCAGTCGCCCTTCGACCCGCAGCGCACCCAGGCCGAACGCCTGCGCCGCCAGGCCGACCTGCTGCAGACCATCCGCGACGCGCAGGCCACGCCGGCCAAAGCCGAGCAACTGGTGCGCGAGCACATCGCGCGCATCCGCCAGTCGCCCGAACCCGGCTACAACGCCTACAGCCAGGCGCTCGTGCGCCAGGGCTGCGCCCAGTTCGCCACGCTGCACAACGCCACCACGCCCGAGCAGCGCGCCAACGCCGTGCGGGTGCTCAAGGGCTACGAAGGCGACTTGCGCACGCTGAGCGCGCAACGCTGAAGCGCGCTAGGCCACCAGGCGCATCCAGCCCCACACCACGGCCAGCGTGAGCAGCGTCACCGGAATGCCGGTGACCGCGTGGCGCTTCCAGTCGATCACGATGCCTTGCTGGCGCGCCAGGTCGGCCACGATCAGGTTGGCGATCGAGCCCACCAGCAGCAGGTTGCCTGCGAAGGTGGTCACCAGCGCGAGCATCGCACCGGCCTGCGCGCCACTGCCGCCCAGGTGCGGCATCAGCAGCATCACGGCCGGCACGTTGGAGACCAGGTTGGACAAGACGGCGCTCACCACCAGCAAGGGCCCGGGCTCGGCCAGGTGCACCCCCTGCGTGCCCAGCCAGGCCACCGCCTGCGCGGCCAGCCCGGTGGTCTCGAACGCGTGGTTCACCACAAACAGACCCATGAACAGCAGCAGCAGCGGCCAGTCGATCAGGCCCAGCACATGCGAGGAATGCAGCCGCCGGCTCAGCAGCAGCAGGCCCGCGCCCACCAGGGCCACCACATCGCGCGGCCAGTCGGTGAACAGGAAGATCAGCATCAGCGAGCCGGCCACCAGCAGACCTTTCACCGTCTGCCAGGCATCGAAAGCCGGCTCCTCGGGCAGCGCCTCGGCCACAGTCGCGAACGGCAGGCCTGCGGTGTCGGGCGCGGACTCGGTGCGCGCCCCAGGCCCGAACGCCAGCCAGAGCCACAACAGCAGCAAGCTGATCAGCACCGGCGCGAGTGCCTGACGCACATAGCCGCCAAACGGCAACTGCAGCACCGAACCGATCAGCATGTTCTGCGGGTTGCCGATCAGCGTGGCGGCCGAGCCGATGTTGGCCGCGCACGCCAGGCCGATCAGAAACGGCAGCGGACGAATGCCGCGCTGCAGGCACAGCCGCGCCACCACCGGCGTCATGGCCAGGCAGACGATGTCGTTCGAGAACACCGCCGAGAGCGCGCCCGAGACCACGATCAGCGCGGCCAGCAGGCCATTGCGCGACAGCGGCAACGCGCCCACCTGCCGAGTCACCGCGCCGTAGAAGCCCCCCAGGCGCATCTGCGCCGAGACGACCATGAACGCGAACAGCAGCACGATGGTGGGCAGGTCCACCGAGCGCGCCGCGTCCTCCACCGGCAAGCCGCTCAGGCCGATGACCGCGATGGCACCCAGCAGGGCCACGCCCGAGCGGTCCAGCTTCAGGCGCGGCAGGCCGCCCAGGAACATGCCCAGGTAAACGACGGCGAACACCGCGACGATGCCCCAGTCGGTGGCGGTGTGGTGAAGGGCGGAAGTGGTGGACATGCGCAGCGATCGTAGCGTGCCGACCGCATCCCGCCTTCAGGCCCAGCGCGGCGCCGGGCCCATCGCGGCGCGGTAGCTCGCCGGAGCCACCCGCCCGTACAGCAACGCGACCATCGCCACGCACGCCAGGTGCATCAGCCAGCCAGCGCCAAAGCCCCCCGTCGCGTCGCGCAGCAGGGCGATGATCCAGGGCGGCATCGCGGCCACCAAAAACCCCCCGCCCTGCATCAGCGCCGACAGCGCCCCCGCCTGCCCGGGATCAGGCAGGTGCTCCAGCGCCACGATCAAGGACAGCGCAAAGCAGCCCCCCAGCCCCGCGCCCAGCACCACCACCCAGGCCAGCGGCGCCCCATCGGGCCACCCCGCCAGCGCGGCAAAGCCGACGGCCTGCAAGGCCAGCGTCAACCACAGCCAGGGCCTGCGGTCCTCGTGCCGGCCGGCCAGCATCGGCAGGCCCAACGCCGCCAGCGCCTGGCTCAGCGCCAGCGCGGCCAGAAGGCTGCCGCTGCCAGCAGCGCTCCAGCCATGCGACTGATAGAACGGCGCCAGCCAGGCCACGACGGTCGAATAACCGCCATTGACCAGGCCGAAACACAGCATCAGCAGCCACACGCGCGGGCGCCGCAAGCAAGCCGCCACGGCCAGCGTGGGCTGATCGCCAGGGGCGTCGGGCGGCAGGCTGCGCGCCGCCAGCACCCCGGCCAGCACCGCCGGCACGGCCATCCACGCCAGCCCCAGGCGCCAGTGCCCGCTGGCCGCGGCCACCAGCGGCGCCAGCTGCGCACCCAGCGCGCCGCCGCCCATCAGCATCGCCGAGTACAGACCCATCACCACGCCCACGCGGTGCGGAAACTGCCGCTTCACGATCCCGGGCAACAAGGCCTGCACCACCGCCGCGCCCAGCCCCAGCAAAGCGGCCGTGCCCACCAGCTGCCAGCCGCTGTGGGTGAACAGGCGAAGCACCGAGCCCAGCGCCAGACAGCCCAACGCAGCCACCACCGCACGCCGCGCCCCGAGGCGGCCCTGCAGCCAGGGTCCCGCGAACGCCAGCACCCCCATCAGCAGCATCGGCACCAGCGTCAGCAGCGAAATCCCCTTCAGACCCAGCCCCGTGTGCCGGCCGATGTCGGCCGCCAGCGGCCCGATACCCGCGATGAAGGGACGCAGGTTGAGCGCGATCAGGGCCACGGCCACCAGCAGCCAGCCGGCCTGCGGCCTCACAGGCGCGGGCGGCATCGTCGCAGCCTCAGCGCGCATGGGCCGCCACCAGCAGCGCCTCGATCTCCTTCTGGCCCTTCATGCGCGCATGGCGCAGGGGCGTCACGCCGTCCTTGTCGGCCAGGTTGACATTGGCGCCTCCCTTCACCAGCAAGTCCACGATCTGCTGGTAGCGCTCGCTCCCGTCACCCAGGATGACCGCCTCCAGCAGCGCCGTCCAGCCCAGGCGGTTGACGTGATCGACCGCCACGCCCGCCTCGATCAGCGTTCGCACCGTCTCCACATGCCCGCGCTCGGCCGCCGGGATCAGGGCCGTCCCGCCGTAGCGGTTGGTGCTCTTGAGATCGGCGCCGTGCAACAGCACCATCTTCAGGATGGCCAGGTGGCCCCGGGCCCCTGCATACAGGTAAGGGCTGTCGCTGATGCGGTCCATCGCATTGACGTCCGCGCCCGCCTCGATCAAGGCGCGGGCCGCCTCGACCTGATTGGTGTGGGTGGCCACCAGGAGCGCGGTCGCGCCGCTGCCATCGCGCGCATCCAGCTGCGCGCCCTCGGCCAACAGGCGGCGGATGGCCCGCACATCATTTCTGCTCGCGGCCGCATGCAGCGCAGGCACGCTGGCCGCCTCGCCGCCCGAGGCGGCCAGCGGAAACACGGGGAGCATCGAAAGAGCGAAGGGGAGGAAGGTGGACCGACGGCGCATGGGATTCCACTGTAGGCAAGCCCGACGATATTTGGAAATTAAATGTTAGGATGAATTTCATTCATCTTTCAAATACCGCCGTGCTCGATCCCCGCTTGCTGCGCGCTTTCGCGGCCATCGCCGACGCCAACAGCTTCACCCTGGCGGCGGACCGCCTCAGCATGACGCAATCCACCATCAGCCAGCAGCTTGCCCGCCTGGAAGAAGCCGTTGGACAGGTGCTGATCGATCGCGCCGCGCGGCCGATCCAGCCCACGGCGGCCGGTGAGCGCCTGCTGGGCTACGCCCGCCGCATCCTCGCGCTGCAAGAAGAAGCGGCCTCGGCGCTGCGCGACCCTGCGGGCACCGTCTCACTGCGCATCGGGGTGCCCGAAGACCTGGCCAGCGCCCCGATGGCCCAGACCTTTGCGGACTTCGCGCGGCGCCACCGCGAGATCCACCTGGACGTGACCGCCGGCCTCAGCCGCGAGCTCATGCGGCGCTACCGGTCTGGCGAACTCGACATCGCCATCGCCAAGGAAGCCACCGCCAGCCCCGATCACCGCGCGAGCTTTCCCGAAGCCATGGCCTGGTTTGAAAGCGCCGAGGCCCCACCCGCCTGGCCCATCCCGGTGCCACTCGTGGCCTTCCCACCCGCAGGCCTCTACCGCGAGGCCATGTTCCAGCGCCTCGAAGACGAGCAACTGGGCTGGTACATCGCCTTCACAGGCAACAGCCTGCACAACGTGCTCGTGGCGGTGGAAGCCGGGCTGGGCCTGTCGCTCCTGCCCTCAAACGCCGTGGCTGGCTACCGCGTGCGACGACACGCGCCCTTCGAGGGCGAGCCGCCGATCGCCGTGTCCATCTATGCCGGGGAAGGCACGGGCCCCCTGGGTGAACTGGTGCAGCAAATGGCCGCGGTGCTGGCCGCGCGATGCGGCCAGCCCTGCAAGGCCCCTGTGCGCTTGTAGTGCTGCCCGCTTCGCGGTCAGCCCTGCAAGGCCTCTATGCGCTTGTAGTGCTGCCCGCTTCGCGGTCAGCCCTGCAAGGCCGCCCACATCTCCTTGTCACGCTCGGCCGTCCAGATGCGCGGGTTCTTGATGCCCTTGGCTTCGTCGTAGGCGCGGCTCACGTCGAACGGCAGGCAGTGTTCGTAAATGAACACGTGGCCGAACACCGGGTCCATGCTCTTGCGGGTGTGGGCCATGGCGGTCTTGAGGTCCATGCCCGCAGCGGCGGCTTCCTTGCCCGCCTGGAACAGCGTGGTCACCCAGCGCTTGGTGTAGTCCAACGCCTTGTCCACATCGGCCCGTCCCTTCATGGCCTCGCCACGGCCAGGCACGATGGCCTCGGCCTGGAGCGCGCGCAAGGCTTCCAGCGTGGCGGGCCATTCCTCCAGCTGCGCGTCGCCGGTGTACACGCCGGCTTCGTACTCCACCAGGTCGCCGCTGAACAGCACCTTCTCTTCTTCCACCCAGGCGATCGTGTCGCCACGCGTGTGGCCCTGGCCCGGATGCCAGATCTCGACCTTCACACCCCCCAGGTCCACCGTCAGCGAACCCTGGCGGCCCGGCTGGCCGTCACCCACCACCAGCGTCGGCCAGGTCAGGCCCGGCACGCTCTCCGAGCCCCTGAACAGGCGCGGAAAACGCTCCATCTCGCTCTGCATGTCCTCGGCGCCACGCTCCACGATGAGCTCGTAAGTGCCCCGGCTGGCAATCACCTCGGTCGCGCCCTCGGCCAGGTAGGCACTCGCCCCCAGCACCCGCACCGCGTGGTAATGCGTCAGCAGCACGTACTTGATGGGCTTGTCGGAAACAGTGCGAATCTGCTTGATCAGGTCCTGCGCCATCGCCGGCGTGGCCGTGGCATCGCTCACCATGATGAACTTCTCGCCAATGATCACGCCCGAATTCGGGTCGCCTTCGGCGGTGTAGGCCCAGCAATGCGGGCTGAGCTGTTCGAAGGTGGTTTTCTTGTCGGCCAGATCGGCCTGGGAGGCAAAGGCTTTGCTCATGGGAGTCTCCTGTGGGGAAGCCGGAATTTTACCTAAACGAAATCAATTACGCATACGTAAATCAAGAAACCCCCGTCGGCCCGCCGGACAAACCCCGCTCCAGCATCTGCACCACCTCCTCGGCGAAAGCCCCGTAGCTCATCGGGCCGCCCGGGCGCAGCCAGGTGAAGGTCCAGTTGATCATGCCAAACAGCATCATGGTCAGCGCGGTCTGGTTGGCCGCCGTCACCCGCTCCGGGTAGGCGCGCCGGATGAAGCGGGTGAACGCCGCCACCACATCGCGCTGGCGGTTGACGATCAAAGTGCGCTGCACCGGGCCCAGGAACTTGGTGTCCGACACCAGGGCAATGTGGCGCGTGGCCGAAGTCTCGTACTCGGCCAGAAAGGCCCGCACCAGCTCGCTCAGCGCATCGCGCTCGTTCAGGTTTTTGCGCTGCGCGCGCGCCTCGGCCTCGCCGATGAGCGCGAGCAGGCGCTGGGTGTAGCGGTCGAGCAGGTCGAACAGAATCGCCTCCTTGCTCTCGTAATAGTGATAGAGCCGCGCCTTGCTGGTGCCGCAGGCCGCGGCGATGTCGTTCATGCTCGCGGCGGGAAAACTCTGCGCGGCAAAGCAGCGCGCCGCCACGTTCTGGATCTCGTCGCGCTTGAGCTCGTGGGATGCGGATTTCGGTCGGGCCATCGGCGCATTCTGCCGGATGCCCCTCTAAGATCGGGCCATGGTCAAACCCGTCGACCCCTTTGCCCTGCACGCCTGCGAACTGCTCTCGGGCGTCGGGCCTTGCGTCCCCAAGCGCATGTTCGGCGGCTGGGGCATCTCCACCGACGGCATGAACATCGCGATCATCGCGTGGGACACGCTGTTCCTCAAGACCAACGCCGAGACCGAGCCACGCTGGCTCGCCGCTGGCGGGCGGCCTTTCCTGTACGAGGCCAAGGGCAAGTCCATGAAGCTCAACTACCACACGCCCCCGGACGAGGCCCTGGAATCACCCGCCCTCATGCTGCCCTGGGCAAGGCTCGCGCTCGAAGCCGCCGTGGCGGCGCGCCAACCCGCCAAGCGGCGCCGCAGATAACCGCAACCCGCCTGAGAAGGCTGGCCAGATTCAGGACCGGTGAGGCTCGCAGGCCGCTGGCGCGGCGCGGCTGCGCCCCGTCACCAGATACCCGCCGTAGCCGAACAGGCCGCGCACCAGCCGCGCCAGCGCCCAGCCCGCCTGGCCCAGGGCCTGCGCCAGCTCGCGCGACGGCGCCACCACCTCACGCCCGAAAGGGTCCGGCCGCGCCACCGCCTGGGCCTGGGGCTCCGTGCACCAGTCGAAGCGCACCGGGCCGGCACTCGCCGGCTGCCAGGGCTCCATCACCAGCCGCGCGCCCGCGGGCACCAACAGGCTCTCGCCCGCGACCAGCATCACGTCGCCCGACTCGTTGCCCGCGCCCAGGTGCGGCAGCCCCAGCGTCACCCAGGCCCGGCCCTGCGTGATCTGCAGGCGGCTCGGCACCTGCGGGCGCAAGGTCATCGCGCGGCGCGCATCCAGGCGCCAGCCGCGCAGGGCAGCGGGGCAGACAACGCGATCGGACACAACGGCAACGGGGGTGGAAACGGTGTTCATGAGAGGCTCCTGGAATAGGGACGATGGCTCATCCTGGGAATGAATGTTCGGACCCAACGCCCTCTGAGTCCAATGAATACGCAGTAAGCTATTGATTCGCTTACCGCATCAATGCCCGGAGCCCCCATGCAGCTCACCAGCAGCCACCCCCGCACCCGCCCCATCGCCGCCGGGCACCTGCGCGCCTTCGAAGCCGTGGCGCGCCACCTCAACTTCCGCGCCGCCGCCGAAGAACTCTCGCTCACGCAAAGCGCCGTCAGCCGACAGATCCAGGCACTCGAAGACGAAGTCGGCACCGCCCTCTTCCTGCGCCACACGCGCGCCGTCGAACTCACCAGCGCGGGCTCGCAACTGCTGCGCGCCTCCAGCATGGCGCTGGAGCGCGTCGACGCGGCCGTGCGCCAGATCCGCCAGAGCGCCGGCCGCAAAGGCGTGGCCATCACCACCTGGGCCTCGTTCGCCTCCATGTGGCTCATCCCCAGGCTCGAAGCCTTCCAGCGCGACCACCCCGACATCGACATCCGCATCGACGCCACCGACAACGCCGTGGACCTGGCCACCTCCGACGTCGACCTCGCCCTGCGTTACGCCGTGCCGCAAGCCATGCCCGCCGACGCGCAGCGCCTCTTCGGAGAACAACTCACACCCGTGGCCAGCCCCTGGCTGCTCAAGACGCAGCCCATCCACAGCATCGAAGACCTCTCGCGCTGCGCCCTCATCGAAGCCGGCGACGCGCACCGCACCCGCCACCTCGAATGGCTCACCTGGCAACGCTGGCTCGACACCTTCGGCCACAAGCCCGCCGCCGCGGCCGGCCGGCGTGGCGGTCGCGCCACGCCGGCCAAGCTCTCGCCGCAGCGCTGGATGTACTTCAACTACGCCAACCAGATCGTGCAGGCCGCACTCACCGGCCAGGGCGTGGCGCTCGCCCGCCTCCCGCTGGTGGCCGAAAGCCTGGCCAGCGGCGCCCTGGTCGAGCCCCTGCCCCAGACACGGCTGGACTCGCCCCTGGTGTACTGGCTGCTGGTCGCCCCCCGAAGCGCGCAGCGGCCCGAAGTGAAAGCCTTCTGCGAATGGCTGCTCAAGCAGGCCGCCGAAACGCGCGAGGCCATCGGCGACGTGCCCGACCCCGACACCGTCGACCAGATGGATTGAGCGCATGACCGCCTCCCCTCACCTCGCCGCCGGCAACCTGCGCAGCATCACCTTCATGCTCGTCGCGGTGGGCTTCTTCGCGTTCATGGACGCCGTGCTCAAAACCCTCTCGGCCACCTACCCGGTGCTGCAGATCGCCGCCCTGCGCGGCCTCACGGCGCTGCCCCTCGTGCTGCTCTACATCGCGTGGCGCCGCGCCTGGGGCTCCTTGCTCAAAATCCGCTGGCCGCTGCACCTGTTGCGCGGCGTGCTCGGTATCGCCATGCTGGCGCTGTTCACCATCGGCGTGCGCGAGCTGCCCCTGTCTGCCGCCTACACGCTGTTCTTCATTTCGCCCCTGCTCATCACCGCCCTCTCGGTGCCCGTGCTCAAAGAGCGCGTGCCCAAAGCCCACTGGTGGGCCATCGCCATCGGGTTCGTCGGCGTGCTCATCGCGCTGCGGCCCAGTGGCGACGACCTGCAAGCCGGCTTCGTCACCGTGGGCGGCCTCGCCACCCTGGGCGCCGCCCTGTGCTACGCGGTCGCGGCCGTCACCGGGCGGCTGGCCACCCGCACCGACAGCAGCGAAAGCATGGTGTTCTGGATGATGGTCTTCATGGCCCTTGGCGCGGGCGTGCTCTCATGGGCCGAGTGGGTACCCATCCGCCGCAGCGACACCCTGCTGCTGGCGGCACTGGCCATCACCGGCTTCTGCGGCCAGCTCGCCATCACCGAAGCCTTCCGCCACGGCCAAGCCTCAGCCGTGGCCCCATTCGAATACAGCGCCCTGGCCTGGGGCCTGGGGCTGGACTGGCTGATCTGGCACAGCCTGCCCAGCGCCCACACTTGGGTGGGCGCTGCCATCATCGTGAGTAGCGGGCTCTACCTCGTGCGGCGCGAGAAGCGCATCACCGACGTGCACGCCAACGCCGATCATCCGTAGCAGCGCCGGCAGCCCTCATCGGAACGTCAAAGTCGCGCCTAGAAACCTTTGGTTTCCAGCCGCGCCTGCACGCGCGCCCTTTGCTCCGGCGCAAGTTGGTCTGCAAACTGCAGAATGGCCTTACTCGCCAGGAACTTGGTTTCGCCGCCTAAGAAATACAGGCCATTGGCAGCCGCGATCAACACCTCTTCCCGGCCTTCAGCCATCGTCTCCAACGACGCCAGGATCGCGTTGAGCACCTGCAGCAGCGATGTGCGGTCCCGCCACAAAATCACGAGATGGCGAGCCAGGCAAGCCAGTACCGGTGCTCGCTGAGCATCGGGCAGCGTCTTCGCGCCATCACAAACCGCGTGGAGCCCGTCCTTCGTGACCTCCTCGGGAAGCTCCGCGCATTTGATCGCCAACGCCGTCAGAATCGCCTCTTGCGCGTCAGCGGGCAAGAGCGGGGTCGTTTGCAGGAACTGCTCGTACCACGCCTTCATGCCTTTAGATGGAATGCAGCTCAGTTTTTCGACCAAGGTGACCAGGAATTCGCTGCGCCGAGCCAGCGGCATCTCATTCGCCACGTCCCACAGCGCGCGAAACCGGCTTGTCACCGACTCACCGCTGAGATCGCTCAATGACCCAGCCAGTTCCTTGAGCACGGGCCATCTCTCATCGAACGGCGTGTCATTGACCAGATTCAGGATGGCATCGAATCGCTCGGGCCGGTCTTCTTCCCAGATATCAAAGAAGAGCTGCACGAGGGCCATCAGCGGCTTCGAGCGGAAATCCGGCGGCATGGCCTCGACACAGCACAGAATCTGGTCAAACACCTTCGTTCTGTCGTCCAGGTCATTGAGATCACTGATCTGCCACGACAAGGACATCAAAGGGGCTTGCTGCATGTACCCATCGAGGGACTTGATTCGCGCCAGAAACTTCTGAAACGACCGGATGACGTCACCTTGTGGCCGCCCCACCGAGAAATGGCGTCTGATCTGCCGGGCCAACCGCCGGCCTTCGGTGGCCTTCCTGAATGCCCGGTTGAGCGCACCAGCGGCCCGCAATTCCTCTTCGGCCAGAAACTCCGTCAGGTTCATGACCACGTTGGGTTTCAACTTGCTCGATGGCCAGGCCCACTGGCTGATCGCGTGCTCCAGATCGGCGTCAATCTCCTTGAACTGCACCCCATCCGGGTCCGAACGCTGGAGCTCATGGCAAATGGCCCGCAGCGCGCCCAGCGTCTCTTCACGCCGTGGCCGGTCCACGTCGTTGATCCCGCGGTTGACGGCCTCCAACACCGAGCGGCAATCCGCCAGACTCGAAAAAGGACCTTCAAGCGAAAAGAGTTTGCCCAGCTTGTCCTGCATCAGGCTGGCCAGGTCTTGATAGGAAAGCAGGCGATTGGGCGAGTCGCTGATGCCGGCTTCGATCAACGCGACATGGCCGCTGCGGCCAGATGAAATGGGGTAAGAGTTCATGGTCACATGGTCTTGGATGCCCAGCACGTCGCTGGAAGACCTGAGTGACCCACGCCCCCCCCCGGTTCGCCGTGCGAGCCACACGGCGCGGGGGCCTGTCAGCGCTCAGGCCACATCACCCCCGTATCGCTCAGGATCGCGTCCAGAGGCACATCGTGAATCTCTGGCTTGAGGTACGGCAGCCAGCCAAAGTCGTAGCCCAGGCCCACCGTGAACGGCTTGGGATTCAGGCTGGCAAGCGTGCGATCGTAAAAACCCCCGCCGTAACCCAGGCGGAAACCGCCGGGGCCGTAGCCCACACAGGGCACAAAAATCAGCGTCGGCACCACGATCTCGGTGTCCTTGGGCTTGGGAATGCCGTAGGCGTCCTCCTCCATCGGGCAACCCGGGTACCAGGTGTAGAACGTCAGCGTCTTGTCCACCTTGTTCACCACCGGCAGGCCAATGCGCCGGTGCCGCTGCTGGCCTTGCGCGTCCTCCTCCAGGCCGGCTTCCTGCCAGCGAAACAGCGCGGGCAGCGGATCGAACTCGCCCTTGATCGGCCAGTAGGCACCGATCACCGTGTCTGGCCGGTGGATCAGCCACACCCGCATGACCCGCTGCAGCAAGTCGTTGCGCCAGGCGCGGTCGGCCAGGGACTGTCGCTTTTCAATCAGCGATTTTCGCCACTCGGCCTTCAGCGCAGCCGCCGATCCTTCTGCCTGCAACGCGTGGGGTTTGTGGGGGCTCTGACCGTCTTTGTTGTCCATAATCGACACATGAATCTGGTTGATGAGAAACAGGGCAGCGCGCGGCGCATCGGCCGACGCTTTCAAGAGCTGGGACTGCGGCTCATTATGGCGGCGCTCGTGACACCGGGCCTTGCCCTGGCGCAAGCCACCAGCGGGGGCGACGCCGCGCTGCTGGAGATGCGCGCGGCCTACACGCGCGGCAACAGCTTCCAGCTCGCCAACCTGCTGCCCGCCGTGCGCGGCCACACACTGGAGCCGCTGGCGAACTACTGGAGCATCCGCTCGCGGCTGGACATCGCCACACCGGTGGAAATCCGCGCCGCGCTCGACCGCATGGGCGGCACCTACTGGGAAGACAGGCTGCGCAACGACTGGCTGCTGCAACTCGGCAAAGCACGCGACTGGGCCAACTTCGACGCCGAACTCCCGCGCTTTCGCATGAACGACGACCGCCAGGTGCGCTGCTACGCACTGATGCGCGACGCCATGACCGGCCGCGCGAGCGGCGAGGCCGTGGCCCCCCTGGTGCAGGCCAACTGGCACGCCCAGCGCGAGGCCGACGACGGCTGCGCAAGCGCCGCCAAGTTCCTGCTCGACGCCGGGCAACTCAAACCTCAGGCCGTGTGGCAGCGCGCCCGCCTTGCCATGGACGCCAACCGCGCTCGCGTGGCCACGCAGGCCGTGGCCATGCTCGACCCCGACCTGAGCGCCACCGTCGACAGCATCGCCAGCGACCCGGCGAAATACCTCGACGAGAAACTCACCGCCATCCGGCCCCGCACCAAGGAACTGGTGACCCTGGCCATCATCCGCCTCGCCGCCAACGACCCCACCGCCGCTGCGCTTGAAATGGACCGCACCCGCTGGAAAGCCCAGCTCACCCGCGAAGAGCGCAGCTGGACCTGGGGCGTGATCGGCAAGCGCTCCGCGCAAAAACTGCAAGCCGAGGCCCTGGGCTACTTCGCCAACGGGGAAGACCGCTACATGCACGACGAGCACCTTGCCTGGAAAGCGCGCGCGGGCATGCGCGCGGGCTCCTGGAGCGCCGTGCGCGACGCCGTGGCCGCCATGAGCGAAGCCCAGCAAAGCGACCCGGCCTGGGTGTACTGGGAAGCCCGCGCCGTGCAGGCACTCAAGCTGCCCGACCCGGTGGCCGCCTCGGCCAGGGCGCGCGAACTCTTCGAGAGCATCGCCTCCAGCCGCGACTTCTACGAACAACTCGCCCTGGAAGAACTCGGCCGGCCCATCACCGTACCGGCCCCGCCACCGCCGCTCACCGCCGAAGAAGTGGCCGCCGCACAAAACAACCCCGGCCTGCGCCGCGCCCTCATCGCCATCCGCCTGGGCCTGCGCAGCGAAGGCGTGCGCGAGTGGAACTACACCGTGGGCCTGCACACCCCCGGCGGCATGAGCGAGCGCGAACTGCTGGCCGCCTCGGCCCTGGCCTGCCAGCACGAACTGTGGGACCGCTGCATCAACACCAGCCTGCGCACGCCCGAATCCATGGACCACACACAGCGCTTCCCCACGCCACACCGCGCCCAGGTCGTCAGCCGCGCGACCGAAATCGGCCTGGACCCCGCCTACGTGTACGGCCTCATCCGGCAGGAAAGCCGCTTCATCACCGACGCGCGCTCCGGCGTCGGCGCCTCCGGGCTCATGCAGGTCATGCCCGCCACCGCGCGCTGGACCGCCAACAAAATCGGCCTGACCAACTTCAAGCCTGCCCAGATCACCGAGCGCGACACCAACATCCAGATCGGCACCGCCTACCTCAAATTCGCCCTCGACGACTTCCAGGGCTCCCTGCCGCTGGCCGCCGCCGCCTACAACGCCGGGCCCGGGCGCTCGCGCCAGTGGCGCAACGGGCCGGTGCTGCCCGGCGAAGTCTGGACCGAAAACATCCCCTTCGAAGAAACACGCGACTACGTCAAACGCGTGCTCGCCAACACCACCAACTACGCCGCGCTCATCACCGGCCAGCCGCAGTCGCTGCGCGCGCGGCTGGGCACCGTGGGCCCCCGCCCCGGCAACGCCCCCACCGCCAACCCCGACCTGCCCTGATCTCCATGAAGAACGTCCTCGTCCTCGGCGGCACCGGCTTCATCGGCCGCCACCTCTGCGAAAAACTGCACCGCCAGGGCTGGCGCATCACCGTCCCCACCCGCCGCGCCGCCAACGCCGCGCACGTCCAACACCTGCCCCGGGTCACCGTGCTCGAAGCCGACGTGCACGACCCCGGGCAACTCCTCAGCCTGCTGGACGGGCACGACGCCGTCGTCAACCTCGTCGCCATCCTCCATGGCAGCGAAAACGACTTCGAGCGCGTGCACGTCGAACTGCCCCTCTCGCTGGCCGAAGCCTGCGCGGCCGACGGCATCCGCCGCGTGGTGCACGTCAGCGCCCTCGGCGCGAGCCTCGACGGCCCCTCGCGCTACCTGCGCAGCAAAGCACGCGGCGAAGAAGTGCTGCGCGGCGCCGGCCTCGAACTCACCATCCTCAGGCCCAGCGTCGTCTTTGGCAAAGACGACCGCTTCCTCAACCTCTTCGCGCGCCTGCAGGCCGTGCTCCCCGTGGTGCCCCTGGCGGGCGCGAACGCGCGCTTTCAGCCCGTGTGGGTCGAAGACGTTGCCCAAGCCGTGGTGAACTGCCTGCGCGACCGCGACCTCCCCATGAGCAGCACCGGCCAGACCTTCGAATGCGTGGGGCCCGATGTCTTCACCCTGGCCGAACTCGTGCGCATCGCCGGGCGCTGCGGCAGCCGGCAACGGCCCCTCCTCCCCTTGCCCGCGCCACTGGCCCGCCTGCAGGCGGCCCTCATGGAACTCATGCCCGGCGCCCCCGTGATGAGCCGCGACAACCTCGACTCCATGACCATCGACAACGTGGCCTCCCGCCAGTGGCCCGACCTCTCGGCACTCGGCATCCGGCCCGCCAGCGTGCACAGCGTCGCGCCCACCTACCTCGGCGACCGCGGCGGGCGCAGCCAGCTGCTCGACTACCGGCACGGCGCCGGCCGCTGAGCCCAAACCACCGGCTTTGGGGGCCGGGGTATTTTTTTGGCACACTCCCGCGTGTGGCAAAAATGAATACCTTTAACCGACAGGAACCCTCATGGCCGCCCCCGTTTCCCCAAAGTCCAAACGCCGCCCCGCCACCTCGGCCACCTCCGCCCCAGCCACCCCGGACAACCCGGCCACCCCGACAGACATCACCTCCGAAGAAGACCCGAACTTCCGCCCCGAAAACCTGCGCGACATCATCAACCGGCTCAAACGCATCGAAGGCCAGGTGCGGGGCCTCATCGACATGCTTGAAAACGGCCGCAGCTACGAAGAAGTGGCCCAGCAGATGGCCGCCGTGCGCAAAGCCATGGACAAAGCCTTCTACCGCATGATGGCCTGCTCCGTCATGGAAGCCATCACGGCATCGGAGTCCGAAATCAACACCTTCCTGCAAGTGGAACGCTCCACCCGCATTCTTGAAAAATACGCCTGAAGCATTCATCCCCTCGCGGCGATGAATCCAGGCCGGCGTGCGCCCTCCCAGCACAGCCGGGCACCCCTCCCCTCTGCACCTGGGTGCTGCAGCCCCCCAGCAAACCGAACCAAACAGCCCCGTGGCCCCACTGCCACCGCGGGGACCGTGTACGCCCGCGCGCGGCGTGCTTCATGGCGCCCCGAGCCCCCCCGCCCCTCAACCACTCACCGTCCCTCATGAACCTCAAACGCCACCTCGTCTGCCTGGGAACGATTCTGGTCAGCACCGGCGCCGCACACGCCGGCGCCTTTTCCATGGAAGGCGCCAGCCCCTCCGCACTCGGCAACGCCTTCGCCGGATCGGCCACGGGCAGCCACGACAACTCAGACACCTTCTTCAACCCCGCCACCCTGCGCGCCACCCAGACCACGCAAATCCACCTCGGCCTGACCAGCGTCGACACCACCATCGACGCCACCGCCTACAGCTCCACCTTCAGCGACAACATCCCCAGAACCGGGCAGACCCAGGCCTCGGGCGGGCGAACCGTCTCCGCCCCCTCCCTGTACTTTTCCACCCCCATCAACGCCAGCTGGACATTCGGCGCCAGCGTGACGTCGCCCCTCAAATGGCGCACCACCTACCCCGAAGGCTGGCTCGGCCGGTTTCACGCACTCGACACCGACATCGACACCCTCAACGCCACCGCCCAGCTGGCCTACCAGATCAACGACACCCTGGCCGTGGGCGCCGGCCTGCAATACGAGCAAATGGCCGCCACCGTATCGCGCAACACCTCGCCCACCGCCTACGGCGTGTACCGGGGCAAAGACCACCAACACGGCTTCACCCTGGGCGTGCTCGCGCAACCCACGCCCGAACTCAAACTCGGCCTGGGCTACCGCTCTGCCATGCGGTACAGCCTGCGCGGCGACGTCAACCTGACCAGCCTCACCACCGGCGCCATCACCACCGTGCCCGGCCAGGTCGACTGGACCATGCCCGACATGCTCACCCTCGGCGCCGCCTACCAGGCCAACGAAAAAACCCAATGGGTCGGCGACATCCGCTGGACGCGCTGGTCAAGCGTCTCCGTCTTCCGCATCCAGTTCATCCGCCCCGCCGGTGGCGGGCTCGAAGTGCCGCTGCCATTCAGAGACAGCGTGCTCACCTCCGTTGGCGTGAACCACAAACTCAATGGCCAGTGGATGCTGCGCGCCGGCCTGGCCCACGAAAAAGACGCCGTCACCGACGACATGCGCAACCCCCGCCTGCCCACCGGAGACCGCACCTGGGCCAGCATCGGCGCTCAGTACAAACTCAACCAGCGCGCCAGCGTCAACCTCGCCTACGCCCGGCAATTCTTCAAAAACACCCGCAGCAACTTCGCCGCCAACGCCACCAGAAACTCGGCCAGCCTGGACGCGAGCTACAAGCTCTCCAGCCAACTCCTTGGCGCCAGCTTTGTGTACGCGTGGTAACCACCCATGCGCATTGCCGGCATTGCAGCAACGCTTCCCTCGCGCGTTGTCACCAACCAAGACGTGCTCGAACTGATCGAGCACCACTCCAAAGACACCTTCAACGGCGACCTGCCCAGGACGCTGCGCACCATCGGTCGGCTGCTCGAAAAAAGCGGCTTCAAGAAGCGGCATTGGCTCGCCGAGGGCGAGCACCCCATCGAACTGATGAAAGCCACCTTCGACCGGGCCCTGCAGCAGGCCGGCATCGACAAAGAAGAGATCGACCTGCTGATCTACACCGGCGTTGCGCGCGGATTCGTCGAGCCCGCCAACAGCTGCTTTGTGGCCCACAGCCTGGGCTTGCGATGCCGGAACTTCGATGTGCTCGACGCCTGCATGGGATGGATCACCAGCATGGACATCGTCAACGACAAGATGAAAGCCGGCTCGGTGAAAAAGGCGGCCATCGTGAACATGGAGTTCAACGTGATTGATGGAGGACCCATTTTTCCGAAGAATTTCTCTTTGGAGTCCAAGGAAGATTTCAGCTACAAACTTCCGAGTTTCTCTATTGGCGAGGCCATCGCCGTCACTCTGCTAGACAACGAGAACCCCACCAACTTCAATTTCTCCTTTATCAATCGCCCGGACTGGAGTGATCTTTGCACCGTCTCATTGCCTGGCTGGGAGTCATTCTGCGAGCCGTCACAAAAGATTGAATCTACTGGCGGTCAATTTCAGTTCAGCTCTGACGGCGCTGCTCTTCACAAACAAGGGCTTCATGAAATTGTGAAGGTTTTCCATGACGCAGGACTAACACCCAATGACATGGATTGGGTATTCACCCATACCTCATCGTCCGAACAATGGACAAACTACGGAGACATCGTGGGCGTTGCCAAGAAAATCTTTCACACCTCCCATGAAACAGGAAATATTGCCACAGCATCAATTCCTGTTGGATTGGCACAAGCACAAGAACAAGGGTTGCTAAAAAAGCAGCAAAGCTGTTTGGGCTGGCAGGGAAGTGCTGGAATGTCATTTTCCACCATGCATTTCCAGTTCTGAAATCATCTACAAAGGTGGAAAAATATGGCAAACACAATCCTCGGACTTGCATATGATTTTCGCAGGAAGATCAGCCAGGACTATGAATTATCCAAAGAAACCTTAACTTCTGTAGGATGGATTGGGGCAATCGGTCATCCTATCTATTGGTTCATTTGGGTATACATATTCCCCCAACCCTACGAAAGCACTTACTTCAGATTTTCCTGCGCACTGCTCTTTGCCGCCCTGCCATTGTGCAAACACGCTCCAAAAGCACTGGAGCGATGGGTACCAATCTATTGGTTTACCTCTATCACATTGGGGTTGCCCGCCATATTCACCTTTTTAATGCTGATGAGCGACTTCAGCAAAATTTACATCACATGTGGAGTGATGGTTATTTTTGTGCTGCCACTTTTTTTGCGAGGAATCACCTCCGTTCTCGCATCTCTTACCATCGGCACCGTATCGGGGCTCCTGATCTATTTGATTTCTTCACCTCCAGGCCACTCTCTATCCAACTATCAAGAATTTCTAGAGTTTTCACCACTATTGGGCTTTGCATTGCTGACCGGGAGCATCTTCACTCACGGCTTCAAAGAAGGTGTACGTGCCGAAGAATTGCGCATTGCGGCTGAAGAGCGAGAAAAGAGCCTGAGAGCCCTCGCCGGCTCCATCGCCCACGAAATGCGCAACCCCCTGGGCCAGATCCGCTTCAGCCTTCACAGCATGCGCAACCTGCTGCCCCGCCCCATCGCCCACGTGGAGCCCGACACCGCCCCTCCCACCGTGAGCCCGGCCGACCTCAACGCGATCTACCGCCACTTGGCCCAGGGCGAAACCTCGATCAACCGCGGCCTGCAGATCATCGGGATGACCCTGAACGAAGTCAGCGGCAAACCCATCGACCGGGCCAGCTTCGAGTACCTGAGCGCAAGCAAGGCCACCTCCAAGGCCGTGGAGGAGTACAGCTTCGATTCGCCGGGCGAGCGCGACAAGGTCACGCTGGAGGTCAGGAAAGACTTCACCATCAAGGTCAACGAGACCGCGTACATCTTCATCCTGTTCAACCTCATCAAGAACGCGCTCTACTACTTCAAGCAGTACCCGCAGGCCACCCTCTTGATCACGGTCAATGCACCCTGCGTGACGGTGCGCGACACCGGGCCGGGCATCGCGCCCGAAATGCTGAACAAGCTCTTCGGCTCTTTCGTCTCTGCGGGCAAGGCCGGGGGAACGGGGCTGGGCCTGGCCTATTGCCAGCGCACCATGCAAGCCTTTGGCGGCGACATCGTCTGCAATTCGGTGCTGGGGTCTTACACGGAGTTCACCCTGCTCTTCCCGCCCATCTCGGAGGCGGAAATCCAGCTGGAGGAGCACAAGGTGATGAGCCAGGCGGTGCCGTTTTTCGATGGCAAGCGCGTTCTGGTGGTGGACGACCAGCCCTTTGTGCGCCAGTCGACCTGCAGGGCGCTTGAGGGCATCGCCACGCGTGTGGACGAAGCCGAAGACGGCGCCCAGGCCATTACGAAGCTCAGGCTGGGCATTTACGACCTGGTCGTGATGGACCTGGACATGCCCGTGCTCGACGGCTACGCGGCGGCCGAGCAGATTCGCCAGGGCGCAGCGCCCGGCCATGAAGAGGTGGCCATCGTGGCCTACACGGCAGAGTCTGCCTACGTGGCGCAGGTCAAGACCGAGAAGGTGGGCATGAACGGCTTTGTGAGCAAGCCCTGTTCACAGACCGAGCTCCTGCGAACCTTGCAGGCGGGCATGCAGACCGCCGCGGAGGCTACCCGGCTGAAAGGCGCTGCGCGCCGGCTGGTGGGCAAGCGGGTTTTGGTGGCCGACGACTGCGCGTCCAACCGGAAAATCACCGTGGCCTATTTGCGGACCATGGGCATCCAGTCGGTGGAGGCGCAGAACGGGCAGGAGGCGCTGGACCTGGCGTGCATGGACGAGCGCTTCGACGCCGCGCTGCTGGACATGGAGATGCCGGTGATGAACGGCGTGCAGACCGCACGGGCACTGCGCAGTGCCGAAACAGGGGGACGGCGCTTGCCCCTCATCGCGCTGACCGCCCACCTCTGCGACACCCACATGACCCAGGCGCTGGAGGCGGGCATGGACGGATTCGTTTCCAAGCCCTTCTCGGACGCGCACCTGCGCACCACGCTGCTCAAGGTGCTGCACCCGGAGCGCGCGGCCTCTGGCGCCAACGGGCCTTCCAAGCCCTAGCCGCCGTGAATCAATCGCGTGGCGTTTTGGCATCAATGCGCGCGCGTCAAACCTCTACCATGGGCGCTTCTTTCAGGAGATTCTGTCCATGGCACTTCAGCTCTACGTCGGCAACAAGAACTACTCGTCCTGGTCCATGCGCCCGTGGGTGCTGATGAAGCAGGCGGGCATCGCGTTTGAAGAGAAGATGGTCCGCTTCGACTCGTTCGACGTGAACTCGGTCTTCAAGAAAGAACTGCGCGCCATCAGCCCGGTGGCGAAGGTGCCGGTGCTGGTGGACGACGGCTTTGCGATCTGGGACACGCTGGCGATCGCCGAGTACCTCGCCGAGCGCTTTCCCGAGAAGCAGCTCTGGCCGCAGGACGTGAAAGCCCGGGCGCGGGCGCGCAGCGTGTGCGCCGAGATGCACAGCGGCTTTGGCGCGCTGCGCAGCCACTGCCCCATGAACATCGAGGCCTCGCTGCCCGAGGTGGGCCGCCTGATCTGGCGCGACAAGCCCGATGTGCGCGCCGATGTGGCCCGCCTGTGCGGCCTGTGGAGCGAGCTGCTGGCGGCCCAGCCAGCCGGGGCTTTGTTGTTTGGTGCGTTCAGCATCGCCGATGCGTACTTCGCGCCGGTGTGCATGCGCATCGCCACCTACGACCTGCCGGTGCCCGCCGACCTCGCTGCCTACGTGGCGCGCGTGCGGGCGCTGCCCGGGGTGAAGGCCTGGGTGGACGAAGCGCTGGCCGAGCACGATTTCATCGACTTCGACGAGCCGTACCGGCTGGGCCGATAAAGCGCCCGCGCGCCCGGCACGGCGCGAAATGTGTGGCGGGGCTCCGACACCCTAAAGATGCTTGCCGGAGCCCTTCTCCGTGGCCACCCAACAACGCCGCCACGAAGCGTCGGTTTTAGGCATCGAGTTGCTGTTTTTTGGCCTCCGTTTTCAACACGGAGCGGAAGCCTGTTTGCAGCGGGTGTCAATCCAGTGAAGTCCGCGCTTGG
>NZ_JAHCKK010000058.1 GCF_026125825.1 Hydrogenophaga sp. | reverse complement strand
CACAGCAGACATAGCGAGCTACCCCTGCGAGTAGCGTAGTTCGCCGCCAACGAACACCTTTGCCTCGTGATAAGGCAGGACGTGATGGCCGCAGTGCTCGGTGAAGATGGCCACGGCTCGCTTGGCTTCGCTGACGACGAACACGGCATTCCTGAACTCGACAAACGACTCATCCATCAGTTCAACCCGCACAGTGTCATTTGAGAAGGGGATTGATTCCGTGTTCAAGCGGAGGCCTTCAGCGCTGCGTCCGACCTGCAAAGCAAGTTCGTCCGCCCATTCGAGAACAGTCGCTTCTGCAAGACGAGGAACGGGGAACTTGAGCATTGGATGATGTCCGCTATTGGCCGACAGACGACATCGTAGCCTAGGGGTGAAGGCATGCCGATGGCCGTGCACGCGGGTGTTCAGTCGCAACAAGATCGGCAGCGGAGAAGGACAGTCGCACCAACTTCGACTTGAGCGCGGTTCGCTCACACGAGATCCAGGAAAGCGCTGTTTCCTCGGATGCGCCAGAGCATTTGCTCCGGCGCCGAACGCCCCGGTACTCGTGATCGGTCTTCGGCTGGCGGGATGAATTGCCCTCGCCGGACACGGTGAAGAGCTTGGCCGGCGACTTATCAAGGGCATGGGCGTCAAGGTTCGCGTGCAGGAGGACTGAGCGGTGCGATCCAGGCATCAGGCACCGCTGTGCGGATCGGCGATATAGATTCAACGTCTATGGACTGGCGAACCCAGCCGGGCCAAACCTTCCGGCATGCGAAAGACAGTACGCGTGCCCGAAGACCTCACAACCGCCCCGGCCGACATTAACGCGACCGCTCGCCCCATGCGCGATCTGCTTCGCCAGTTGCCCCGCCTTCGATCTGACAGACAGGGAAACGTCGACTACGCCAACTCGCACCGAGTCATCGTCGCCGAGACTGGGCAGAACGCAGAACGCATCGCGCGGGCGCAGCACATGGGCATGGGCGCTATCGGCCATCTGCTGGCCACGTCGGCACCGCAGATCGAGGACGGCTCGGTGGACTCGGATGCCATCGAGGCCTTGGGCTGGCTGATGGCCGAACTCGGCGATCTGGGCGCGGAGCTGGCGGTGATGGCGGTGATGGCGATTCGATGCCGCGCGCGCGACCGGCCCCCCTGAGCCACCCGAGCGGCATCACGAATCGTGATGCCCCCATGACGTTTCGACACTGACGGGGCGGCCATCGGCTGCCTAGACTGCAGCGGGCCTGTTCCCCACTCTGGTCACCGACATGAAGAACGATCTCCCCGACGGACGCCTGGTCATCCCCTCGATGCAAGCCCATTGTTCCCCCGCCGAGTGGCAGGCCCGCGTGGACCTGGCGGCGTGCTACAGGCTGGTGGCGATGTACGGCATGGCCGACATGATGGCCAACCACATCTCGTCGCGCGTGCCAGATGAGGACGATGCCTTCCTGATCAACGCCTACGGGATGATGTACGAGGAGATCACGGCCTCCAGCCTGATCAAGGTGAGCCACGACGGCACGGTGCTGAGCCAGCCCGATTTCGGCGAACTGAACTACGGCATCAACAAGGCGGGATACGTGATCCACAGCGCGGTACACGAGGCCCGGCCGGAGGTGGCCTGCGTGATTCACACCCACAGCTGGGCCTCGATGGCGGTGTCATCGCTGCAGTGCGGCCTGCTGCCGCTGACCCAGACGGCGATGCGCTTCCTCCACATCGGCTACCACGATTACCAGGGCGTGGTGCTCGACCTTGCGGAGCAGGCTTCGCTGGTCAAGGACCTGGGCCCGGGCGAGGCGCTGATCCTGCGCAACCACGGCGCCCTCACGGTGGGGCGCACCGTGGGCGAGGCCTTCAACTGGATGCACCGGCTCGAACTGGCCTGCCGCTCGCAGCTGGCGGCCATGGCCTGCAACACCCCCTTCTCTCCCGTGGCCCAGCCCGTGCTGGAGGACACCTGGAACAACTACCAGCCCGGCACGCGGCGCCCCTACGGCGTCATGGAGTGGCCGGCGCTGCTGCGCAGCCTGGACCGCATCGACCCCGGCTACCGCACCTGAGTTTTGACGTTTCCCCAACGAAGACCAACCAGCAGGAGACAACGATGAATCGCACCTTCTTCGCGGCCAGCACGTGGCGCGCGCTGACCTTGGCCGCCCTCTCACTGGGCAGCGTAGGCACCGCCTTGGCCCAGGACACCCGCTGGCCGGAACGGCCCGTGCGCATGGTGGTGGCCTTCACGGCGGGCGGCACCACCGACATCATCGCGCGCGCCGTCTCGCAGAAACTCACCGAGAAGTTCGGCCAGAACTTCTTCATCGACAACAAGCCCGGTGCCGGCGGCAACATCGGCACCGAATCCGTGGTGCGCGCCGCGCCCGACGGCTACACCTTCATCATCAACTCGGTGGGGCCGATCGCGGTCAACACCTGGCTGTACAAGTCGCTGCCCTACGACCCGCTCAAGGACCTGGTGCCCGTGGTGCAGATCGCCGACGTGCCCAACATGCTGGTGGTCCATCCATCGGTGCCCGCGAACACGTTTGAAGAGTTCGCCGCGCTGCTCAAGGCCAGCCCCAACAAGATGAGCTACGGGTCCACCGGCGTGGGCACCTCGTCGCACCTCTCCAGCCACATGCTGGTTCAGCGCCTGGGCAGCGAGGCCGTGCACGTGCCCTACCGGGGCGCGGACGCACTCAACGACCTGCTGGCAGGGCGGCTGCAGTTCATGTTCGCCACGATTCCCTCGGCGATCCTGCAGGTGAAGGCGGGCAAGCTGCGCGCGCTGGCCGTCTCCAGCGCCAAGCCCTCGCGCTCGCTGCCGGGCGTGCCCACGGTGCAGGAAAAGGGCCATCCCGGTTTCGAGGCCGGTTCGTGGTTCGGCGTGTTCGCGCCCAAGGGCACGCCCGCCCCGGTGATCGCGGCGATGAACAAGGCGGTCAACGAGGTCTTGCCCAGCCTGGAGGCGCAGTTGGTGAAGGAAGGCGCGGACCCGGTGGGCGGCTCGCCCGAGCAGTTCGGCCGCTTCACGCAGCAGGAAAGCGTGAAGTGGAAGGCCATCGTGGAGGCGTCCGGGGCCACGGCCCAATGAGCGAGGGCAGCCGTCCGATGCGGTTGCTCCTGTCCAGCCCCTGCCGCGAGCGCCTGGGTGAACGCATCCACGAGGCGGCCGCAGGAAGGCCGCTCCAGTTCGTGGGCACCGACGAGGGCGACGCCGACTGGGCCTTCGTCTCGCGCGATGTGACCGGCCTGTCCACCAAGGACGAGGTCCTGCCCGACACCCAGCGCTTCTACGACGCGATGGAGTGCTCCCCCTCGCTGCGCTGGGTGCACGTGCATTCGGCGGGCGCAGACCGCGCCATCTATCAGCGGCTGATGGCACGCGGGGTGGCGCTGACCACCTCGCCAGGCACCAACGCCGCCATCGTGGCGCAGTCGGCCATGGCGGCCATTCTGTCGTTGGCCCGGCACTTTCCGCTGCTGCGCGAGGCGCAGGCCCTGCGGCAGTGGCAGCCCCTGCTGCAGACCGGCCTGCCGCAGGACTTGGAAGGGCAGACCGCCGTGCTGGTGGGCTGGGGCCCGGTGGGCCAGGCGCTGGCGCGCTACCTGGCGGTGTTCGGCGTGCGCCTGGAGGTGGTGCGCCACCGGGCAGCGGCGGACGACTGCGCCTGGCCTTGCCGCGTGTATGAGCGCATCGACGAGGTGCTGCCCAGCGCCGACTGGCTGGTGCTGGCATGCCCCCTGAGCGCGCAGACACAGGGCCTGGTGGACGCCCGGCGCCTGCGTCTGCTGCGGCGCGGCGCCCGGCTGATCAACGTCGCCCGGGGTGCGGTGGTCGATGAAGCAGCGCTGGTGGATGCCCTGCGCAGCGGGCACCTCGGCGGGGCCTACCTCGACGTGTTCCGGCTGGAGCCCCTGCCGCCCGCGAGCCCGCTGTGGAACCTGCCCAACACGCTGGTCACGCCCCACAGTGCGGGCTTCGCCGCCGGCAACGAGGCGCGGGTCGAAGCCGTGTTCCTGCAGCGGCTGGTCGAACGCGTGTCGGCTAGAACGTGACCTTCACCGACGGCGCGCTGCGCCTGGCTTCACCGTGGTACACCGCCTCGATGTTGTTGCCGTCCGGATCGATGACGAAGGCCGCGTAGTAGCCGGGGTGGTACTTGCGCTCGCCCGGCGCGCCGTGGTCTTGGCCACCGGCGGCCAGCGCGGCTTTGTGGAAGGCATCGACCATGGCCCGGTCCTGCGCCTGGAAGGCCAGGTGGTGCCGGCCGGTCAGCTGGCCGTCCGCGGCTTCGCTGTCGGCCGTCGAGACGAACAGTTCATCGGCCCAGAAGTAGCCGTCGCCCTTGCCGCCCATGGGCACCTTGAGCGCCTTGAAGACGGCCTCGTAAAAGGCCTGGCTGGCCGGCAGATCCTTCACGACGAGCTGGATGTGGTCGATCAGGCGGCCCCGGTGCAGTTCCTGGGTGTCCATGCTGTGCTCCTGTGCTTGATGGGTGGCTGGAAAGGGCATGCTACCGGGGCCGCGCACTAAACTCCCTGCGATGGCCCGCGTAAAAATCTGCAAACCCTGTCTCTGGACGGCACTGGCCGGCATCGGCCTCCTGTGCATCTGGTATTTCAAGGTGCTGGCTCTGGGCTACTACTGGCTCAGCACCTCCATCAACGCAGCGCAATGGGTTGGGGCCTCTCTCTGGCTGCCGGGCTACCGGGTGGCGGTGGAGGGTGCCCCCATCGAGGGCCTGTCGCGCAACGCCTCGGGGCTGACCTTCAACACGGACACCGGCACCCTCTTCACCGTGATCAACCGCCCGCCACAGATTGCCGAACTCACGACCGACGGGCGCTTGCTGCGTGTCATCGAACTCGAGGGAGCGCGCGACCCGGAGGGCATCACCTATGTGCAGGGCGACACCTACGTCATCTCCGACGAAGACAGCCACAGCATGTACTGGGTGCAGATCGGCCCGCAGACCTCGCGCGTGTCGGTCAACGGCAAGTCCAGCCTGGGCATCCGCATCGACAGTGTGCACAACAGCAGCTTCGAAGGGGTGTCCTGGGACAGCGTGCAGGACCGTCTCTTCGTGGTGAAGGAAAAGCTGCCCCTGCGCGTGCTGGTTGTGCGGGGGCTGGGCGCGTTCAACGCCGCCACCGGGTTCAACATCGACATCAGCGAATGGAAGTCGTCCAGCGCGGCCTCGCTGTTCATGAGCGACCTGTCGTCGCTCACCCTGCACGAGCCCACCGGCCATCTGCTGCTGCTCAGCGACGAATCGGCCCTGGTGGTGGAGTACGCGCCCGACGGTCGGCCCATCAGCATGCTGCCACTCTGGCGGGGGTTTAATGGCCTGCAGCGCAAGGTGCCACAGCCCGAGGGCGTGGCGGTCGGGCCCGACCATGCGCTCTACGTGCTCTCCGAGCCCAACCTCTTCTACCGCTTCGAGCGAACCCAGACCCCGTCGGCCAGCCGCTGAGCCTGCCGACGCACATCACCCTCAACCAAGGAACACGCCATGGGCGCACAGTGGAAAGCCAAACACAAGGACCTCGCGGCCAACGCCAAGGGGCGCCTATTCGGCAAACTCGTCAAGGACCTCGTGATCGCCGCCCGACACGGCGCCGACCCGGCCTCCAACGCCCGGCTGCGGCTGGTGATGGAGCAGGCGCGCAAGGTGTCCATGCCCAAGGACACGCTGGACCGCGCGATCAAGAAGGGCGCGGGCCTCACGGGCGAGGCCGTGCACTACGAACATGTGGTCTACGAAGGCTTCGCGCCGCACCGCGTGCCGGTGATGGTGGAGTGCCTCACGGACAACGTGAACCGCGCGGCTTCGGAGATGCGGGTGCTGTTCCGCAAGGGGCAGCTCGGCAGTTCGGGCTCGGTGGCCTGGGACTTTGACCACGTGGGCATGATCGAGGCCGAAGCCAGCCGCAAGGACGCCGACCCGGAAGTGGCCGCCATCGAGGCCGGCGCGCAGGACTTCCACCCCGGACACGACGAGGGCGTGACGGTGTTCCTGACCGATCCCACCGATCTGGACCTGGTCAGCCGCGCCCTGCCGGCGCAGGGCTTCACCGTGCTGTCGTCCAAGCTGGGCTACAAGCCCAAGAACCCGATCGACCCGGCCAGCCTGAGCGCGGAGCACCTGGAAGAGGTGGAAGCTTTCCTCGCCGCGCTCGACGCGAACGAGGATGTGCAGAACGTCTTTGCCGGTCTCGGCGGTTGACCGACAATCTCAGCCATGAACGACGCAACCGCATCCACCCCCAACCGCCCCCCCCTGCCCGATCACCTCTCCATCGACCCGCGCAGCCCTCACCACGTGGCCGCGGTGTTCGAGCACGACATCGGCATCCGCTTCAACGGAAAGGAACGTTTCGACGTGACCGAATACTGCATCAGCGCCGGCTGGGTGAAAGTGCCTTCGGGCAAGACCCTGGACCGCAAGGGCAACCCGCTGCTGATCCAGCTCAAGGGCACGGTGGAAGCGTTCTACAAATAGAGACGACTTGCCCTGAACCTGCGGCGCGCTTCGGACTCGAACCGATACCCATGCGACGCAGAACCCTTCTTCTCTCCTTCCCGCTGGCGCTCGGCGGGCCGGCCCTGGGCCTGGCGGCCGACACCGAAGACCGGCCCGACGCGCCTGCGGGCTACCCCGTCTCGCTCGAGCAGATGCAGCAGGCGGTGGCGCAGCGCTTCCCCCGCCGCTACCCCGTGCAAGGCCTGCTCAACCTGGACCTGCAGACCCCGCGCCTGCGGCTGCTGCCCGAGCAGAACCGCCTGCGCGCCGACATGGCCGTGGAGGCTGCGGGCCCGGCGCTCAACCGGGCGCACCAGGGCCGTTTCGACGTGGAGTTCGGCCTGCGCTACGAGGCCAGCGACCGCACCCTGCGCGCCCACCAGCTGCGGCTGGCCCGGCTCGATTTCCCCACCCTTCAGCCCAAGGTGGTGGAGATGCTCAACACCTACGCCCCCGTGCTCGCAGACCAGTCGCTGCGCGAAGTGGTGCTGCACGAACTCACGGCCAAGGACCTGGCGCCCGTGGACGCCATGGGCATGCAGCCCGGTCCCATCACCGTCACCCGCAGCGGGCTGGTGATCGGCCTGGTGCTCAAGCCGCTTTGAGCCTCAGGCGCGCGGGTGGTGCTGCGCCACGATGCTCTTGAGCCGCTCGCGCGCGACATGGGTGTAGATGGTGGTGGTGGAGATGTCCGCGTGGCCGAGCAACATCTGCACCGCGCGCAGATCGGCGCCGTGGTTGAGCAAATGCGTGGCGAAGGCGTGGCGCAAGGTGTGCGGCGACAGGGGCGAGGTGATGCCCGCCTGCAGCGCGTACTTCTTCACCAGGTGCCAGAACATGGCGCGCGTCATGGCCTCGCCTGCGCGCGAACCGCGCGAGGTGACGAACAGGTCTTCGCTCTGCTGGCCGTTGAGGATCTCGCCGCGCGCCTGGCCCAGGTAGCGCTGCAGCCACTGGCCGGCCAGTTGGCCGAAAGGCACCAGGCGTTCCTTGTTGCCCTTGCCGGTGATGCGCAGCACGTGCTCGTTCATGCCCACGTGCCAGGTCTTGAGCGTGACCAGCTCGCTCACCCGCAACCCGCTGGCGTAGATGAGTTCGAGCATGCAGCGGTCTCGCAGGCCCAGCGGCGTGCCCACGTCGGGCGCATTCAGCAGCGCCTCCACCTGGGCCTCTGACAAGGTCTTGGGCACGCGCAGCGGCTGGCGCGCGGGCGCCAGGCGCAGCGTGGGATCGATCTGGATGACCCGCTCGCGCAGCGCCCAGCGGAAGTAGCGCTTGAACACCGTGAGCCGCCGGTTGGCGGTCGTGGCGCGGGTTTGGGCGTGGCGGTCGCTGAAATACTGGTTCAGGTCGGCTTCGCTGGTCTCGGGCAGGGTCTTGCCGCGCCCGGCCAGCCACTGGCCGAGCAGCACGAGATCGCGACGGTAGGCGTCGAGCGTGTTGCGCGAGAGGCCTTCCTCCAGCCAGAGACTGTCGATGAAGGCCCCGGCGATGCCTTCGCTGGCCGATGCCAGGGCCTGGTCCATCACTCCAGCTTGAGCTTCTGCTTGGCGACCACTTCCTTGTAGACCTCGTACTCGGCCTTGATCTGCGCGGTGAACTCGGCCGGCGTGTTGCCCACGACGAGCGAGCCGGTGTCCTCGATGCGCTTCTTCACGGCCGGGTCGCTCAAGGCCTGCTTGGTCGCGTTGTAGACCTTGTCCACCACCTCCTGCGGCAGCCCCTTCGGCCCGATCAAGCCGTAATAGGCCATGCGGTTCACCGGCTCCAGGCCCACTTCCTTGAAGGTGGGCACGTCCGGCAGCACAGCCAGGCGCTGCGGCGCGGCCACCACGATGGCCACCAGTCGGCCCGACTTGATGAAGGGCAGCGCCGAAGGCAAGTTGTCGAAGATGATGGGCACGGTGCCGCCCACGGTGTCGTTGAGCGCCGGGCCCGCGCCACGGTACGGGATGTGGGTGATGAAGGTGTTGGTCAGGCTCTTGAACAGCTCGGTCTGCAAGTGGCCAATGCCGCCGGTGCCCGAGCTGGAGTAGCTGTACTTGCCGGGGTTCTTCTTGAGCTCGGCGACAAAGGACTTGTAGTCCTTGGCCGGGAAGCTGGGATGCACCGCGATCACGTTGGGCGTGGCGGCGATGTTCACGATCGGCGTGAAGTCCGTGAGCGTGTTGTAGGGGATCTTGTCGTTGATCGCCGGGTTGGCGGCCGTGGTCGACACCGTGGCCATGCCCAGCACATAGCCATCGGCGGGCGTGCGTGCCAGCTCGGTGGCGCCGACCACGCCGCCGCCACCGGCCTTGTTCTCCACCACCATGCTCTGGCCCAGGGCCTTGCCCAGCGAGTCGGACATGACGCGCGCGATGATGTCGGTGGTCCCGCCGGGTGCGAAAGGCACCTGCAGCTTGATGATCTTGTTGGGGTAGGCCTGTGCCCAGGCGCTGCCTGCCACTGCCACCGAGGCGGTGGCCAGACCGATCGCAACCATCTGACGACGAGAAACCATGACGTGTACTCCTTGACGTTGAAACATCGGAAAATTCTCAGGGTGGCAGCCATGCTAACCGCCCGGTCCACCCTGACCAGCCCCGCACTTTAGACGGGGTGGCCCGAAGTGAACATGGGGAGACTACATACGTATTAACCCGGAAACGGCAGCGGCCTGCGGCTATGCTCTGGCGGTGAATTTCGCCCAGCTTCTCTTCCCCGATTTCTCGCTGATCCTCTGCGGATACCTCGTCTGCCGCTTCACCGCGCTCAACCGCAAAGTGTGGGAGCAGGTGGAAAGCCTGGTGTACTACTTCCTGTTCCCGGTCCTGCTGTTCCACTCGATCGTGAAAAGCCCGCTGGACCTGGGCGCGGCCTCCAGCCTGATGGGCGCGGGCGTCTCGCTGGGCCTGCTGGGCATCGCGCTGAGCTATTCATTGCCCCACTGGCCCTGGCTGGGCCCGCGGCTGGACGTGCGCCTGCACGCCGCCAGCGCCCAGGTGGGCTTTCGTTTCAACTCCTTCATCGCGCTGGCGCTGGCCGACAAATTGGCCGGCCCGCAAGGCCTGCTGATGATCGCGGTGCTCATCGGCGTGTGCGTGCCGCTGTTCAACGTGGGCGCGGTCTGGCCCATGGCGCGCCATGCCAACAAGGCATTCGCGCGCGAGCTGTTGCGCAACCCGCTGATCATCGGCACCGTCTCGGGCCTGATCGCCAACCTGCTGGGGCTGTCGATCCCGTTCTGGCTGGAGCCCACGGTCAACCGCATCGGCCAGGCCTCGCTGGCGCTGGGCCTGCTGGCGGCGGGCGCGGGCATGCAGTTCGGCATGCTGGCCTCGGCCAAATTGCTGGGCAGTCTGGTGCTGGCCTGCAAGCACCTGGGCATGCCCCTGCTGGCGTTCGGTCTGTCCAAGCTGTTCCGGCTGGACCCGACGCAGACCACCGTGCTGCTGATGTTCTCTGCGGTGCCGACGGCGTCGAGCTGCTATGTGCTGGCAGCGCGCATGGGCTACAACGGGCCGTATGTGGCGGGACTGGTCACGCTGTCCACCCTGCTGGGCATCGTGAGCCTTCCTTTTGCCCTGGGCGTGCTGGGGGGCGTGCCCTAACTCGGGCTGCTCTGCCCGCTGCTCCTGCCCCTGGGGCTTCTGAGCGCTCGATCAATACCCCAGCAGGTTCTGCCGCACGTGCAGCAGGTGAGCCAGGGTCAACTCCCGGGCCCGCGTCGCATCGCGATCCTGCAACGCTTCCACGATGGCTCGGTGTTCGGCCTGGTAGGCCAGCCGGCGTTCAGGTGTGACGCTCTTCTTCTTGAGCTGCCCCCAGTCGCCCTGAGCCCGCACCGTCTTCATCAGCGTGAACACATTCGCCACGAAGCTGTTGTGCGCGGCGTCCGCGATCGCCTGGTGCAGCTCCGCGTCCCAGTGCTCGAACGCCTCCAGCGTCTCGGCACTTTCCGCGTTGACGCAGCAGGCCTCCATGCGCTGCAGGTCCGCCTGGTTTGCGTTGCGGATCGCCATGTCGATGATCGCCGGCTCCATCGCCAACCGCGCCTCCATCAGCTCGGCCGGGCTCGTGTACTGGGATGAGTCCCGCTGCGCACGCTGTCCCAGCCGCGCGCCGGCCTGCTCGGCCACATAGGTGCCGCTGCCCACGGTCTGCTCGATCAGGCCCTGCTGCTTGAGGTCCAGCAAGGCCTTGCGCACCGTGGTGCGGCTCACGCCAAAACGCTCCGAGAGTTCGCGCTCGGTCGGCAGCCGGTCGCCAGCACGCCAGTGGCCCGAGCGCAGTTGGTCCAGGATCGATTCACGCAGGGGCGTTGACAGGCTCATGGGGGACGAATGTACCAAAACAGACCAATTCGACAAACTCTTTCCGATTAGGGGGTTTCCCCAGGTCTGAAACGGCTCTCATCGCCTACCATCATGGGCCTGGTACCAATTGGTATTTTTTGGTACTTCGTCTGGATTTTCAACAAGGAGTTTGCGTGCGCCTCGCCACTTTCGTTCACCAGGGCCAACGCCAGGTCGGCCTCGTCTCGGCCGATGGCCAGACCGTCACCCCCTTTGACCTGCCCCGCGCCGATGCCCTGCGCGGCGTGCTGCCGCTGATCGAGGCCGCGGCCGCCGGCCAGCCCATGCCTGCGGCCACCGGTGCGGCCCTGCCGCTGGCCGACGTGAAACTCGATGCCCCCCTGCCCCTGCCCCGGCGCAACCTGTGGTGCGTGGGCCGCAACTACCACGAGCACGCCAAGGAGCTGCAAGGCTCGGTGTTCAAGAACAACAACGCCAACCCCGCCGTCTGGCCCATCGTGTTCACCAAGGTGCCCGAATGCGTGATCGCCGATGGCGCCGACGTGCGGCTGCCGGGCGATGAGATCTCGCCACAGATCGACTATGAAGCCGAGCTGGCTGTGGTCATCGGCATCGGCGGCAAGAACATTGCCAAGGCCGACGCGATGAAGCACATCTACGGCTACACCATCGTCAATGACGTGACCGCTCGCGACGTGCAGATGCGCCACCAGCAATGGGACATGGGCAAGAGTTTCGACACCTTCTGCCCGATGGGCCCCTGGATCGTCACGGCCGATGAGCTCGACGGCCAGCACACGCGCGTGCGCTGCTGGGTCAACGGCGAGCCGCGCCAGGACGGCCGCACCGAAGACCTGATCTTCGACATCCCCACGCTGATCGAGACCATCTCGCGCGGCATCACGCTCTACCCCGGCGACGTGATCGCCACCGGCACGCCAGCGGGCGTGGGCCTGGGCATGACGCCGCCCACCTTCCTGAAAAGCGGCGACGTGGTTCGCATCGAGATCGACGGCATCGGCACGCTGCAAAACCGCTTCGTCTGAGCGATGGCGCGCTCCCCCCACCACAACGACAGGAGACAAGGATGATCCGAACCACACTCAAGCTGTGCGGCCTCGCGCTGGGGCTGGCCGCCACCCTGGGCCTGGCCCAGGCGCAGGATGCCTACCCCAGCAAGCCCGTGACCATGGTCGTGCCCTTTCCACCCGGCGGCGTGGCCGACGTGGTGGGCCGCCCGGTGGCGGAGGCCATGGCGCGCCACCTCAACCAGCCGGTGGTGGTGGTCAACCGCGCCGGCGCGGGCGGCGGCATCGGCATGGCGCAGGTGGCCAAGGCCGCGCCCGATGGCTACAACCTGCTGATGGCGCTGTCCTCCATCGTGGTGCTGCCTGAGGCGGACAAGATCCTCGGCCGCGCACCGATGTTCGAGCTGTCGCAGTTGCTGCCCATCGCCCGCATGACGGCCGACCCCACGGTGCTGGTGGTGCGCGCTGACAGCCCCTGGAAGACGTATGCCGAGTTCATCGCGCATGCCAAGGCCAACCCCGGCCGGGTCACTTTCGGGTCCTCTGGCAACTACGGCACGATGCACGTGCCCATGGAGCAGCTCAAGGCCGCCACCGGCAGCTACATGCTGCACGTGCCCTACACCGGCGCCGGCCCGGCGATCCTGGGCATGCTCAGTGGGCAGGTCGATGCGGTGGCCACCGGCCCGGCCAGCGCGGTGGGCCAGATCAAGGCCGGCAAGCTTCGCGCGCTCGCGCACTGGGGCGAAGGCCGCCTGGCATTGCTGCCCGATGTGCCCAGCTTCCGCGAGCTGGGCGTGCCCATCAACTACTCCCAATGGGCGGGCATCTTCGTGCCGGTGGGCACGCCGCCAGCGGTGGTGAACAAGCTGCGCGAGGCCGCCCGCATGGCCTCGCAGGACCCGAAGACGGTTCAGGTGATGACCACCGCCGGCACCTCGTTCCAGTTTCAGGACGCGGCGGACTTCGACAAGTTCGTGCAGAGCGACGCCAAAGCCATGGCGGCCGTGGTGCAAAAGATCGGCAAGGTCGATTAAGCCGCCGGGGCCTCGCACAAGGCGCGCAGGGCCTCCTGCATGTCCTGTGTGCTGGTGAGCTGCGTGCCGCCGCCCACGGCTTCGAAGCGGTCGTTCTCGTGGGCCGGGGCCCATGAGCTCATGGCCGCGCTCGTGGTGCCGTCCTGGCGCTCGATGTGGGCGGTGAAGTCATCTGCTGCATGGGGTGGTTCCTCTCCGGGGAGAGCGGGCCCGCGCAAGCACACGTCAACGCGCGGCGGGCCCCAACACGAGGTCGATGCGCCGCTGCAGGCGCGCCGCCTCCTCGGACGCGCCCGCGGCCTGGGCGCGCTGCAGCTGCAGGCCCAGCCAGGCCCCCAGGGGCCGGCGCCAGCCCTGCGCCGAGGCGGTGTCCACCGCCTGCGCGAGCACGGCCGGCGTGGCGCGGCCGCTGCGCAGCAGCACGCCAGCGGCCACCAGCCGCGACAACGGATCTTTCACTGCGGCCAGGGCGGCGTCGGGTGAGCCCGCGCTCAGGAGCGCGCGCTGCGCCTCGGGCAGCAGGGCGCCGTCGGCAGGCTGTGCGGCGCCTGCGAGGTAGCGCGCATAGGCCTGCTCGGCCGGCGCGGCGTCCTGCGCGAGCGCCTCGAAACCGGTGCAGGGCTCGAACACGAGCGCAGCCACCCGCGTGGCACAGCGCAGCAGCTCGGCACGCGCAAGCAAGTCGGGCCGGCCGGTGCTGGTGAGTTCCCGGCGCACGCGCGCGTACTCCGCCGACTCGATGGCCGAGTCGCCGCGCAGCCAGGCCTCGGCGGCGCGCTCGGTGCCGTCCTTGGCGTTGAGCTGCCATTCGGGCGTGGGCGGCTTGCTGGAACAGGCCACCAGCGCCAGGCCGGCAAGGAACGAGGTGAAACCCATCCAGAGATGCCGCGCAACCGGCTTGGCCAGGCCGCAGGCATCGCTCCCATGGGGGCGTGACGGGACCGAGGGGACCGGCGTGGGGGGAAGCCTCTTCATGGCAGTTTGATTTCCGTGTCCCTGGCAAAGGGCCACTTGCGGTTGATGTCGTTGATCATGGCGTCGACCTTGCGCAGGCTGGCCTCGACCTCGCCGCGCAGGTAGCCCAGGTCGCTGGTGGCCGCGCGCGTGTTGCCGGCAATGCCCTGCACTTCCACCAGCACGGCATCCACTTTCTTCAGGCTGGTGCGCGTCTCGGCCAGCAGGCCGTTGAGCTGTTGCACCGTCGCGCGCGCGTCGCCCACCAGGCCGGCCTCGCCGGGCGCGCCGCCCTGCCCGAACACCTGGCGGTCGGCGTTGGCCGCCAGGCTGTCCAGGCGCCGGGCCAGCGCGTCGGCGCGCAGCAGCAAGGCGTTGGTGCGGTCGATGGTGACAACGAGCTTCTTCGCGTCCTCGTCGTTGCCCATGAGCACGCCCAGGCCACCGTGCGGGCCCTTGAGGCGCTCGGTGGCCACCTTCACGCCACCCAGGGTGCCGGCCACCGCACCGTCGCTGGCGGTGAGCGCGGCCAGGTTGTCGAGCACTTCGCGGGCACTGGCGGCCAGCTTGGGGATCTCGGCGGCAGTGTCGCCGCGCAGCACGGTGCGCTCGGCGCCGTCCGGCAGGGGTGGGTCTTCGAGCACGCCGCTGTAGGCGCGGATGCGGGTGCCGCCCACCAGGCCGCGCTCCATGGTGAAGATGCTGGAGGTGCGCAGCCATTTCGCGTCCTTGCGCGGCACGTCGACGAGGATGCGCGCGTTGCCGTCGTCGCCCAGCTCGATGCGCGCCACGCGCCCGATGGCGAAGCCGGCGAAGGTCATGTCCATGCCCACGACCACACCCTCGGAGTCGTCGGAGATCAGCACCAGGCGCTGCGTGGGTTCGAGCACGCCGCGCGCGAACAGGATGTAGGCCGCCGAGCCCACCAGCAGCACGGCCATGAGCATCAGCAGCAGCCCGGCCTTGAACTCCAGGTTCTTCACCGGCGGGGCTTCGGGTGGCGGTGGTGGCGGGGGCGTGGGATTCATGGGGTCAATAGTAGTTGCCGACCAGCGACACCACCTCGATCAGCAGCACGACCGAGAACAGGCGGGCGAATTCGCTCATGTCGCTGCGCCGGCTGTAGCGGCCGTCGAAGTCGGCCTGCGCCGCCCCAGCCAGGGGGACCACGGCCACCGCGAGGCTGAAGAACACGGTCTTGAGACCAAAGATCAGGGTGACCGCCGGCGAGAACACGCCGCCGACGGCGCGCGTGTAGCCCGGCAGCCCCCACGGGGAGAAGCCATAGACGGTGAGGTAGGTCAGCACCAGCGCCACCACGGAGCTCAGGCCCGCGAGCAGCATCACCGAGAACATGCTGCCCAGCGCACGGGGCAGCAACTGGTTGGCCAGGAGCGACTGCCGCTCGGGCAGGCTGCCCTCGCGCTGCTGCAGCGCCAGTTGCTTGCGCACCTCCTGCGCGCCGGGCATGGCGTAGCGCACCGCCACGAACATGGCCACGTACAGCGGGATGAGTTCGAGCACCAGTGTGCGCACCAGCACCTCCAGCGCGTACTGCGACAGGCCGTAGCTGTAGGCCGTGGCCACCACGATGCGGATCAGCACCAGGCTCACCAGCGCCGAGAGGACGAGGAACCAGGTGAGCAAGGGCGCCGTGGCCCGGTACAGGCTGCCGAGCACCGCCTGGCGGTGCGTGGGGGCGCGGTAGCTGGCTGGCGACAGCGCCAGCACCAGGATCTGAGCGCCCACGAAGAGGGCGTTCCACCAGGCATTCCAGCTCGCGCGCAGGCCCCGGCCCCAGCGGCCCAGGGTCTCGTGTGCGGCGTTCACGGGATTCATGGGGCCATGATAGCCGTGGGCATTCGCCGCCACAGGCGCCTGGCGGCGGCAAATGTGACAGCATGCAGCCGCTGCAACGCTCAGAATCCGCCAGCGCCCTTGCCGCCAAGAGGAGACAACCATGACCGCTTCCGTGCACCCCGTGGTCCGCCGCCAGACCATCGCCGATGCCCTGCGCCGCACCGCGCAGCGCCTGCCCGCCAAATCCGCCGTGATCTGCGGCGACACGCACTGGACCTACGCCGAGTTCGACGCGCTGGTCAGCCGCCTGGCCGCCGGTCTGGCACGCATCGGCGTGGCCCAGGGCGACAAGGTGGCGGTGCTGGCGCGCAACTCGCACGGCTTTGCCGCCCTGCGCTTCGCGCTGGCCCGCCGGGGTGCGGTGATGGTGCCGATCAACTTCATGCTCAAGGCCGACGAAGTGGCCTACATCCTGCGCCACGCGGGCGCGCGCACCCTGGCCACCGACAGCGGGCTGGCCGAGCTGGCGCGCGCGGCGGCGGCGCTGGACACCCAGGTCCAGCAGTACCTCTGGCTGCCATCCGAAGACCCCAGCGAACCGGTGCCCGGCATGCACCGCTTCGACGAGCTGGCGGCCTGCACCGACCAGCTGCCCGAGGTCGCGCTGGGCAGCTTCGATCTCGCGCAGATCGTGTACACCAGCGGCACCGAATCGACGCCCAAGGGCGCCATGCTCACGCACGACGCGGTGCTGTGGCAGTACGTGAGCTGCGTGATCAACGCCGAGATCGCCGAGCACGACCACGCCCTGCACGCGCTGCCGCTCTACCACTGCGCCCAGCTCGACGTGTTCTTTGGCCCGGCGGTCTACATCGGCAGCAGCAACGTGATCACCGCCAAGCCGGTGCCCGACAACCTGATCGCGCTGATCGAGAAGTACCGCATCACCAGCTTCTTCGCCCCACCCACGGTGTGGATCGCGCTGCTGCGCTCGCCGCGGTTCGACGCGGCCCGACTGCGCAGCCTGTCCAAGGGGTACTACGGCGCCTCCATCATGCCGGTGGAGGTGCTCAAGGAACTGGCTTCGCGCCTGCCTTCGGTGCGCCTGTGGAACCTCTACGGCCAGACGGAGATCGCGCCGCTGGCGACCATGCTCGGGCCCGACGACCAGCTGCGCAAGCCCGGCTCCTGCGGCAAGGCGGTGATCAACGTGGAAACGCGCGTGGTCACCGACGACATGCGCGACGTGGCCATGGGCGAAGTGGGCGAGATCGTGCACCGCTCGCCCCACCTCATGCTGGGCTACTTCAACGACCCCGATCGCACGCGGGCGGCGTTCGAGGGCGACTGGTTCCACAGCGGCGACCTCGCGGTGATCGACGCCGAGGGCTACATCACCGTGGTGGACCGCAAGAAGGACATGATCAAGACCGGTGGCGAAAACGTGGCCAGCCGCGAGGTGGAGGAAATGGTCTATCGCCTGCCGGCCGTGAGCGAAGTGGCGGTGATCGGCCTGCCCGACCCGAAATGGGTGGAGGCGGTGACGGCGGTGATCGTGGTCAAGGCCGGAGAAACGCTCACCGAGGCCGAGGTGATCGCGCACTGCAACCAGCACATGGCGGCCTTCAAGGCGCCGAAGCGCGTGGTGTTCTGCGACAGCCTGCCCAAGAACCCCAGCGGCAAGCTGCTCAAGCGCGAACTGCGCCAGCTCTACACGGGCTGAAGGGCCTCAGCCGCCCAGTGTTTCGTGGTGCCCCACGCTGCCGCGTTTCCAGTAGGCGGAGGCGCGCACGCGGCCTTTGTCCAGGCCATGGCCATCCACCAGGGCCTGGCGCACGGCGGCGATGCTGGCGGCCTCGCCACCGGCCCAGGCGAAACCTTCGCCGCCCGGCAGCTTCAAAGCGGCCACGGCCTTTGCGAGCGCGTCGGTGGCACCGGTTTCGATCCAGTGCGCCTGCAGGCTCGCGCGGGTGCGCAAGGTGCGGCGGTCGGCCGCGTCGCCCGTCTCGATGACGGTGATGACCTGGGCCGCCTCGGGCAGTTCTTCCAGCCGCCGCGCGATCGCCGGCACGGCGGACTCATCGCCCACCAGCAGGTGCCAGTCGAAGCCGGTGGGCACCACAAACGACCCCCGGGGGCCGCCCAGTCCGACCTCGTCGCCGGGCCGGGCTGCCTCGGCCCAGCGCGAGGCCACGCCGTCGCCATGCAGCACGAACTCGATGTCCAGCGTGCCGGCGGCGCGGTCGAACTGGCGCGGGGTGTAGTCGCGCATCACCGGTTTCTCGGCGCCGGGGGGCAAGGCCAGGCCATCGGGACCGGGCTGCGGCAGCACCAGCGGCAGGCCGGGCCGCGCCGGCAGCATGAGCTTGGCGTGGTCGTCGAACGAGGCGGTGACGAAATCGCGCAAGGCCTCGCCAGCGAAACGGATGCGAAGGAAGTGCGGGCTGACCGCGTCGATGCGCTGCACGGCCAGGCGGCGCACCTTGATCTCGTGGCGCACGCGCTCCACGGCCAGGGCGTTCGGAATGCTTGTGTTCATGGTTTCTATTGGTTGATAATGACAACCATCATGCCTTGATTGGATGACACTGTCAACAACATGGACAACCCACGATGACAAGAAACGCGAACACCGAGGTGCTCGACCGCCTGCACAGCCTCATGCACGGCCTGCGGCGCCACCTGCAGGAGGCCATGCGCCAGGACGGCGAGGGACTCGGGCCGATGGAGGCACGCTGCCTGGCCTATTTCATGCGCCACGATGGCGCCACGCAGAGCGACCTGGTGCAGCATTCGGGCCGCGACAAGGCGCAGATCGCGCGCATCGTGAAGGCCTTGCACGAGCGCGGCCTGCTGCACAGCCGCCCCGACCCGGACGACGGCCGCAGCCAGCGCATCGGCGTGACGGCCGAGGGGCAGGCGCTGCAGCGCAAGATGCAGCAGCACCGGGCACGCTTCGAGAAGGCCATGGTGGCCGGGCTGGACGAGAAGGAGCGCGCCGCTTTGCTCGCCCTGCTCCAGCGGCTGCAGGACAACGTGGGCCAGGCCTGAGCCGGTGGCTCAGTGGGGGGCGCTGCGGCCCTGCGCCATCGCCCAGGCCACGTGCTCGCGCACCAGTCCGCTGGGGTGGTCGGCCCGGGCCTGCAGCGCGCGCCGCACGCCGTCGTCGGGCCCGGCGCGCAGCGCATTGCCCAGCGAGACCGCGATGTTGCGCAGCCAGCGCTCGTGTCCGATGCGCCGGATCGGGTTGCCCTCGGTGCGCTGCAGGAATTCGGCCTCGCTCCAGGCGAAAAGCTGCACCAGCGTGGCGCCGCTGAGGCCCCCGCGCGCGTCGAAGTCGGGCAATGGACTGCGCCGGGCGAACTTGTTCCAGGGGCAGATCAGCTGACAGTCGTCGCAACCGTAGATGCGGTTGCCCATCAAGGGGCGCAGGGTCTCGGGGATCGGGCCGGCATGTTCGATGGTGAGGTAACTGATGCAACGGCGGGCGTCGAGCCGGTGGGGGGCCGTGATGGCCTGCGTGGGGCAGATGTCGATGCAGGCGCTGCAGGCACCGCAGTGTGCGCTGATCGGCTCGGTGGGCGGCAAGGGCAGATCGGTGTAGATCTCGCCCAGGAAGAACATGGAGCCGGCCTCGCGGTTCAGCAGCAGCGTGTGCTTGCCGCGCCAGCCCTGGCCGCTGCGCTGCGCGAGCTCGGCTTCGAGCACCGGCGCCGAGTCGGTGAACACGCGGTGGCCCAGCGGCCCGGCCGCGGCCTGGATGCGCTCGGCCAGGGTTTGCAACCGGTTGCGCAGGACCTTGTGGTAGTCCCGCCCCCGGGCATAGACCGACACGATGGCCTCGCCCGGCCTTTGCAGGCGCTGCAGCTCCCGGGCCTGCCAATCCTCGGGCGTGTCGCGCGGCAGGTAATCCATGCGCGCGGTGATCACGCTCAGCGTGCCCGGCACCAGCTCGGCCGGGCGGGCCCGTTTCATGCCGTGCGCGGCCATGTAGGCCATGTCACCGTGCCATCCAGCCGACAACCAGGCCTTCAAACCCGCTTCTGCAGCCGACAAATCCACACCGGCCACGCCAATTTGGGAAAATGCGAGCTCCTGGCCCCAGGCCTGTATCTGCGAGACGAGTTGAGCGGCATCAAAAGCGAACTTCATGGAAAGCCGATTGTAGGAACCGCGCCGGTTCCTGCGGGCACTGTGCCCCCTGTCGAACGCTGGCAGGGGCGGTGGGCCTCCGAGGAAGACACCCAGGCCTTCGCGCGCCGACTCGCCACCTCCCCGGCCATCGCCCACGCCACGCTGACCTTGAAGGGGGATCTGGGCGCGGGCAAGACCACGCTGGTGCGCCACCTGCTGCGCGCCCTGGGCGTGCGCGGTCGCATCAAGAGCCCCACCTATGCGGTGGTCGAACCGCACAGCGCGATCGACTGCGCGGTGATGCCTGAGGGCGAGCCGCTGCTGGTCTGGCACTTCGACTTCTACCGCTTCAACGACCCGCGCGAGTGGGAAGACGCGGGCTTTCGCGAACTTTTCGCCAGCCCGGGCCTCAAGCTGGTGGAGTGGCCCGAGCGCGCCGGCGAGTTTCTGCCGGTGGTCGATCTCCAGATCGATATCCAACCCGACGACATGACGACACCCCAAGCCCCTATCGACCCGGACCAGGATACCCAGCGCAGCGTGCAGGTCACGGCGCTCACCGCCACCGGCCGCCGTCTGCTGGAGGTGCTCGAATGAGCGGCGCGCTCAGTCGCCGCGCCCTGCTGCGCACGGGCTCGCTGGTGCTGCTGCTGGGCGCGCAGCAGATCGCGCGCGGCGCGAGTGTGGTGGCCGTGCGCATCTGGCCGGCAGAAGACTACACGCGCGTGACGATCGAGTCCGACGGCGCGCTGCAGGCCAGACAGTTCTTCGTGACCGACCCACCCCGCCTCGCGGTGGACATCGAGGGCATCGACCTGTTGCCGGGCCTGCGCGAGCTGGTGGGCAAGCTCAAGTCGGACGACCCCAACATCGCCGGCATCCGCGCCGCGCAGAACGCGGCCAACGTGGTGCGGCTGGTGATCGACCTCAAGAAACCGATCAAGCCGCAGGTCTTCAACCTGGAGCCGGTGGCCGCCTACCAGCACCGGCTGGTGTTCGACCTCTTCCCCCTCAACCCGCCCGACCCGCTGGAGCAGCTGATTGCGCAGCGCATGAAGGACATGGACGCGGCCAGCGAGCGCGCAGCGCGCCTGCTGGGCCTGGAGGCCGACAAGGTCACCAAGCCGGCCACCCCGGCGGACGACCCGCTCGGGGAGCTGATCGCCGGCCGCGAGCGGCCGAAGGCCCCGACCAACCCCGATCAGGGCCCGCCGCTGCCGGCGGCCAAGCCACCGGCGGGCGCCGACGACACTGCCGTGGCCGACGGCACCACCAAAGGCAGCCCCGCCAAGCAGGCACCGGGCGGCAAGGGCAAGACGGAGCGGCTCATCATCATCGCGCTGGACCCCGGCCACGGCGGTGAAGACCCTGGCGCGATCGGCCCCAACGGCACGCAGGAAAAGCGCGTGGTGCTGCAGATCGCGCACAAGCTGCGCGAGCGCATCAACGAGACCCGCGTCAACGGCAACCCCATGCGCGCCTACATGACGCGCGACAAGGACTTCTTCGTGCCACTGCAGGTGCGCGTGCAGAAGGCGCAGCGCGTGCAGGCCGACCTGTTCATCAGCATCCACGCCGACGCTTTCCTCACGCCCCGCCCGCAAGGCGCGAGCGTCTACGCGCTGAGCACGCGCGGCGCCACCAGCACCGCCGCAAAGTGGATGGCCGACAAGGAGAACGCCGCCGACCTGGTGGGTGGCCTCAACGTCAAGGCGGCCGACGCCCACGTGCGCCGCGCCTTGTTCGACATGAGCACCACCGCCCAGATCAACGACAGCCTCAAACTCGGCTCCGCCATGCTGGGCCATGTCAAGCGCGTGGGCAAGCTGCACAAGCCCCAGGTGGAGCAGGCCAACTTCGCCGTGCTGCGCGCGCCCGACATCCCCAGCGTGCTGGTTGAGACGGCCTTCATCAGCAACCCCGATGAAGAGAAGCGCCTGAACGATCCGAAGTACCAGGACGACCTCGCCGACGCCCTGGTGCGCGGCATCGTCGCCTACTTCTCGAAAAACCCGCCGCTGGCGCGCAACCGCCAGATCTGAGGCGCTGCCACGGGCTCAGCCGGGCAGCTGCAGGAAGACCCGCCCGCCCTCGATGCGCACCGGGTAGCAGCGCAAGGCCTCGGTGACCGGGGCGCAGGTCGGGGTGCCGTCGCGCACGTCGAACTTGCCCTGGTGTAGCGGGCATTCGATTTCATGCCCCTCCAGGAAGCCATCGCACAGGCGCGCGTGACCGTGGGTGCAGGTGTTGTCGGTGGCGAACACCGTGCCCTCCACCTTGTAGAGCGCGATGTCGCGCCCGTCGAGCTGCACGCTGGTCACGTCGTCGTCGGGCACTTCGTCGAGCGCTGTGGCATCGGTCCAGGGCAAGGCGTTGTCGGTGGTCATGGCGGTGCTCCGTTTCAGTTTTCGGGCTTGAGGCCGGCGCGTTCGATCACCGGCTTCCAGCGGGCGAGCTCCTCTTTCATGAACTTCGCCAGCTCCTGCGGCGTGCCGCCCACGGGATTGAAGTACGCGCCTTGCAGGCGCTGGCGCGTTTCCGGGTCCTTGAGCACGGCGGAGATCTCGCGGCTCATGCGCTGGACCACCTCCGGCGGCGTGCCCTGCGGCGCCATGTAGGCGAACCACGGCTCGGCCTGGATGTCGGCGATGCCCGACTCGCGCAGGGTCGGCAGCTCGGGCAGCAGATCGAAGCGCTCGGCCGAGGTGACGGCCAGCGCCTTGAGGCGACCGGCCTTGGCCTGGGGCATGATCGCCACCGGCGGCAGGCAGGCGAAATGCACGTCGCCGGCGATGATCGCCGTGACCGCCTGGCCCGAGGAGGCGTAGGGAATGTGCACCGCGAACGACTTGGTGCGGGCCTTGATCAGCTCCACACCCAGGTGCGCGATCGAACCGCTGCCGGTGGAGGCAAAGTTGTACTGGCCCGGGTTGCGCTTGAGCGCCTCCAGCCAGCCCTTCACGGAGTCCACGCCCATGCCGTTGGAGACGGCGCAGACGTTGGGCGTGGTGGCGGCCAGCGTCACCGGCGCGAGGTCGCGGAAGGGGTCGTACGGCAGGCGCTTGTAGAGCACGGTGTTGTAGACCAGGGGCGCGTTGACCGAGAGCAGGAAGGTGTAGCCGTCCGGCGCGGCCTTGGCCACCAGGTCGGTCCCGCTGTTGCCGCCGGCACCGGGTTTGTTCTCCACGATCACCGGCTGGCCCAGGCGCGCAGCGAGCTTGTCGTTGATGACGCGGGCCAGGATGTCGGGCGACGAGCCGGCGCCAAAGGGCACGACGATGCGCACGGTGCGCGCGGGCCAGTCTTGTGCGCTGGCGGCGGCGCTGGACAGTGCGATCAGTGCACAGGCCATCAGGCGGAAGCGGGTCATGGGGTCTCCTCGATAGGGGTCATTTCAAGATGGTCACGCTGTTCGCGCGCGATGAAGCCCGCGACCATTGCGCGGTAGCAGGCATCCACCACTTCGGGGTAGGCGCCGGTCTGTTCGGCCAGGCGCCGAACCTTGTCGAAGACTTGCTGCTGGCGTTGTGGTGCCGACACCTGGAAGGCATCGCGCTTGAAGCGCGCCGCGTCTTTCACATAGCGGCCGCGCTCGGCCAGCAGGGCCACGATCTGCGCGTCAAGCGCGTCGATGCGCTCGCGCACCTGCGCCAGGTTCTCGCACAGGGGCACATAGGCCGGGTCGATGAAGCGGCGCAGCGGCGGGGCGTGGGTGTCGGGCTCGGTCTGGGGTGCGGTGGACATGGGCTGGGGTCAGATCGGGTAGATGATGGAGTTGGGGATCATTTCACTGTCGTACACACACAGGCGAGAGGCGAACTTGAGCCCTTCAGGGGTGCGCACGATCACGTCGATGTAGCGGCCGACGTTGAACACCGTCGATTCGCGCGAGAGCTTGGTGCGAAAGACGGCGTAGTTGGCCTCGACCTCGAACCGGTCGGCTTCGGCTTTGTGCACCAGCGGCGCACCCACCACGTGGCGCTGGTAGTACGGGTCGTGGAACAGCGTCTCCTGGATGCCGTAGGCGCGGTCCTTGAGCATGCCTTTGCTCTCGAAGGACAGCGTGGCCAGTGGAAAGCCGCGCTCGTGGTTCTCACGCGGAATCAACTTGTAGACACAGTCGTCGATGAAGAACTCGGGCCAGAGGTCCCAGTCGCCGGAATCGACGGCCTGGGCGTAGTCGGCATAGAGCCGCGAGATGGCCATGTGGTCTTCGAAGCGCAGCGCGGTGGAAGCGGTGTGGTTGCTCATGCTCAGGCCTCCATCACTTCGCGCCAGTAGGCGTACATGCCGCGGATCAGGGTTTCGGTGACCATGTGGTCGGTGTCGCCGACCTCGCGCCCGCCCAGCTCGGCCAGCGTGCGGTGGTAGGGCTTTTGCTCGAAGCCCTGCTGCGAGAACTCGATCACCTCGCCGTCGTCCGCCGAGACGAAGCCCGCCGGGCCGAACAGATTGGCCTGGCGCAGGCGGCGCTGGGTCATCTCCTCGCTGTCGTCCTCGAAGCCGAAGTGGGTCCACACGAAGTCGAAGGCGCCGTGGCCGTCGGGCTGGATGTGCCGGGTCGAGACGCTGTTGACCTGCTGCTGCAGGATGACGCTGGGAAAGAGCGTCATCATGACCGCCGTCGGCCCCTCCCACCAGGGCTCGGGCACGATGTCCAGGAAGCGCGGGTCGTGCAGCTGCATGCTTTCCTTGAAACTGGAGACCTGCGTGACCTGCTCGGCCTTGCCCGACTGGCCGCGCGTGGAGATCATCGCCGCGTGGCGGTGGCGCGCATCCATCTTCAACTCGCTCTTGTTGTCGGCGCGCCAGAGGCCGAAGGTGACGAACCAGGTGTGCAGCAGGCCGGGGTGGTACGGGTCCTTGATGTTCTCCTGCATCAGCTTCCAGTTGCCCGGAATGCGCTGGCGGTTGTAGCCGAGGATGGTGAGCTTGCGGCCATTGAAGAGGCGGTCGAAGTAACCCAGGATGGTCGGGCCCATGAAGTCCTCCAGCGACTCGACGCCATGGTCGAAGCTGGCGAAGACGACGCCACCGCGCGTGGCCACCTTGAGCTTGTTCAGTCCGTGGTCGGCGGTCTTGAAGTCCGCCGGCATGCCGCCGTTGACCTTGCCGTCCTGCTTCACACCGCGCCGGAAAGGCACGCCCTGCAGATCGCCCTTGAGGGTGTAGCTCCACTGGTGGTAGGGGCAGACGAACTCTTTCTTGTTGCCGTGGCGCTCGCGGCAGAACTGCATGCCGCGGTGCGCGCAGACGTTCTCCACCACGCTAATGCCGCCGTCGGCGTCGCGCACCATGATCACCGATCGCTCGCCCACCACCGTGCGCTTGTAGTCGCCCGCGTTGGGCACCTCGGCCTCCAGGCCCACGTAGTTCCAGTGCCGGGTGTAGAAGAAGCGCTCGAGCTCCTTCTTGTGCAACCCGGCGTCGGTGTAGGCCATGAAGGGAATGCGGCTGGTGCCGTCGGATTCCCAGCGCATCTGCTCGGGGAAAGTGCCTTCGGAGGCGGTCTCGGTGTTCATGGGGTCTCCTTCTTTTTCAGCTGCCGCTGGCGTAAAACGCGTCGGCGTAAATTTGCTCGGGCAGCACGCCCATCTGCCGGATCAGCATGGAGGCGGCTTCCACCATGGGCGGCGCACCGCAGAGGTAGGCGCGAAAGCCAGCGAGGTCCCGCCAGTCCTGCTGGATGGCGTCGGTGACCAGGCCCGTGCGGCAACCGGGCACCGCCCCCGACGCCAGCACGGTGTGCACGTGCAGTTTCGGGTACCGCTGGCGCAGCTCGTCCAGCCACTCCAGCCCATAGAGATCGCGCGCGGAGCGCACGCCGAAGTACAGGTGGATCGGGTTGTGCATGCCGGCGGCGACCACCCCCCGCACGATGGACAGGATGGGCGCCAGCCCGGTGCCCCCGGCCACGCACAGCATGGGGCCGGTGTGCTTGCGGCGCAGGTAGGCCGCCCCCAGCGGGCCGCTCACGCGCACCGCGTCGCCCACCTTCAGCTGCTGCCGGATGTAGCCGGTCACGCGGCCGTCCGGCACGCAGCGCACGTGGAACTCCAGTTCGCCGTCGGTGCACAGCCCGGCCATGGAATACGGGCGGATGTGGTCGGGCGTGAACTGCAGTTGCGCGTACTGCCCGGGCGAGAACTCGATCGGCTTGGCGGGCTTGAGGCGCAGGCGCTGGATGTCGTGCGTGGGCGCATCGATCGCCACCACCGTGGCCTTGACGATGCGCGCGGTGTGAACCACCACCTCGTCGGGCTCGGGGATTTCGATGGTGCAGGACTCGGTGACAAAGGTCTGGCAGGCCAGCACGCCGCCGGCGTCCTCGTTCGCCTGGGGCGGCCGCTGCCCGCGGCCCGACTCCAGCACCTGGCCCGAGACCACCTTGCAGCGGCAGGTGCCGCAACGGCCGGCCATGCAGCTGTACGACACCGGGATGTCGTGGGCCCGCAGCGCGTCCAGCAGGTTCACCCCGGGCTCGACGCTCAGCGTGCGCTGCAGCGGGCGTACATGAATGTCCATCGGGCCTTGTCTCTTCGTTGTCGTGTCTCGTGGGGATGATCAAGGCCGATAGAAAATCAGTCAATGCAATGGCGTCAATGCAAAATATCACTCAAATCAATATTGCAGGGCCCACCGGAGACGCGCCATGAGACTTGAGGACATCGACCTGAACCTGCTGGTGGTGTTCAACCAGTTGCTCACCGAGCGCAAGGTGTCCAAGGTGGCCGAAAACCTCGGCCTGGGGCAGCCCGCGGTCAGCAACGCACTGGCCCGGCTGCGCAAGCTGTTCGACGACGAGCTGTTCCTGCGCACCGCCCAGGGCATGCAACCCACGCCCTACGCCGAGCAGCTGGCCGAGTCCATCGGCTACGCCCTGGGGATGATCCACAGCGCGGTGAACGCGCGCAGCACCTTCGACCCGGCCACGAGCCAGCGCGGCTTCTCCATCGGCATGACCGACATCGGCGAGATCTACTTCCTGCCCCAATTGATGCAGCGCATCCAGCAGCTGGCGCCCGGGGTGACCATCAGCACCGTGCGCAACAACGCCCTGCATTTGCGCGATGCCATGGAGGCGGGCCAGATCGACCTGGCCATCGGTCTGCTGCCGCAACTCAAGGCCGGGTTCTTCCAGCGCCGCCTGTTCGAGCAGCGCTATGTCTGCCTGTTTCGCCAGGGCCACCGCCTGGACCTCAAGCGCATGAAGGCGGGCGATTTTTTTGCGGCCGAGCACGTGGCCGTGGTGTCTGCGGGCACCGGCCACGGCCAGGTCGACGAAATCCTCGACAACCATTCACCGCGGCGGCGGGTGACGCTCCAGGTGCCTCACTTCGTGGCCATCGGCCACATCCTGCAGTCGACCGACCTGATCGCCACCGTGCCCGAGCGCCTGGCCGAGCGCATGGTGCAGCCGTTTGGCCTGAGGCAGCTGCCACACCCGGTGGACCTGCCGAAGATCGCCATCAACCTGTTCTGGCACGCCAAGTACCACAAGGACCCGGCCAACCGGTGGCTGCGCGACCTGGTCTTCGATCTGCACGCCGACGGTGGCGGCGCGGGCTCTTGACTTTGGCTCAGGCCGGGTTGCGCTTGGCCTCGCGGCTGGCCTTCCAGGCGCCGAAGAGCGCGATCAGGCCGGGCACGATGATCAGCGCCCAGATGATCAGACTCAGGTTCTCCTGCACCCAGGGCAGGTTGCCGAACAGGTAACCCGCCGTGGTCAGGCCCACCACCCAGATCAGCGCGCCGATCACGTTGTAGGCGGTGAACTTGACGCGCGTCATCTCGGCCACACCGGCCACGAAGGGCGCGAAGGTGCGGATGAAAGGCATGAAGCGAGCCAGGATGATGGTGATGCCGCCGTACCGCTCGTAGAAGGCGTGCGCCTGATTGAAGGCGTTGCGGTTGAACAGGCGCGAGTTCTCCCACTGGAACACCTTGGGGCCGAAGTAGCGGCCGATGGTGTAGTTGGTCTGGTCGCCCAGCACCGCGGCGATGACCAGCAGCACCATGGCCAGCGGCAGGCTCATCAGGCCCACGCCGCACAGCGCGCCCACCACGAACAGCAGCGAGTCCCCGGGCAGGAAGGGCATGACCACCACGCCGGTCTCGGTGAAGATGATCAGAAACAGCAGGGCATAGACCCAGGCGCCGTAGTTCTGGACGAAGGCCTGAAGGTGCTGGTCCACGTTCAGGATGAAGTCGAGGAGGAAGGTGACGATTTCCATGGTGGGGGCATTATCCCTGCGGCCTACAATTTGCCGGTGACCCGTCTTCCCAGCTTTCCCCCCCCACCCCGCCGCCCCATCCGCGAACTGCCCGATGAGCTGATCAGCCAGATCGCCGCGGGCGAAGTGGTCGAGCGGCCCGCCTCGGTGGTGCGCGAGCTGGTGGACAACGCCCTGGACGCGGGCGCGACGCAGATCACGCTGCGCCTCCTGGCCGGCGGCGTGCGGCTCATCAGCGTGGAAGACAACGGCTGCGGCATCCTGCGCAGCGAGCTGCCCCACGCACTCAAGCGCCACGCCACCAGCAAGATCGCCAGCCTCTCGGATCTGGAGTCCGTCGGCACCATGGGCTTTCGCGGCGAGGCGCTGGCGGCCATCTGCTCGATCGCCGAGGTGTCCCTGCTCACGCGCGTGGACACGTCCGACGAGCCCCACGGCTGGCTGCTCGATGGCCGCAGTGGCGAGCTGCAGCCCACGGCGCGCGCGCCCGGCACCACGGTGGAAGTGCGCGAGCTGTTCTTTGCCACGCCAGCGCGGCGCAAGTTCCTCAAGGCCGACGCGACCGAACTCGCCCACTGCATCGAAGCCGTGCGCCGCCATGCGCTGGCCCGGCCCGACGTGGGCTTTGCCATCTGGCACGAGGGCAAGCTGGTGGCGCAGTGGCGGGCGGTGGCCGGCGATGGCGGCATCGACGCGCTGCGACAGCGCCTGGCCGACGTGCTGGGCGAGGACTTCGTGGGACAGGCCGTGGCGGTGGACTGGCCGGTGAACGGCCCCGAAGCGGCCGACGGCCCGCAGCGCCTGCGCGTGTGGGGCTTCGCCGGTGTGCCCGATGCCGCGCGTTCGCGCGCCGACTGGCAGTTCGCCTACGTGAACGGCCGCTATGTGCGCGACAAGGTCATCACCCATGCCGCGCGCAGCGCCTACGAAGACGTGCTGCACGGCCATCGCCAGCCGGTGTACGCGCTCTTCGTCTCGCTCGACCCGACGCGCGTGGACGTGAACGTGCACCCCACCAAGATCGAGGTGCGGTTCCGCGACAGCCGCGAGGTGCACCAGGGCGTGCGCCACGCCGTGGAAGCCGCGCTCGCGGTGCCGCGCTCGGGCCACGCCGGGGCC
>NZ_JAHCKK010000057.1 GCF_026125825.1 Hydrogenophaga sp. | reverse complement strand
CCAGAACTCGGGCATGAGCTTGGGATGCGGGTAGCTGGAGAGGCCTTTGCCGTTGACTTCCTGGCGGAAGTTGAGCAGCTGCTCTTCGGTCAGGCGACCTTCCAGGTAGGCGCGAGCGTAGACACCCGGGGACACGTGGCCCTGGATGTACAGGCAGTCACCGCCGTGGTTTTCGCTCTCGGCGTGCCAGAAGTGGTTGAAGCCGGCACCGAACATGTGGGCCAGCGAAGCGAAAGAACCGATGTGGCCGCCCAGGTCACCCCCATCCTCGGGGTTGTGGCGGTTGGCCTTGACCACCATGGCCATGGCGTTCCAGCGCATGTAGGCACGAAGGCGTTCTTCGATCTCGATGTTGCCTGGGCAGCGCTCTTCCTGGTCCGCCTCAATGGTATTGACGTAACCGGTGGTGGCGGAAAACGGGAGGTCAATGCTGTGCTGGCGGGCTTCTTCGAGCAGCTGTTCGAGCAGGAAGTGCGCGCGCTCAGGGCCCTCGCGCTCGATGACGGCGGCCAACGCCTCCATCCACTCACGGGTCTCCTGGGAATCCGCATCGGCGGCACCGCGGGCATTGAGAGCGTCATTCGCTGACATTGTTGTCTCCTGTTGGTTTGAATTGAGCTTACGGAGGTCCATCCGCACTGTCACTGATTTTTCCACAAAAGCTTTGCATTTTCAACATATGCGCTATGTTTTTGTATTATGAAATAACGGTCGATTGACAGGCCAAGCAAGGGCGCGACAAAACCCGCGTTTCCGCCCCCCTCGTCCAGGGGCGCGGAGCACCTGCTCACGTAGACTCTCGGGTTCATGATTCCCTTGCCCCAAACCACGCCACCCAACAGCCCGCCTGTCCAGGCCGTCTGGTGGAAGCGCTGGTGGCGCCGCCTGCCGCCGTCGCGGCAGGATCGATTCGCCACCCTTGGCCCCTTGCTGGCCGTTCTCCTGTTCCTTTCGGCCATCGTGGTGGCCATCACCTACCTTCGCTACGAGGAACTCGAACGCGAACAGGAGGCCGTTACGCGCGACGTGGAATACGCCCAGCAACGCCTGCGACTGCGCCTGCTCGAAAGACAAGAGCAGCTCATGCGCCTGGCACGCGAGGTGGGCAACAAGGAGATCGAGAACGAGGAATTCGAGTTCCAGGTCGAATCCCTGGTGAGCCAGTTCCCCGAGATGCTGGCCATCAGCTGGATCGATGGCCGGCGCAACGTGCTCGCCAGCTATGCCTCGCCCAGCGCTCCCGCAACGCTGGTGAGGCCCGCCGGCACCGTGCTCTCGGCAGGTGAAACCGACGGGTCCTTCGACCTCGCCCGCGACCTGCGCCAACCGATTTACTCTCGGCCGCTTGGCGAGGACGCGCGCAATGCCACACTCATGCTGCACGTGCCGCTGAGCGAGCAGGGCCGCTTCTCCGGCACCATCATGGGCGAGTACTCGGTAGACGGGCTGATGCGTTTTGGGATTCCGCCGGAAATCATGGCCCGCTACGCGGTGGCCCTCGTGGATGACCGAGGCCGCGTACTGGCGGGCAGCCTGCAGACACCCACGAGCGTGCTGCGCCTGCTGCCCTGGTCCAACCCTCCGCTGGAGCACGAGGTCCCCGTCTCGCCGGTGGGCAACGGCCTGATCCTCAAGGCCCAGGGCTACCGCACCTCGCAGGACATCGTGGGCAGCGGCTTCTTCTGGGTCATCGGCGCGCTCTCCGCGCTCACGGTGTGGATGCTGCTGGGCACCTGGCGGCACACCCGTCGCCGCGTGCAGGCGCAGCAGGCCCTGGTGGCCGAGACCAACTTCCGCCGAGCGATGGAGAACTCCATGCTCACCGGCATGCGGGCACTCGACATGCAAGGACGCATCACCTACGTCAACCCGGCCTTCTGCTCCATGACGGGCTGGACCGAGGGGGAACTGGTTGGGCGCACCGCCCCCTTCCCGTACTGGCCCGAGGAAGAGCACGACCAGCTGGCCGCACGCCTGGAAGACGAGCTGCGCGGCCGCTCCACGCCTGGCGGCTTTGAAGTGCACGTGAAGCGGCGCGACGGCAGCATCTTCGATGCGCGCATGTACGTCTCACCCCTGATCGATCCCAAAGGCCACCAGACGGGCTGGATGACCTCGATGACCGACATCACCGAGCCCAAGCGCATCCGGGAGGAGCTTTCGGCATCGTACGAACGCTTCACCACCGTGCTGGAATCGCTGGACTCCGCCGTCTCGGTGGCGCCGCTGGGCAGCGACGAGATGCTGTTTGCCAACAAGATGTACCGCCTTTGGTTTGGCACGCGGGGACAAGGGCACCGCCACCTGGTCGATCTGGCGGGCAACCAGCCCTCGCCGAGCCCTGACGATGGCGATGCGGTGGATGCTTTCGCGGGGATGCCCACCGAGACGCTGACCGATGCAGGAGCGGAAAACGCGGAGGTCTTCGTCGAGGAACTGGACCGCTGGCTGGAGGTGCGCACGCGCTACCTCACCTGGGTCGATGGCCGCCTGGCGCAGATGGTGATCGCCAGCGACATCACGCCGCGCCGCTACGCGGAAGAACAAGCCTCCCGACAAGCCGAGCGTGCGCAGACCGCAAGCCGCCTGATCACCATGGGCGAGATGGCGTCCAGCGTGGCGCACGAGCTCAACCAGCCGCTGACCGCGATCACCAACTATTGCAACGGCATGATCTCGCGAGTGAACGAGCAGCGCATCACCACCGACGAGCTGCTGGGCGCCCTGGAAAAGACGTCGCGCCAGGCCCAGCGCGCGGGCCAAATCATCCAGCGCATCCGCGCCTTTGTGAAGCGCAGCGAACCCAACCCGACCCTGTCCGACGTCGCGCAGATGGTGAGCAACGCCATCGAACTCGCCGAGATCGAGTTGCGCCGGCATCAGGTGCGCCTCTCGCCCTATGTGGCGGCGCGCCTGCCGCAACTGATGGTCGACCCCATCCTGATCGAGCAAGTGCTGATCAACCTGCTCAAGAACGCGGGCGAGGCCATCGCGCAGGCCGGGCGGGCGCCCGGCGAGCGCTACGTGGAACTGCGCGTCGGCCCGCGCCGACTGGACGACGTGGACGTGGTCGAATTCTCGGTGCGCGATTCCGGCAATGGCGTGCCCGATGAAATGATCGAACGCATCTACGAAGCCTTCTACAGCACCAAGAGCGAAGGCATGGGGATCGGTCTCAAACTGTGCCGCAGCATCGTCGAGTCGCACCACGGGAGGATGCAGGTTCAGAACATCTACAATGGTGAAGAGGTGGTGGGCTGCTGCTTCAGCTTCTGGATCCCCGTGATCTCTCGGCTGCAGAACCTCAGCGCCGCGGCCGGGCCCGCCACAGAGCCGCTGACGGACACTGAAAGAGCGAGATGAGTTTGATCCCCAAAAAAGGCAGCGTCTACGTGGTCGATGACGACGAGGCGGTGCGCGACTCTCTGCAATGGCTCCTCGAAGGCAAGGACTTCCGGGTTCGATGTTTCGAATCGGCCGAAGCCTTTCTCAGCCGTTACGACGCGCGTGAAGTGGCCTGCCTGATCGCCGACATCCGAATGGGCGGCATGACGGGCATGGAACTGCAGGAACGGCTCATCGAACGCCAATCCCCCCTGCCCATCGTCTTCATCACGGGCCATGGCGATGTGCCCATGGCGGTGGAATCGATGAAGCGCGGTGCGCTCGACTTCATCCAGAAGCCTTTTAAGGAAGACCAGCTTGTGGCCCTGGTCGAACGCATGCTCGAACACGCACGCGAGGCGTTCGCCACCCATCAGCAGGCCGTCAGCCGTGACGCCCTCCTTTCCAAGCTCACCAGCCGCGAGGCCCAGGTGCTTGAACGCATCGTCGCCGGCCGCCTGAACAAGCAGATCGCCGACGACCTGGGCATCAGCATCAAGACCGTGGAGGCGCACCGCGCCAACATCATGGAAAAGCTCGGCGCCAACACCGTGGCCGATCTGCTCAAGATCGCCCTCGGGCAAACCCCGGCCAAGGCCTGATCCCAGACGCCGACTCCAGCATTTCTCCGACGCCCGCCGCTTTCCCGGCGGGCGTTTGCATTTCAACCGCAGACACGTTCCAGCCATGACCGCCCAACTCATCGACGGCAATGCCCTATCCCGCCAACTGCGAGCCAACGTCAGCGCGCGCGTCACCGCCCTCAAGGCCAAAGGCATCACGCCGGGTCTGGCTGTGATCCTGGTGGGCGACAACCCGGCCTCGCAGGTCTACGTGCGCAACAAGGTCAAGGCCTGCGAGGACACTGGCATGCACTCGGTGCTGGAGCGATGGCCCGCCACCCTCAGCGAAGCTGAATTGCTGGCGCGTGTGGATGCCCTCAACCAGGACACAACCATCCACGGCATCTTGGTCCAGCTTCCGTTGCCGGCCCATATCGACGCTCAGAAGGTGATCGAGGCGATCTCGCCGGCCAAAGACGTCGACGGCTTTCACATCGCCAGCGCAGGAGCGCTCATGACCGGCATGCCCGGCTTCTGGCCATGCACGCCCTATGGCTGCATGAAGATGCTGGAGAGCATCGGCTACGAGCTCAAGGGCAAGCACGCGGTCGTGATCGGGCGCAGCAACATCGTGGGCAAGCCGATGGCCCTGATGCTGCTGCAGCAGAACGCCACCGTGACCATCTGCCACAGCAGCACCCAGGATCTCAAGGCCTTGACCTTGCAGGCCGACGTGATCGTCGCGGCCGTCGGCAAGCGCAACGTGCTCACAGCCGACATGGTCAAACCGGGTGCGGTGGTGCTGGACGTGGGCATGAACCGCAACGACGAAGGCAAGCTATGCGGTGACGTGGATTTCGACGGTGTGAAGGACGTGGCCAGCTGGATCACACCCGTGCCCGGCGGCGTAGGTCCGATGACCATCACCATGCTGATGGTCAATACGCTCGAATCGGCCGAGCGGCTGGTGGCCTGAGGCGTCAGCGAGCCGGCAACGCCCGGCTCAAGCGCCAGAGCACAGCCCCGGCGCACAGCCACTGGCCAAGCACCATGGCCGTTCCCACGCCGTGCCACAGGCGCAGATTGCCGCCGCTGGCACGTGCGGTGACGATGTTCTGCGCCACACCAAACTCCTGGAGCAACGCCAGCAACATGCCCAACACCACGATGCCCAGCGTGGTCATGCTGGCGCCGTCCGGTGGACCACCCTGCTCATTGCCGCGCCGCAACATCACCAGCAACGCCAGGCCCAGCAACAGGCCGGCGTAGCACTGCAGGGAGAACAGCTTGGCGGCAACCGGCCCCGCCATGGCGGGGCTGCCCATCTGGGCGAACAGCGTCGGCACCGCGAGGAAACTCAGCGCCGTGATGCCACCCCACCACAGCGCGGCGACGAAGATGGCAACACGGTGCATGGGCACGGCCGTCAGGCGTAGCGCACAGCCACGATCTCGAATCGCTTGGTGCCACCGGGCGCCTGCACTTCGGCCACATCGCCCTCTTCCTTGCCGATCAGCGCGCGCGCAATCGGGCTGCTGATGTTCACCAGCCCCAGCTTGAGATCCGCCTCGTCCTCGCCCACGATCTGGTAGGTCACCGCCGCGCCGCTGTCTTCGTCTTCCAGTTCCACCGTGGCACCGAACACCACGCGGCCACCCGCATCGAGTTCGGCCGGGTCGATGATCTGAGCGGCCGAGAGCTTGCCCTCGATCTCGGCAATGCGGCCTTCGATGAAGCCCTGGCGGTCCTTGGCGGCGTCGTACTCGGCGTTTTCGCTCAAGTCGCCTTGCGCACGAGCCTCGGCGATCGCATTGATCACCCAGGGGCGGTCCACGGTTTTCAGGCGCTGCAACTCTTCCTTGAGCTTCTCGGCGCCGCGTTTGGTGATCGGGATGGTGGCCACGTTGATGTTCTCCTACTGCTTCCGGCTCTGCGCCGGCACAAAAGCAAACCGCCGGGCGTTGCCGCTCGGCGGTGTTCATGAAAGGGCATTATGCCGCGAAAGAAAGCGGTGTCCACACGCACCGGTCGAGCCGGTGCGTGGGCCACGCCTTACAACTGCGCGTGCATCTCCTGCACCGAGATCACGCTCAGCTTGTCCAGGTACTGCATGCCTTCGACGGCGGCTTCTGCGCCAGCGATGGTGGTGAACGTGGTCACCCGCGCCAACAGCGCCGAGGTGCGGATGGCCCGCGAATCGGCAATGGCGTTGCGGCGCTCTTCCACGGTGTTGATGACCAACACGATATCGCCGTTCTTGATCGCGTCCACGATGTGCGGGCGGCCCTCGGTAACCTTGTTGACCGTCTGCACGGCCACGCCTGCAGCGGCGATGGCCGCCGCCGTGCCACGCGTGGCCACCAGCGAGAAGCCCATCTCGACGAGCTGGCGTGCGATCTCCACCGCGCGCGGCTTGTCGCTGTTCTTCACGGTCAGGAACACCTTGCCCGAGGTCGGAAGCTTGGTGCCCGCGCCGAGTTGGCTCTTCACGAAGGCCTCACCGAAGGTCTTGCCCACGCCCATCACTTCGCCAGTGGATTTCATCTCGGGGCCGAGGATGGTGTCCACACCGGGGAATTTCACGAACGGGAACACCGCTTCCTTGACGCTGAAGTACGGCGGCGTCACTTCGGCACCGATGCCCTGCTGATCGAGCGACTGGCCGGCCATGCAGCGCGCCGCCACTTTGGCCAGCTGGATGCCAGTGGCCTTGGACACGAAGGGCACGGTGCGCGAGGCGCGAGGATTCACCTCGAGCACGAAGATCACATCCTTCTTCACGCCGTTCTCTTCCACTTCCTGGATGGCGAACTGAACGTTCATCAGGCCGACCACGTTCAGGCCTTCGGCCATGGCCGCGGTCTGTCGCTTGAGTTCGTCCACCGTCGCCTTGCTCAGGTAGTACGGCGGCAGCGAGCAGGCGGAGTCGCCGCTGTGCACGCCGGCCTGTTCGATGTGCTCCATGACACCGCCGATGAAGACGCGGCCGGTGGCATCGCGCACCGCGTCCACGTCGCACTCGATGGCATCGTTCAGGAAGCGGTCGAGCAGCACGGGCGAGTCGTTGCTGACTTTGACGGCCTCGCGCATGTAGCGCTCGAGGTCGCGCTGCTCGTGCACGATTTCCATGGCACGGCCGCCGAGCACATAACTCGGGCGCACCACCAGCGGATAGCCCAGCGCGGCAGCCTTCTCCAGCGCCTCTGGCTCGGCGCGGGCGGTGGCATTGGGCGGCTGGCGGAGCCCCAGGGTGTGCAGCAGTTGCTGGAAACGTTCGCGGTCTTCGGCCGCGTCAATCATGTCGGGGCTGGTACCGATGATGGGCACGCCCGCGGCCTCCAGGCCCAGCGCGAGCTTGAGCGGCGTCTGGCCGCCGTATTGCACGATCACGCCGACCGGCTTTTCCTTGTCCACGATTTCCAGCACATCTTCGAGCGTGAGCGGCTCGAAATACAGGCGATCACTGGTGTCGTAGTCGGTCGACACGGTCTCGGGATTGCAGTTGACCATGATGGTTTCATAGCCGTCCTCGCGCATGGCAAGCGCGGCGTGCACACAGCAGTAGTCGAACTCGATGCCCTGGCCGATGCGGTTGGGGCCTCCTCCAAGCACCATGATCTTCTTCTTGTCGGTCGGCTCGGCCTCGCACTCTCCGTCGCCGTGGCCTTCGTAGGTGGAGTACAGGTAGGCGGTGTCGGTGGCGAACTCGGCTGCGCAGGTGTCCACGCGCTTGTAGACCGGGCGGATGTTGTCGGCGATGCGGCGCTCGCGCACGGCCTGGTCGTTGGTCTTGAGCAACTTGGCCAGGCGGCGATCGGAAAAGCCCTTCTTCTTCAGGCCGCGCAGCGTGTCGGCGTCGATCGCACCCAGGCTGGTCTTTTCCAACGCGAGCTCGATCTTCACGATCTCCTCGATCTGCACCAAGAACCAGGGGTCGATCTTCGTGAACTGGTGCACTTCCTCCAGCGTCCAGCCCGCGGCGAACGCGTCACCCACGTACCAGATGCGGTCCGGCCCAGGCTCGCCAAGTTCGCGCTCCAGGGTCTCGCGGTCCTGCGTCTTCTCGTTCATCCCATCCACGCCCACTTCAAGGCCTCGCAGGGCTTTCTGGAACGACTCCTGGAAGGTGCGACCCATCGCCATGACCTCACCCACGCTCTTCATCTGCGTGGTCAGGCGGCTGTCGGCGGTGGGGAATTTCTCGAACGCGAAACGCGGGATCTTGGTCACCACGTAGTCGATGCTGGGTTCAAAGCTCGCGGGTGTGGCACCGCCCGTGATCTCGTTGCGCAGCTCGTCCAGCGTGTAGCCGATGGCCAGCTTGGCGGCCACCTTGGCGATCGGGAAACCGGTGGCCTTCGACGCGAGCGCCGAGGACCGAGAGACGCGCGGATTCATCTCGATGACGACCATGCGGCCGTCTTTGGGATTGATGGAGAACTGCACGTTGGAGCCGCCGGTATCCACGCCGATCTCGCGCAGCACGGCCAGCGAGGCATTGCGCAGGATCTGGTACTCCTTGTCGGTCAGCGTCTGGGCCGGCGCCACGGTGATGGAGTCCCCGGTGTGCACGCCCATCGGGTCCAGGTTCTCGATCGAGCAAACGATGATGCAGTTGTCCGCCTTGTCGCGCACCACCTCCATTTCGTATTCTTTCCAACCCAGCAGCGACTCTTCGATCAGCAGCTCGTTGGTGGGCGAGGCTTCCAGGCCGCGCTTGCAGATGGTTTCAAACTCCTCCGGGTTGTAGGCAATGCCGCCGCCCGTGCCGCCCAGTGTGAAGCTGGGGCGGATCACCACTGGGAAGCCAACCGTTTTCTGCACGGCCCACGCCTCTTCCATGCTGTGCGCAATCCCCGAGCGCGCCGAACCCAGACCGATCTTGGTCATGGCGTCCTTGAACTTGAGCCGGTCTTCGGCCTTGTCGATGGCCTCGGGCGTGGCACCAATCAGCTCCACGTCGTACTTGGCAAGCACGCCGTTGCGCCAGAGGTCGAGCGCGCAGTTCAGCGCGGTCTGGCCGCCCATGGTCGGCAAGATGGCGAAGCCCCCCTGGGCCAGCGGCCGCTCCTTGGCGATGATCTTCTCGACCGTCTGCCAGGTGATGGGCTCGATATAGGTGACGTCGGCCGTGGCCGGGTCCGTCATGATGGTCGCGGGGTTGCTGTTGATCAGCACCACCCGGTAGCCCTCTTCGCGCAGGGCCTTGCAAGCCTGCACGCCAGAGTAATCGAACTCACAGGCCTGGCCGATGATGATCGGACCGGCGCCGATGATGAGGACGGTTTGAATGTCGGTTCTTTTGGGCATGGTTCGCTGTAAGGTGTGCGCCGGCTCAGGCGGTGGCGGGCACGCGGGCCTGCATCAGGTCGATGAAACGGTCGAACAGGTAGCCAATGTCGTGCGGGCCGGGCGATGCCTCGGGGTGGCCCTGGAAGCAGAAGGCCGGCTGGTCCGTCCGTGCCAAGCCTTGCAAGGTACCGTCAAACAGGCTCACGTGCGTGGCCCGCAGCGTGGCGGGCAGGGTCTTTTCATCGACCGCAAAACCGTGGTTCTGACTGGTGATGCTCACGCGGCCGTTGTCGAGGTCCTTCACCGGGTGGTTGGCACCGTGGTGGCCGAACTTCATCTTGAAGGTCTTGGCACCACTGGCCAGGGCGAGGATCTGGTGGCCCAGGCAGATGCCGAAGGTGGGTACGCCCGCTTCGATGATCTCTCGCGCGGCGGCAATGGCGTAGTCGCAGGGCTCCGGGTCACCCGGGCCGTTGGACAGGAACACGCCATTGGGCTTGAGCTTGAACACGTCGGAGGCCGGTGTCTGCGCGGGCACCACCGTGATCTTGCAGCCCCGCTCGCTGAGCATGCGCAGGATGTTGTACTTCACACCGAAGTCGTAGGCCACCACGTGAAAGCGCGGCGCGATCTGCTCGCCATAACCGAAACCGAGTTGCCACTCGGTCTGCGACCAGGCGTAAGGTGCCGCAGCCGACACCACCTTGGCCAGATCGGTGCCGGCCATGTTCGGCGCAGCCTTGGCGGCGGCCAGTGCCTGGGCGCGGTGCGCCTCGGTGATGGCCTCCCCTGCCGGCAAAGCCAGGATGCAGCCGTTCTGCGCACCATGCGTGCGCAACCGGCGCGTGAGCGCTCGGGTGTCGAGGTCAGCGATGGCGACGGTCCCTTCGCGCTGAAGGTACTGCGAGAGCGTTTCGCTGCTGCGGAAGTTGGAGGCCAGCAGGGGCAGGTCTTTGATGATCAGGCCAGCGGCGTGGACGCGGCTGGCTTCCACGTCTTCGGCATTGACGCCGGTATTGCCAATGTGCGGATACGTCAGCGTGACGATCTGCTGGCAGTAGCTCGGATCGGTGAGGATTTCCTGGTAACCGGTAAGCGAGGTGTTGAACACTACCTCGCCCGTGGTCTGACCGGTGGCGCCAATGGAAACGCCTGTAAAGACCGTGCCGTCGGCGAGCGCGAGAAGGGCTTTCGGGTGGACGGGAAGCACGGAATTCTCCAGAGTGGGGTGGCAACGTCTTCGCGCCGGCGGCAGGTGCCGCGCAGGCCTAGCACCCGCCTCGCGCCGGCCGGTGCCGGGGCGGAAACGGAGCTGGAACCTGGGGTGGTGAGCCGGGGCGCGCAGGGTTGCGCTGATTGCGGGTAAACCGTGGAATTATAGCCCGGAGCGGGCCCTGGGCCGAGGGCTCAAACAGCCGATCGGACGGCGCCCGCGTGCAGGCAAATGGCAGCAGCAGCGGCCACATTGAGGGATTCTTCGCCGCCAGGCTGGGCGATGCGCACGAAAGCCGCGGCCTGCGCCATCAGGCCCTCCCCCACGCCCTGGCCTTCATGGCCCAGGACCCATGCGCAGGGCCAGGGCAGCCGTGCCTGATGCAGCCAGTCTCCCTGATGAGAGCTGGTCACCAGCATAGGAACGCCCAGCGCCGCGAGATCGTGCACCGCCAAGCCTTCAATCAGGCGCAGCCCGAAATGCGCCCCCATGCCCGCGCGCACCACCTTGGGGGACCACAGCGCGGCCGTGCCCTTGAGTGCCAGCACCTGCCCAAAACCGAAAGCGGATGCGCTGCGCAGGATAGACCCCACATTGCCCGCGTCCTGCAGCCGGTCCAGCACCACTGTGGCCACGCCACCCTGCACCGCCGAAACGGGGGGCAAAGCCCACACAAACCCCACGCCGGCCGGCGACTCCAGCCCACTGATCCCCGCCATCAGGGCGTCGGGCACGATGACCACGTGATCGCTGGCGTCGCGCAAGTCGTGCGGGGCCCGAGGCCAGAAGGCGTCGGTGAACACCGCGGTGAGTGGCCGCAGACCGCGCGCCAACAAGGCCCGGCAGAGGTGATCTCCCTCCAGCCAGACTTGGCCCTGCTTGCGGTAGGCCGTGCCGTCCTGCGCCAGCAGACGCAGGCGCTTGAGCAACGGGTTGTCTCGCGAGGTGATGGTCAGGGGCGTGGCCGTCACGGCTCGTCCCCCTTGTCGGCCCCTGGCACCACCAAGGCTCGAGCCACAGGCGCGAACGAGCGACGGTGCACGGACAAGGCCCCATGCACCCGCAACGCCTGCATGTGCTGCGCGGTACCGTAACCCTTGTGCTGGTCGAATCCATACTCTGGGTGCTGCAGATGCAACTCGCACAGCAGGCGATCCCGCGTGACCTTGGCCAGAATGGATGCGGCTGATATCGACGGTACCAGCGCATCGCCCGAGACAATGGCCTCGGTCAGCACGTCCAGCGTCGGCAGCCGGTTGCCATCCACCAGCACTTTGGCAGGTTTGAGGCGCAGGCCCAGCACCGCCCGGCGCATGGCCAGCAAGGTGGCCTGCAGGATGTTGAGCTGGTCGATCTCCTCCACCGAAGCCTGGGCCACGCTGCAACACAGTGCCTTGGCACGAATTTCGTCATACAGTTTTTCGCGGCGCAATGCGGTCAGCTGCTTGGAGTCCGCCAGGCCTTTGATCGGCGCGCGGTCATCCAGGATGACGGCAGCGGCGACCACAGGCCCCGCCAGCGGACCGCGCCCGGCCTCGTCCACGCCCGCGAGCAGTCCGGGCACGTCCCAGATCAACGGGGCCTGTTCAGCCTTCAAGAACTTGTTCGATCGCATCGGTAGCCAGTTGAGCGGTATCTCGTCTCAGGGTGTGGTGCAGCTCGGTGAATCGCTGCCGGACCGAGGCGATTTTCGCAGGTGCATCAAGCCAGTCCAGCACCGCCTGCGACAGCGCCTGAGGCGTGGCCGCGTCCTGCAACAACTCGGGAACCACAAACTCGCCACAAAGGATGTTGGGCAAGCCCACCCAAGGCTGCAGTTGCTTGCGCCGCATGATCTGCCACGAGAGCCAGTTCATGTTGTAAGCAATCACCATGGGCCGCTTGAACAGCGCGGCCTCCAGCGTCGCGGTGCCGCTGGCGATCAGCGTGACATCGCACGCAGCCAGCGCGGTGTGCGACTGCCCCGGGATGACTGTCAACGCACCATTCAGCCCGGCGGCATGGGCCGCAGCCTCGATGCGATCGCGCAGCGCGGGTACCGCCGGCACCACGAAGCGCATACCGGGGCGCTCGCGCCGCAGCCGCGCCGCGGCATCAAAGAAACGCGTGACCAGGTACTGCACTTCCGAGGCGCGGCTGCCCGGCAGGATCGCGACGACAGTGTCCTCCTCTTGCAGGCCCAGCTGGAGGCGCGCCGCCATGCGGTCCGGCTCCATGGGGATGACGTTGGCCAGCGGGTGGCCCACATAGGTGGCCGCGATGTCATGTTGCCCCAGCAACGCGGGTTCGAACGGGAAAATGCAGAGCACATGGTCGGCGCTGCGCCGGATCTTGTCGACCCGGTCCGCGCGCCAGGCCCAGATCGATGGGCAGACGAAGTGCACGGTGCGAACACCCTCTGCCTTCAGATTGGCCTCGAGGTCCAGGTTGAAATCGGGCGCATCCACACCGATGAACACATCGGGGCGCGTCGACGTCAGCAGGCGCTGCTGCAACGCCGCGCGGATGCCCACGATCTCGCGATAGTGCCGCAGCACCTCGACATACCCGCGCACCGCGAGCTTCTCGCTGGGCCACCAAGCCTCAAAACCCTGGGCGGCCATCTGCGGGCCACCAATGCCAAAGGACTGCAGATCGGGCCAGCGCTGCCGCACGCCCCTGAGCAACAGCCCCGCGAGCAGGTCGCCCGACGTCTCGCCCGCCACGAGGGCAAAACGCTTGGACGGGTTCATGAGCGCTTCAACGGACGATGCCGCGCTGGGGCGACACCTGCCCGAGGAAGTCCAGCATCATGGCGACATCGGGCTTGGCATCCGGCGTCTTGTCGGACAGCCCTTGAATGCGCGCCACGGCGTCGTCCAGCTTGAGATCGTCCCGGTACAGCGCCTTGTGCATGGCCTTCACGGCCGCGATGCGCTCAGGTGAGAAGCCGCGGCGGCGAAGGCCTTCAAAATTCATGGAACGCGCCTGGGCCGGCTGGCCCTGGCACATCACAAACGGCGGCAGGTCGGCAAACAGCAGCGAACACATGGCCGTCATGGCGTGCGCGCCAATGCGCACGAACTGGTGCACCACGGTGAAACCGCCGAGGATCACCCAGTCGTCCACCACCACATGGCCGGCGAGCTGCGAATTGTTGGCGAAGATGGTGTGGTTGGCCACCACGCAGTCGTGCGCCAGGTGCACGTAAGCCATGATCCAGTTGTCGTCGCCGACCTGGGTCACCGCCCGATCGCCCGGCGAGCCGATATTGAAGGTGCAGAACTCGCGGATCGTGTTGCGGTGACCGATCACCAGCTCGCAAGGCTCACCGGCGTATTTCTTGTCCTGCGGGATGGCGCCCAATGAGTTGAACTGGAAGATGCGGTTGTCGCGGCCGATGGTGGTATGCCCCTCGATCACGCAGTGGGCGCCGACCGTGGTGCCGGCGTCGATTTTCACGTGGGGCCCGATCACCGTGTACGGACCAACGCTCACGGAACTGTCCAGCTCGGCAGACGGCTCGATGACCGCCGTAGGGTGGATCAATGACACAAGGTGCCCTCCCCGATTCAGGCGACGGTGCGCATGGTGCACATCAGCTCGGCTTCGCACGCCACCTGATCGCCCACACGCGAGACACCCTTGAACTTGAAGATGCCGGCCTTGGCGCGCTCCAGGCTCACATCCATGATGAGCTGGTCGCCCGGTTCGACCGGGCGCTTGAAGCGTGCGCCGTCGATACCGGCAAAGTAATAGACCGTCTTGTCATCGGGCGTGACGCCCATCGTGTCGAAGGACAGCAGCGCCGCAGCCTGGGCCATGGCTTCGAGCATCAGCACACCCGGCATGACCGGGCGATGTGGAAAGTGGCCAACGAAAAACGGCTCGTTGATGGTCACATTCTTCAGTGCCTTGATGCTCTTGCCCTTGTCCAGCTCCAGCACGCGATCGACCAAAAGGATGGGGTATCGGTGCGGCAACTGCTTGAGAATCTGGTGGATGTCCATCATGGCTTTGAATTGTTTTGAAGGGCTTGTTCGATTGCCAGCTCCGCGGCCTTGAGGCGCTCGCGCAGGCGGTTGAGCTGCTTGAGGGAGGCAGCGTTCTTTTCCCAGCTGGCATTGTCGTCGATGGGGAACATGCCGGTGTAATGCCCTGGCTTGAGCAAGGATCGCGTGACCACCGAGGCCGCCGACACATGCACGCCATCGGCCAGCCGAAGGTGGCCCAGCACCACCGCCCCCCCGCCAATGGTGCAATGCGCCCCGATGGTGGCGCTGCCGGCCACGCCGACACAACCCGCCATGGCGGTGTGCGCCCCCACGTGCACGTTGTGACCAATCTGGATCAGATTGTCCAGCTTCACGCCGTTCTCGATCACGGTGTCGTCCAGCGCGCCGCGGTCGATGCAGGTGTTGGCTCCGATCTCCACGTCATCGCCGATGCGCACCGCACCCAATTGCTCGATCTTGACCCACTCGCCCTGGTGGGGCGCGAAACCGAAGCCATCGGCCCCGATCACCGCACCAGAGTGCACCACGCAGCGCGCGCCCACCCTGCAGCGCTCCCCTAGAGTGACACGCGCATGAAGCCACGTGCCTTCACCCACATGGGCCCCGTCACCCAGCACGGTGTGTGCGCCCACCCTGACACCGCGCGACAAATGAACGTCGCGCCCGATCATCGCGAACGGCCCGACGCTCACCCCCTCATCGACACGGGCCGAGGGATGGATGCTCGCCAGCGGGTCGATGCCCTGAGCAGGCGCAGCCTCGTGCTGCCGCCTCCACCACTGGGTCAGCCGCGCAAAGTAAAGGTAGGGGTCTTCCGTGACGATGCAGGCACCGCGCGCTGCGGCCTGATCCTGCAAGGCCGGGGGAACGATGAGCACCTCGGCACCGGTGCTGGTGATCTGAGCCGCATAGCGCGCCTGCGCGACGAAGGCCAGTTCGCCTGGCCCGGCCGTGGCCACGGGCGCCAGCCGATGGATCAGCAGGTCGGGTGAGCCGTGCCGCGTGCCCCCCAGGGCTTCAACGATGTCGCCCAGAGGCCTCGACACGGGTCGCCCTGGCGTGACTTACTTGCCGCCGTTCAAGCCGCTCAGCACCTTGTCGGTGATGTCGTGCTTGGGGTTGATGTACACAGCTTCCTGGATCACCAGATCGTATTTCTCGGCCTCGGCCACCTGCTTGATCACACGGTTGGCGCGCTCAAGCACGCTTTGCAGCTCTTCGTTCTTGCGCAGATTCAGGTCTTCCTGAAACTCGCGCTGCTTGCGCTGGAAATCGCGATCCTGCTCGACAAGCTGACGCTGGCGCGCCGCCCGTTGTGCATCTGGCAGCGTGGGGGACTCACGCTCGAACTTCTCCGAAGCGGTCTTGAGCTGGGCCGCCAGGCCCTGCACTTCTTTCTCGCGCCGCGAGAACTCCTGCTCGAGCTTGGTCTGCGCCGCCTTGGCCAGGTTGGCCTCGCGGAAGATCCTGTCGGTGTTCACGAAGCCGATGCGGAAATCCTGCGCCGCGGCGGCAAAGGCCAGCAGGCCCAGCCCAGCGGCCAGCAGGAGGCGTCGGTTGAAAAGTCGGGAAAAAGTCTTCATCAAAAGGAGGTTCCGATCTGAAACTGGAATTTCTGGATTCTATCGCCAGGGAATTTCCGGATGGGGTTGGCGATGGCAAAGCGCAAGGGGCCGACGGGCGAGATCCAGCTCAGGCCCACCCCCACGGAAGCGCGCAAATCGGTGGCATTTGGCCGGGTGTCATTTTCGCCATACACGTTGCCGACGTCGATGAACCCGAACATGCGCAGGGTGCGGTCGTTGCCAGCACCAGGAAAAGGCGTGATGAACTCGGCGCTGAAAGCCATGCTGCGATTGCCACCGATGTTGACCAGTTCGCCAGCCTGAACGCCCGACATGATGGGTGAGGTCGGGCCCAGGGTGCCTTGGTCGAAGCCACGCACCGAGCCGAGGCCCCCACCGTAAAAGTTCTTGAACAGCGGGAACGGTCGGCCACCCAGGCCCTTGCCATAGCCCAACTCACCGTTGAACGCGAGGGTGTACTGCTTCGTCAGGGGAATGTACTGCTGGATCTGGTAGTTGGCCTTCAGGTACCGGGTGTCGCCACCCACCCCGATCTCGGTGTTGAAGCGCTGCAAGCGACCCTGGGTCGGAACCAGTGCACTGTCGCGACCATCCCGGGACCAACCGACGGTCAGCGGCACCGAGGAACTGGTCTCTCCGAACGTGTTCGAGTATTGCTGATAGGCCTGCGGCAGGCCTGTACCAGGCTCGATCTTGGTCTGCTCGATGCCAATGCCAAAGAACACCGTATCCTGTTCGGTGAAAGGCACGCCGAACTTCACGCTGACACCTGGCGTGATGAGCCGGTAGTCACCACCCTGCTCGGTGTACGGCTGCGTCGTGCGGTAGTAGACATCAAAGCTGCGCGACACCCCATCCGGCGTGAAGTACGGGTCCACCGTGCTGACGACGATCTGTCGGTTGTAGTCGCTGGTGTTGACGTCCACGCCCAGGTAATTGCCGGAGCCGAACACGTTCTCCTGGCGGATACCGGCAATGATCGAGAGCTTGTCGGCCTGCGAATAGCCGGCGCCCAGCGTCAGGTTGCCTGTCGGCTTTTCCACCACGGTGATGGTCATGTCCACCTGGTCGGGGGTGCCCGGCACCTGCTGGGTATCGACTTCCACAGACGTGAAGAACCCCAGGCGGTCGACGCGGTCACGCGACAGGCGGATGCGGTCGCTGTCGTACCAGGCCGACTCCAGCTGGCGAAACTCGCGGCGGATGACTTCGTCGCGGGTGCGGTTGTTGCCCTCCACGTTGATGCGGCGCACGTACACACGGCGCGCGGGCTGGGCCCGCAGAACAAAGGACACCTGCTTGTTCGCCCGGTCGATGTCGCGGCTGGCCTCGACCTGGGCAAAGGCATAGCCGAAGGCCCCGAAATAATCGGTAAAGGCCTTGACGGTGCTGGTTTCGTCTTCGGCGTTGTAAGCCTCGCCCGCCCGCAACGTCACAAGCGACTTGAATTCCTCTTCGCGTCCCAGGTACTCGCCCTCGAGCGCCACCGACTTGACCACGTAGCGGTCGCCTTCGGTGATGTTGAGGGTGATGGACATGCTCTCCTTGTCCGGCGCGATCGCAACCTGGGTGGAGTCGATGCGAAATTCCAGATAGCCGCGCGTGAGGTAGTAGGAACGCAGGGTCTCGATGTCGGCGTTGAGCTTGGCACGCGAATAGCGGTCCGACTTGGTGTACCAGCTCAGCCAGCCACCGGTGTCGAGGTCGAACAGGTTGCGCAAGGTCGACTCCGAGAACGCGCGGTTGCCGACGATCCGGATTTCCCGGATCTTGGCCACATCGCCCTCCACCACGCTGAAATTGAGGTTGACGCGGTTGCGCTCGCTCGGCGTCACGGTGGTGACGATCTGCGCGGCGTACATGCTGCGGTTGATGTACTGGCGCTTAAGTTCCTGCTCGGCGCGATCGGCCAGCGCCTTGTCAAACGGCCGGCCATCGGTCAGGCCAATGTCACGCAGAGCCTTCTTCAGCACCGCGTCGTCGAACTCTTTGATGCCGGAAAAGCTGATGTCGGCGACCGTGGGCCGCTCTTCGACAATCACCACCAGCACATCGCCATTGACCTGCAGGCGCACATCGCTGAAAAGGCCAAGGCCGAACAAAGAGCGGATGGCCGTGGAGCCCTTGTCGTCGTTGTACTGGTCACCAATGCGAAACGGCAACGACGCGAACACCGTGCCTGGCTCGACACGCTGCAGTCCTTCGACACGGATGTCGCGAAGGGTGAAGGGATCCACAGCCCAGGCAGGCAAAGCCGCAAGAAGGGTCGTCGCGAGCGCAGAGAGGGTCAGGCCGCGAAGTCCGAAAGATTTTATTTTCATGGAAAAGAAGCGTTCAGCCAGCCAGGCGGGCCACATCATTGAACAAGGCGACGGACATGAGCGCCATGAGAACCACGACACCCCCTCGCTGCAGGCGCTCCATCCAGACGTCAGACACGCTGCGCCCAGTGACACCCTCCCAAAGATAATACATCAGGTGCCCTCCATCGAGGACCGGCAACGGCAGCAGGTTGAGCACGCCCAAGCTCACGCTGATCAGCGCGAGAAACAGCAGGTAAGAGGTGATACCGAGGCTGGCCGACTTTCCAGCGTAGTCGGCAATCGTCAGGGGGCCGCTGAGGTTCTTCACCGACGCTTCACCGATCAGCATGCGCCCCATCATCTTGAGCGTCAGCCAAGAGACTTCCCAGGTCCGGACGACACCGTTGACCAGGCCATCAACCGCGCCATGGCGCACCGTCGTCATCTCCGGCATGGCGCCGATGTACGCGCCGACACGCCCCACCCAGACGCCGGCCTGTTGCTCGGGCACCGGGCGAACCACGAGATGAGCGACCTGCCCTGCACGCAACACCTCCCAGTGCTGCTCGACAGGCTCACCGGCCTGGCCCACGGCCGCCCGGATCAGGGCCCGCAGACTCTGTCCATCGCGCACGCTTTGATCGTTGACCTTGCGGACGATGTCGCCTTCCCTCAGCCCGGCAGCGGCGGCGGCCCCGCCCTCCATGACCTCGCCCACCACCGGCGCGCTCCAGGGACTGGTGATGCCGATGCGCTGAAACAGGGCGGCATCGGCCTCCCGCACGTTTAGTTCGCTCAAGGGAAGCGTCACGGGGCGCGTCGCGTCGCCTTCGCGTGACGACACCCACAGCGTCATGTCTTCGCTCGACAGAGCGGCCTGCGTGAGGCGCCAGCGCAGGTCCTCGAAGGACACCACCGCACTGGCTTCGGCATCGGCCACGGCGCTCTGCGCCACCCACTCGCCCCCGCGCAAGCCGGCGCGCTCTGCGATCGAGCCCGCCACTGGACTGGCCAGCACGGGCTTGGGCTCCTCCACGCCAGTCCAATTGACAAGGGCATAGATCGCGATCGCCAGCAGCAGGTTCGCGGCAGGGCCGGCGGCAACGATGGCGGCGCGCGAGCGCAGCGGTTGGGTGTTGAAAGCCAAATGGCGCTCGGCTGGGTCAACCGGGGCCTCCCGCTCATCAAGCATTCGCACGTAGCCGCCCAGGGGCAGCGCACAGAGCACGAACTCCGTCGGGCTACCCTTCCTGCGCCAAGTCAACAGGGGTTTGCCGAAGCCGACCGAAAAACGCAGCACCTTCACACCGCAGGCCACGGCGACGCGGTAGTGGCCGTACTCGTGCACGGCGATCAGCAGACCGAGAGCCACAACAAAGGCAACGAGTGTGAGCATGGCAAGGGTTTTCGAGAATTGAACGGACGGGGTACCGGCCGTCTTGCCGTCAAGCCGCCAGACGGTCTATCTGGGCTTGCGCGATGGCACGCGTTTCCGCGTCGATCGCCAGGAGGTCGTCAAGCCCGTGAGGCTTCGAGGGGGTCAGGGCCTGCAAAGTTGCATGGTTGACGACATGGATCTGGTCGAACCGCAGCCGATGGGCCAGAAACGCGGCCACCGCCTCCTCGTTCGCGGCATTGAGCACTGCGGTCGTGCCCATCGGGCCGCCCAGGGCGTCCCAGGCAAGGCGCAGGCCGGGGAAACGGCGGTCATCGGGTTTTTCAAAGCTGAGTGCACCCAGCGAGGCGAAATCCAGCGCGGCCGCGCCCGACACGATGCGCTCCGGCCAAGAGAGGCCGTATGCGATGGGACCGCGCATGTCAGGGGTGCCCATCTGTGCCACCACGGAGCTGTCGGTGTACTGCACCATCGAATGAATGACACTCTGCGGGTGGATCACCACCTCGATCTGCGAGGCAGGCAATCCAAACAGGTAGCAGGCCTCGATGACTTCCAGCGCCTTGTTCATCATGGTCGCCGAGTCCACCGAGATCTTGCGGCCCATCACCCAGTTGGGGTGCGCGCAGGCCTGCTCTGGCGTCACTTCGTGCAAGGTGTGGGGATCGCGCGTGCGGAACGGGCCGCCTGACGCGGTGAGCACGATCTTGTCGACCCGGCGCGTCCAGGTCGACGGATCTTCAGGCAGCGACTGGAACACCGCCGAATGCTCGCTGTCGATGGGCAGAAGGGTTGCCCCCCCTTCGCGAACCGCCTGCATGAAGAGCTCGCCACCGACCACCAGCGCCTCCTTGTTGGCCAGCAGCAATTTCTTGCCCGCCTGCGCAGCCGCGAGGCTGGGGGCGAGACCCGCTGCACCAACAATGGCGGCCATCACGGCATCCACTGCCTCGGCGCGGCTGACCTCGCACAACGCCTGCGCCCCCGACAGCACCTCGACCGACAGGCCGAGCTCGCGCACGCGGGCGGCCAGTTGTTGCGCATGCGCCGGGCTGGCCATGACAGCATACCGGGGGGCAAAGCGCTGGCACTGCTCCAGAATCGCCTCCACCTGCGTGGCGGCGGTCAGCGCAAAGACGGTGTAGCGATCGGGGTGTCGGGCGATCACGTCCAGCGTGCTGACCCCGATCGAGCCTGTGGAGCCCAGGATGGTGATGGCTTGGGGGCGGTTCATGGCCGTTCAGATGGTGATGAGCATCATGGCCAGCGGCAGCACGGGCAGCAAGGCGTCGACACGATCGAGCACGCCGCCGTGACCTGGCAGGAGCTGGCTGGAATCCTTGGCACCTGCACTTCGCTTGACCAACGACTCCACCAGATCACCCACCACGCTCATGGCAACGAGAAACACCAGCGACAGCACGGCAAGCCCTGGCCCCAGGGCCCAGAGGCGCGCGTACAGGCTGTTGCCCTGCGCATCGGCCCAAAGCCAGCAGGCGGCGAGCAGAAAAACCCCTGCCAGTCCACTGATGGCGCCTTCCCAGCTCTTGCCCGGGCTGATCGTGGGAGCCAGCTTGCGCTTGCCCAAGGCCTTGCCGCCGAAGTAAGCCGCGATATCGGCGGTCCAGACCAGCAGCAGCACGGACAGCAGAAAGCCCAGGCCCACCATGCGCGCGTGCACCATGGCGAGCCAGGCGCAGGCGATGAGCGCCAGCCCCACCCACAGGCGCAAGCCGGAAGGCCACGCGCTCCAGCCCTTCACGCCGCGGCCCAGCATCACGACGGCCAGCAATACCCAGGCGGCACCAACGGCCAGCCAGAGCGGTCGCAACGACAGGTTCAAACCACCAGCCCACCAGACCAACGCCATGAGCGCGCCCAGACCGAGGCCGAGGCCCAATGAAAGCGATGAGCCGCTGCCGTTGAGGCGCGCCCATTCCCAGCCGCCCGCCACGATCAGCAGCAGCGTCAGGGCGGCAAACGGTTCAATCGAGGGGTAGAACAGCGCAGGCAGAAGGACGGCCAGCAGCAGCAGGGCCGTGATGATGCGCTGCTTAAGCATGCCGCTGGCCCACTGCGACCACCTCGGGCTCGACCTCCGCACGTTGCTCGGCGGTCTGGCCGAAGCGGCGCTCGCGCCGGGCGAACTCGGCCAATGCGCGGTCCAGTTCGGCCGCATCGAAATCTGGCCACAGGCAATCGGTGAAGAGCAGCTCGGTGTAGGCGGACTGCCAGAGCAGGAAGTTGCTGATGCGCAATTCGCCACCGGTGCGGATCAGGAGATCCGGGTCGTTCACGTGCGACAGCGCCATCGCACCCGCCAGGCTCGCCTCCGTGATCTCCGCGCCTTGCTGCGCAAGGCGGCGGGCCGCCTGAGCGATATCCCAGCGTCCACCGTAGTTGAAGCACACATTCAAGACCAGGGTCTGATTGTGTGCGGTCTCGCGCTCGGCAGCCTCCAGCCCCTGCACCACTCGCGCCGACAGGCCCTCCCGATTGCCTGGGAAGTGCAACCGCACGCCGCTCTTCTTCAGGCTGGGAACCTCGCGCGACAGCGCCATTGCCAGCAGGTCCATGAGACCGGAGACCTCCTCCACGGGGCGGTTCCAGTTCTCGGACGAGAACGCGAAAACGGAGAGCACAGGCACGCCGCGCTCAATGCAGGCCTTGACCACCCCGCGCAATGCGTCCACGCCCTGCTTGTGCCCGGCCGCGCGCGGCAACCAACGCTTCTGCGCCCAGCGACCATTGCCATCCATGACGATGGCCACGTGGCCAGGCAGTTTCGCCGACAGGGAGGGGAGTGTTGCAGCTGTAGCCATGGCCAGGAGGTCGATCGAAGGGCGGATCAGACCGCCATGATGTCCTGTTCCTTGGATGCCACCAGACGATCCACCTCCGCAATCATGCGGTCGGTCAGCTTCTGGATGTCTTCCTGAGAGCGGCGGTCGTCGTCTTCGGACGCCAGCTTCTCCTTGACCAGCTTCTTCACCGATTCGTTGGCGTCGCGACGCAGGTTGCGCACCGCGATTTTGGCGGCCTCGCCTTCACCACGGACCACCTTGGTGAGTTCCTTGCGGCGCTCCTCGGTCATGGGTGGCATGGGCACGCGGATCAGGTCGCCCTGGCTGGACGGGTTCAGGCCGAGGTCCGATTCCCGGATGGCCTTCTCGATCTTGGGACCCATGCCTTTTTCCCACGGGGCCACGCCGATGGTGCGCGCGTCCAGCAGCGTCAGGTTGGCCACCTGGGACAGCGGCAGCATGGAGCCGTAGTACTCCACATGCACCGTGTCCAGCAAGGCGGGGTTGGGCCGCCCGGTGCGGACCTTGGTCAAACTGTTCTTGAGCGCTTCCACCGATTGAAGCATCTTGTGCTCAGCGGTTTTGCGGATGTCGTCGGTGCTCATGAAAACTCCTCAATGCAGCGGGAAATGAAATGCCAAACAGGCATCAGACGTGAACCAGCGTGCCCTCATCGCCCCCCTGCACCACCTTGCGCAGCGCCCCGGGCTTGAAGATCGAAAACACCTTCACGGGCAGCTTCTGGTCGCGGCACAGCGCAAACGCGGTGGCATCCATCACCTGCAGGTTCTTGCTCATGGCCTCGTCAAACGAAATGGTGGTGTAGCGCGTGGCGCTGGGGTCCTTGTTCGGATCGGCGGTATAGACACCATCGACCTTGGTGGCCTTGAGCACGATTTCCGCACCGATCTCGGCGCCGCGCAGCGCGGCAGCCGTATCGGTGGTGAAGAAGGGATTGCCCGTGCCGGCGGCAAAGACGACCACCTTGCCCTCTTCGAGATACTGCAAGGCCTTGGGCCGAACGTAAGGCTCGACCACCTGCTCGATGGCAATGGCAGACATCACGCGCGCCACCAAGCCGGCCTTGTCCATGGTATCGGCCAGCGCGAGCGAGTTCATCACGGTCGCCAACATGCCCATGTAGTCGGCCGTGGCCCGGTCCATGCCGACCGAGCCGCCGGCCACGCCGCGGAAGATGTTGCCGCCACCGATGACAATGGCCACCTGGACGCCCAGGCGGGTGACTTCGGCGATTTCTTCCACCATGCGCACGATGGTGGCCCGGTTGATGCCGAACGCGTCATCGCCCATCAGGGCCTCTCCCGACAGTTTCAACAGAATCCGTTTGTAGGCTGGCATGAGGCAACTTTCAGGAAATCAATAAACAAACATTCAACCGGCAAGTGTAGCGAGGAGCCCGCGTTCACCCGCCGCATCGGGGCGTAAATAAGCCCCACACGGCACAACGGGCCTTGCGGCCCGTTGTATCGTCCAGTCTCGGCAGGATCAGGCGCCCTTGGCGGCAGCCACTTGCGCGGCCACTTCCGCCGCGAAGTCATCGACCTTTTTTTCGATGCCCTCGCCGACCACGAACAGCGTGAAGCCCTTGACGTTGGTGCCAGCGGCCTTGAGCATCGCGCCCACGGTCTGCTTGCCGTCGGCGGCCTTCACGAAGACCTGATCGAACAGCGAGACCTCCTTGAGGTACTTCTGGACCGAACCTTCCACCATCTTGGCGACGATGTCGGCAGGCTTGCCCGACTCAGCGGCCTTGGCGGCAGCCACCGAGCGCTCGCGCTCGATCAGCTCAGCAGGCACGTCAGCCGAAGTCAGCGACACAGGCTTCATGGCGGCCACGTGCATGGCGACGTCCTTGGCGGCCACGGCATCGCCTTCAAACTCCACCACGACGCCAATGCGGGTACCGTGCAGGTAACCGGCGAGCTGGCCGCCGTTGGCCCAATGCTTGAACCGGCGGAACGACATGTTTTCGCCGATCTTGCCGATCAGGCCTTTGCGCACGTCTTCCAGGGTAGGGCCGAACCCGTCCTGGCTGTAGGGCAGCGCGCCCAGGGCCTCGAGATCGGCAGGTTGGTGCTCCGCCACCAGCTTGGCCGCTGCGTTGGCCAGCGCCAGGAAGCTGTCGTTCTTCGTGACGAAGTCGGTTTCGCAGTTGACTTCGATCAGGGCACCCGTGGTGCCATGGATGGAGCTGGCCACGACGCCTTCTGCGGTGACACGGCTGGCGGCCTTGCCGGCCTTCGTGCCGAGCTTGACACGCAGCAGCTCTTCGGCCTTGGCCATGTCGCCATCGGCTTCGGTCAGGGCTTTCTTGCACTCCATCATGGGTGCGTCGGTCTTGGCGCGCAGTTCGGCGACCATGCTTGCGGTAATTGCCATTTCAGTTTCTCCGTTCGCCGTTGTGCCCGCTGGGCAGCAACGGTCTGTTTCAATGATCGGGTGGCCTTATGAAAAAGGGGCTACACGAGCCCCTCTTTCATGCAAGAGTCAAGCTCAGGCAGCAGCAGCGTCCTTGACTTCCACGAACTCGTCGGCCGCAGGCGACGCCTTGACCGTTTCGGTGACCGCGTTGCTGCGGCCTTCAATGATGGCGTCGGCGATGCCACGGGCGTACAGCGCCACGGCGCGGGCCGAGTCGTCGTTGCCGGGGATGACGTAGTCAATGCCCACGGGCGAGTGGTTGGTATCGACCACACCCACCAGCGGGATGCCCAGCTTCTGGGCTTCGAGCACGGCAATCTTGTGGAAGCCCACGTCGATGACAAAGATGGCATCGGGCAGCGCGTTCATGTCCTGAATGCCGCCGATGTCCTTCTCGAGCTTTTCCATTTCGCGAGCAAACATCAGCTGCTCTTTCTTGGTCATGCTGTCCAGGCCGGCTTCCTTCTGGGCTTGCATGTCCTTCAGGCGCTTGATGGAGGTCTTGACCGTCTTGAAGTTGGTCAGCATGCCACCCAGCCAGCGCTGGTCGACAAAAGGCACGCCGGCGCGGCGGGCTTCCTGGGCCACGATGTCGCGCGATTGGCGCTTGGTGCCCACCATCAGGATGGTGCCGCGGTTGGCGGAGAGCTGGCGCACGAACTTGGCCGCCTCTTCGAACAGGGGCAGCGTCTTTTCGAGGTTGACGATGTGGATTTTGTTGCGATGGCCGAAGATGTACGGAGCCATCTTGGGGTTCCAGAAGCGGGTCTGGTGTCCAAAGTGGACACCGGCTTCCAGCATTTCGCGCATGGAGATAGACATGAGTTAACTTTCCAGAGGTTGAGTCTAAAATCCAGCCCCGATCACCTGTGCATTGAACGGACCGCTGACGGTCCTGGTGCTTCAGGCAACACCCGGTTGGGCTGGTTTGCGATTTCGCTCTGCAAAGGCGGCAAGAACGATGTTCGAGCCAGCCATCTGCAAAGCCTGTCGATTATAGCAGCCCGGCCGCTCCCGTCTTACTTGCTCTCCGGATCGCGCTCCCTTGGCGCGTCCGGTGTGCTTCTGCGCCACGTCCCATGCCCGATGCCTCGCTGACCGCCGATTGCCCGCCTTTCCCCCCCGCCCTCTTGCCCGGAGGGGCATCGTGAAAGTCGCCGTGGTGGGAGCGGGCGTGATCGGCACCACGACCGCATTCGAGCTGACGCGAGACGGACATGAAGTCACGGTGTTTGAGCGCCGCAGCACCGTGGCCGAAGAGGCCAGCTTCGCCAGCGGCGCGCTCGTCGCTGCGGGCTGGACGGCCCCCTGGGGCCGTCCAGAGCGAAGCCTGCGCATGCCCTGGGCCACGCGCCCCGGGGGGCTGAAGCTGGCTCGGCTGCCGCGGGGCGGGGAATGGCGCTGGATCTGGCGCTGGCTGCAAGCCGGCCAGGGTCCGCACCAGGCGGACCGCCATCGGCAGATCCACCAATGGGTGCAGTACAGCCAGCAGCGCCTTCTCGCGATCACCGAGGAGCGGGACCTTGACCACGACCGAAGCCAAGGCATGCTGGTGCTCTGGCGGCAAGCGCGGGAGGCCGAACAGGCCCAGCCCGCCCTGCAGCAGATGAAAGAACTCGGGATTCCCTGCCGCGAACTGTCCGCCGACCAGGCCCGGGCGCTGGAACCGGCCCTGAACCCTGAAACGCCTTTGCATGGCGCGATTGAATTGGGCGGGGAAGCTGCAGCCAATTGCCGCGAATTCGCGCTGTCGATCCGCGTCGAAGCCCAGCAACTCGGCTGCCGTTTCGTGTTCAGCACGACGGTGGACGCCGTCGAACCCCTGGGGCCCACCGCCGGCGTGAACCTGCGCCTCTCGAGCAGCGCCAACGCAGGAACCAGCGATGTCCAGCGATTCGACGCCGTGGTGGTATGTGCGGGCGTGCAAAGCACGGGCCTGCTGCGCCCCCTTGGGCTGCGCCTGCCATTGCAGCCTGTCTACAGCCATTCGCTCAGCGCTGCCGTGCGGGAACCGCTGGACGCCCCGATGTCGGCGGTGCTGGACGCGGGCTACGGCATCTCGATAGCGCGGTTGGGACAGCGCATTCGCGTGGCGGGCGGCAGCGAGTTCGGCGCCACGCCCGGCCAACCCTCCAAAGCCACGCTGAAACAGCTTTACGCCGTGCTGTCGGACTGGTTCCCTGGCTCCGTGCGCCTGGGCGGGCCACGAGGCAGCGTTCAGGAATGGCAAGGCGCCCAGGCGACGCTGCCCGACGGCCTGCCCTTGGTAGGCGCCACGCGCTTCCCGGCCGTGTGGGTGAACCTGGGGCACGGCAGCGCCGGCTGGGCCATGGCATGTGGCACCGCGCGAGCGCTGGCCGATCAGCTGGCAGCCCGGTCTCCTGACATCGACGTTTCCGGCAGTTCGCCCCAGCGCCACGGCCTCTGACACGCCGGGCAGGTGGCCAGCGGCTGCGCGCAAACATGTTGAAATGCGTCCATGCCTTGAGAGGAGCGAGACTTTGGACGCGCCAAGCTTCATCACTGCCACCGGACCGCGACCGGTGCCCGCCGCCGGCCGCCTGGCCTTGTACGGCAGCGCCGCCACGCGCCAGATCGAACACGAGGCCGCAACCGCCCTACCCGACCACACCTTGATGTCGCGCGCCGGCCTCGCGGTCGCGAGGCTTGCACGCGCCCTGCAGCCGCACGCCACACGCATCTGGGTGGCCTGCGGCCCCGGCAACAATGGCGGTGACGGCCTCGTCGCTGCCACCCACCTGCACCAATGGACGCAAGAACAGGGTGGACTTGCCGAAGTGGTCGTGACGCACGCCGTGGAAGACGAATCCCGGATGCCAGCCGATGCCCACCAGGCCCTGATCGCAGCGCGAGCCTGCGGCGTCCCGTTCCACGACGCCCCGCCCGCAGACTTCGATCTCGCCATCGATGCCGTGCTCGGCATCGGCCCGCAAAGGCCGCTGGGAGGCGCCATTGCCCAATGGGTGGACCTTCTTCGTGCCACCGAGCAGCCAGTGTTGTGCGTCGACGTACCCAGCGGGCTGGATGCCGATACGGGTGTGCTGGCGCCCTCGATCGGTCGCACCGGCGGTGTGCCGGGCCCGCGCCACACACTGTCCTTGCTCACCCTCAAGCCAGGCTTGTTCACTGGCGCCGGGCGCGACGCCGCCGGGTGCGTCTGGTTTGACGACCTGAATGCCGCGCCGGCGGGCAAAGTGCCTGTAACCGCCTGGCTGGCCGGACAGCCGTTGGCCATTCGATCGCGACCCCATGCCAGCCACAAGGGCAGCTTTGGTGATGTGCTGGTGCTCGGTGGCCAAGGCATCGCGGTGCATGGTGCCGGCATGACGGGCGCCGCCTTGCTCGCCGCCCGAGCCGCGCTGCACGCTGGCGCCGGCCGCGTGTTCGTCGGCCTGCTCGAAGGTGATTCAACCCATCCGACGCACTGGGACCCCATCTGCCCCGAGCTCATGTTCCGCAGCCCGGCGTTGCTGCTGGCACCGGAGGTCCTGCGCCACGCGAGCGTCGTGTGCGGCTGCGGCGGTGGCACTTCGGTGGCCGCGCTGCTGCCACAAGTGCTAGGTGCCGCCCACCGGCTGGTGCTCGACGCCGACGCGCTCAATGCGATCGCCGACGACACGTCGCTTCAGACGCTCCTCGGCCAGCGGCACGGCAAGGGCTGGATCACCGTGCTCACCCCCCATCCCCTGGAAGCCGCTCGTCTGCTTGGCAGAACGACCCCCGAGGTCATGGCCGATCGACTGAAGGCTGCACAGGCCCTGGCCGATCGATTCGGCGCACTGTGCGTGCTCAAGGGCTCGGGCTCGGTGCTGGCTGCGCCGGGTGAGGTGCCGCTCATCAACGCCAGCGGGAACGGCGCTCTGGCCACCGCCGGCACCGGGGACGTGCTGGCCGGCATGATCGGCAGTGCCATCGCGCCCCAAGGGGCGTCCAGCGAGGGCGTGCGAGACAGGGTTGCCGCGGCCGTGCATTGGCACGGATGGCTGGCCGATCACTGGGACGAAGACGCCGCCCAAGGGCTCACAGCCAGCCGCCTGGCTGCGCGGGCGCGCTTCCCAGGCTGAACCCTCGTCAGCCCAGCAGCATCAGGCCGACCTGCAGCAGGATGATGACCAGCAGCACGGACAAGTCCACGCCACCGACCAAGGGAACGATGCGCCGCACCGGGCGCAGGATGGGCGCGCACAGTCGATCAAGCGTGCCCATCAACGGCGACTGGGGTTGGACCCATGACAGGATGGCGTAGCCGATCAGCAGGATCATCAAACCCTGCAGCACGGTGCGAACCAGCAGGCGCACCGCCATGGTGAAGACGATCGTGACAATCCCAGCAGCCGAGCCCGGGGCGGCGGACACGCTCGCGGCCAGCAGCCACCAGAGGACGCCAAAGGCCAGCGCAAGCAACACGGCCGCGCCAAGGCTGCCCCAGTCCACGCGGCTCTGCGCGAGCGAGCGTGGCAGCACACGGCGCAGCGGCGCCACCAGCCAGTCGGTCACCGCGATGGCAAAACGACCAGGCTGGCCTGACATGTTGATGCGCAAGTGGTTCATCCAGGCCCGCAACAATGCCGCGGCCACGAGAAAGAAGAAGAACGTCTCTAGCAGAAAGAAAACAATGCGCATGGCGTGGGGCGGCGGATGACGGAGGGAACAGAGTGTAGGCTCAGGCGCCCAGTCGCAAGGGCGCCCGGGGCGTGCGCGGATCGGGCTCGTGCCCGCTGGCCAGCCGCTCCAGGGCGGCCGCCCGCGACGCCTCCAGAAAGTCCAGCATGATGGGTGAACTGTCGGCCAGCGCGTCGCGCCCGTGGTGGAACTCGGGGTGCCATTGCACACCCCGCGCATAGGTGTCACCGGTCCAGCGAATGGCCTCGACCATGCCGTCCAGGGTTGACACAGCCTCCACCACCATCCCCTTGCCCAGTTCCGCCACCGCCTGGTGATGAATGCTGGTCACCCGCAGCTGAGAGGCATTGGGATACAGCTTGGTCAGAGCGGTGCCCTGGAGAAAGGTCACGTCGTGCTCCAGCTGGTCATACAGATCGGTGTCCACGTGGGCATGGGCCGCCGGGCACTGGGTTGGAATGTCCTGGTACAACGTCCCGCCAAAGGCAACGTTGAGCAGTTGCGCGCCCCGGCAGACACCCAGCACCGGTTTCTTCTGCGCAAGAAAGGTGCGAAGCAAGGCCAGCTCATAGCGGTCGCGCACCACATCGCCCTGCCAGCGCGGGTCCATCGGTGTCTGCCCATAGCTTTGGGGCGCCACATCGGCACCGCCCTGCAGCACCAGTGCGTCGAGCTCCTGGACCACCTGCTCCACCTTGAGGTGGCGCGCCGCATGCTTGCTGTCGTGCGCGACGGCCGGCACCATGAAAGCCACCGCCCCGTGCTCCATGATCCAGTGGGCCAGCGACTGCTCGATGTACTGCAGGATCTTGTTTCGGAACCCCAGCTCCTGCGGCGCCTGGTGCAGCAGGCGTGCCGAGACGCCGATGCGCAAAGCCCGGTCGGTGGGCACGGCCGCAGGCTCGCGCCGGCGCACCACCGTTGACTTTGCAGGTTTGGCAGCAGGGCTCTTGGTCAAGGCGGCGGAGTTGGGCATGGCGAAATCGGGTGGGGACCGCTTCAGCGACGGCTCTTGCGCGATTGGCTTGCGGTGCTCCGGGCTCCGCCACGCTCGCCCTTCTTGCCCGCAGCCTTTCTCACGGCAGCCTTGACGTCCATGGCGGGCGCCTGGCGCCCTTGCGGCGCACCTTCGCTCCGGTTGCGACGCGACTTGCCCGCTCGGGCTGCGGGCGCCTGGTTGTCAGGGCCAGACGGCTGGCCGGTCTTGTCGCGCATGGCTCGCAACACCAGGTCGTCGTCGCCGCTGACCAAGCGGAAGTCGATGCGCCGGCCATCCAGATCCACCCGACTGACCTGTACCTGCACGCGCGTACCCAATCCATATCGGATGCCAGTGCGTTCGCCCCGCAACTCCTGGCGCGCTTCGTCGAACCGGAAGTACTCGCCACCGAGTTCGGTGATGTGCACCAGCCCCTCGACGTACATCGCGTCGAGCGTGACGAAGAGGCCGAAACTCGTGACCGCGGTCACCACCCCGCTGAACTCCTCGCCCAGGTGCTCGCGCATGTACTTGCACTTGAGCCAGGCCTCCACATCGCGGCTGGCCTCGTCGGCGCGGCGCTCGT